>JAZLHJ010000001.1:0-24317 GCA_045616785.1 Lachnospiraceae bacterium
TTGGCTAGAGCGCTATCTTAGGGAGGTAGAGGCCGCGTGTTCGAATCACGTCACTCCGATTATAAGAACTCGACTTTCATAAGAAACTTGATTTTTTTATTTCAAAAACCGACTCTTATTCCTGTTTTCTTATTTCGGATACAAAAACCTCCGGGACAATCAAAATGAAGGGACCGGAGGAATTAATATTGCAGCGGGATTTGTAATCAAATCCCACTGCGGTGGGGGAAACTATGAAATAGTATTGTTATTATTATCATCATATAAAAGAAAAAGATCTCCCGAACGGGAAATCTTTCCTTCGGGCAATTTTAATGATACACAATTACCCATAAAAAAAATACATTAAATTTTAGTTAATAAACATGTCAAAAACAGTTTTTTACTTAACTATCCGGCTCAGAAGCTTCAGAAATCATCTCCATCGCTGTCGTTATAACCGTTCACGACTTCTTTTTTATCTGTTTCTTCGGTTTTACTGACCTTTTTGTCGTTTTTCTTTTTGTAACCTTCAAGTTCGCTTACATCAAGCTCTTCAAATCCATCTAAATTCTGAACGTCATTATTTACAGTTTTTTCGACGCCCACCCCCACCGGCTCTTTTACATGCTTTTTCATTAATGCGGTAAGTTCATTCAGGGCTTCTTCCTTCATACCTGTGATATAATTGAACATTGCTCTGTAATCTTTCAGTTCAAGCTCAAAAACACCCATATTCTTATTTCCTGCAGCAAACATTGATGAAATCGCTTGTCCGCCCACAGATACTTCTTTCAAAAGTCCATCTTTATCGTACTCCGGCATAAATGTAGAAAACGGATCTTTCAGAATTACATATTTTTTGCCCTTCTTTTCGGTTACTCCGATTACGGAATATGCATGTCCAAGACGAATTCCGTGATCCAGGACGAAATTCTTCTTTTCCTTAAAACTGTTTGATATGACAGTTCCTGTAATAAGCGGCTTATTCTCACCCAAATACTTTTTGTAATAGGAATACATTTCATTATCGGCTTCAGTGTAATCAGCCTTAAATGCACCGTCTCTTTTAACACTTTCCCTGCGCTCTTTCTGAATATCAAAAATCGATCCTCCAAAAAGGGCATCATTTGCGCTTACATCATATTTTTCGCCCATGAAATCAGTAAGGAAAACATCAGGCTGTCCGAAATTAATGGCATAGTATCCGTTTTTGTATTTTTTCTTTTTCACTTCATTTGTTTCATGCTCAGCCTTATAGGTATTGCAGAAAACAACATACGCTTTTTCAAGAATCTGAACCCAGGTTGAAGAACTGGCATAAAGGTCAACGCCAAAACTTCTTGTTGTTTTCTTAACTCTGACATAATGCGGCAATCCTTCGTTATTATAAAATCTTACAGTAACGGTGCCGTCCTTATTATCCTTCATCGACTCCCTGATATAATCCGGCTTCGAGGCTACAATTCCCGCTAATGACGAAAGCATAAAGCAGTTATTGAGAAGAAGGCTTTGCTTTACATCCGACGGAGAAGGCGCATGCGGGAAAAGAGGCTCTGTACCACGGCTTACCCAGGCGCCGACTTTACGCGACATTATATTGGAAGGTTCCTCGGAAAGCGGAATTTCATCCTGAAAAGTGAAAAGAGAACCATCCTGAAACTCTTCCATGGACAGCTTTAACTTTTTTACCTCGTTTTCAAGTTTTGCAAGATATTCATATTCAACCTTTTTGTGATAATCGCTCCGGTCCTCAACTTTGCTTTTTCGAAGGGCAAGGTTTCCCGCAAACTTCTCAAGCTCAAATCTGATTTCTCCGCTTAGTTTTCTTTGAGTATCACGGCTTCCGGAGGTTATATATTTCTTCATTTTAACCAGTATATCCTGATATGAACTTTCACCCTCAAAAGCCTTTCCGGAATCAACATATCCGTTCATTTTGACGAAAAATTCACCTGTCATCTCATTGGAAGCGGCTTCGTATTCTCTTTCTGCTGTTTCCATAATTGCCTTCCGATTCTTTGACAGATGAACAACCTTTTCATTTCCTTCGTAGGCAACAGATTTCTCTGTATATTCCGGCTCTTCTTTTTTCTGAACAGGCTTTATCATATCAGCTAAGCCTCTGTTTATCAGCGCAGCCTTAAATTCCTCGGCGCTGTTATTCAGATATTCATCAAGTGCCTTAAGACCTTCCGCAGCAAAATCAAGACGGTTCTTTCCTTTGGTAGAAAGAGGTGAGAATAACACACCCTTTCTGCTGTTATGATATTTCTCCGCAGTATCATAAGCAGCCCTGAATGCAGCTACTCTTTCAGGAATCTCTTCTGTTGTATCCGTTGAAAACCTGTTAATAGCATTCTGAAAAGCCAAAAAAGAAGTTTTGAAATTCTCATAAAGAGCACTCGACGAATCTTTATTATCCTCTTTAAGATATTCCGAAATCAGGTATATCCTTCTTCCGAAATCTTCACTGCCATCTATCGTTATTCGTTCTCTATGGATGGACTTTGTCTTTCCTCCTTTACCTTTCTTTTGTATTAACGAATCACGAAGTTTCTTCATTGTTTCTTCGGCTGCTGCATTTCTTGCCTGCTGTTCCTCAGTGGAAATGAGATTAACCTTAAAAGCTTCATTTTCGAGAATATTTTCTGTCTGCTCCTGCATATCCGTCTTTTCTTTTTGTTCTTCAGGCAGAAAATCTTCTGAAATCCCTTCATTCAGATTTACCGTTTTAGCATTAAGTTTTTTGATAATTTCGGTATTATCCGAATAAACGGAGTTTTCCTCCGTATTCTCATGAATCTCCCGGCTGTAATCATTCACTTCTTCCTGCTTAAAAACCTGCTGATTAGCAGCCATCTGTTTTGTTTTTACCAAGTTATTATCAAGCATACCGGGGCTCCTTTCTACTGGATTTTCTTCATGTATTCAAAAAGTCTTTCATCAGTTTCAGCTTCACCGAAAACCTTCTTTATTCCGTCATAATCCCCATCCGAATAACATTTATAGAAAAGCATTGCATCTTCATGTAAATCAGTAAGATCGTTTAGAACCTGCGCAAGAAGAGGAATAAGAACAGCATCGCCGTTTCTTTCTTCTCTGTATGTCTCGGCAATATACATAACCTTATCATTTATCATTGAAATGTTAATATAGCCGAGAATATTGTTATTATCCAAATAGAATTTTGAACAGCCGCCTTCTTTTCTCTCATCAAAGGTAAGCCCGTGCTTCTTAACAATACTTGCAAAGGCCGCTTTCGATGTCCTGTCAAGTTCATAATAGCTGCAAATATTCTTGAAATAAGGCTCAATTTTCTCGATTTTGTCAAAAAAAGCCGTATCAAGTAAATCCTGAACATAATACCCCAGAAAATGCCCTTCGGACTGCGTAAGCAAAAAGCCTGCGTTTTTAAGAATTTCGTAGTGTTTAAGAAGGTATTCATCATCTCCGTTTTCACGGCTTACAAGAAGCCTTCCGCCGCATTCTGCAAGAATCTGTTCCGCAGAAAGAAGCATCTGAATAATTATCTCTTCATTGTCATCCTTCGCACCGAAATACTTAAGGACAATTTCTCCCCGACCTTTGGGAAGTACCTGAAAGATTGATGCTCCGACAACAGCGTCGTTCTCACACGCAACAAATGTAAATACATTTTCAGATTCCAAAAGAGAATGATACCTTGCAGGAAAGAGTTTCTCTGCTTCCTGTCTGCCAATACGAACCGCCTTAACTTCCATTGCAATCCCCCGTTCTTTATAAGCTTTTCAATATTTCAAGAATATAGTTATATGTTCTCTCACAGCTCTTTAAATCCATTTTTTCACGCGTCGTATGAATATCCTTAAGATCCGGACCGAATGAAACAGCATCAAGACCTTCAAGCTTCTTTGCAAGAATACCGCACTCAAGTCCCGCATGAATCATTTTTACTTCAGGTTCTTTTCCGTATTCTTTCCTGAAAATTTCGATCATAAGGTCCCGCAGACGTGAATCCTTATTGTATTCCCAGGCAGGATACTCTCCCCTGAAGGAAATCTCCCCGCCTGCAAGCTGTGTAACTTTTGCAACTTTTCTCTTAAGCGCTTCTTTTCTGGAAGAAACAGAACTTCGAAGCGATTGCCCGAGAAGAAGTCTGTCCTCTTCAAGTTTTACAATACCGAGATTAAGGCTTGTCTCAACAAGGCCTTCAATATCAGCGCTCATCTCCTGAATCCCGTTCGGCATGATATATATCGTATTACACATTTTCACTGAATCTTCAAAGGAAAGCGCCTTTACTGAAACATCCTTTGTAATATATACGCCAAGTTTCATATCAGGGTCAGTTTTTCTGTATTCTTCTTTTATTATTTTCTCAAATTCAAGGGCAAAGCGTGATACTTCACCGTCGTCTCCTGAAACAACAATCTCCGCAACACTTTCTGATGTTATTGCATTATCCTTATCTCCTCCCATAAGGCTGAAAAGAGAATACTCCGTTATATCAGCAAGCTCTGTAAGGAACCTCGCCATAAGCACACTCGCATTACCGCGTTTCTTATTAATCTCTTCGCCGGAATGACCTCCCAAAAGACCTGTCAGTTCTATGCGGAGAAGATCGCCTTTTACGCACTCTCGCACCACAGGAAAAACAGAATCGGCCCTTGCACCACCGGCGCATCCGACTGTAAGAATTCCTTCCTCTTCCGAATCAACATTAAGAAGAATTCTCGCATCAACGTCAGAAAGGTCAATATATGAAGCTCCGTTCATTCCGACCTCTTCATCAGTCGTAATAATCACTGTAAGCGGCGGATGAATTATGTCATCACTGTCAAGTATTGCAAGTGCATATGCTACCGCGATACCGTCATCACTTCCAAGCGTCGTCCCTTCCGCAAAGAGAAATCCGTCTTTTATCTTAAGCCTTAATGGGTCCTTCTCAAGATCGATATCAAAGTCTTTATCCTTAACAGCAACCATATCCATGTGACCCTGGATTATTACGCCCGGATGAGACTCATATCCCTTATAGGCCTTCTTTTTGATTACAACATTATTTGCCTCATCCTGCCTTACATAAAGCCCGCGCTCTTTGGCAAAAGAAACAAGATAGTCGCTTACAGCCTTTTCGTTTCCCGAACCTCTCGGTATCGTACTCAGCTTTTCAAAATATTCCAGAACCTTCTCAGGTTCGTACCCCTTGCAAACCATTATTTCATACCTTTCTCTCAGGATCTGTAATCTCCGTTTATTCTTACGTAATCGAGAGTCATATCGCATCCCCAGGCAGTTGCTTCACATGAGCCCTGATTAAGATTTACATGAATCTCGATTTCATCCTCTGCAAATACTTCCTTTGCAAATTCCTCTGAAAAAGGAATTCCATAGCCGCCTTGGCATACAGGAAGGCTTCCTTTTTCCGATTCAAAAGTAACATCAATTTTCTGAATATCAACATCTGCACCTGAGTATCCGATTGCACACAGAACACGGCCCCAGTTCGCATCTTCGCCATACATTGCGCACTTAAACAGATTGGAACAGATTATGCTCTTTGCACAGGTAATACCGCACTCCCATGAAGGAGCTCCGATTACCTTACAGGTAAGAAGTTTTCCTGCTCCTTCTCCGTCGGAAGCAAGCATTACCGCAAGGCTTTCCATTACCATCAAAAGAGCAGACTCAAATTTGTCATATGAACTTCCTTCTCCTGTTATCATACTGTTTCCCGCAAGACCGTTTGCCATAACGGAAACCATATCATTTGTGGAAGTATCACGGTCAACCGAAATACAGTTATAGGTAACCTTTACTGTTTTATCGAGTGCCTTCTGTATCATTTCGGAAGAAATGCACACGTCACTTGTAATAAAATTAAGAGTAGTGGCCATGTTGGGATGAATCATTCCGCTTCCTTTGGCCATACCACCAAGATGACAGGTCTTTCCTTCAATCTCGAATTCCACAGCAACTTCCTTGGGCACTGTATCAGTTGTCATCACTGCCCATTCCGCACGTGAATGACCGTCCTTTGAAAGGTCCTTAACAAGTGCGTCAATATGCTTCTCAAAAGGTTCCACGCTAAGAGGCTGACCGATAACTCCGGTTGACGCCACAATAACTGTTGAAGGGTCGATTCCGAGTGCCTTCCCCGCAAGCTCACACATTCTTCCCGCGATGAACTCACCATCCTTATTGCAGGTGTTTGCATTCTTGCTGTTGGCGATTACGGCTCTTGAAATATTACCGCTCTTCTTAAGATTTGCCTTTGTTACAAGAATCGGTGCGCCCTTAACAAGATTGGTCGTGTATACACATCCTGTGTTACAGTCTTTCTCCGAATAAATCATTCCGAAATCATTCTTCTCCGGATTCGGGTTAAGTCCGCAGTTAAGACCTCCGGCAGTAAACCCGATAGAAGCGCACACACCGCCTTCAATATATTTAAAACCCTCAATTTGTCTCTTTTTCATAGAAAATATTCTCCTTTGTATGTTTCACTTTTCAAAAAATTATATATATGTCACTATTTTATGCCCAAACATACTTTTTTTCAAATAAAAAAACCCGCTTCCGTATGGAAGCGGGAATAAAAAACAAATAATTATTTAAGGTTCTTCTTAGCGAGTTCTGCAAGTGTTGCAAATCCTTCTGCATCATTAACAGCCATCTCTGCAAGCATCTTACGGTTCATATCTACTCCTGCAGTCTTAAGACCGAACATGAACTTGCTGTATGAAAGTCCGTTCATTCTTGCTGCTGCATTGATACGAGCGATCCAGAGCTGTCTGAACTGACGCTTCTTCTCCTTACGTCCGGCGTATGAAGATGCAAGTGCTCTCATTACAGACTGCTTAGCGATACGATACTGCTTTGAACGAGCGCCTCTGTATCCCTTTGCAAGCTTAAGTACTCTATTGTGTTTCTTCTTGGCGTTTAAGCCACCTTTAATTCTAGCCATGTCTATATATCCTCCTCACGCCTTATAAATAAGGTAAAATCTTCTTCATATTCTTAACATTTGTTGCATCTGTAATTGCAGGTTTTCTAAGATTTCTCTTTGTCTTTGTAGACTTCTTTGTTAAGATATGCTGCTTGTAAGCCTTGCTTCTCTTAAGCTTACCTGTACCTGTTACTTTAAAGCGTTTTGCAGCTGCTTTGCTGGTTTTCATTTTTGGCATGTCACATTTCCTCCTAAATTCATCTCTATTTTAACTGCCCACGATTATCGCTTTTCAGTTAAAAACATTATCATAGATCTGCCTTCCACTTTGGCGGCTTTCTCAACTACGGCTACATCCGAAAGCTTCTCGGCAAAATCATCAAGAATATGCTTGCTTGCATTCATATGAGCCATCTCACGTCCTCTGAAACGAAGTGTAACTTTTACCTTGTCACCTTTTTCGAGGAATTTTCTTGCCGCATTAACCTTTGTATTAAGGTCATTTACATCAATATTGGGAGAAAGACGGATTTCCTTGATTTCAACAATCTTCTGTTTCTTCTTGGCTTCCTTCTCTTTTCTCGCAAGTTCATAACGATACTTTCCGTAATCAACAATCTTACATACAGGAGGCACTGCTGTGGGTGCAATCTTTACAAGATCGACTCCGGCTTCCTCTGCAAGTGCAAGCGCTTCCTTTGCTGACATAATTCCAAGCTGCTCGCCATCTGATCCGATTACTCTGACTTCCTTGTCTTTAATCTGTTCGTTAATAAATAATTCGCTAATTGTTTTGCCCTCCCGCGGCTGTGCGCATAAAAAAAGTGGATGCAGAAACATCCACCTTAATCACAAAAAAAACATGCAATGCACGAATTAACCTGATTAACACCTGTTAAGCCATCTGCCACAGGGTGAGAGTGGAATACTCTGCTTGATATGTGCCGAAGCACCATTTGCGATATTATCACAAAGAAACTTACGTGTCAACACCTTTTGTCACATATTTGTATGTCTTTTTACACTATGCTATAATGACCTTTAGAAAATGTAAGGAGGCCGGGAATGCACATTAACGAATCCGCTGAAGATTATCTTGAGACAATACTCATTCTTCTTGAGAAAAACGGTAAAGTACGCTCAATCGATATCGCCAATGAACTCGGATACAAAAAATCGAGTGTCAGCATTGCCATGAAGAATCTCCGTGAAAAGAAACACATCACAGCCGATGAAAACGGATACATTCTCCTTACGGACGAAGGCAGGGCTATTGCCGAGCGCGTGTATGAGCGTCATCTCCTTATATCTGACTGGCTCATTTCTCTCGGTGTCGATAAAAATGTTGCAATGGACGATGCCTGCCGCGTCGAACATGATTTAAGCAGTGAAAGCTTTGATGCAATCAAGCGTTTTCTTTCTTCAGGTAATCATTAAGGATTTCGATGGCTTCGGTATACCCGTCAAAGCCATGTCCTTTGATTGTCTTTATGCATACAGGTGAAATATAGCTTATCTTCCTGAACTCTTCCCTTGAATCAACATCAGATATATGAACCTCGACAGTCGGTATTCCGACTGCTTTTACAGCATCGGGAATAGCAACGCTTGTATGCGTATAGCCGCCCGGATTAATTACGATTCCGGAAATCTTTCCGTATCCTTCCTGGATTCTGTCAATTATTCCGCCCTCATGATTGGACTGATAGAATTCAATTTCAATTCCAAACTCATTTGCCTTATCACGGCACAATTTCACAAGATCGTCATAGGTCTTTCTTCCGTATATATCAGGTTCTCTTATTCCGAGCATATTAAGATTCGGACCGTTTATCACAAGAATTTTCATGAGTATCTTCCTTTCCCGAAAGCTTCCAGAACAAGATCTGCAGTCTCTTTTGCACTGTTTCCTGTTTTCAAACGTATATCACAGGCTGAAATATATTTATCGATTCTTTCATTATACAGTTTCTCAATATTTACGGAAAGCGGTCTTCCTTCCGTCGCAAGTTCCTTTATTTTTCTGTCAAGAAATACAACATAAGAATTTCGCTTTATTTCGGTAACATTCTCTTTTCTTATTACTGCTCCGCCGCCTGTTCCTATTACTATTCCGCTTTTTCCGGATATTTCCTTTACAATCCCGGTTTCTTTTCTTCTGAATTCTTCCTCACCGAATGATGTAATATATTCACCCGGCTTTATTCCATACTTTTCGAGAAAAAGGTCATCCGTATCAGCATACTCACGCCCGAGCTTTTCGGCAACAATCTTTCCGACAGTCGTTTTTCCCGCTCCCGGCATTCCGACAAATACGATATTGGTCTTCTCTTTTCTTATATCCTCATATACTGAAAGAATTTCCGTAATATCATAAGAGGTAAGAAACTCTTCCTCCCCCTTAAAAATCTTTTCAGAAGAATACCCCTGCGCAACAAGCATAAGAAGACCGTTTTCGGAAGGAATTCCAAGTTCCCTTCCCCTTCGTACAAGCTCTGTGCAAAGCGGATTATAAATGACATCCGTAATTCCGGAAAGCTTCGTGAAGATGCCGGGATCAACCGGAAGCTTACCGCTGTCAGGATACATTCCCACAGGAGTTGTATTAATCAGATAATCGCAGTCTGTATATTCCTTCGTATCCTCATAGTTCGTATAAATGACACCATTGTCATATTGCTTCCTGCCTTTTCTCGAAAGAACGACAGGATTTGCACCAAGAAGACCTGCTGTATATACTGCGGTTTTGGATGTTCCGCCGCTTCCCAGAATAACAACCTTTTTCCCTTTATAATCAAAGCCTGAATTCTCTATAAGGAGCTTTAGGCCAAGGTAATCGGTATTATATCCGCAAAGCTTTCCGTCTCTTTTTACAAGTGTGTTAACAGCTCCTATTGCTCTCGCGGAAGGAGCAAGAACATCGCATTTATTAAGTGCAGTCTCTTTATAAGGAATCGTAACATTTGCTCCCTTAAGCGGAAATGCTTCCAGATACCCTTCTATTTTCTCTCGCGGAATTTCAAGAAGGCCATAATCCTTATTATTCATTTTGGCATGAAGAAGCACAGAAAAGCTGTGCCCAAGTTTCTCTCCGATCAGACCGAATTCCATCTTAAGCCCTTTCCATAAGCAGGGTCTGTCTGCTTCTTGAAATTTCAAAAATTTTCCTGTAAAGCGCTTCTATGGCACGTGCATCCTCTGCATTTTTACCGGCGCACAGCCTCTCTATTATCTCGTTTTCTCTTTTTTCCGACAAAACAGGAAGATTCTTCTCAATCTTCACCTTTGCAACCATCTCCGAGCATCTCATTCTCTCAAGAAAAAGAGAAACCATTTTATCATCTATATCATCTATTCTTGACCTGATATCGGTAAGTTCCATTACTTATCCCTCTCTCTGACAAAATTCTTATATTCGATAAGGCTGTCATAAATTATCAGCATCGCCATCGCCTCAACGCAGGGAAGCGCGCGCGGTACGATACAGGAATCATGACGTCCTTTTATTACGAGTTTTTCTTCCTTCATGCTTACAAGGTCTACTGAATTCTGTTCCTTATAAATTGACGGAGTCGGCTTAATCGCAACATTAAATACAACAGGCATTCCGTTTGTCATTCCACCCTGAATTCCGCCAGAATTGTTGGTCATGCATTTTACTTTGCCGCCCGTAATGATAAACGGGTCATTACTCTCCGAACCTCTTGCACTTGTTACTCCAAAGCCCTGACCAAACTCTATACCTTTCACCGCAGGGATTCCGAAAATTCCGTATGAAATCCTGCTCTCAAGACTGTCATAAATCGGATCTCCAAGTCCGACAGGAAGCCCTGTTATCTTACACTCAATGCTTCCGCCCACAGAATCACCGTCAAGAGATGCTTCTCTCATAACCTTTAGCATTTCATCTCCGGCTTCTTTGTTAAGAACAGGAAACTCATCGCAGTTTACTTCGAGAAGATCTTCGGCTTTGTCATATCTGTCATCACATACGCCTCCCACAGAAGAAATATGCGCCCCGACAAGAATTCCCTCGTCCTCAAGAAGTCCTTTTACCACAGCGCCTGCAAATACCATCGGGAGCGTCATTCTTCCCGAGAAAAAACCGCCTCCGGCCATATCAAGCTTCCCCTTATACTTCTCGTAGGCAACAAAATCCGCATGTCCCGGTCTCGGAACATATTTCATATTGTCGTAGTCGGAGCTTCTTGCATTTTTATTATAGAATCTGACTACAAGCTCTTCACCTGACAGTGTATCGTTTTCGACTCCTTTTATGTATACGGGCTCATCGCTTTCTTTTCTGGCAGTAGCATAGAAAGCACCGCCGCCCTGACGCCTCTTAAGCATATCTTCTATATCAAACTTATTAAGTACATACCCTTTCGGAAGTCCCGTAATACGGACTTCGATAAATTCCGAATGAGATGCGCCGCTTACACTTATTCTTAAATTATTCCCAAGTTCAAATGACATATTTTATCTCCGGTTATTCTTTTGTAACTCTTATTCCTGTTTCTTCAATAACATCAAAGAAACCGGGATACGACTTATTTACAGCTTCAGCTCTTTCAATAATTACAGGACAGTTTTCCATAAAGGCAATCATGGAAAGACACATAACCATTCTGTGATCGTTGTAGCTGTCAGACCTGATTACATCGGTAATTTTATCCGCATTTCTTCCTTTTCCCGTAACATACAAATCCTCATGGCCGTCCCTCATGCAGGATGAGGCACGAACACCTATAAGCGAAAGGATATTAATTACAGCATCAATTCTGTCGCATTCCTTTATTCTTAATCTTTCCACATTTCTAAATACGCTCGTTCCTTCTGTATAAGCGGCAACCATGCAAAGAGCCGGAATTATGTCAGGGATATTTCTTCCGTCCACAGATACCGGACCTTCATTAAACTGTGACAAAATCTCAAACACTGCCCTGTCACCCTGTATCGAATCCATGTTTAATCCGTCAACATCAATATTTCCGGAAAGAAATCCCATGCAAAGGAGATAACCTCCGTTTGACCAGTCTCCCTCTGCAGTTATCTCGGGAACAGATACATATTTCTGATTGCCTTTTATGACATAAGTGTCATTATTGCAAATAATGCTTACACCGAATTTGGTAAGAACATCCACAGTCATTTTTACATAATCAGAGGATTCAAGGCCTGAGGTAAGAATAATTCTGCTGTCACCGCCAAGAAGAGGAAGTGCAAACAAAAGGCCTGTAATATATTGCGAAGATACATTACCGGGAAGCCTGTAGTCCCCATAAGAAAGCTGCCCCTTTGCATAAAGGGGAACTGCTTCAGAATCAATTTCGCCGCCGTGTTCTCTTAATACCTGAACCAAATCTCCCATTGGTCTTCCGGGGAGTTTACCGGATCCCGTAAGCTTTGCCTTCATGGAAGACGCAAGGGCAACAGGAAGAATAAACCTGGCCGTAGAACCGCTTTCCCCGCAGTCAAGAGCGCACTCAAGACCTCTTCCTATACCTTTTCTTACAATAAAGAGGATGCCTGTGCCATCCTCTTTTATCTCAATCTCTGCACCCATTTCGGTAAGTACTCTTACCGTAGCTTCCATGTCTTTCGATACAATATTGCTCCTTATCGTGCATCCGCCTTCTGAAAGCGCCGCCGCAATAAGAAGCCTGTGAACATATGACTTGGACGTTATCGCAGTGATATTTACTTTTCCAAGATTGTTTTTCTCTAATCTTACATTCATATTCAGTCAGGAATTTTCCTTCTGCTCGTCTTCTTCCTTAAGTTCCCGGCCTTCCTTAAGAAGTGCTCTCAATGTATCTGCATCGCCTGCGTCTATGGCATTACGATACTCCCTGACATTCTCCATGAAGGTATCAAGTTCATGTACAAGGCTTTCTCTGTTTGCGAGAAACAAATCTGTCCACATATTCTCATTAAGCCTTGCAACTCTTGTCATATCCTTAAAAGAGCCTGCAGAGAAACCATACCTTTTATCAAGCGTCGGACTTTTAATATAGGAACTTGATAATACATGCGCCATCTGCGAGGTATACGCGATAACACTGTCATGTTCCTCCGGCGTTGACTCTTTTATACTCTTAAAGCCTGCTTTAAGGAAAAAACTGCGTGCAAATTCGAACGCCTTTTCATCTGTGTACTCATCGCGTACCAGAATCATTGAGGCACGTTTGTACATCAGGTTATCGGCATTATCGTAGCCGCTGACCTCTTTTCCCGCCATGGGATGACCGCCCACAAAGAAAAGACCTTTATCAAGAAGAGGCTTAGAAAGCCTGCTGCATATATCCGTCTTAATTCCGGTGCAGTCAACAATAACTGTTCCCTTCTTAAGACTCGGTGCTATTTTCTCAATCTCACTTACTACAAGGTCCGGGTAAAGCGCAACGATGAGAATATCAACAAGCATTGCATTTACATCTGTAAGATAATCGGAAATAACACCTTCTGCTATTGCTTTATCAACAACCTCGGAATTAATGTCGCTTCCGAAGATAATATCATCTGTTTCAGAGCTTATGGTCTTGGCCATCGAACCACCTATAAGTCCGAGACCGATTATTCCTACCTTGCTCACATTGTCACCACATTTCTTATCTGCATAACCTTCTTATGAAGACTGTCGAATGCTTCGGGAGTAATTGACTGCTGTCCGTCGCACCATGCCTTCTCGGGGTTATTGTGTACTTCAATAATAAGTCCGTCAGCGCCTGCTGCCGTTGCACAAAGTGACATTGAACTTACGTACTTTGAGTAACCTGTTGCATGCGAAGGATCGACAATAACGGGAAGATGCGTTTTCTCTTTAAGAACGGGAACAGCGGAAATATCAAGCGTATTTCTCGTAGCGGTCTCAAAGGTACGGATTCCTCTCTCACACAGAATAACTTTACTATTACCGCCTGCCATAATGTACTCGGCACTCATAAGAAGTTCCTGAATTGTACTTGCAAGACCTCTCTTAAGAAGAATCGGCTTATCTGTCTTACCAAGCTCTTTAAGAAGCTGGAAATTCTGCATATTTCGTGCACCAACCTGAATAACGTCCACATCATCGAAAAGGTCAAGCTGTGAGAGGTCCATAATTTCTGTTACTATCGGGAGACCGGTTTCTTTTTTGGCTTCAAGAAGAAGTTCGATTCCCGTACCTCCGAGTCCCTGAAAAGCATACGGAGAAGTTCTCGGCTTAAAAGCGCCGCCCCTGAGCATATTGGCTCCGGCACTTTTAACTGCCTTTGCAATTCCGATTATCTGTTCCTCTGTTTCCACAGAACAGGGACCTGCTATCGTAACAAAATTTCCGCCGCCGATTTTCACATCACCGACTTCTATAACTGAGTCAAGCGGATGGAATTTTCTGTTTGCTGCTTTATATGGTTCCTGAATACGTTTTACCGAATCAACAATATCAAGAACAGCAATTGCATCAATATCCACCTTGGAAGTGTCTCCGACAAGTCCCATAATGGTGGAATGTTTACCCTGACTTAAATGGATATCAAGTCCCATTTCCTTGAGGCTTGCTGTCAGCGCATTATATTTCTCTTCATTTGCATCCGGTTTTAATACAATAATCATTTCTATTCGCCCTTCACTTTCGCGGTTTAAACTGTTAAATCACTAAAAGCGATTATACCACATATTCTTATTTCTGCAATACATATCTGAAGGTATGAAATACAGTTGTCGGTCTTCCGAGCATTTTCATGGTTGATTCGATATTTGTTTCAGCCTCGGAATCGTGGTAAAGAATAAGGATGGCGTCTTCATCAAACTTCTCCTTGCATGAATTGGCAATGTTTATGAGAAGAAGTGCATATGAGTATTTTGTTTCCTCCCCCGGCTTTAAGTATACCCACATCGGCATACAGCATTCACCGCTGTACTTCGTTACGCCCATATATGCGATTACTTCATTTCCGGAAAGCTGGAATTTGGAGAAATCAGGATCAAACTTATCAATCTGAAGTCCGGGGACAAGTTTCTCAGCTTCCTCGCAGAAGTTTTTGGCAACCTTAGGCGGAAGCTCGTCATAACTCTTCATTTTGTCAATGTATTTCTTAAATGCCGAGAAATCGACCCCGCTTATTTTATCCGAAATGTCACTGATATAATATACAAGCTGAGTCTTATAGCCTTTTGATTCAAATCCGCATTTTCCGAGAAGGCTTCCTGAAATATCGGCATAATAGTCATATGCCTCAGCGACAACTTTGGAGTAGCCCAGCCTTCCCATGTATTCAATGCCGTCTTTAACAAGCTGCACAGACAGGCTTCGTCCTCTTTCTTCGGGAGTCACATATATATATTCAATGGTTGTTATCAGGCTGCTCTCCTCATAAGTAAGAAAAAGAATACATCCGAGTATATGATCACTGTCCATATAACCAAGAAGATAGAACTTTAATCTTTCACTCCCGATGAATAACATATTTCTCTCATCTTCCGGCATAATAGCCTCAAGAATCTCCTCAACATTACCAAACTTTATCAGATTCATTCAGCTCCCCCCCTTCTTCTGTCCTTCTCTGCCTCTATTCTCATACTGCGCGCAATGCATTCTGATATTTTAAGTCCGTAGGCATTAACTCTCCTCATAAGATCGACTCTGTCAATTCCCCGCTGGGTATAAGGTTTTTCTCTGTGAGTTCTCAGGTAGCTTCCTGTCTGAAAAAGCAGTTCGTCAATACCTTCTTTATTCGTGTATAAAGGCGCTCTTACAATATCAAGAATCGCTCTCTTCGTTCCTTCCCAGTAACCTGTATTGTCGCTGTTTCCGAATCTCTCTTCATTAAATTCCCGGTATACGAATTCCAGAGTCTGAATAATGGAAGCAGCTTTCTCATTGAAATAAATTTCATAATTTACAAGATAATTATCTGAACAATTTCTTATCTGTTCATTCAGAATTTCTTCATTTTCTTCTATCTGACCGTTTTTCTCTTTTTCACTCTTATTCTCTTTTTCATCCCAGTTGCTCTCATTCATTTCTTTGAGTGATTTTGCCATAATAACGGAATCAAGTTTTTTCCTTATCATTCCGCTTCTTAATATTTCACACAGAAGTTTTCTTTCCTGCCCTTTTCTTGAGATAACAAAGGATTTATGCCCCTCTTCATACATCAACACGGCGCCTAAAATCTCCTCCTCGATTGTACTGTATACATCCGGATAATTTCCTTTGGCATTATATACTTCATCGAAATGCTGAAAGAAATAATCCATATGCATCATGGCTTTTACAATCGGCTCATAACTTCCTTTATCGTCCCCGAGAGTCATATGCCCCTTCGCAAACGACAAAAGCCCCTCAAAATCAAGTCTTCTGATTGCTACTTTATCCATTTTCACATACTGCTGCATATCAATCTCGGTTTCTGCGGCAATATACATATCTTTTGCAAAACCATCATATTCATCCGGAAATGAATCTGCATATTTCTGTCCGGCTGAAATTCCTTCTATTTCAACCGGTAAATCTATATCGTTATTCGCTGCTTTTTCTCTCTCTTTTTTATCCGAAAGTTTTATTGTATTATCATTATCATAGATTCCGGCATAAAGTTCTGCGTCCGGAATCTTAAAGTATTCTGTCTTCCCACCGGCAAGATACGCAATCTGGTCTCCTGTTAATATTATTTCTTCGCCTTCTTCGGTTTCGGCTTCTTTTTTCAAATTCTTTCCATGTTCTTGCGGCAAAAAAGTATTTGTAATTGTTTCTTCCTTCCGAAAAAAAGTCTCATCTTCCTTTGTTTGAACAACATAATTTTTTTCCTTCTTCATTGAAAGATTTTCCATACCCGTCACCTCCGAATCATATTTTGAAAAAAATCTTCGCCCGCAAGCGGGCGAAGACTGACTTATTTGTTATCCTGCGGAATTTCTTCTCTTATTTCTTTTGTCTTAATTTCCTGAAGAATTGCATTCTTAAATTCTTCGATGCTCTTTACGCCTTCATCTCCGGCAAATCTGCTTCTTACAGAAACAGTTCCGTCAGCTTCCTCTTTTTCGCCCACAACAAGCATGTAAGGAAGTCTGTCCATTCTTGCCTCACGAATCTTAAAGCCGATTTTCTCGGAACGATTATCAACAGTCACATCAATGTCACTGTCTGCAAGTTCCTTTCTTACCTTTTCTGCATATGCTTCATACTTCTCGGATATCGGAAGAATACGAACCTGCTCAGGGCAAAGCCATGTCGGGAACTTTCCTGCGAAGTGCTCGATAAGCCATGCAAGAGTTCTCTCATAGCAGCCCATTGAAGTACGGTGAATAATGAAAGGACGAGCCTTTGAACCGTCTTCGGCAATGTAATACATTCCGAATTTCTCCGCACTTGCGCAGTCGAGCTGAATTGTAACCATTGTATCTTCTTTGCCGTATACATTCCTTGCCTGAATATCAATCTTGGGGCCATAGAACGCAGCTTCATCATCGGCCTCCGTAAACTTGATGTTATTCTTATTCATAACATCGCGAAGATACTGCTGTGTCGAATTCCAGTAATTTTCATCGCCAAGATACTTGGCTTTGTTATTGGGATCCCATTTGGAAAGACGATAAGTAACATCCTCTGCAACTCCGAGAGTCTTCATAACATAATTTGCAAGCTCAACACATCTTGTAAGCTCTTCTTCTGCCTGATCGGGACGAAGAACAATATGGCCTTCGGTAATCGTAAACTGTCTTACTCTTGTAAGACCGTGCATCTCACCCGAATCCTCATTTCTAAAGAGAGTGGAGGTCTCGCTCATTCTGTAAGGAAGATCTCTGTATGAACGCTGCTCATTCATATATACGTAATACTGGAACGGACAGGTCATGGGACGAAGAGCCATTGTTTCTTTATCCTCGGCATCCTCATTAAGTACGAACATGCCGTCCTTGTAATGATCCCAGTGTCCTGAAATCTTATAGAGATCTGATTTTGCCATAAGCGGAGTTCTTGTACGCACATAACCCCACTCCTTATCCTCAAGGTCTTCAATCCATCTCTGCAGCTTCATTATCATCTTTGTTCCCTTAGGAGTGAAAAGAGGAAGTCCCTGACCTATTACATCAGCAGTAAGGAATAACTTCATGTCACGTCCGAGCTTGTTATGGTCACGAAGCTTGATATCTTCAAGATGATCAAGATATGCCTTAAGATCATCCTTATTCCAGAAAGAAGAACCGTAAATTCTCTGAAGTCTTGCTTTATTGGAATCACCTCTCCAATATGCCATTGACGAGCTTATAAGCTTGAATGCCTTAATTCCTTTGGTGCTCATAAGGTGAGGGCCTGCGCACAAATCGACAAAACCTCCCTGATCATAGAAGGAAATCTCAGCATCTTCCGGAAGATCTTTAATGAGTTCTACCTTAAACGGCTCATTTCTGTCCTCCATAAATTTAATGGCTTCATTTCTCGGAAGAGTAAATCTCTTAATCTCATGACCTTCCTTAATAATTTTTTTCATTTCTTCTTCAATCTTATCAAGGTCATCTCTTGAGAAAGGCTCTGAATCGAAATCATAATAGAAACCTTCATCAATAGCAGGTCCGATAGTAACCTTTGCATTGGGAAAAAGATTCTTAACAGCCTCTGCAAGTACATGACTTGTTGTATGTCTGAGCACACGAAGTCCCTCGGGATCGCGATTTGTAATTATATTAAGTTCACAGTCATCTTCAATCTCGGTTCTAAGGTCTACTACCTTTCCGTTTAATTCTCCTGCGCAGGCTGCTCTTGCAAGGCCCTCGCTGATGTCCTGTGCGATTTCATACACAGTCATTTTGCCGGAATACTCTTTTACGCTTCCGTCTTTTAAAGTTACTTTCATTTCTTTACCCTTTCTATGTGAAAATAATTATATACAAATTCTTAACCTGCAAAAGGCGGTTTCACTGCTTTATCCGCATACAGATACTCATCCGCTTTTGCAAGCTCCTGTTTCAAATCAATTCCTTCGCCTATAATAAACTCCTGATAGCCTACAGAGGTTCTTACCTCATATTTTTTGCCGGATATACTGTTAAGATTATCAAAATATGCCTTAATTCTTTCCTTAACCGCCTGTCCTGATTTGACTTCGTCAAGAAAGGCAAAAGCAACAAACTCATCTCCGCCGATTCTTCCGACTTTTCCTTTGTTGCCGACATTTTCTTCAAGTGCTTCCGCACAGGCCTTAATTGCAAAATTACCTTCCGCATGAGAATATTTATCGTTTATCTGCTTAAGATAATTAAGGTCGGTATAGATAACCATTCCCTTTCTTCCGAAATTCGATTCATCCTTAAGCGCTGCTTCAACGCGTGTCATAAACCCGCGTCTGTTGTACACGCCTGTCAGTTCATCCTTATTGGAAATGTCATCCAGAAGAATATTCTCTTTTTCGAGCTTCTCAAGCATATCTCCGCGCTCAATAAGAAGCTCCTTCTGCTTGTCGAAAAGATTGCGTATCTTAATTGCGATTCCTATCTGGAAACAGATGACTTCAACATAATGGAAATCTTCATACGGAATATTGCAGATAAGAATTCCGTACTGCTTCTCTCTTGAAAACACATCGATAACTACGTAAGTATTCCTCTCTTCCGGATAGAAAGAATTGGAAAATACATCCGTGACAGAAATACGCTGCCTGTTCTTCGGAATTTCCGTTACTTCTTTGTCGTTTTTCATAGTGCGAAGGAACAGATATTCCGGAAGCTTTGCTCTTTTTGTATATGTATTGACTATCGGCTTGTTGAACGTATACAGAAAGCAGGCACTGATATTGTCAATGTCACCCATAGCCTCCATAAATCCGCCGAATTCCTTGCTGTCAACCGTTCCGTAGGTAAGCATGTTGAGATTTACCCTGTTCATCTGATGATTCATATGAATAAGATGCTTTATTCTCTCTGCATACTCAGTAGCCACATTTTCGGAAATTTCTTTCTTCCTTGACTGCTCACCGGAGGCAGATTCACGAAGAATGAACGTTGTTTCAACGTAAAATACCTTATCGGCAAGAATCTTTACAAGCTCTTCGCCTGTTTTGGTACTCCCGTACTTTTCAAGAATGTTGTGCGCTTCTGTCATACTTTTATGTCCGAGTGCAACAGCATCGGCTTTAATTGTTGCAAGCGGAGGATTAAGCTCTGCCGATTCATCAAGATCGTCAAATCCAAGTACGCATACATCACGCCCTATCCTGTATTTATATTTCTCAAGAACAGTGTATGCTCCCCACGCCATCATATCGTTTGTACATACAAGCGCATCCATGTCCGGATTTTCTATAATAAGCTTCTCCAATTCAGAAAGAACAGTTCCACTTATATCAGAATATATTATTCTTTTCTCATCCACCGGAATATCATGTGAAGACAGCGCCTCAACAAAGGTTTCATAACGTTCCTTCGAATCACTGATACCAAGACTTCCGCTGAACATACATATATGCCTGCAGTGTCTCTCTTCTATCAGATAGTTAATCCCATTTAACAGTCCCGAACGATTATCATATTTAACCGATGCATATCCCGGAATGGTATCCGCAATAAGAATTACAGGCGTATCTCCAAAAAGCTTAATAATCGTATTTTTCTCTTCGACCGAAACTCTGTAGCCTATCGTACTTATTGCAACAAGTACAAGATCAAGCTTTGCTTTCTGTGCATACTGAATAAGAAAGTTGAACTGATACTCATATTTCAGAGCAGGGTCATCCTCACTTCCTTCGACAAGACCGAGATATTTTGCAGGAATGATAAAAAGATTATCATCCAAAAGTTCTGCGGCACGCATGGCGCCTTTACAGATGGAATTAGAGAATTCATCCTCAACATTTCCTACAACAAGTCCGATATTATACCTTCTTTTCACAGCTACACCTCCGTCAAAGAGATCGTCAACAGGTAAACGTTACATTGTATGAAGCAAATTCCTTTATTAAACTGTCATAATCCTTATACAGAATTGTATTTATTCCAAGTCGCCTTGCAGTAACAAGATTTTCCTCAAGGTCATCCACATACAGGCACTCACTCGGAACAAGGTTATATCTTCCAATCAGTGTATAGTAAATCGGCTCTTCCGGCTTAACAACCTTATCACGGTACGAAAGAATATATCCGTCCATAAGTTCCAGAAAATCCAGCGACTGCGGATCGTCCTCAAACGCGTTTCTCGGATAATTTGAAAGTGCCAGAACAGAAAAACCCTCATCTTTAAGTCCTTTTATCATGGGCTTTGCCTCAGGTCTCTGCTTTACTATTCCTTTTGTATTTGCAAAAAAAGTTCTTATCTCATTTTCGAGAGCAGGTTCGTTTCTGACAAACTCCTCAATAACACTTCTCTCACTCTCTACGCCTCTGTCAAGCTTCCCCCAGCTTCCTCCGAAAACCGAAGCCTTAAGAATCCTGTCAGCCTTTTCCTCCGAAACACCTTTGTCAAGAATAAATTCACGAGGTCTGAAATCAACAAGAACATTTCCGATATCAAAAATAACGGTACTAATCATTCTCTTTTTCCTTCTTCTCGGCCATTTCCTTCTCAAGTGCCATTCTTGCTTCGAGAACCTCCTCCTCTGAAGGGCCGTTAAAAACCGTTGCTATTGTTCTCTTATTCATCATCTTTCCGTAAATCCAGATTCCAAGCCATGACAGAATAGGAACAATAAAGGTCCCTGCAAGAGCAACGCGGAATACTATATCGCTTCCCGGGAATTTGAAAATTGCCGCGAGAAGTGCCAGAAGATAGATTAGTACAAGAAGCACAAGGCAGACGATGGCAATTATCTGTTTCGGCTTCATTTTCTTATTATCATTTGTGGAAGTCATATAATTATCCTTTATTCAATATGTTTTCCTTTTTCTCCGAGAATAACTCTTCGTGAGAATACTCTGTCAAAAAAAGAAATTACGGGTCCGAGGCAGAATGCACAAAGGAGCATTCCGACACCGAGCACACCGCCTGCGAGGAAACATACAAGCGCACAGATTCCGTCTGTTGTTATTCTGCACAGAAAATACGGTATTTTCAGTCTTTCATTTCCTATTATCGAAAGTGAATCATACGGGCTTATTCCGGCATCACTTGTCTGATATACGCTGCAGGCAAAACTGATTACTATTACACCAAGTAAAGCCGCCGCAATTCTTACAGGCCACCCCTGTGCATTTCCGAGAAGAGAAAGCATCGGAGGATACAGAATATCTACTATTATTCCTATAAGAAACCAGTTAACAATTGTACCGGGGCCGATATATTTACGTCCCCAGATAATCTCAATAATAAAAACAAAACAATTTATGATAATCAGGAATGTTCCGTAGCTAATGCCTATTACATCGGCAAGAGCCATATTCATTCCGGTATACGGATCGTTCCCCGTTCCTGACCATTTAAGAATACAGACGCCGAGTGCAAGGATTACATTTCCGAGAATCATCCACACCCACCGTCTTACGGTAAGGCTTTTAAGTCTGTTTATGAATTCCATCTCTGCTATTCCTTTCGGGCTGTTGCAAGCCTGATAAGAACTTTAGCCATGGTTTCCATATCCTGAACGCAGGCATATTCAAATCTGCCATGATAATTCATTCCGCCTGTCGAAAGATTCGGACAGGGGAGTCCTCTAAATGAAAGCATTGCTCCGTCAGTACCGCCTCTTATCGGAACGATTTTGGGCGTCGCACCTTCTTCTTCCATAGCAAGCTTTGCATTTTCAATAAGCTCCATATGGGGCTCGATTTTCTCTTTCATGTTATAGTAACTGTCCTTAATTACAACAGTCACATATTCACCGCCGCGTTTCTTATTTAATATGACAGCAGTGTCAGCCATGAGTTTCTTTCTTTTCTCAAACTTCTCTTTGTCATGGTCCCTGATAATGTATGACATATGTGTTTCTTCTATCGTACCGTCAATATCGGTAAGGTGGTAGAAACCTTCATATCCTTCTGTTTCTGAAGGAATCTCATGTTCCGGAAGCATACTGTTATATTCCATTGCAACAAGCATGGAATTAACCATCTTGCCTTTTGCGTCACCCGGATGAACACTTCTTCCGCTCACAAGAACCTTTGCGGCTGCGGCGTTGAAATTCTCATACTCGATTTCTCCGAGGGCTCCGCCATCAACAGTATAAGCCTTGTCTGCATCAAACATTTCAAGACTGAAGAAATCCGTACCCTGGCCAATCTCCTCATCGGGAGTAAACGCAATTCTTATTTCTCCGTGAGGAATCTCGGGATGAGACATAAGCATATGCGCCATTGTCATAATCTCAGCTATTCCGGCTTTATCATCTGCTCCGAGAAGCGTTGTTCCGTCAGTAACAATAAGGTCTTTCCCGACATAATTTGAAAGCTCCGGAAAATCCGAAACCTTCATAACAATATTATGAATAGGATTAAGATTAATATCCTCACCGTCATATTCATGTATTATGTGAGGCTTTACATCAGTATCCGTAACCTCCGGACTTGTATCCATATGTGCAATAAACCCAAGCTTGGGGATTTTGGCAACAACGTTCGCATGAATCCTGCCATATACATAGCAGTGTTCTTCGTCAAAAGAGGTCTCTACTCCGAGTTCATCAAGTTCTGCAAGAAGAACTCTTGCCAGATTGAACTGCTTATCGGTCGAAGGATTTGTACCTGTTTCTTCGGAAGACTGAGTATCAATTTTGGAATATTTAATAAAGCGATCTATTACTTCAGACATATTATGCATTCTTTCCGCAGCACTTCTTATATTTCTTACCGCTACCGCAGGGGCATGGATCGTTGGGATATATCTTTGCTTCTTTTCTGATTGTCATTGAAGCCTTCTGCTCATGATAAAGAGCTTTTCTTGTATCCTCATCAAAAATAGCTTCCCATTCTGTAAGTCCGTAAAGCCAGTCAGCACCTGCTGCCACCATATTCTTATAAAGAAGGGCCTTATCAAAAATGAGATTAACCTTTGTATCCTCTTCCATCTCTTCGATAGGATTGGGATTAACAAGGCTGTCATTTATTCCGTCAAGGAATCCGACCATTGTATTAATATCTGTATTATATTTCTCTGCAAGTTCCTTAACGGTTCCCTCAACCTTTTCATCGGGATTTGTAAGAAGCTCCCTGTAAATATCGGTTTCTTTTGCAAAATATTCCTTCCAGATTCTCTGAAGAGTTACCTTATCTGTTGTTTCAGAGTACGCGTAATCACGCCAGGTATCAAGTAAAGCCATTTTTCATTTCCATCCTTTTTATTTTATCAAGATATGCAACAAATTGTACCAAGTCGCTGGCGCGACGGCTAGCTCTAGGTACATGAAAACCTCCATTTTTACAAAAGAATAGCAGTTTTCGATTTTATATAGTATTGTTGAGATACCCCTATCCAGCAAACATACAAACCGACAACTGCTAT
>JAZLHJ010000002.1:0-63176 GCA_045616785.1 Lachnospiraceae bacterium
TCACCTCCACGTGTTCTGTAGTGTGTCAGTCTTATAGGAAAATAATATCAGAAGGAAGATAGATTAGATAGCGAAAGCCAGTGCACCCGTTTCATGACGCATTGGTGTCTTTCGCAGAAAGACGGGAAATAATTATGAAAAAACAAAGTATTATTAATTTAGTTCGCTATCATGTTGAAAGAAATGAGGAAGCTTTTGCCTCAGAAGTTGCAGATATTGCTCGCGAATTTGACAATAGCGGAGATACCCCTGTTGCAGAATACCTAATGGAACTTGTATCAAATGCAAATTACTACATTCCACAAAGCACATATAAAAATCTTCGCTTTCTTAGCAAATTGGAATATTCATCAAATCCTTTATTGCTTCCAGCCTTAATAGAAGAAGATGTAATCGGCATTACAAAAGCTATTAAGAACAAATCAGGCTTGTCTAAGTTTTTGTTCTATGGAGCACCGGGAACTGGGAAAACGGAATCTGCTTATCAGATTGCGCGTCTTCTTGGACGAGATTTACTCGTTGTAAATCTGGAACAACTTATTGATAGCAGACTTGGAGAGACAGCAAAGAATGTTGTTTTTTTGTTTGATGAGATAAATCACCTGGTATTTGGAAAAGTAATCGTCCTTATTGATGAGATTGATTCACTGATACTTGATCGAGTTAATAAGAATGACCTGAGAGAAATGGGGCGTGTTACATCCACATTTTTAAAGGGGCTGGATGTATTGAACGAGAATATTCCAGTTATTGCAACGACCAATCTCTTTGATAATTTTGATAAGGCAATACTTCGGCGCTTTGATGCGATAGTATCATTTGACAGATATTCTGACGATGATTTGGTTGATATCGCAGATTCAATGCTCATTTCATGCTTAAAGAAAAGCACCAATTCAAAGCAAGACATGAGGCTATTTCACAAAATTCTGCGTAATCTTGGCAAGATTCCATATCCTGGGGATTTAAAACAATTGATAAAAACTTCCGTTGCTTTTTCTGACGAAGCAAATGAATATGACTATCTTAGAAAACTGTATCTGTCTTTGCATGATGGAAAGGATGTAGACATACAGAAATTGAGTGATGACGGATTTACCACGCGAGAAATAGAGATTTTGTCAAGAATTCCCAAGAGCAGTGTGTCACGCAAGTTGAAGGAGAAGTAAGATGAATCCACTTTTACAAGTAAAATTGAGATTTGCAAAAGAAAAGAATACCCAGGTACCTGGGGCAAGAAATCTTAGAGCAAATGCAGAAACATCATCTGAAAAGCTTGACAAACTGATTTCTGACCTAAAGACTGTACTGAGGTTTTATCATAATTCGCCTAAAATTGTTGAGAAAATTATGATAGATGCCAATTACAACGATATTATTGCCAAGTCGAACAGAGTTCAGGTTCTTCTTAAGCCTGTCGGCAAAGCACCAAATGATTGTGTTGTGGGGGCAAGGTTTTCTGAAGCTCCGGAGGGGGAAGAAAACCACATAATTACATATTATGTTGATGAAAACACCATTCAGTCGACTATACAGGATTTAGAAACAGCAAAAAGATTTCTTCAAAGCGAATTAGGCGGGACAGCAACAACCGCAAACTTTAAGGATTCAGATGATACGATTAAGTACGATGGCTATGATATGAGCAAGACCAAACTTAGAGGCATAATCATAGATGCGTCTGTTTTGGCCTCTTTTTCCGTTCCTCAAATAGGTACAATACCCGAAAAGGACTCATATTTAATAACCTTTTACAAATCTGAATTGTCATTAGCTTCACTCATGGAGAAACTGCAGATTGATGATAGGGCTAATCCTTATACGGCATACGGCGATGATACAATTTCTGTAAACAGAGAATTGTTTGAAATACTAAATGAAAATGTTCCGTATATGATTTCGATGGTCTCTTCAGATTGGTCAAAGATTACTATTGAAAAGATTGACACTGGACGTGAAAAAGAGGTAATTGATATCCCGAAACCTTCGCATGAACCAACGATAGGTGTCATTGATACCCTTTTTGACGAGAATGTTTATTTTTCGGAGTGGGTAGACAATATCGATTTTATGACTGATATCGAGCAGATGTCCAGCCATATGGATCATAGGGAACATGGCACAGAAGTAACGTCCATAATAGTAGACGGTCCTACGCTTAATCCGTGGTTGGATGATGGTTGTGGTCGCTTCAAGGTGCGACACTTTGGCGTTTGTGCCGATAGAATATCTACAGTGAGATTAGTGAAAAAGATTAAGGATATTGTTAATAACAATCCTGATATCCATGTATGGAATCTTTCACTTGGAACAGAGGAAGAAGTTTCAAGAAACTTTATCTCTTTTGACGCAGCATTGCTCGATGAAATCCAGTCTTCAAAGAATGTTATTTTTGTTATTTCAGGAACAAATGATAACCGTTTAGAAAAAGACGGAAGGTTACGTGTAGGTTCTCCTGCAGATTCGTTGAACTCGATTGTTGTCAATTCGGTTAGAAGAGACGGAACTCCGGCAAGCTATTCAAGAAAGGGACGTATACTCTCATTTTATAACAAACCGGATGTTGTGTATTATGGCGGAGATTATGATGAGCGAATCACCGTCTATTCTCCGTACGGGAAAGAAGAAGTTTATGGAACTTCCTTTGCTGCTCCATGGATAAGCAGAAAGCTTGGATATCTGATTGATGTGATGGGGCTTTCAAGGGAGGTTGCAAAAGCATTGATCATAGATTCGGCGGCCGCATGGGACTATAAACTTGCAGATAGAGGAATTCAACAGCTTGTTGGTTATGGAGTTGTCCCGATTGATATTCGAAAAATAGTAGAAACTAATTCTGAGGAAATCAGGTTTATTTTATATGGAACTTCGGAGTCATACAAAACGACAAACTATGCAATTCCTATTCCGAAGGATAGTGATGGGAAATATCCATATATTGCGAGAGCGACGATGTGTTACTTCCCGGAATGTTCAAGGACACAAGGTGTTGATTACACATCGAGAGAATTGTCTCTTCAGTTTGGAAGGGTAAAGCGGGATGGTCATATTGATGATATCAATGAGAATGTCCAGGATGCTGAAGAAGGTTGGGTAAACGAACGTCAATCCAGAAAGGAATTTCGTAAATGGGAGAACACGAAGTTTATTTCAAAGGTAATAAAGAATAAAAACAGAGCGATTAATTCGTATGACGAGCGCCTGTGGGGAATATCGATTACGTCCAAGGAAAGATTGGCAACCCAGACAAAGGGACCACTAAACTTTGGCGTAGTTATTACACTAAAGGAAATAAACGGAGTAAATAGAGTTGAGGATTTTATCAGAGCTTGTACCTTAAGAGGCTGGATAGTAAATCGAATTGAAGTAGATAACAAGATTGATATTTATGTTAATAGTCAAGAAGAAATAGAGTTCGAGTAGTGCTTTTTCTGAAGTGAAGGCACTTCGATTAATAGATTTACGAAAGCAGTTTCGATTGAAAAATGGCGGTTTATACGTAGAAAAAGTCTTTGGGTGATAAGATATTAAGGAGGAAATAATATTGGCACAATGTACAGCACCTATAAGAGGACATCGTTCTGCAGCGGCTGCGGCAGAATGTCCGGTTTGTGGAAGACATCGTTCTTTCTATCCACAATATGGATATAATACATATCCATATTTTAACTCTGGTTATTTGAACGCAAGTAACAGCGTACACTCTTCTGTGACATCTAATAGTGGCATAAAATGGAAGGCCAAATGGTCTCCTGCAGGTTCCACTGTCTTGTATACTCCTGCACAGATTATGACATTCACACCAGTTCGTGAGAACATCGTTAAGCACCCAAAGACTTTGGAGAAATATGATCTATTTTTGTGCCATGCGTGGGATGATAGAAAGGGCTTTGCAAAGGAGCTATATGACAAGCTCACGGAGAAAGGTATTTCTGTTTGGTTCAGTGAAAAAGACCTTCCGTTAGGTTCCACCATGTTACGTGAGATTGATAAGGGATTGGCTAAGTCACTTGTTGGAATTGTTTTGGTGACACCTTTCTTTCTTAAGCGCGTGGAAAATGAAGGGGTTGCAGATAAAGAGTTATCTGCGTTATTGGCTAATGACAGACTTATTCCGATTGTTCATAATACGACATATGATGCACTCCGCGATGTGAGTCCACTGCTTGGTTCGCGTAGCGGATTAGATACAAATGAAGATTCTTTGGACGATATAGTAGCCAAGTTAGCTGAATTGTTTATTGAAGAAATAAATTGAGAATTCTTATGAGGATATTCTTTATGCAGAAACTGATTATGGTGTTAGGTTTTCGAGCATAAATTAAGTAATGAATAAGAAGGTGTCATATTTTATTATTATTAATTGTCTTTTTATCATTTAGATAGACACAGAAGGAGTAATTACATGACAACACATAAACTTTTAACGTGTGATGGTAAAAATATGAAATCGGTTGCTGATAAATCAGTTGACTTAGTTGTAACATCACCGCCTTATCCAATGATTGAAATGTGGGATGATGTTTTCATTTCACAGGACGAATCAATAAAGAATGACTTGATCAATGGAAACGGCAATTCAGCATTTCTAAAAATGCATAGCATTTTAAATTCTATATGGAGTGAATGCGATAGAGTATTGAAAGATAACGGATTCGTTTGTGTAAACATAGGGGATGCGACAAGAACAATAAATGACGTATTTAAGCTATACTCGAATCATACTCAGATTGTTAATTTCTTTTTTGAGCATGGTTATAGTGTTTTGCCAGACATACATTGGAGAAAACAATCTAATGCTCCGAACAAGTTTATGGGATCAGGGATGTATCCGGCAGGGGCATATGTTACGTACGAACATGAGTATATTCTCGTTTTCCGAAAAGGAGATAAGCGAGTTTTCAGTGGCACATCAAGGGATAGAAGGCAAAAGAGTGCGTATTTTTGGGAAGAAAGAAATGTGTGGTTTTCCGATTTGTGGGAAATAAAAGGAGTGTCGCAGACTATAAAAATGGATAAGGCAAATAGAAGCCGAAGCGCTGCGTTTCCTTTTGAAGTACCTTATAGATTAGTGAATATGTATTCGGCCGAAGGAGATGTTGTTCTTGATCCTTTTTCTGGACTGGGAACTACCTCATTAGCTTGTATTGCTTCTCAGCGGAACAGTATTGGGATTGATATTGATTCAACTATGACGAGCATTGCATATGACACCTTATTGGCTTCTAAAGAAAAAATGAATCAGCGCATTGGGGAAAGATTGTCGAAACATGAACAGTTTATTTCTGAACTCACAGATGAGAAATATGAGAAGTGTTATGAAAATGTCAACCACGGTTTCCGGGTTAAAACGAAACAAGAAACAGCAATAAAGATAGATTATATTGAAGATATTCGTGAGGAAGGCAATATTATTATTTCAGAATATCGCTAAACACGAGAGCAGGTCTTTTTGAACCTGCTCTCAAAAATTATAGATAATTTTTTATTTCATCTATCACTTCTGGATTTCGAAATTCAATATTTCCATGTGATGATGTGGCAGAGTCATACTGAAGAACATATGCCAGAGCATTGTAATACTCACAGAACCGATTCATTTTTTCGCAAATATTAACTTTTGATTGGTAGCCACCAAAATAAAAAGTATCTGGTTTTAATTGTATTCCAATCAATGGGTGAGAATTCGTTTTGTCTATATAAAAATCGATAAAGTATTCCGTGTCCCATTCCTTTGGAGCCTCTTTTACTAAATGTGAGACGTATTCTTGTAGATATCTTAAAGCCAAATTCTCGCGATTATACCCTTGGAATGTTCTTCTGAACATAACATCAATCACATACTCATGGCATTCATCAAGAGAAACGGTAAAGGATGAAGGAATAGAATCATACATATCTTGTGCAATATCAGAAATGTAATCTTCATTATGAACGTTGTTGTAGTACCATATTTTCCATTCATCCTCAGTCAGCGGCTTTAGCGTACGAATCATATTCATCATATATCCAATACGTTCGGGTTTATTAAAACCGCCTTTATTATAATAGAAGTTTAGTGTTGATTCACTTGCCATAACTAATCTTCAACCTCGATTTTTAGACCGGTTTTGGTCTTGGTGTAGTAAATCATTTTTACATCAATTATCTCGGAAAGACGTCCCATGGTTTTGTATGTATCGGATTTTACCGAATAGGCAATATTACCAACGTAGCCATCGATTCCTTTCGCTTCTTCTTCAGGAGTAGCAAGTCGATATGTCTTTCCCCATTTGTCTGCAAGGAATGCAAGGATAGCCTTTTGAACATACATTCCGTTGAAGGTTTTGTTAATTACAAGATCTTCAACCCAATCAGAAACCATCTTCTTATCAATTAGAGTGATTGCTTTCTTCAGGTTTTCGATTTGCGCATATATTCTGTCTGTTGCAACCGACATGGCGTCGGGATACTTGTCTAAATACCAACCTCTCCAGGATTCGACGGTAATATCTCCAGCAGGAGTTTTTACTTGGAAATCAGGAAAAAGGTCTGACATTTGGCCTACAACATTAGGGCGCGTTCCTTGCGCATTTTGATTAGCCCAGTTAATCAGCTGGGAAGTGTATTTGGGGAAAATGGTACTGTTGCTTTCATTAAAGCTTTCGATCAGTTCATTTTTAATAGTATAATTCATACAGAATAACCTCCTTGATATTTTGAATATAGTATATCACAAAGAGGTCAATTTACATAAGTAATAATATGCCCTTTTTAAGGGCGCACTTCTATACATACCCTACGAGATGTAGTGAGTCCGGCAGGAGCCGGCTGTTCGGCTGCGCCGTGATTTGCCTTCGCTCCGCTTCGGATAGTGATCTAAACTTATAGGGTTTCAAAGTTACCTTTGAAAACCTATTTTCTTACGACTTCTTTTTTCCTCTTCCCGGTTTGCATATTTTTTTATACATACGTGAGTATTGCTCAATCAACCTTGTGTATTCATTTAAATCATATGGGCTCATTTGAGCAAAGTTCATTTCAAGCATATTCCCTGCAGCAATAAGAACCTTTTCCTGCTCGCTCTTTGCCTGATTAATTTCTTTAATGATATCCATTGCATCGGATAACGGATCGTAGTTGCTGTCTGCAGTTTCCATATCTTTAACATGTTTGGCTTTTAGCTCTCTTGCTATGTGAGAAATATCCTGTTCGAGCAACCGAGTGAAATAATCATCTTCTTTGATCTCAGAAGCTTTTAATGTCTGAACATAATGGTCATCGTCTGTTGCGCCATGCTTCTTCTGTACTTCAGCTCGCATACCCGCAATGTAAGCATTAAGATTTTGAATCTGCATTGTTGCAATAGAATCAATATATATTTCCATATCACTCAAGAACTTCCAAAAATCGGGATGCTTAATGATCTCACAGAGAAGACGGTTATTAATTTTACCGTTCTTCAATATTTCCATGGTTTCGTTATCGAGATGAAGCTCTGCAACCTCCGAAACGCAATCCTCGGAATTATCTGTGAATCCCAAAAGGTAATCGGCAGATACTCCATAGTATTTACAAAGTGTGATAATTGTTTTATATGAAATATCTTTGTAGTCATTACTCTCATAGTTCCCCAAAGAAGAATGAGATATCCCTGTCTCGGCCTCAAGTTGCTGGAGTGATAGCCCTTTGGCATTTCGTAAATCTTTCAGTTTCTCTTGAAGTGTTAATTTGCATTTCATAGTAATTCATTCCCCTTATTGTTTCTTTTTTGCTGTAGAAAGCTCAGCATATGGCAAGTCTTCTGCACAGAACTAATGTTCTTGTTAACTATACATCATACATTTTTTAAGCGTCAATGAGAATTTCCAAAAGCGTGGAAATTCTTATTTTTTTGTCCGAAATCCTACCTTTTGGATATACAGGATGAGCCCTCTTTTTTTCCTAAAATTCAGATTGTCAGCTAAGCCAAGACAACTGAATGAGCATACCAGAATGACCACCACTCTGGGGAAGTTAAGCGATGAGACGGAAACGAAGAGCGAACCAACGAGTGAAAAACGGCACAGTCCAAAACAGTCCACAGGGCTAAAGAGACCAGAGGTTACCTGCCAGGAAATCATTGTGGAGAATATGACGGGAAAGATAAAAAGACAAATTTCCCAATAAAGCGATTTCGGACAATCGAAGATTTCCTAAATTGCGTAGCTCCGTGTTCTACACGGATTTGGGGGATTGGGGGTGTGCCCCCAACAAGCTGCAAGCGAGTCTGGGACAGATGAGAAAGTGGCAGAAAGGCAACGGTGGATACCGATGCATTGCTTGCAACTTTTTCATCTGTCTGTACACAGACATTGCTTGCGGATTTGCATCCGGTACGGACGGAAGCACTGCTTGCAGGTTCCGTCGGTGATCACCGATGCACTGCTTGCAACTTTTGAAAAATGACTAATTTTGAAAGGAAGGATTATTAAAAATGAACATCTTTGATTCTGTGAAAAATGCGGTTTCAGTAAGAGAAGCAGCGACATACTATGGAATCTGTGTAAACAAACATAATATGTGCCGCTGTCCATTCCATCCGGATCGATTTCCGAGCATGAAGGTTGACGGAAAATATTACGGAAGATTCTACTGCTTCGGCTGTAACGAATCCGGTGATGTAATCGACTTTATCGGAAAGCTATTCGGGTTAAGTAACATCGAAGCTGCAAAGAAACTTTCTGTAGACTTCAATGTTGCTTACGACAGTGATTATTCAGGAAAAGCAAAACGCAAAAAAACATTTAATGAAATAAAAAGAGAAAAGGAAGCTGCAGACAGAAAAGCGTTCGCCTTATGGAAACGAGATTTCAGCAACAAGATTTTAAGACTTCTTTCTGATATGCGTGAGATTGAATATCGCACAGAAGGGGAGGCCTTAAACCTTCTCGAAAGCAAATCTGACTACTGTTGGGTAAAAGAAAACATCGAAGCAGTTGAGAATTGTCTCGAGGCAATTTACGACGAATCGGATGAGAAACTCAAGGAAGAATCCGATGAACTTGAAAGGCAGGTGAGTGAATATGAACGGAGATTTAACGATATCTGTGGAAGCGGTAACAGAGCTTCTTGAAAAAAACAAAGACAAGCATCCACTTAACACAATCAATAACGCGGCCATAGTATTCAGAAATGACCCTCTCTTTGCCGGAAAAATACGACAGAATCTTTTCCGAGGACGTACAGAACTTCATGGTACATTTCCATGGAACAGAACTGGTACAGAATTTTCCAACGATGACGATACCAATATCCGCTGTTACGTTGAACATACCTATCATATCGGAAACGAAGGTAAGGTAAGAGATGGTTTCAGATTGGTTGCTGCCGAGAACGGATACCATCCTATAAGGGATTATCTTAATTCCCTTGAATGGGACGGAACCGAGCGAATCAGATTCGCATTGCATCATTTTCTCGGAGCAGCCACAGATGATTACACATATGAATCATTCAAACTGTTTCTCCTCGGAGGAATATCAAGAGTATTCCATCCGGGATGCAAATACGAATATATGCTGTGTCTTGTCGGAGGGCAAGGTGCAGGTAAGTCGTCTTTTTTCAGAATGCTGGCAACCTTTGATGAATGGTTCAGTGACGATATCAAAAAACTTGACGAAGACAAAATCTGTGAACGGCTTGGCGGTCATTGGATATTGGAAATAGGCGAAATGCTAGCTCTCTATAATGTGAAGTGCAATGAAGCAACCAAAGCATTTCTCTCAAGGCAATACGATAACTACCGTGTTCCTTATGAACGGTTTGCAGAAGATATTCCGAGACAATGTGTATTTGCCGGAACATCAAACATTATTAACTTTCTTCCATGTGACCGAAGTGGAAACCGTAGGTTCCTTCCAATCATGTGTGATGCTTCGAAAGCTGAAGTTCACATTTTAGAAAATGAAGAGGAATCTCGTAAGTATATCAGGCAACTTTGGGCGGAAGCGATGGTAATTTACAAAAGCGGTAACTTTAAACTGAAACCGCCTAAAGAAATTGAAAAGAATCTTGCTAAATACCAGGAGCCTTTCATGCAGGAGGATACCTTCGATAATCTCATAACCGACTTTCTTGAAACCTATCAGGGTGATAAGGTTTGCACAATGCAGTTAGTGATGGAAGCCTTAAAGCTTACCTGGCGAGGAAAAGGATTTGAGTCCGTCCAGGTAGGTGAAATAATGAGCCGTCAGTCAGGATGGAGACGATTCAACAATCCGAGAAACTTCCCTGTTCCTTACGGAAGGCAGAGAGGATGGGAACGCGTAACAACAAACACTGACAACAAGGTTTTTGAAAACTCTTTTTCAGAAGTGAAGGATGAAGACAATCCTTTTGAAAACGCCCAGTTATCAATGCTTCCCGCTTCACTAAACAATGATGAAACTAAAACAGAAACTTTTCAGAATGCCTGTTGTCAACCTTTGTTGTCAGACAGGCACTAATTATTTAAGGAGGATAATGAATGGATAAAAGAGAAAATGAAACCAAAGCATTACTGACCATCAAGGAATTCTGCGAATACCTTTCAATCGGAGAAACTAAAGCAAGAGAACTTCTTCATGATCCAAAGAATGGCTTTACAGTCCGAATCGGTAATCGCTTATATGCCCACAGAGGTAATGTTGACAAGTGGCTTTTAAAGCAACTTGTTGCATAAAACAATATTGGAAACCAAATAGTAGAAATGTTATAATCGTGGAGATGAATAGAAATATTCTTTTCCACGATTTTTTTTTAGGAGAAATAACATGGGAAAATCATTTAAAGGAAAAGAATTAGGAAATGCAATTTATCAAAGATCAAACGGCACATATGAGGCAAGATACATCGACCGTTTCGGAAAGATGCACAGCGTATATGGCAAAACAATAACGGAGGTTGGGAAAAAACAGCGGGAAAAAATCTACGAAAATGAAAAACAGATAAATGTTGTTGATGTAAAAATGACTCTGGATGAGTGGTATGAGAAATGGATTACCGTCTGCAAAGTACATTGCCGAACCACTACGAAAAGAACGTATGAGATCCAATACAATCGTATTAAGGAGAGTCTCGGTTGGAGAAAACTTACCGGATTGAACCTGGTTGTATTGCAGGATGCGTTCAATGAACTTGGCTCTGACAAATCCAGAAGAGACTGTAAGGCGCTACTTGTTGATATTCTTAACAGAGCAGTTGAAGCAGACTTGCTTGTCAAGAATCCTGCATTAGGAATCAATACTGTGATTGATGGAAAAACAAAATCGGAAAAACGTATTCTTTCCAGGGAAGAAATCAACACTTTGCTTGAAAACTCAAAGGGAGGAATGATGTACCCCATTTTAATAGTTGCTCTTGGCACCGGAATGAGAATGGGTGAAATCCTCGGATTAACCTGGGACTGTGTTGACTTTAAGAAAAGGATTATCACGGTTGAGAAGACATTAACTTATCTTCCCGGAGACGGAATTATTGCACAGTATGAAATGCACAAAACAAAAACTCCGGCGGGAAATCGAAAAATTCCAATGACAGACAATGTATATGATATTCTTTTACTTCAAAAAGAACGTAGGGCCGACATAGCAACACATTTTGAACCACGAAAGGGATTTGAAAATCTTGTATTTACATCTAAGACGAACAATCCCATTAATGCATCAAATATCAAAGATTCACTTAACTACATCGTAGATAAAATAAACAGAGAGAACCCCGATGACTTTTTTGAACATCTGACACCTCACGGACTCAGACATACATTTGCAACGAATTGTATTGAGAATGGAATGGAACCCAAAGTATTACAGAAAATTCTCGGCCATTCAACATTGCAGATGACAATGGACTTGTACTGCCACGTTCGTGAAGATACTCTTGCAGGCGAAATGGCAAGAATAGCCGCCTTTATGTAAGGTACCTTATCACCTGCTTTTGAGTGGTAAGTGAGTGGTAAACTGCATCAAAAAGATATACCTAAGACCTTATAAAGCCCATGTTTACGGGCTTTTGACCACAAAGCACTTGGAGTTTTATATCTTCCAGGTCGTTGACGAAAAGTAAGGAACGGAAAGTGATACCGAATCATAGAACAAGAAAATGTCCGTCATAAAATCCCAGAATTTATCTCTGTCGCATTCGAAAATGACGCCGGCCTTTGGAATGTTTTCGGGCTGCGTTCCTTCAGCCCAGTTCCTTGTCATGCCATAGCTTATGCCCATTCTTTCATCAACACAGACATACTGGTCTTTGATTTCGGTGCAGATTTCGGGAACAAGCAGATAGACGATTGTAACGGGGTCCCAGCAGTAGGCAGGTTCTTCTGTACTGTTGTTTTCGTATATTGGCTCAAGATACTTTACGAGTGCATCAGAAACGGCACTGAAGTTTTGAGCTTTAAACTGTTCGTATTCGTCTTTTCCTTTTTGGCAGGTGGCAGCCGAATCACTCGATACAATTGTTATCTCCTTCCATGGAGCGGAAAGAACAATATTTGTTGCTTCCGGGTCGAACCAGAAATTTATCTCATAGTCTTCAAGACCGTCCAAACCTGAATAAAAATCACCGCCCATAATTATTATCCCTGCTGCATTTTTTACTGCATCAGGGTCTTTTTCTGCCACTGAGGCAATTGTTGTGAGAGAAGAAAGAGTGACAATGGTGACTTTTCCCGGAAACTCATGTACCTTTTCACAGATAAAATCTTCAGCAGGAAGGTCGGACAGAAAATCTGTGTTTATTTCTTTTCCTGAGGCGGAAAGTCCCCTGGAGTATACAAGAGAAATATCATCTGTAAATGAGTCAAGTTGTCTGTAACAACCATACCACGCCGAATTACCGCTGACTCTTTTGACTTCGTCCAAATCCACAAACCCGTTTCTTGGAACAGATGCCCCGAGATAAATCGGATAACCGCTTATTCCTGCCTCTTCAAGACAACATTCCAGATTGTATGCGGATGCAGCCGCGAAAGAGTTGCATGAAGTGCAGGTAAAGCCGAGAAGGTCAATAAGTCCGAGCCTGTCGGCATTTACTGCGGCAAAAACAGCATAAATGTCGTCATTATAGTACATTGCATCAAGGTCTATTATTACTTTGTTGTTTTCGGAAGAGGTATTTATTTTCCATTTTTCAATGAAAGAATCGGGAGTCAATGTTTCGCCTGTATCGGCGCAACCTGAAACTGTCAGAATTAAAACTGAAATCAGCATAAATGCTGCTATTTTCGGAAATAACTTTATTTTCATGAAAAATCCTTTCTTCTGTACACAGTCGTGTATGAATTCTTTTCAAGATGAGTATAACAAAATTCTTGCGGCCGTGCATTAATGCGCACGGAACAGAATAAAGAAACAGTATAGATTGTTTATTTGTATACAATTGTGTATACTTATGCTTGACACCTGCATATTATTCGGTGTGAGCAATTATTTTGGAGGTAAATATGAACACAATATCTTTTGTGCTGATTGTCACCATCGTTGTATATCTTCTTGCAATGCTTGCAATCGGTTTTATCTGTAGTAAGAGTAATGGTGATGCTACGGATTTCTATCTTGGCGGAAGGAAAATGGGACCTCTTGTAACAGCAATGTCTGCAGAGGCATCCGACATGTCTTCCTGGCTGCTTATGGGACTTCCCGGACTTGCATATCTTTCGGGTATTTGTGAGCCGTTTTGGACTGCCCTTGGTCTTGGAGTCGGAACTTATCTTAACTGGCTCTTTGTTGCCAAAAGACTGAGACGCTATTCTGCCAATATCGGAGCATATACTGTTCCGCAGTTCTTCTCAAAGCGTTTTCATGATGAGAAGAATATCCTTTCGGCGATTGCCGCTCTTGTAATCATTATGTTTTTTGTTCCTTATACTGCATCGGGATTTGCTGCCTGCGGTAAATTATTCCAGAGCCTTTTCGGAGTAAACTATCATGTTGCAATGATTATCTCGGCTGTTATTATTGTAGCCTATACAGTTCTTGGAGGATTTAAGGCTGTATCGCAGACAGACTTTATTCAGAGCTGTGTTATGACACTTGCTCTTATTGTAGTTCTGGGATTCGGAATTACCCACGCAGGAGGATTAGACGCTGTAATAGAGAATGCAAAAGCTCTTCCGGGGCATCTCAGCCTGACACAGGTATATGACGTTTCCACCGGTGCGTCAAAGAGTTATGGTGGTGTGATTGCAATTATTTCAACACTCGCATGGGGCTTCGGATATTTCGGAATGCCGCATATTCTTTTAAGATTTATGGCAATTGAGGATGAGAATAAGCTTAAGCTTTCAAGAAGAGTTGCATCTGTCTGGGTATTTATCGCAATGGCTCTTGCAATTGTAATTGGTATAATCGGTCTTGGACTTACCAAGAACGGAGTTCTTCCTGCATTCGAATCTTCAAGCTCGGCTGAAACAATTATTGTTAAGATTGCCGATGCTATTTCACAGAACGGAATACTTGCAGCAGTAGTTGCAGGACTCATTCTTGCCGGTGTTCTGGCAGCAACGATGTCAACAGCAGATTCACAGATGCTGGCAGCAGGTTCATCGGTGTCTGAGAATATTATCGGTGAGTTCTTCGGCAAGAAGCTTACAGACAAACAGTCAATGCTTATTGCGAGAATTTCAATTATTGTAATCGGACTTCTCGGAATTCTCTTTGCAATAGATCCCGAGTCTTCCGTATTCAGAATCGTAAGCTTTGCCTGGGCAGGTTTTGGTGGTGCATTCGGCGCGCTCGTTCTTCTTGCTCTTTTCTGGAAGAGAACTACAAAATGGGGCGCTCTTGCAGGTATGGTTGTAGGCGGTTTTACAGTTCTTATCTGGAAGTTCTGGGTAAGACCTATTGGCGGTGTTTGGGATATTTACGAGCTTCTTCCCGCGTTTATCCTTTCACTTATTGCAATTATCGTTGTCAGCCTTCTTACAAAAGCTCCCGATCAGAGTATTCTTGACGAATTTGAGGCTGCAAAGAGTAAGAAGTAGTTTTGTGTAACTTGGCATCTGCCGGGAGAATGAAATATGAATGTTGCTATACTTGGCGCGGGCCATATCGCCTGTAAAATGGCGGAAGCCCTGCGTGGTCTTGGAGAAAATTTTTGTTTCTATGCAGTAGCATCAAGAAGCCTTGAAAAAGCAGAAGCTTTCAGGGATAAATATGGTGCTTTGATAGCGTACGGTTCATATGAAGAGCTGCTTTCAGATGATGAAATCGATCTTGTGTATATTGCAACGCCGCATTCTGAGCATATGAGAAACGCGCTCCTGTGCATAGATCACAATAAGAACATTCTTGTGGAGAAAGCGTTTACGGCTAACAGAACGCAGGCAGAAGCTGTTTATGCAGCTGCGGAAAAAAAGAATATCTTTGTCGCGGAAGCAATGTGGACAAGGTACATGCCATCACGCAATATAATTGGCAATATTCTTGAAAGCGGAAGAATAGGTAGGCTAAAAAATCTTGAAGCAGATTTTTCGATGCCTCTTCTTCATATTGAAAGACTTGTTAATCCTGCGCTTGCAGGCGGAGCTCTTCTTGATCTTGGGATTTATTCGATTACTGTACCGGAGATGTTCTTCGGCGATGAATATGACAGTATAAGCATTAAAAGCAGCCTTCTTCATACAGGAGTCGATAAGACGGACACAATTACATACAGTTATAAGGATGGCCGCAAAGCTGTTGTTAAATGTTCATGTGAAGATGAGAATTCAAATTTCGCAAGAATAGAAGGAGATAAGGGGTATATTGTTTTTGCTCCGATTAACAACCCTGAAAATGTGAAGATATATGATGCTGACGGAAAGCTGTCAGAGCAGATTGAATTTCCGCCGCAGATTAACGGCTATGAATATGAAGTCATAGAATGCAGTAAAATGCTTGAACAAGATAAAGCCGAGCCGTATTCGATGCCGAAAGAAGAAACTCTGAAAATGATGGGAAAGATGGACAGTATACGAAGTCATATCGGTGTATTCTTTCCCTTTGAGAGAAAAAGTGAAGTTATTCATCCCGATAATGAAATATGGGGTGAAAATGTAAAGGTTACTTTGGAAAAATAGGTTATTCCTCTTGAGATATCTTTCGGATATCCTCAAGAGGAATTTTTTTATTAACAATTTTGATATACCTGGAATCCGTGTTTATCTCCGATACAAGGCCTGTCACAATTTCATATTCATCATGATTGTAAAAGGTGATGCTTGAGACAGAACCGATTTTCAGCGATTTCAGCCGGAAATCAAGATCCTCACATTCTTCTTCTGAAAGTTCTTTCTTTGGAACTGTTATTTTCTCTTTGGCGCGAAGAGCTTCTTCATAGCCTTTCAGGGCAGCGAAGGGCATAAACTGTTTGGCGCGCATTTCATTACTCATTTTATTCATGGACTATTTCCTGTGACCGCCTATCTGATTGTTTCGTTCCATTGCGGTTCCTTTTTCTTCGAGATTCATTCCTCTTACAATTGCGTTCTTTCCGTACTTTTTCTTGATATCAAGCATGGCATGCTGAATCTTATTCTCTTTTTCAAGCGCTGAATTATCAACAAGCAGGTTATATTGCATGTAGCCTTCGTCGGTAACATTATTGAAGGAAATGCTGAAGCCTTTGATAAGACCGTTTTCATCGACAAGTCTGTCATACAATTCAATCATTTTGGGAATGATTATTCTTGACGAGCTTGTTGCTACAGGGAGACGAATTGAACCGTAGGGTGATGGCAAATCGAAATATTTCGAGTAGCGCACATACAGGGAAACATCCTCTGTAATAAGTCCTTTGTCTACAAGGTCGAGGCAAAGCTGATCTGTCATTTCCTTTACGATAAGTCTTCCGTCTTCTTTGCTGTACTCGGATGCGAGTGCCTGGCCGCTTGAAAGCGAATTTGACTTTGGTTTGAAGGCTTTGATATCAGCCATCGTGACTGTCTCGATTCCGAGTGCATGGTCTTTTATCAGTTCGCCGTCTACACCGAACAGCCTCTCGAGTAGGGCATCATCAGCTCCTGCAATGTCGCGCATCGTAAAAAGACCCGAATGCATGAGCCTGTTTTCCGTGCCACGTCCGATTCGCCAGAAATCGGTTAGCGGTCTGTGGTCCCAGAGCTTCTCCTTAAAGGATTCTTCGCTTAGTTCTCCGATATGGTCGGGAGCATGTTTGGCCAGAATGTCGAGCGCAACCTTTGCAAGATACAGATTGGTGCCTATTCCGCCTGTTGCGGTTATCTTTGTTGTATTCAGAATGTCGCGCATGATTGTGAGAGTAAGCTCTCTTGCAGTCATATTGTACATCGGAAGATAGTCCGTGACATCCATGAAGACTTCGTCGATTGAATAGACATGAATATCCTCTTTTGCGATGTATTTAAGGTAAATGCCGTAAATACTTGCAGATACATCTATATACAGCTGCATCCTCGGCGTAGCCATAATATATTCAAGGCTTTTGGGAATTTCGAAAACCCGGCAGCGGTTTTTCACACCGAGCGCCTTTAGGGACGGAGAAACAGCTAAACAAATCGTCTTATCCGTTCTGTCCGGATCTGCGACAACAAGATTTGTTGTGAGCGGGTCAAGCCCGCGAGCAGCACATTCCACCGAAGCATAGAAACTTTTTAAATCGATACAAACATAGATTCGGTTACTCATAATCACAATATATCATAACATGAGTAAAAAAGAACGCTTGTTTTGATAATTTTACTTGAAGTAAGGTGAATGTTTGGATAATATTAAGGTAAACGTATTTATTGAAAGTGAGGTATAGAAATGGTTAATGTAGAGGGAAAATGGGCATTTATTACGGGAGCAAGCAGAGGAATCGGAAGACTTTCGGCGCTTTTCCTTGCAGGCAGAAGGTGTAATCTTATTCTTCATGCAAGGAAAAAAGAACACCTTGAAAAGGTTCTTAAGGAAGTCAGAGAACTTGGCGTGGATGCACGGGCTGTCTGTGCGGAGCTTAATAATCCGGATGAGGTTATGGAAATGCTTTCGGAGATTGACAGCTTCGGAGTAAAAGTTCAGATTGTTCTTAATAATGCCGGACTTCAGATAGCATACAGGAATGAGTATTTCAAGACTCCGGTTTCGGATTATATTGAAAGCTTTAAGATTAATACAATTGCGCCGGCGCTTATATGCTATCATTTCATGCCGAAAATGATTGAAGACGGATTTGGAAGAATTGTTAATACTACAAGCGGAATTGCGCTTGAGCCTCAGCAGGCGGGATATTCTGCATCAAAAGCCGCTCTTGATAAGATTACAATTGATTTGGGTTCAACAGTTTGTGGAACTGATGTAATGATTAATCTGGCAGATCCGGGCTGGTGCAGAACAGATCTTGGCGGACCTAACGCGCCTAATGCACCTGAAAGTGCGATTCCCGGAATTCTTGTCGGGGCATTTGTCGATGACGGAAAATCAGGAAGATATTTCGGCGCCCAGGATTATGCAGGATTAACTATAGAAGAGGCTGTTGAAAAGGCAGAAAAAAAGAACTCTCCTTATTAAAACGACTAAAAGAAAGAAGCGTTATGGCACAGAATTATAAATTTATTATCGCATATGACGGTACAAGGTTTTATGGTTGGGAACATCAGCCTGATGAGGAAATGACAATTCAGGGAAAGCTTGAAAGTGTTCTTTCGTTGATGACTAACTCACAGGTTGAGGTAATAGGAGCAGGAAGAACAGATGCCGGGGTTCATGCAAAGGGAATGGTTGCGAATGCTCACTTTGTGACAACAATGTCAGAAAATGAGATAAGAGATTATATGAACAGATACCTTCCGGATGATATCTGCATAAGAGAAGTCAGAATTGCATCGGACAGATTTCACAGCCGTTATAATGCGATCGGCAAAACCTATGAGTATACCGTTTATGTTGGTGATACGAAGCCTCTTTTTAACAGAAAATACGTGCATATTGCAGAAGAAATTCCTGACGTGGAACTTATGAGAAGGGCTGCTGAATATCTTGTCGGAGAACATGACTTTGCTGCATTTTGCAGCAACCCCAGAATGAAGAAATCGACAGTACGAATGGTTGACATGATTCAGATAAAGGAAACTGCCGGCTATATTCATTTTACATATCATGGCACGGGTTTTCTTCAGCATATGGTAAGGATTCTTACAGGGACTCTTCTGGAAGTAGGAATCGGAAAGAGAACTCCGGAGAATATGCTTATGCTTCTTGAAAACAGGAAAAGAGCAGAAGCAGGTTTTACTGCTCCGGCAAAAGGGTTATGTCTTATTAAAGTAGATTACATGTAAAAAATAATAAGGGGTACAACGTGAAAGCATTAATTGTATATGATGAGATAACAAATGCAGAGCTTTCTGCAAAGTGTAAGGAAGTTCTTGAGCATGAAGATATAAAAGTATCTTCGGTGCTTCTAAACCAGCTTTCGGCAAAGAGTCTTCGTGATGCCGATTATGTTCTGTATTTGTGTAAAGGGAGATACTATTCCGGAACAGAGCTTCTTCTTTCGGAGTTTGTAAGAAACGGAAAAGTAATGATATTCCTTGGCGGAAATCCTTTTTCGGAAATGATCGGAAGTGAATATGAGCAGTGTAAAGGAATAAGGGCATTCTCTTTTGCCGACACATTTATGAAAACCGGCAAAAGCGGGAATTATGTGATGCGTCTTGATAAGACTGCGGAAACGGAGAAGATGTTCCTTGATGAGAAAACGGAAATTGTGACAGACGTGTCAGAAATGTACGCCGGCCTGTATATGCTTTCTCATGAGAATTCAAGAACAAGCGAGATTGTTAAACATGCCGATTTAACATGCATTGCAGGTTTTTATGATTCTGTGGGAAGAAGAGTTGCATCACCTGTTGTAAAGGTAAGCTACCGTTCGGGAGGAGAGATTTTTCTTTTCACTTATGATAACGAGGAAGGAAATATTCTTTCGAGTGATTTTACCGAAAGACTTCTTTCAGAGATTTTAGTCAGCTCTTCAAAGGGGCAGGTAAGCTTTGAAGCAGAGCCGACTTATGCCAGATTTGATGAAGGCGAAAGACCGCATATTTTACTCAGAAGACACTGCGTTGTCGGAAAAGCACCGCAGGAATTCTGCTTTGTTGTAAAGCGCGGAGATGAACCGTACGTTGTATATTCTGTTTCGCATGCAGGAAGACATTCGCTCGATATTGAACTTCCGATTACGGGCGAAGGCCGTTATACAGTCCTTATCAGGGCCTGCCTTGGCGGAGTATGCGTAAATTCGGTAGAGACCGGATTCTATATTCTGAATGAAGACCGAATTAAAGCGGAAATGAAGAATTTCGCGAGACCTTATATTAACCAGGCAAATGCAGTGGATTTTCTTATGAGAGACGGCGAGATTATGCCGATTCTCGGAACGACCTATTTTGTTACGGATGTATATCAGAAATGCTTTATTCATTTTAATGTTGCAGCATGTGAGAGAGATCTTGATTTATTGAAAAAGGATGGATATAACACACTTCGCTCCGGAAACTGGATGATGCATACAGAGTTTTTCGGTTCTGACGGTAAAATCTGCGAGAAGTCAAGGAGAGCACTTCAGGCTTATTTCTTTATGGCAATGCGTCACGGCTTTATTGTTCAGTTTACGCTTGGAAACATTGCGCTTAATGACTGGGATGTTACAAAGTGTGCTGTTCATAATCCATCGATTAACAGAAAGATTAATACACTTTTTGATAATTTCTCGCGCCTGTTTGCGGAATACAATAACGTAATTCTTGATGTTATGAATGAGCCTTCCTACTCAAGAAAGGGCGCGTGGAGGACTCTCAGACCTTCGGGAGATCCTTATGAGGCTAAGGCGTTTATGAACTTTGTTCTGGGTGAGTACGGAACAATGGAGAAAATCCGTGATGCCTGGGGAGAGAATGCAAGAACACTTCCTTCTGCGGCAGATATTACTGTTCCATCAGATAAGGATTATGAAGGTACTCTTTACAGAACGGAAGATGACAGGCAGAATGCCAAAGCGCAGGACTTCTGGCGTTTTGCAATGGTCAGTTACAATAAGTGGCTTGAAGGCATTCGGGAAATTGTAAGAGAGAACGCACCGTATATGCTTGTTATTATGGGAAGGGACGAGACGCTTCGTATTCCCGAAGAGCAGGATATGGTTCTGAAGGGCAATCTTGATATGGTATCCTGGCACCAGTGGAACTGGGATAACATAGTATATTTGGAATATTTAATGAATCATGTTAAGGGACATATTACATGTGCGCAGGAACTCGGTGTATACAGAGTCGAGAAACAAAGGGGCGGAAAATGTCTGTCTGATGAGGTTGTTTCCGGTAAGCTTGAAAGAAAGCTGATGTTCGGCTTTGGAAACTGGGTTATGTGGCAGTCCTTTAATGTACCTGAGAAAACAGAGCTTTCCGAAAATATGCTCGGAGTGTACAGAGCAGACAGAAGTGAGACACCTGCAGCGTCAATGATAAGAAGCCTTATTGCGGCAGAGAAGAAAGCAGCACCGTTTTTATTCCACAGAGATGAGGAAGCATTCGGAGCGCTTACGCTTTATTCAACCTCTTCACATTATTCGTTATTCAGGTCATTTGCAGAAGAAGGCTTAAGAAAGCATATAAACATATTAAACAGAAAATTCAGAATACAAAGCGACATTGTTCTCGAGCATCTGTTTACAGGAGATTATCCGGAGATTATAGGACGCCCCCGAATTGTATTTGTTCCTGCTGCAATGCGACTTGAGAATGATGCATTTTCGAGACTGATTATTCTGGCCAAAAAAGGTGCAACAATTGTAATCTGCGGTGACATTGAAGAAAACGAAATGTTCTCCGCAAGAAAACGACTTGAGATGTTCTATTCTGAAAGCGATATACTTACACACAGGCAGACTGTTAAAGCATATGAGAAGCTTGTGATAGGAGAAAAAGAATTCCTTCTTAATTTCGGAAGAGGAGTTTCTTATGCCGATACCGAGAATTGTTTCTGCGCACTTTTGGAAGATGGCAAAGATTACTATGAGATTCATGAATTTGAGCTTGAGGAAGGAAGAATTATCCACTGCCCGCTTCCGATTGAGGATTGCGAAGGCGAAGAAGTGACAGAAGAACTGTACAGATATGCTCTTTCCAAAGCGGGTATAAGTAATGAGGTATATTCCGTTTCGGATACCTGCCCGGAGAGTGTTCTTATTCATGCCATTTCCTATGAGAAATGTACAGCATACTCGATGATAAATGACGGAGCTGCTGCTGAATTTGAACTTGAAGATTTGCGAAGCAAAAAGTCTGTTTCTGTATCACTTCCGGTAAATACAAGCGCCAAAATATGGATAGGAAGTGACGGAAGTGTCATTAGTACGTATACGGGAAAAGGCGCTGCGATTGAGAATTAGTCTTCTTCAATAATCATCATTTCAAGATAGTCGAAGGGGATTTCTTCAATAAAGCTGTCTGAGTAGAATCTGACCTTACTATGTGCTTTGAATTCTTTTATATTGCTGTCAAGCCAGATTGGCTCAGCAAGATCGAAGGTTCTGCATGCACTTTTAAGCGCGGCGAAAACCTTGTGTGTTCTGGTATCATCCGTGTAATCTTCAACCACGGTATCACCTGTCATATGGTTTTCTTTCCATTTTTTTACCCAGATTCGCATGTCGGCCTCCTCGATTAATTTGGAATTTTAGTGTATCATAAAAAATAATTCAGATAAATAAGGTTGGGTAAAATAATATGTCGATGAACGAAACAATAGCCCGTATTAACGAGCTGTATCATCTTTCACAGGAAAGACCTCTTTCCGAAGAAGAAAAAGAAGAGCAGGCAGCGTTAAGACGCGTCTATATTGATTCGGTGAAGGGCAATCTTTCGTCACAGCTTGATTCAATGAGTATTGTAAGGCCTGACGGAACAGTTGAGAAAGTTACGAAAAAGAGTTAATATTTCCAAAGTATTAACCGATAAATATAAAGATAACATTTTGGAAAAGGAGAAAAGAAATGCTGGTAGATATTCTTATATCACTTGCAGTAGGTGCAGTCTGCGGTATTGTTGCAGGAAAGATTATGAAAAGTCAGGGAGGACTTCTTCGCAGTATCATCATCGGTATCATTGGCGGAGCTCTCGGCGGTTTTCTTTTCGGTATCATCGGATTATCAATCAACAATATCATCGGAAGTATTATTTCCGGTATCGTAGGTTCTTGCATCCTTATCTTCATCGGAAAACTTATTTTCAAGTAAGATGATTTCCGATAACATTAGAACTGTAAGAAACTGTATTAATGTTGCCTGTCTTCAATCAGGAAGACAGGCAGAAGACGTTACATTATTGTGCGTCAGTAAAACAAAACCTCTTTCATGCATACGGGAATGTATTGCACTGGGAGAGGTTTGTTTTGGTGAGAATTATGTGCAGGAGCTTGTCTCGAAATATGAAGAAATCGGTGACGAGATAAAAGGTACCGGTGTTTCCTTTCATATGATTGGGCATCTGCAGAGGAATAAAGTCAAATATATAATCGATAAGGTTTCAATGATTGAATCCGTAGACAGTCTGAGACTTGCCGAGAAAATAAATGAGGAAGCCGGAAAGAAGAATATTGTAATGGACATTCTTCTTGAAGTTAATATTGCAGGTGAAGAGTCGAAGTGGGGATTTTCGGAAGAAGAGGTCGAATCGTCTCTTGATGAAATTTCATCACTTAAGAATATCAGAGTAAGAGGCTTCATGACTTCTGCGCCGTATACAGAAAACCCCGAAACGAACAGAGTTCATTTCAGGGCTTTAAAGACACTGTTTGACTCCTGCAGAGAGAAAGCAGGAGAATGCTTTGATACGCTTTCAATGGGTATGACAGGCGACTATTCCGTTGCCGTGGAAGAAGGTTCGACAATCGTCCGTGTCGGAACCGGAATATTCGGTGAGCGTAATTATTTCTGATTCTTTTTCTGAGGTGTTACAGACTGCACTGTCTGAACAACTTTCTCAAGAAGAGCTTCTCTTTTGGATCCGAAGAAGAAAAGAGCAACTGTTCCGGGACCTGTGTGTGAACCGATTGTTGTTCCGATGCTGCTCATGTTGATTTTACCCCTGAGAGCAGGAAACTTCTCTTCAATAAGCTCTTTTACGGCGTTTGCTTCTTCAGGACATCCTGAATTGCTTATAAAGCAGCGCTCGTTATATTCTGTGCCGTTATCGGCGTATTTTTCCATCTGTTCAACAATAGAAGATATGACTTTTTTCTTGCCGCGAAGCTTATACCTCGGAACGAGATGACCTTCCTCATCCATATTAAGAAGAGGACAGATTCCGAGCATGCCGCCGACAAGACCGGAGGCTTTGGAAATTCTGCCGCCTCTGACATAATATGTTAAATCTGTTGAGAAAAACCAGTGGTGAATATTGAGCTTGTATTCCTCTGCGTAGTCGCGAACCTCATCTATTGTCTTTCCTTCAAGACGAAGGTCAGCAAGCTTATCCATAAGAAGACCATATCCTGCGCTGGCACCGAGCGAATCGACAAGATAGATTTTCCTGTCGGGAAAATCTTCTTCGAGTTCCATTGCGGCGATTCTTGCGGAATTGTACGTTCCCGTAATTCCCGAAGAAAGCGTTACATGCAGAACGTCTTCACCGTTTTCGAGAAATTTTTTGAAATATGCCTTATATTCTTCGGCGTTAATCTGACTTGTTTTGGTAATCTTGCCTTCTGACATTTCCTTATAGAACTCATCAAAGGGAATTGTCTGCCCGAGGTCGTCAACATATTCTTTTCCGTCGATGAAGAAGTGAAAAGGAATATAATGAAGTTGTTTTTGGGCAATATGCTCAGCTGTAAGGTCAATGCTTGAACAGCAACTTAATACGAATGTACTCATCTGTTCTCTCCAATCGCATGTAGTTTTCAAAACTACATCACATTATACATAAACGAACCCGCGGTTGCAATAGCTTTTATACTTTCTTCATTTTTCCGTTTTTCATAACATACAGAGGTGTAAAATCTTCCGAGGTAAACAGAAGGTCGGCGCGTCTTCCGATTGACAATACGCCTGCTTCCTTCTCGAGTCCTACGGATTTTGCCGGATTTATCGTGGCCGCTTTCACAGCGCTGTCTGCATCTACACCGAATTTAACAGCGTTTTGCAGCATATCGGCCAGATTACATACGCTGCCTGCAAGAACAGACTCATCACTTGCAAGAAGTGCTTCTTTGGTGTGGTCTGAAAAATCATATCCGAGTGCGCCGTGAAGATGAATATCGACAAGCCCCGGCAGGATATACATCCCGGAAGCGTCGAATCCGGAATTGTCATGAGTGCATTCCGATAATATTCCGTCTTCTGTTATTATTTTTTGACGGACAAATCCGCCGGCTTCCCAAAATACGCGTGCATTGTCAATTATCATGGGCTTACCTCCATGTATATTGTAGGGTTTAAGGAGCGCAGCTTCAAGGTTAATTTTCTTGTATATGGAACATGTTTATCGTATAATGCTATGGAGACATTTGATATATTTATCGAAGTACGGAGGGTTATATTATGAAAGGTCCTACACTGGTTATTCTGGCGGCAGGAATGGGAAGCAGATATGGCGGTCTTAAGCAAATCGATCCCATAGATAAGTATGGTAACAAGATAATTGATTTCTCGATTTATGATGCGATTCGGGCCGGTTTCAAGAAGGTTGTTTTCATAATAAAAAGAGAAAACGAGAAAGACTTCAGGGACTGTATCGGTGACATCGTCAGCAAATACATTGAGGTTGAATACGTTTTTCAGGATCTTTCGAATGTTCCGGAAGGGTTTGTAATTCCGGAGGGACGTGTTAAACCGTGGGGGACGGCACATGCGATTTACTGCTGCAAGGATGTTGTCGACGGGCCTTTTGCGGTAATTAATTCAGATGATTATTACGGACAGAGCGCGTTCGGAACTCTTTACGATTTCCTTACAACGCATGAGGACGATACCAAATACCGTTATGCAATGGTCGGATATAAGCTCGGAAATACGCTTACCGACAACGGCTCTGTAGCAAGAGGCTGCTGCATAACAGACCAGAACGGCTATCTTCTTAATATTGCGGAGAGAACCAAAATTGAGAAAAGAGACGGCGGCGCCGCTTATACGGAGGATGATGGCGCGACCTATATTCCCATCCCGCTTGATACTCTTGTATCAATGAATATGTGGGGCTTTATGCCAAGCATTTTTGGTGAACTTGGGAATGCGCTTGACAGATTTTTTGAAAGCGGAACACAGAGCAATCCACTTAAGAGTGAATGCTTCCTTCCGATTGAAGTTGATAAGCTCCTTCAGGCCGGAAAAGCAACTGTTGAAGTCCTTTCGTCATCGGATAAATGGTTCGGTGTAACCTATAAGGAAGACAAGCCTTTTGTTGTGGAATCTATACAGAATTTGAAAAACCGGGGTGTATATCCCGAGAAATTATGGGAGTAGAGATTATGAGAATTCTAGTTACAGGCGGAGCAGGATATATTGGAAGCCATACAGTAGTTGAACTTCAGGAGAACGGATATGATGTCGTTGTCCTTGATAATCTGTCGAATTCAAGCAGAAAAAGTCTTGACAGAGTAGAAGCCATTACAGGTAAAAAAGTGCCGTTCTATGAAGCGGATATTCTTGACAGGGAAGCGCTTGAGAACATATTTGCAAAAGAGAAGATTGACGGAGTTATTCATTTTGCAGGCCTTAAGGCTGTAGGCGAATCTGTAAGAAAGCCTTGGGAATATTACAATAACAACATTACAGGAACACTTACACTTGTAGATGTTATGAGAAAGCATAATTGCAAGAATATTATTTTCTCTTCTTCTGCAACAGTATACGGAAATCCGCAGTTCATTCCGATAACCGAGGAGTGCCCCAAGGGAACATGTACCAACCCTTACGGCTGGACCAAATCAATGCTTGAGCAGGTTCTTTCCGATATTCAGGCAGCAGATCCCGAATGGAATGTAATTCTTCTCAGATATTTCAATCCTATTGGAGCGCATAAGAGTGGAACAATAGGTGAGAATCCTAACGGAATTCCCAATAATCTCATGCCTTATATTACGCAGGTTGCTGTCGGAAAGCTTAAAGAACTCGGCGTATTCGGAAATGATTATGATACTCCCGACGGAACAGGAGTAAGGGATTATATTCATGTAGTCGATCTTGCAAAGGGTCATGTAAAGGCACTTAAGAAGATAGAAGAGAAGGCCGGACTTAAGATATACAATCTCGGAACAGGAAAAGGCTACAGCGTTCTTGATATTATTAAGAATTTTGAAGCTGCAACAGGCGTAAAGATTCCTTATACGATAAAAGAGAGACGCCCCGGAGATATAGCTACCTGCTATTCCGACGCAAGTCTTGCACAAAAAGAACTCGGCTGGAGCGCCGAGTTCGGAATAAAAGAAATGTGTGAAGATTCATGGAGATGGCAAAAGAATAATCCTAACGGTTATGATTCATAATCGTTAGGATATTTTCCAACCGGGAGGTTCAATCATCTCGTTATCGCTGACTCTTTGAACTTCTTCGTTAAGACAAAGCATACGTTCATCGAGCTGTGAAACCATGCCTGCACAGAAGGCAAGCTCGTTGCTGATGTATTCGGGAACCTCTCCCTCAAATTTGTAATGTATTTTATGCTCAAGGCTTGCCCAGAAATCCATTGCTACAGTACGAATCTGAATTTCTACTTTGGCATCAACAATCCTGTTGGAAAGGAAAATGGGCACCGTTACGAGCATGTGATAACTCTTGTATCCGCTCGGTTTGGGATTCTTAATATAATCCTTAACCGAGATTACTTTAAGATCGCTTTGCTGAGAAAGCATATCTGCCAGTTTGTAGATATCCGAAGTAAATGAACAGATGATTCGAATACCTGCAATGTCGTTAACGTATTCCACCATATTCTCTATAGTGGAATCAAATCCTCTTTTTCTAAGCTTCTTAACAATACTTTCGGAAGTCTTGATTCTTGATTTAATATGTTCAATCGGGTTATATCTGTGGACGTGCTGAAACTCATCATTCAGGATTTCAAGCTTTGTGCCGATTTCCTTGAGAGCTGAATTATATACCAGCTGAACTTCCTTCCACTTATCAACCTCGTTATCTGCACTTGGTCTGAATTCCATGGTGTCTCCTGTTATTTGTATGTTCATAACAGACATTTGTCGTCATGCTACAGTACATTATAGCATAATATGCAGCGAATTTGTGCATTTTATGAAAAAATAAAGTTCGCAAAGTGAGGAGTGCCCAGACACCTCTCGGCGCCTGGGCGTATTATGAAAAAAATTTGTACTCTCGTTTGTATAAAAACAGTATATCGCTCAAATATGAACAAAGTGTGAACGAAATGTGAAAAATTAGTAAATGTGCACAAAACGACTAAAACAAGGTGGACATTGTTGTGCATTTGTGACAAAGGCAAAAAATGAAATTTCTAATCAAATTCTTGAGTGAATCAGGGGCGTATGATAGAATATGAAAAGAAATGTCAGTAGTATGGAGGCAGTATGGATAGTTTTTTTGATAAAATAACACAGAAGTTTTCGGCACAGGATATGATAAAAGCAAATTCCGAAGCCGAAGAAAAAGAATTAAAAAGAATCAGGGATCAGATTGCCGAGTATGACAAGAGACTTGAAGAATTAAAGAAGCTTAACAGTAAGCTTGAAGAATATGTAAATGACAGCCGAAAAGGGCTTAATGAATGCATAAAGGCAGCAGAAGCGAAGCTTTCTTCTTTTGAAGCTCCTGTAATTAAAGAAACAGAAGTGCCCGAAGATGTATTCGGTAAACAGGCAGCTGAGGCAGCAGAAAGAGCAGCACTTACTTCAAAGGAAGCACTTGATGCAGCAGTTAAGGCGGCAAGTCTTGCTGAAGAAGCTGAGAACTCTGCCGAAACCGCAATTGCAGCAGCAAGAGAAACCCTTGAGACAGCAAGAAGGAACTCGTCCGGAATCGAAGAAATAAAAGGTCTTGCATCCGGAATCGAAGAACTGAAAGGTCTTGCGGGAAGAATCGAAGAATTAAAGGGCATGCTCGGAGAAAACGAACAGCTTACGGAGAACTTTACTTCGTTTAAAGATGAAATGCTTCTTGCCGATAAGAACCTTAAGAATGAAATCAATGATTTTGTTCATAAAGAAGATGTTAAGGTATACAGAAATGTTCAGGCTTCTGTTGAAGAGAATGCCAACAAAGTAATAGAAGCTATTGTTAATAAGAAGAATACCAATGTGGTTTACCTTATTTTCATTATTCTTACTTTCGGATGCTCGGTCGCAAGTCTTGTAATTTCAATTCTTCATACCGTAGGTATTCTGTAATTTAGGAGTGAATCTTGAGCAAAGTTAATTTTAAGCCCGGCAATATGCTTTATCCGCTTCCGGCAGTTATGGTCTCGCTTGCGGATGCCAAAGGGCAAAGTAATATTATTACAATCGGCTGGGTCGGAACGGTTAATTCCGATCCCCCAATGGTATCGATATCCGTAAGACCGGAACGTTTTTCGCACCATATGCTTCTTGAAACCGGTGAATTTGTAATTAATCTTACTAATGAGAAAACTGCGTATGCAACTGATTTATGCGGAGTAAAGAGCGGACGAGATACGGACAAATGGGCACTTGCAAATCTTCATCCGATGAAGTCTGATGTTGTAAAGTGTCCCGCGATTGCTGAATGTCCGGTGAATATTGAATGCAGGGTTACAAAGAGGATGGAACTTGGTTCGCATGATATGTTTCTTGCTGAAGTCGTAGCGGTTCATGCAGATGATGAATTTATGGATGAGAAGGGTTCGTTCCATCTCGAGAAGGCGTGCCCGATTACATATTCCCACGGAACATATTTTTCTCTGGGCAAAAGTCTTGGTACATTTGGATACAGTGTTAAGAAATAAGAGCAGGTCTATTTAAGACTTGCTCTTTTTATTGCGTCTTTTCCGTATTTGGCTCTTATTGAATCTAAGGCATTTTCAAGCCTTTGTATTTTCTCGGGCGGAATTACCGGAGAGTCATCTGTAGCTTTTTCTTCCTCGAGGTAATCAAAAAGACTGAGCTGGACCGGCGCCGAGGTGTCGACGAGTTTTCCGCTTCGCACACCGAGAAGCCTTACGGGGTCGCCGTTCCACAAATCATCGAAAAGCCTTACGGCGCATTGGTAAATATCCTGTGAAGAACTTGTCGGACGATCTATGTTCATCTGATGCGATACGGATTCAAATGTGCTGTATTTAATTTCAACGCATATATTGTTGCAGTACAGCCCTGCTTTTCTGAGTCTTGAAGCAACAGATTCAGACAGAGAGAGCAGCGTCCTTTCAGCATCTTCTTTCGTCGTTAAATCCTTGGGCGGAGTCGTTGAATTTCCTATGCTTTTCTCTCTTTCTCTGTAAAGATTGAGGCCTGCCGAATCAATTCCGTTGGCGTAGTTCCAGAGAGTCGTCCCGATTGATTTCAGGTTGTCTTCAATCACTTTTTTATCAGCTTTAGCCAGGTCTCCGATAGTGTTAAAGCCGAGATTTCGAAGAGCGGAAGCACTTGATTTGCCGCAAAGGAACAAATCGCCTACCGGCAGAGGCCACATTTTAGCCTCAATCTCATCATGGAAAAGAGTATGCACCTTGTCCGGCTTTTGAAAATCAGAAGCCATCTTGGCAAGCACTTTTCTGTCTGAAATTCCTATATTTACCGTGAAACCGAAAGTTTCTTTTACCGAATTCTTAATAATATATGCTGCTTCTTCCGGAGATTTGAAATTCTTCTGAATCGGAGTAAAATCCATGTAACATTCATCTATACTTACCTGCTCTATATCAGGGCAGAAACATGCAAGATGCTCCATCAGTCTGTGAGAATAAGTAGTGTACACATGGAAATCAGGCGGAGCCATGACAAGGCCCGGACACTTTCGAATGGCATTTACTATCGGTTCTGCTGTTACTATGCCGTATTTTTTGCAGGGAATTGATTTGGCGAGTACGATTCCGTGCCTTTTATCGCGGTCTCCGCCTATAATTGCCGGAATGTTCCGAAGGTCGGGACCTGTTCCCGTTTCAAGATTGTGAACACTTGTCCAACTGAGAAAAGCTGAATTTACATCAATATGGAAAAAAATGCTCATATCTCAAATCCTTTACAAAAAAGTTAAAAATTGATAGAATGTGTTTGTTACAAAAATATTACGAAAAAAGCGGTTTTTATGAAAACGAGAGCTATACATCGCAGAAAGATAAATGCAATTATCCTTCAGTCTCTTCTGGGGGCAATTATAATCTGCGCTTTCTTTATTCCCAATTATACCAAATTGGAACATACAGGTAATAATTATTTTGCTGTTACTCTTAATGATTCATTTATCGGTTATGCCGGAGATGAAGCTACCATAGACAGATGTCTTCAAGAGGCGAGAAGATCACTTGCGGTCGGCTCGTCTGAACTTGTTTTTGCACCTGCCAATCTTAGCGTTTCCGGTGAAGAAGTCTGGTTTGGAGAGACAAATTCGGACGGAGAACTCATTGCAGCCATGTCGCTTGCTTTGAGTAGCAGGATCCAGGAACGTTTCCACAGATCATATACGGTTAAGGTCAACGAGACAACGGTTAATCTTGCTTCCGCAGAGGAAGTGTACTCTTTTCTCGAAAGAGCAATAGATGATTACGATCCGAACGAAGAATATGAAGTTAGTCTTAATCTTGACAAGACAAGAGAACTCACGGTCCTTGTTCCCGAAATCAGCAATATCGAGAAGGAGAATGCCGAAGCCCGGAAACAGGAAGAGATTCTTGAAGTTACGAAGACAACTGCCGGCGTTGAATCGCTTCTTACAGAAGTAACAACCGTAATTGACCTTGATAACAAGGAAGGCTTTGAAAGCTTTGATTACGGACTTACCAATATCGGCTTCAGAGAGAAAATAGAAATAGTTGAATCTTATCTTTCGGAAGATGAACTGACCGATCTTGATACTGCAGTTAATCTTCTTACCGAGAATCAGGAAGTTCAGCAGATATATGTCGTTAAATCCGGTGATACTCTTTCGAAAATCTCCAATACTACCGAAATCCCCATGGATACAATTCTTGCTATGAATTCCGAAACTCTGCCTACCATGAATTCCATGCTTCATATAGGTGATGAGCTTATTATTACTGTGCCCGAACCTGAACTTTCCGTTGAATGGACACAGAATAAATACTATGAAGAATACTATGATGATGACGTTAGATACGTTGACAATGATGACTGGTATACTACTCAGACGAAAGTGCTTCAGGAACCTGTACAGGGATTCAGAAAGGTCGTTGCCTGCGTAAATTACAGAAATACCGTTGAAGAAGAAAAAGAGATTCTGATGCAGGAAATTGTATCTCCTGCAGTTCCCAAGATAATTGAGAGAGGAACCAAGGTTCCGCCCACATATGTAAAACCGCTTAGCGGAGGTCATCTTACTTCTACCTTCGGTTACAGAAAGGCACCTACAGCCGGAGCTTCGACCAATCATAAGGGCGTTGACTGGGCTACGCCTACAGGAACGGCTATATTTGCTTCCTGCGGCGGAAAGGTTGTTAAAGCCGGATGGGCCAGCGGTTATGGTTATGTTGTGTATATTAATCATCCGGACGGAAGACAGACAAGGTATGCGCATCTTAGTAAAATCCTGGTAGATGTCGGTGATTATGTATCTCAGGGACAGAAAATTGCTCTTTCCGGAAGCTCCGGAAGAAGTACAGGCCCGCATCTTCATTTCGAGATACTTATTAACGGTACACACGTTAATCCGCTTAAGTATTTGGATTAAAAAAGCATTTATATTGATTTTTCACAAAACGCCCGAAAAAATATTGGGTAATTTGCTCAAAAATATACATTTACAACTATCCTCATTATTAGATATACTATTGGATAGTGATAAAATATGAGGTGCGTTATGGAACAATACGCAATACGAGGCGGCGCTCCCCTTGTCGGAGAGGTCGAAATCGGAGGGGCCAAGAATGCTGCTCTTGCGATTCTCGCTGCTGCCATTATGACTGATGAGACTGTTCTCATTGAGAATATTCCCGATGTCAGAGATACAAATGTACTCATGCAGGCAATGATGGGTGTTGGAGCATCCATTAAGAGAGTTGACAGACATACTGTCAGAATTAACGGCTCGCAGATTCATGCCCTTGCCATTGAAGACGAATATATTAAGAAAATCCGTGCTTCCTATTATCTTATAGGAGCTTTTCTCGGCAAATATAAACATGCTGAAGTTCCTCTTCCCGGAGGATGTAATATCGGAATAAGGGCAATCGACCAGCATATCAAGGGATTTAAAGCGCTTGGCGCAAATGTCAGATTTGTTCACGGCCGTATTGTTGCCGAAGCAGAGAAGCTTGTTGGAAATCATATCTTCATGGATAAGGTTTCCGTAGGAGCGACTATTAATGTCATGCTTGCCGCTTCAATGGCGGAAGGCCAGACAATTATTGAGAATGCAGCCAAGGAGCCGCATGTCGTAGATCTTGCAAACTTCCTTAACTCAATGGGAGCCAATATTAAAGGCGCAGGAACTGATGTTATCAGGATTAAAGGTGTGCAGAAGCTTCATAAGACGGAATACATGATTATCCCGGATCAGATTGAAGCAGGTACATTTATGATGGCCGCAGCTGCAACAAAGGGTGATATTACAGTTAAAAATGTAATTCCCAAGCATCTTGAATCTATTACAGCAAAGCTTCTTGAAATCGGATGTGAAGTTGAGGAGTCTGATGATGCAGTCAGAGTTGTTGCATCGAGAAGATTATCCAGTACCCAGGTTAAGACACTTCCTTATCCCGGCTTTCCGACGGATATGCAGCCTCAGATGGTAGTTACACTCGGTCTTGCAACCGGAACAAGCATAGTTACCGAGAGTATATTTGAAAGTCGTTTCAAATACGTTGACGAACTGATTAAGATGGGCGGAGAAGTCAAGGTTGAAGGTAATACCGCAATTATTGACGGTGTAAGTAAATTTACCGGTGCAGGAGTGGTTGCTCCCGACCTTCGTGCCGGAGCCGCACTTGTAATTGCAGCTCTTGCCGCAGACGGTTTCTCAACAATAGATGATATTCATTTTATTGAAAGAGGTTATGAGGATTTTGATGTAAAACTCAGGAATCTCGGAGCAGGAATCGAAAAAGTCGATTCTGAAGAAGAACTCAAAAAATTCAGATTTAATGCAGTATAAAATAAAAAAGAAGCAGAAATGCTTCTTTTTTATTTTATATCAGTTTTACAATTGAAAGATCGCGTCTCACCGCAAGATCTATAAATTCGTTTCCGACCTTTATTGTCGGCCTTGATGGGTAATTTGGATTGATGTAGATTATTTCTCCCTTTTCTCCGTTACTGAGCTCTGCTCTGTTAAGAAGATAGGTGGTAACAACATTGTTCATGAAGGTAAGATAGTAATCAGGGTCATATTTATCAAAACCTTCGGATTCAAAAATATCGATAACCTGGAACGGACAAAGCGGGCCTCTGTAAACTCTGGCACTTGTCATGGCGTCATATACATCAGCGATTGCAACGAGTCTTGCAAACTTGTCGATTTTATTCATCTTCACACCGAGTGGATATCCGGTACCGTCACAACGTTCATGATGCATGAGCGCCGCATTTGAAATGTGAGGATTAAGCGGATGCTTCTGAAGAATTTTATATCCTTCAACGCAGTGTGTCTTTACCAGTGTATATTCATCCGTTGTGAGCTTTCCGGGTTTTTTAAGAATGTTCTCCGGAATAACAAGCTTGCCGATATCATGAAGCATACCGCACATTGTGGCAATTTCCGTATCTTCTTTGGAGAAACGAAGCCATCTCGCAAATACATTGCAGATAAGTGCAACATTCATACAGTGAGCATGTGTGACATCATCATAATCACGCATGTTCTGGAGCATCGTAAATACATTATTGGGCATTCCCATATCATCTTCGAGAAGATCAAGCGCATGATGAAGAAGAACCTGTGGATCAATCGGCGCATTTTCTTTGACAATTTCATTCATTTCATTGGAAAAGCCCTCAAGTTCGGCATCAAAATGCTGAACAAATACTTTGTATGCGTCGCTGTTTTTCACCTTCTCGGAGTAGGACATCTCCTCTTTCCGAATCTGCTCGGTGTCGATTTCACTGTCCTCAACACGGACAGACATAATCGAATAGAACTCAAGCTTTGTAATTGATTTATCATTCAGAGTCAGTCCCTTCGGAAGAACCAGCTGATTATTGAAAGTATATACATCTTCAGCAGTAACCATTCCGGGAACCAGGTCTTTAATACTTAGTTTTGGCATAATACCCTCACGCATTCACAATTAATAATTATTATAAAATTTATGTTGTATTCTGTCAATTTGCTAACGTTCAGACCGTTTGAGCTACCGGAGGCGCGAACAGGTTAGGCGAGGTATTTCTTTAAGGAGTCTGCCTTGTCTGTTTTCTCCCAGGGGAGATCGAGGTCGTTACGACCGAAATGTCCGTAGGCTGCTGTCTGTTTGTAGATGGGACGACGAAGGTCTAACATCTTGATGATTCCGGCAGGACGAAGGTCAAAGTTCTCGCGGATGATTTCGACAAGCTTTTCGTCGCTGACTTTGCCGGTTCCGAAAGAGTCTGCCATGATGGAGGTGGGCTTTGCTACGCCGATAGCATAGGAAAGCTGAATTTCAACCTGGTCGCAAAGGCCTGCGGCAACAAGATTCTTGGCAACGTAACGTGCAGCGTAAGCAGCAGAACGGTCAACCTTTGTACAGTCTTTACCGGAGAAGGCACCGCCGCCGTGTCTTGCGTACCCACCGTAGGTATCAACGATAATTTTACGACCGGTAAGACCTGCATCACCGTGAGGTCCTCCGATAACGAAACGTCCGGTAGGGTTGATGAAGAACTTGGTGTTGTCGTCAATAAGTTCTTTGGGAAGAACGGGATCGAAAACATATTTCTTAATGTCTTCGTGAATTTTCTCCTGTGTAACATCGTCGTCGTGCTGGGTTGAGAGAACGACTGCTTCAAGACGAACGGGCTTTCCGTTTTCATCATATTCAACACTTACCTGGCTCTTTCCGTCGGGACGAAGATATGAAAGTGTTCCGTCTTTTCTGACTTTGGTAAGCTGAAGAGCAAGCTTGTGCGCGAGTGAAATGGGGTAGGGCATAAATTCGGGTGTTTCGTTGGTTGCGTATCCGAACATCATTCCCTGGTCGCCGGCGCCAACTGCTTCGATTTCTTCTGTTGACATTGTGTTCTCTTTTGCTTCAAGAGCTTTGTCAACGCCCATTGCTATGTCGGCGGACTGCTCGTCGATTGCAACGAGTACGGCACATGTGTTGCCGTCGAAACCATATTCTGATTTGGTATAGCCGATTTCCTTTACTGTGTCTCTTACGACCTTCTGGATGTCAACGTAAGCGTTTGTGGTAATCTCGCCTGTTACAAGAACGAAACCTGTGCAGGCAGCTGTTTCGCATGCGACACGGCTCATCGGGTCCTGCTCCATGCAGGCGTCAAGAATGGCATCTGAAATTGCATCGCAGACTTTGTCGGGATGACCTTCGGTTACGGATTCTGAAGTGAATAATCTTTTCTCCATAATGTTTCTCCTTTTTGAATAATTGACAGTTTGTGAAAAGGAATTAAAAAAGCCCACTTTCATAAACAAAAGCGGACTCGAATGTCTAAATCAAATCCTCTTATTGTTCGATGTAATCGCTCAGGTTGGCACCTTCCAAAAAGGGGTTGCCGTGGCTTCACAGATCCTATGTATCTCCACCACTCTGAATAAGAGACAAACTTTTTTAATTCTTGTTTCATTCGATAACATACTCCAAAGGATGAATACTGTCAATATATGTGATAAAATAAATCCATGCGGACACTATCAATTTATTTCAGGACAATACGCTTTAACTTTGGGCGAATTCTTTATACATTTCTCGGAATTCTGGCTTTTCTTATTACGCTGGTTCTTGTTTTCGCACTCGGACGCCTGATTCTTCGAAGGGACAGCTATGTTTTTGCGACTATCGGAGCTGCTTTGGGAATTTTCGTTCTTTGGTTTGTGAGAAGGAGAAAAACCGGACTTTACAAGATGGGGGAACGCGCGCTTATTACAAATGCTGTTCTTACCGGGAAGATTGAAAAAGGATATTTTAAGAACAGCATGGAGGAAGCAAGAAGAGTTTTCGGAGGCGTCTCTATTATCGGGATGATTTTCAGGACAACGGCCGGAATCGGAAGGCTTCTTACAGGTAAGAGCTCCAAGGCCAAAAAAGAAGAATACAAAAGCCGGATTGCTACACTTGCGCTCATGATGGCGACCAATCTTATTCCTTATATAGGTTCGTGCATACAGGCATGGATTTATTCGCATAAGGATAAAACTCTTTTGCAGAATTCTCTTGAAGGACTTGCGGTGTACAAAGGAAATAAGAAGAAAATTCTATGGCCTGCCCTGCTGTGCTTTTTTATTGATCTTGTGGTACTGTTTGCTGCAATTATGCTTATGGTGCTTATGATGTTTTATCTTGATTCGAAGTTCAACATTACGGGAGCGATTGAGTATGTCGAATCTACGACGGGCAAATCGCCGTACGGACTTGAGGTTTTGCTTGCAGCAATCGGCGTATATATTGCCTTTTTCCTTAACTGGCTCGTTACAATGCCGATTTCGAGAATTATTCTCATAAGAAGATTTCTGAAAATAGGATTGGAGAATCCTCCTACCTCGGAGATATACAGTAAGCTTATGAAATTCAGAAAAACAGAGAGTGAAATTAATGTTATGGAGGAGAAATAAGTGGCGTTTTCTCATCTGCATGTACATACGGAATACAGTCTTCTTGACGGTTCCAACAAAATAACGGAATACGTAAAACGTGTAAAGGAACTCGGAATGAACGCGGCTGCAATAACCGATCACGGTGTAATGTACGGCGTTATCGATTTCTACAGGGCAGCAAATGAGGCGGGAATAAAGCCTATTCTCGGATGCGAGGTTTATGTTGCCCCTGATTCGCGTTTTGACCGCGAAATAGGTGATAATTCCGACAGATATTATCACCTTGTTCTTCTTGCCGAGAATAACAAAGGCTATTCGAATCTGATGAAAATAGTATCAAGAGGTTTTACAGAGGGCTTTTATTATAAGCCGAGAGTCGACCTTGAGGTACTTCGTGAATTCAGCGAAGGGATAATTGCGCTTTCTGCCTGCCTTGCCGGTGCTGTACCGAGGGCGATAACAAGGGGCGATATGAACGAAGCCCGCAAAATGTGTCTTACGTATCAGGAAATCTTCGGGAAGGATAATTTTTTCCTGGAGCTGCAGGACCATGGAATTCCTCTTCAGCAGACAGTAAACAGCGCGCTTCTTACACTTTCCGCCGAGCTTTCGATTCCGCTTGTTGCAACAAATGATGTTCATTATACATATGCAGATGATGTTAAACCGCATGATATTCTTCTCTGCCTTCAGACCGGGAAAAAACTAAGCGACGAAGACAGAATGCGCTATGAGGGCGGACAATACTATGTAAAGAGCGAAGATGAGATGCGCCTTCTTTTCCCTTATGCGCACGAGGCACTTGATAACACGCAGAAAATTGCTGACAGATGTAATGTCGAAATTGAATTCGGAGTTACGAAGCTGCCGCATTTTGAAGTGCCTGAAGGGTATGATTCATGGACGTATCTTAATAAACTTTGCGACGACGGACTTAAGGAAAGATATCCTGATGACGACGGAACTTTGCGGGCAAGACTTGATTATGAGCTTTCCGTTATTCAGAAAATGGGTTACGTCGATTACTTCCTTATTGTATGGGATTACATTAATTATGCGAGGGAGAACGGTATTGCGGTAGGACCCGGAAGAGGTTCCGCGGCAGGTTCTGTTGTATCGTACTGCCTTCATATTACAAATATCGACCCGATAAAATATCAGCTTCTTTTTGAGCGTTTCCTTAATCCTGAACGTGTGTCGATGCCTGATATCGACGTTGACTTCTGCTATGCAAGAAGGCAGGAGGTTATTGATTATGTAACAAGAAAATACGGAGCCGACAAGGTCGTACAGATTGTAACGTTCGGTACGCTCGGCGCCAAGGGCGTTATCCGTGATGTTGCCCGTGTAATGGATTTTCCTTATGCATATGCAGACAGCATAGCCAAGATGATTCCAAGCGAACTCGGAATGACTCTTGAAAAGGCTGTATCAATGAATCCCGAGCTTCGGGCTCTTATCGAGAAGGATGAGCAGGTAAAAGAACTGATAAATATGTGTATGAGGCTCGAAGGTCTTCCGAGAAACACATCGATGCATGCTGCCGGAGTTGTAATATGCAGGGCTCCTGCCGAGGAATATGTTCCTTTGTCAAGGGGCGGAGACGGTGCAATAACAACGCAGTTTACGATGACGACGATTGAACAGCTCGGACTTCTCAAGATGGACTTCCTTGGTCTTAGAACTCTTACGGTAATTCAGGATGCTGTGAAGAATATTAAGAAGAGCCGCGGAATCGACATCGATATCGACAATATTGATTACAATGACCCGAAGGTTCTTGAGCTTATAGGAAGCGGAAAGGCGGAAGGAATATTCCAGCTTGAATCTGCAGGTATGAAGAGCTTTATGAAGGAGCTTAAACCTAAGAGTCTTGAAGATATTATTGCGGGAATTTCCCTGTACAGACCGGGTCCGATGGATTTTATTCCCAAGTACATTGCGGGAAAAGACAACCCTGACAAGATTACCTATGAATGCCCTGAACTTGAGCCGATATTAAATGCGACGCACGGATGTATTGTATATCAGGAACAGGTTATGCAGATTGTACGTGACCTCGGCGGTTATACACTTGGCAGGTCAGATCTTGTAAGACGTGCGATGAGTAAGAAAAAGCAGCACGTCATGGAAGAGGAAAGACATAATTTCATATACGGAAATGAAAAAGAAGGCGTTCCCGGGTGCCTTTCAAAGGGAATATCGGAAACTGCCGGTAACAATATATACGATACGATGATGGACTTTGCAAAGTATGCATTCAATAAATCGCATGCTGCATGCTACGCCGTTGTTTCATATCAGACCGCATTTCTCAAATGCTATTATCCCGTGGAATTTATGGCGGCACTTATGACCTCTGTAATAGACAATGCGGGGAAAGTTTCCGAGTATATACTTGTTGCGAGAAATATGGGGCTTGATATTCTTCCTCCCGATATTAATGAAGGCGTTGCGGACTTTTCGGTGTCGGATGGCAGAATAAGATATTCGCTTAATGCCATAAAAGGGATCGGGCGTCCGATTATTGAGAAAATTGCGCTGGAAAGAGAGCTTGCGGGCCCTTTCAGGAATCTTCATGATTTCCTTGAGAGAATGTGCGGAAATGACAGAGATGTCAATAAAAGGGCCGTTGAAAATCTGATCAAAGCAGGAGCTTTTGATTCGCTTGGCGGATCGCGAAAGCAGTATATGTGCTCTTACGTGCGCATGATGGATGAGCTTTCTTCCGACAAAAAGAATAATATGGCGGGACAGATGTCATTGTTTGATCTCGTTTCGGAGGACGAAAAGGATGCACTTGAAGAGAAGCTTCCGAACGTCGGTGAGTATGACAAGGAACAGCTTCTTTCTTTTGAGAAGGAAGTTCTGGGTGTATATGTAAGCGGTCATCCGCTTGAACAGTATCTGACTTTGTGGAATAAAAATATATCTGCGAAGACCACGGATTTTATTATTGATGAGGAAACCGGCACGTGTGTCATAAAAGACGGACAGAAGGCTACCGTCGGAGGGCTTATATCCGGAAAGACAATCAAGTACACCAAGAATGATAAGATGATGGCATTTCTTACAATGGAAGATCTTGTCGGAACAGTGGAAGTAATTGTATTTCCGAAGGACTATGAGAAATACCAGTACTTACTTGTTGAGGATGAAAAGGTATTTATTACAGGCCGTGTATCATCTGAAGAGAATAAGGATGCAAAGCTTATCCTGGAGAAGCTCACTCTTTTCCGCGATATTCCGAGAAAACTGTGGGTGAAATTCGCTGATATGGAAACGTATCTTTCACAGCAGCAGAAGCTTAATGAGATAATAGGTGAAAGCGACGGAAGAGACAGCGTTGTTGTTTACATAGAAAAAGAGAAAGTCATGAAGGAAATGCCGAAGAATATGACTGTCTCGGCAAGCAGGGAACTCGTAGACAAACTCGGTGAAGCTTTTGGGTCAGAGAATATAAGAGTTTGTTGAAAAGCGTTTTTCTTTGTGGTAGGATTATTCCAAAATTATCATAGTTCAAGAGGGTACTTGCTATGGCTAAAGAAATTAAAACAATCGGTGTGCTTACAAGCGGTGGTGATGCGCCGGGAATGAATGCGGCAATACGTGCCGTTGTCAGAAAAGCAATTGCAAACGGTGTAAGCGTTAAAGGAATAAAAAGAGGATATCAGGGACTTCTCAATGAGGAAATCGTCGATATGGATAAACATTCCGTATCTGATATTATCCAGAGAGGCGGTACGGTTCTCGGAACGGCAAGATGTACCGAATTCACTACTGAAGAAGGTCAGATGAAGGGCGCGCAGATATGTGAAGAGCACGGAATCGACGGACTTATCGTAATAGGTGGCGACGGTTCATACAGAGGTGCGCAGGCACTTGCGAAACACGGAATCAATACTGTCGGAATCCCGGGTACCATTGATCTTGATATTTCCTGTACTGAGTATACAATCGGTTTTGACACTGCTGTTAACACAGCAATGGAGGCGATTGATAAGGTAAGAGATACTTCTTCATCTCATGAAAGATGCAGTATCATTGAAGTAATGGGAAGAAATGCAGGATATATTGCACTGTGGTGCGGCGTTGCAAACGGAGCTGAAGATATCCTGATACCTGAGAAATACGATTATAACGAGCAGATGATAATTAACAATATCATCAATAACAGGAAGCACGGTAAAACGCATCATCTGATTATAAATGCGGAAGGAATCGGGCATTCGACTTCAATGGCAAGAAGAATTGAGGCTGCAACCGGAATCGAGACAAGAGCGACGATTTTGGGTTACATGCAGCGAGGCGGAAATCCTACCTGTAAGGACAGATTTTTTGCATCCGTTATGGGCGCGTATGCGGCAGATATTCTTTGCGCAGGCAAGTCCAACAGAGTGGTGGCATATAACCACGGGGAATTCGTTGATTATGATATAGAAGAAGCGCTTGCCATGAAGAAAGAGATTCCCGAATATCAGTATGAAGTAAGTAAAGTTTTATCAATGTAAAGATAAGCATCGGAGGCACGGAACAGATATTTTCCGTGCCTCTTCTAAAGTGAGAATATGATTACAAGTGTGCAGAATGCAAAAGTGAAAAAGGTTTCCGAGCTTCAGAGCAAGGCAAAGGTAAGAAGGGAAGAGGGACTTTATATTGTCGAAGGACGTAAGATGTTCCTTGAGGCTCCGACCTCTGATATAGAAGAATGTTATGTTCTTCCTTCCTTTATCGATAACGCGGACGAGAAGGTCAGGCGGAAATTAGAAAGTCTTTCTTATGAAACGGTATCCGATGAAGTTTTCATGAGGATGAGTGATACCAAAACGCCGCAGGGAGTTCTCCTCGTTCTCAGAATGAGAAACATTTCCGAAGATGAGATAATACGCGCGGATAATACTGAAGTTCCTCTTATTCTTGTATTGGAGGAGCTGCAGGACCCGGGAAATCTCGGAACGATAATAAGAACGGCGGAAGGCGCGGGAGTAACCGGAATAATCGCTTCTCCCGGAACTGTCGACAGGTTTAACCCGAAAGCCGTGCGTTCGAGCATGGGTTCTCTTTTCCGTATGCCGTATGCGCTTTCGGAAGATATACATGAGTCACTCGGCAGGATGAAAAAAGAAGGAATTACGGTATATGCGGCGCATCTTCTCGGAACTTCTTACCATTACGATTTTGATTACAGAAAGCCAAGCGCTTTTCTGATAGGAAATGAAGGAAACGGACTCAGGAAGGAAACAGCGGACAAAGCTGACACGTATGTCAGAATTCCGATGGAAGGAAAGGTTGAATCGCTGAACGCCGGAATCGCGGCAGCCCTTCTTATGTACGAAGCAAACAGACAAAGGAGACAGAAATGAAAATCGGTTTTATCGGACTCGGAAACATGGCAAAAGCAATAGTGGGAGGACTTCTTGAAGAAGGATTTTCACCGAGCGAAATTATAGGTTCCGCTGCTACGGACGAAACGCTTGAAGCTGCAAAAGAGCTTTTCCTTCGTGACGACGAGACAATTGAGACTACAAGAAGCAATACGGAAGTTGCAGAAAAGGCGCAGGTTCTTTTCCTGGCTGTCAAGCCGCAGTTTCTGTCACAGGTTATTGGCGAAATTAAAGGCTGTGTAAGCGAATCGTGCCTTATCATTTCGATTGCTGCCGGTAAGACAATTTCTTTTCTTGAATCTGAGTTTGGAAGAAAGCTTCATATAGTAAGGTGCATGCCGAATACACCTGCTCTTGTATCTGAGGGATGTACAGGGGTGTGCTATAACAGTTTTGTTACGGAAGATGAGAAGACTACGGCGAAAAAGCTTCTTTCTTCCTTCGGACTTGCAATAGAGGTGCCGGAAAGACTTATGGATACGGTAGGAGCTGTATCGGGGAGCTCACCTGCATTCGTATTTATGTTCATTGAAGCAATGGCAGACGGGGCCGTAAAGGAAGGAATGCCGAGAAAACTTGCTTATGATTTTGCTGCCCAGGCTGTTCTCGGAAGTGCAAAGATTGTTCTTGAAAGCGGAAAGCATCCGGGTGAACTTAAGGATATGGTATGCTCTCCCGGCGGAACAACAATCGAAGGTGTTGCCGCACTTGAAGAGAGCGGATTCAGAAGCGGCGTAATGAAAGCAATTACGGCCTGTGTCGAAAAATCAAAAAAATTATAACGATTTTTCGCAAGAGTTTGACAAAAATGAAACGCTTTGTTAATATGACCTTTGCGACTGTTGTGTAACAATTTTGTAACAATTGAAAGGTTATTTATGAAAACAGCGATAAAATGGCTGTCCGTTCCGCTTATTACCGGAGTTTTTTTCATTGTATTTCCGAGTAAGGCATATGCAGGCGGATTACCCAGCCAGGGCGTTGATCTGATTCTTGATGCTGATATTTCACAGGATGACGAGACGTTAATCAGTAATGCGATTCAGCTTAACGGATCACCTGCCGTAAGAGAAGAGGAAGTTCCTGCCGCTAAGGAAGAGGACAAGCTCTTTATGGTGGGAGAAAATGTTACAAGCAAACTGAATGTCAGAGAGACACCGGATAAAGATGGGAAAACTGTTGGCGCACTTTATCTTGACTGTGGCGGCGAGGTTATCGAGAGAAAAGACGGGTGGTCGCTCATAAGGTCAGGTAATCTTGAAGGTTGGGCCAAGGATGAGTTTCTTCTTTTCGGAGACGAGGCGCGCAGTATGGCGGCTGAGGTAGGAGCTACTCTTGCTACTGTTCAGGTAAACGGTCTTCAGGTAAGAGTTGAACCTTCGAAATCGTCAAAGGGATGCGGAATTCTTGCTCAGGGTGAGAAGGTATCCGTATTTGAGCTTGACGGTGACTATATCGGGATCGAGTATGAAGGCGGTGACGGTTATATTGCCGCTGAATATGTGAAGATTGATTTCATCATCGATAACGGTGAGACCAATGAAGAAATCGAAGAACGTATCCGTGAAGAGGAGCTTGCAAGGGAGAGAGCAAAGGCTGATGCCGCTGCGAGAAAAGAGTACCTTGCCAAACAGCAGGAAGAAATTTCAAGTACTTATTCCGAGCTTCAGATGCTGGCAGCGATAATTTACTGCGAAGCGGGCAATCAGGAATATGACGGTCAGGTAGCCGTCGGCGCCGTTGTTATTAACCGTGTGAAGAGTCTTGCATATCCGGATTCAATCCCGAGTGTAATATTTGCATCCGGACAGTTCTCACCTGTTATGACAGGAAGCTTTAAGAAGTCGCTTGAAAAGGGAACATATCAGAAGTGTCTGCAGGCTGCGACCGATGCACTTAACGGCGTTTCACCTGTTGGTGACTGCACACATTTCAGAAGAAAAGGAACAAAAGAGGGCATAATTATCGGAGCCCACGTCTTTTATTAAATACGGTTATTCAATATGGATTTTGAATTAGGAAAAATAGCAGAACTTGAAGTTGTAAGAAAAGTTGACTTTGGTGTATATCTTTCATTTTCGGAGGAAGCTGCGAAGGAGAAAAAAGAAGTTCTTCTTCCGATTAAGCAGGTACCTTCGGGAACTGAAATCGGTGACAGACTGTCTGTATTTCTTTATAAGGATTCGATGGACAGACTTATTGCGACCACAACGGTTCCGAAGATTTCACTCGGAAAGATTGCATATCTTCGCGTGGCAGATATTACCAAAATAGGAGCTTTTCTTGACTGGGGACTTCCCAAGGATCTGCTTCTTCCATACAGAGAACAGACCTTTAAGGTGTCAAAGGGCGATGAGATTCCTGTTGCGTTATATGTTGATAAAACAGGAAGACTTTGTGCGACAATGAAGCTTTATCCTTATCTTCGCACAGACGGTGATTTTGAAAAGGATGAGAATGTATCCGGATATATTTATGAGATAAGTAAGAATTTCGGTGCATTTGTAATTGTTGACGGGGGATTCAGCGGACTTATTCCCGTAAAAGAAATGTACGGTGAAATCCGTGAAGGCATGAAGATAAATGCCAGAATCATTTCCGTAAAACCGGACGGGAAGCTTGATCTTACTCTTCGCGATAAGGCATATCTTATGATTAACGGTGATGCTGACAAGCTTGTTACGCTTATGAAGGAACGCGGAGGATATTTCTCTTTTTCCGATAAGGCAGATCCGGAACTTATCAGAAAAGAAACCGGAATGAGCAAAAATGAGTTCAAGAGAGCGGTAGGTCACCTGCTTAAGAACGGAAATATAGTTATTTCGGAAGGAAAAATTGAGTTAAAGTAAAAATATTTATTGAAATGTACTAAAATCCACAGGAAAATCTGTGGATTTTTTTGTGTAAAAGTATTAAAATGGTGATGAAGTGTTTGAATTTCCAAATGGAACGGGGGTTTCGTATGATATCAAACCAGATTTTACAGAATACAATTGAAGGACTTCGCGGAATAAGCGGTGCGGAGATGTGTGTAACTGATGTTGGTGGGAAGATTATTGCATCTACATCAGACAAGCTTGAGAAGAATCTCGGAAATCTTAAGGGCTTTGTTGACAGCGAGGCTGAAAGTCAGGAGCTTCAGGGAAGACGATATTACAAAATTTTCGACGAGATGCAGCTTGAGTACATTCTGATAGTTTCGGGAACTGATGACAATCTGTACCTTATCGGAAAACTTGCGGCTTTTCAGCTTACCAATCTTCTCATTGCCTATAAGGAGAGATTTGATAAAGATAATTTCATCAAGAATCTTCTTCTTGATAACCTGCTTCTTGTTGATATTTACAGCAGGGGCAAGAAACTCAGAATTCCGACTGCCGCAAAGAGAGATGTTCTTATAGTCGAAACAGCGACAAAAGGAAATGTAAATGTTCTTGAAACGCTTCGTGAATACGGCACAGGCGTCGGAGCGGAATTTGTAACAGCAGTAGATGAAACCGCGGTGATTATTGTCCTGTCGCTTGATGATAACGGAACAATTGAAAATGTTAATCAGGCTGCCGAGGGTGTGGAAGCGTTCTTAAAGAGTAAGGGCATATCCGATGTCAGAATAGCCTTCGGTACAATTGTAAGTGACATTAAAGAGGTCAGCAAGTCCTATAAGGAAGCAAAGATGGCGCTTGATGTCGGAAAGATTTTCTTCGACGAGAGAAGCATAACACCTTATTCTGAGCTTGGAATCGGACGTCTTATTTATCAGCTTCCGCTTCCTCTTTGCAAGATGTTTATCAGGGAGATTTTCGGTGATAAGAATCTTGATGAATTTGATGATGAGACAATTAAGACCATCAACAAATTCTTTGAGAATAATCAGAACGTTTCCGAGGCGAGCCGCCAGCTCAATGTTCACAGAAATACTCTTGTGTACAGACTGGATATGCTTCAGAAGAGAACAGGTCTTGATCTGAGAATATTTAATGATGCAATTACGATTAAGATAGCTCTCATGGTTCTCAAGTATATGCGTTACATGGAGAATTACGAATTCTGACAAAATAATTGATGGGAGGAACGAAAGTTGCGTTCCAAAAATAAAAAAGAAATAGACGAGAATATTGCTATAGAGCTTGACCATGTTGTCAAGTCCTATCAGACCGGAGCGCCCGCGCTTAATGATGTATCGCTTCAGGTAAAAAAAGGTGAATTCTGTTTCATAGTAGGTAACAGCGGATCCGGTAAATCAACCCTTATTAAGCTTCTGCTTCGTGAGCTGCTTCCGACAGACGGTGAAATATACGTTAACGGAGCAAATGTTGAGAGATTAAGAAGAAGGAAAATTCCGAAATTCAGAAGAGGAATAGGTGTTGTCTTTCAGGACTTTCGTCTTTTAAAGGACAGAAATGTTTATGATAATGTTGCTTTTGCCCAGCTTGTTATTCAGGCAAAAAGAAGTGAGATAAGAAAGAACGTGCCGTTTGTTCTCTCTCTTGTGGGACTTGCCGGCAAATACAAGGCTAAACCGAAGAATCTGTCCGGTGGTGAAGCACAGAGAGTTGCAATTGCAAGAGCAATTGTTAACAATCCGCCTATCCTTTTGTGTGATGAGCCTACAGGTAATCTTGATCCCCAGAATTCCTGGGAAATTATGAAGCTCCTTGAAGAGATTAACGAGAAAGGGACAACTGTTCTTGTTGTAACGCATAACAGGGAAATTGTTAACGCGATGAAGAAGAGAGTTATTACGCTCAAGAAGGGCGTTATCGTAAGCGATGAGGAGCAGGGAGCATACATAGATGAGGATTAGTACTTTTTTCTATACAATTAAGCAGGGCGTTAAGAACATTTTCAGAAACAAATGGTTCTCGCTGGCGTCTATTGTTACGACGGCAGCGTGTCTTTTCCTTTTCGGTATTTTCTATTCTATACTGTCAAATTTCCAGTATATCGTTAAGGGTGCGCAGGAAGGTGTCTGCGTTACCGTATTCTTTGAAGAGGATACAACCGATGAACGCAAGGAGGAAATCGGCGATTTAATCCGCGCGAGAACAGAGGTAAGAGAGATTAATTACATCTCTGCCGAAGAAGCGTGGGAGACGTTCTCCGCAGAATATTTCGGAGATGAATATGTTGCCGGATTTACAGAGAATCCGCTTGAGCATTCCGATAACTATGAGATTTTCATGAGCGATGTTTCCATGCAGAATGCGCTTGTTCTTTTCATCAAATCGCTTGACGGAGTTTCGAAGGTAAATGAATCTTCGATAACAGCCAACATGCTTACCGGAATGAATTCGCTTGCAAGCTACATCTCTATCGGAATAATTACTCTCCTTTTGTTTGTATCTGTTTTCCTTATCAGCAATACCGTAATGATAGGTATTTCCGTTAGAAAAGAAGAAATCTCGATTATGAAATATATCGGGGCCACTGACTATTTTGTCAGGGCACCGTTTGTTGTGGAGGGTATGCTTATAGGACTTGTAGGTTCGGGAATACCGCTTCTTGCAATTTATGTTCTTTACAACAAGGTAATAGAGGTTATTTCGGGAAGATTTTCTGTACTTGATTCTCTTCTCAATTTCCTTTCTGTCGAGGAAATATTCCATTTCCTGCTTCCGGTTACACTTATTGTCGGTGTCGGAATAGGATTTTTCGGAAGTATTATTACTGTCAGAAGACATCTGAGAGTTTAGTGGAGACGGACCTGATGAGAATTTTTCGTAAAAGAGTAACGCGGATACTGCTCGGTATCGTGCTTGGATTTTCAATAATTCTCCAGTACGGCAGCAGTGTGTCTCTTGCAGGAAACAAAGTTACAAATGAATATATTCAGGAAAAAGAGGCTGAGATTAAGCAGGTTCAGAAGGAACAAAAAGAGCTTAAGAACGGTATTGATGCCTATAAGGGTGAACTTAAGAAGCTTAAGCAGCAGCAGGAGGATCTTGCGGCTTATGTAGAGGAAGTCGATGCCGCAATTCTTGAGCTTGAAGGAAATATTGCCGATATGTCGCAGAAGATTGAAGCAAAGGAAGCTGAAATCGAGCAGGTTAAGGCTGAGCTTCAGGAAGCGCAGGAGACAAGAGAAGCGCAGTATGAAGCGATGAAGGTGCGAATCCGCTTTATGTATGAAGAAGGCGACAATTACGCACTTGAACTTCTTTTCTCCGCACAGGGCTTTTCCGATATGCTTAACAAAGCGGATTATATTGCGTCGATTTCAGAGTATGACAGGGAAAAACTTGATGAGTATATCATGAACGAGAAGCTCATTGAGACAATTCAGGCCGAGCTTGAAAGCCAGGAGGAGCTTCTTCTTGCAGAGAAGGAAGGACTTGAGGAAGAACAGAAAGCCCAGGAAGAACTCGCCGCCGCTGCAGAGAGCAATATGATTGCGATGCAGGCTGACATAGACGAGACCAATCAGACTATTGAACAGCTTAATGCGGAACTTGCAGCCCAAACAGAGACAATAGAAGCACTTGAAAAGGCTGTCGCGGCTGAGAGAAAGAGACTTGAGGAGGAGAATCGTAAGGTTCAGACTTATGACGGCGGAGCCTTTATCTGGCCCGTGCCGAGCTGCAGCAAGATTTCATCTCCCTACGGCTGGAGACTTCATCCTATTCTTAAAGTAAACAGATTTCATAACGGAATTGATATCCCCGGAAAAGGCGGAGCGGACATTATTGCTGCCTATGACGGTGTAATAGTGGCAGCAAGCTATACCTCCTCCATGGGTAATTATCTGATGGTTGATCATGGCGGCGGTTTATACACGATTTATATGCATTGTTCCAAGTTCTATGTTAAGAACGGACAGAGCGTTCAACGAGGAGAAACTATAGCGGCTGTAGGAACAACAGGTCTTTCGACGGGTAATCATCTTCATTTCTCGGTAAGAAAGAACGGTGAATACCAGGATCCCTTATCTTATGTATCACAGCCCTGATTTATGAAGGAAGAGTATTATGTTTGACGATAAAGATGAAGATTTAGAAGAAGCTGAAGAAGCTGAAGAAGAGGAAGAAGAGGAAGAAGAAACAGAAGAGGAGAAAGAGGAAAAGAAGGAAAGGAAAAACTATTTTTCCGGGTTCTTTACCGGTATTCTTCTGTGCGCTCTTATAGCGGTAGCTGTTCTTGTTGTTGCGAAAATAGTCAGTAACAAAAAAACAATAGATATTAATGAACAGGCCGCTCAGGCGCAGGAAAACAGAAACGACAATGTTTTTGCAGGTATCGGAGCAACTCCGTCACCTTCCGCAGCACCGGGCAATGAATATGCCATTGACGAACAGACCTATATGAAGCTCATTGGCCTCGAGAATCTGATTGATCAGTATTATTATCTTGAGACAGACAAGGAAGCGCTTCGTGACGGAGTATATAAAGGCATAATAGATGCGATAGACGATCCTTATTCTACGTACTATACGGAAAAGGAACTTGCGACGATGCTTGAATCTTCAAAGGGCTCGTACTATGGCATCGGAGCATACATCGGTAATGATAAGACAACGGGATATGCCTATTTTTCAAGCGTTATGAAGAATACTCCGGCAGAACAGTGCGGAATTAAAGGCGGAGATCTGATAACCGCTATTAACGGCGAGGATGCAGCAGGATTTGATTCTGCGATGGCTGCATCCCTGATTAAGGGACCCGAAGGAACAAATGTTGTAATCACTGTTGCAAGACCGGGTGAAAACGGATACGAATATATCGATATCGAGATTACCAGACAAAGGATTGATATCGATACTGTGGAATACACAATGCTTGATAACGGTATTGCACATATCTGGATTTACGAATTTGACGATATAACTCTTGAGCAGTTCAGGGCATTTCTGCAGCAGGCTAAAGATGAGAATATGAAGGGGCTGATACTTGACCTTCGCGATAATCCGGGCGGCAACCTTGATATCTGTGTAGATATAGCACGTGAGATTCTTCCGAAGGGACTTGTTGTATATACTGAAGATAAGTACGGAAACCGCGAAGAGTATACATGCGACGGAAGCAAGGAGCTTAACGTTCCGATTGTTGTTCTTGTTAACGGAAACAGTGCAAGTGCATCTGAAATTCTTACAGGAGCGATAAAGGACTATAACAAGGGTACTGTTGTGGGAACGACCACCTTTGGAAAGGGAATTGTACAGCGCATTCTCCAGCTTACGGACGGAAGCGCGGTTAAGCTTACAGTGAGCAAATATTACACACCGAACGGCGTTAATATCCACGGAGAAGGAATTGCACCCGATATTGAAATAGAACTTGATGCAGACGCGTATTTGGAAGATGGTACGGACAATCAGCTGGATAAAGCAATTGAAGTTATAAGCGGAATGATGTAGAATCCCGCAGATTGAAATTTGCTTGAGAATTGTGCTGATATATAGTAAAATGTTTAGAACGACCGTGGGTCGGATTAATAAAGAGTATTAGGAGGTATAGTTAGAAATGGGTCTTCTCAAAGCAGCACTCGGTTCAGCAGGCGGTGTACTCGCTGACCAGTGGAAAGAGTATTTTTATTGTGAAGCACTTCCTGTTGATGTGCTTGTATCAAAGGGACAGAAGAGAATATCTTCTCGTTCAAGCAATACCAAGGGTGTAGATAACATTATCAGTAACGGCTCCGTAATTGCTGTAGCAGACGGACAGTGTATGTGTATTGTTGATCAGGGTAAGGTAGTTGATATCTGTGCTGAACCCGGAGAATTTGTATATGATTCTTCAACAGAACCCTCAATTTTCGCAGGAAGCCTCGGAAAGAGTATTCTTCAGACTTTCCAGAATATTGGAAAGCGTTTCACATTCGGTGGTGAAGCTCCGAAGGATCAGAGAGTTTATTATTTCAACACCAAGGAAATAATCGGTAACAAGTATGGAACTCCTTCACCTGTTCCTTTCCGTGTTGTTGACAGAAACTGCGGACTTGATATGGATATTTCAATCAAGTGTTTCGGTGAATACAGCTACAGACTTGTGGATCCTATTCTTTTCTATACAAATGTATGCGGAAACGTATCAAATACATATAACAGAGAAGAGCTTGAGAGCCAGTTAAGAAGTGAATTCCTTACAGCTCTTCAGCCTGCTTTTGCAAAGATTTCCGAGATGGGTATCAGATATTCAGCTCTTCCCGGACATACATCAGAGCTTTCACAGGCAATGAAGGAAGAACTTTCCGTTAAGTGGACTCAGACTCGTGGTATCGAAGTTCAGACAGTCGGAATGTCAAGCGTTAAGGCTGATGAAGAAGACGAGAAGATGATCAAAGAGCTTCAGAGAAATGCAGCTTTCAAGGATCCTACAATGGGCGCTGCAACTCTCGTTGGTGCTCAGGCAGCAGCTATGCAGGCAGCAGCAAGCAATTCAAACGGCGCTGCAATGGCATTCATGGGAATGGGTATGGCACAGCAGGCAGGCGGTATGAACGCACAGGCTCTTTATCAGATGGGCGCTCAGCAGCAGGCTATGCAGGCAGCAGCTCCTGCTCCCGCACCGGCACCCGCTCCTCAGATGACAGCTCCTGCTCAGGCTCCCGTTCAGGGATGGACCTGCAGCTGCGGTGCAGTTAACCAGGGTAAGTTCTGTGCAGAATGCGGAGCAAAGAAGCCCGCAGGTGCACCTCAGTACAAATGTGATAAGTGCGGATGGGTTCCTGCAAATCCTGCAAATCCTCCCAAGTTCTGTCCTGAATGCGGTGATCCTTTCGGGGATGAAGATGTTCAGTAAAGTTATTGTTTTATAGCAGTAAACGCAAAGAGGCTCGAAAGAGCCTCTTTGCGTTGTTATAGAAATCGTGCACTAATTTAGAATTTTTGAAGTAAAAGTTATGAGTAGTAAAAATAATCAGAATGAAAGTTTTCTTGTAAAATTTGCAACATTTGTTGTTGATAAGCGTAACCTGTTTTTCCTGATATATATACTTATGGGAGTATTCTGCGTTTTCTCAAGAAACTGGGTTAAAGTTGAAAATGAACTTGCCGCTTACCTTCCCGAAGATTCAGAGACAAGAGTCGGAATCGAGCTTATGGAAGATGAGTTTGTTACATATGGCTCAGCAACGGTTATGGTGACCAATATCGGGTACGAAGCTGCTGAGGTACTGGCTGAAATAATTGAAAACCGTGAAGATGTTGCAATGATGACCTTTGATGATTCAAGGAGTCATTATAATAATTTTTCAGCCAAAATTGATGTTACCTTTATATATCCCGAAGATGATGAAAGATGTATTTCGGGACTTAAGGAAATTCAGGATTTATTCAGCGATTATGATATTTATGTATCCTCTGCTCTCGGCGACCAGGCATCAGAAACAATTGCCGATGAAATGGTTGGAGTAATCATCTGGGTTGCAATAATTGTTGTAACTGTTCTTATTGTTACATCTCAGACCTGGGCTGAAGTTCCTGTACTTCTTCTTACGTTTATTTCTGCCGCTCTTATCAATATGGGAACGAATTTCATGCTCGGCACCATATCTTTTGTATCCAACTCTGTCACAATAGTTCTGCAGCTTGCACTGTCGATTGACTATGCGATTATTTTCTGTAACAGATACAAAGAAGAACATGCCACAAAGGAAATTCGCGAATCTGTAATTGTGGCATTAAGTAAATCCATTACAGAAATATCGGGAAGTTCGCTTACCACAATAGGCGGACTTATTGCCATGCTTTTCATGCAGTTCGGAATCGGCGGAGATATGGCAATTAACCTGATAAAGGCTATAGCAATAAGCCTTCTTTCCGTTTTCTTCCTTATGCCCGGACTTCTTATGCTTTTCGGAAAAGCAATGGATAAGACAAGACACAGAAGCCTTATTCCCAAGATTCCTTTTGTCGGTAAATTTGCATATGCGACACGTTTCTTTGTACCTGTTATTTTCCTCGGAATAATTGTTCTTGCATTTATCCTGTCACAGAAGTGTCCTTATGTATACGGCTACAGTACACTTACAACTCCGGTAAAAAACAAATACCAGATTGCGAGTGAAATGGTTGAAGAGAGTTTTGGCAAGTCCAATGTCCTCGCTCTTATAGTTCCTTCCGAAAGCCACGAGAAGGAAGCAATGCTCATGAAGGAACTTGAAGCAAGGGATGAGATAGAATCCTGTACGGGAATGGCGAACACGGAAGCCATGGACGGATACATGCTGACAGACAAATTGTCAGCGCGCCAGTTCTCGGAGCTCCTTGACCTCGATTATGAAATTGCGCAGGTTCTTTATACTGCCTATGCCGTAAATGATGAGAATTACGGTAAAATCGTAAGCGGAATATCGACCTATCAGGTTCCGCTTATCGATATGCTGATGTTCCTTTATGAAGAAGCGGAGGAAGGTTATATTCCGCTTGATGATGATACAAATGACATGCTGAGTGATGCCTACGATAAGATGAATCTTGCGAGAAACCAGCTTGAGGGAAAGGGACATAACAGAATTCTTATAGAGCTTAATCTTCCGCAGGAAGGTGACGAAACCTTTGCTTTTCTCGATGAAATTCATGAAATTGCAGGAAAGTATTATGACTGTGGGGCGCAGGGAATTGTATGTGCCGGAGATTCGACAAGCCAGTACGACCTGTGCAAAACCTTTGAGCGTGATAATCTTGTCGTAACCTTCGTATCAATGATTGCCGTTCTTATCGTCCTTCTGTTTACGTTTAAGTCAGCCGGTATGCCGGTACTTCTGATTGTCGTAATTCAGGGCTCTATCTGGATTAATTTCTCATTTCCGTTCCTTATGCAGGATAACCTCTTTTTCATGGGATATCTGATTGTAAGTTCGATTCAGATGGGAGCAAACATTGACTATGCAATTGTTATTTCGGGACGATTCGTTGAACTCAAAGATAAAATGCCGAAGAAAAAAGCAATTATCGAGACAATGAATTTTGCTTTTCCGACAATCGTAACCAGCGGATCAATGCTTGCTATTGCGGGCGTGCTGATTGGCGGAATGACCTCTGAAGCAACAATTACCTGTATAGGTCAGTGTATCGGACGAGGAACACTTATATCGATTCTTATTGTTGTGTTTATTCTTCCGCAGATTCTGCTTCTTGGTGAGAGAATAATTGACAAGACCGGATTCTCCATGAGTATTCCGTTAAAGGGTCAGCATTCTGTCGGAGTTGTAAGAGTCGACGGTTATATGACGGGGCAGATAAACGGCAGGTTTGTCGGTGAAATGCACGGAGTTGTTACCGGGGAAGTAAACGCAACCGTAGAAATCGGTGATATCCATAATATAAGCAGTACGGAAAATGAACGAAGGAGGGATGTATATGAAGAAATATAGTACTCTCCGAAAAGCTTTTGTGACACTCATGTCATTTTCTCTCGCGCTTTCTCTTATCCCCGCGTCACCTGTATATGCGGAAAAAGAGAATGTTCAGGAAACAGAAACCGTTGATGAGATACCGGCAGAGGTTCCTGAAATTACAGTTGTTAAGATAAGTACTGCAGATGAACTTGTTGCTCTTTCTGAAGAATGCAGACTTGATTCATATTCACAGAATATGAAGGTGGAGCTTCTTGATGATATTGATATCAGTGATTCTGATTTTGAATGCATCCAGGTATTCTCCGGAATTTTCGACGGACAATGTCATGAGATTAAAGGTCTTGATTTCGGCGGTGAAGGATATGCGGAAGGATTTTTCAGATATGTTGCAGAGGGAGCGGTGATAAAAGATCTGAAGCTTTCCGGAACAGTTAAATCGAGCTATACGGATAAATATGTCGGCGGTATCTGCGGTGTAAACAGAGGAACCATTAAAAACTGCACGTTTAGCGGTGTAGTTACAGGTGACATCAGTGTCGGCGGTATTGCCGGAGAGAATACGGGAACAGGAGTAATAGAAAGTTGCCGCGCATACGGAAGTGTTCTCGGAACAAGCAGGACCGGAGGAATATGCGGTGAGAATCACGGTATGATTATTTCCTCGTCAAACAGCTCGGCGGTTGATGCAGATTTTGACTGGATAACAGAGCAGGATGAAGTCGGACTGGAGTGGATTCTTGAAGCAATAGAGACAAAGGAAATCAGAACTGTAAGCTGCTCCGATGTGGGAGGAATATCAGGCTATTCTGACGGTATGATTATCTCCTGCACGAATGTAGGAACGATCGGATATCAGCACAGCGGTTATAATATCGGCGGAATTGTCGGAAGGCAGTCCGGACTTGTTATGTCTTCGACAAATGACGGAAGGGTTTACGGAAAAAAAGACGTCGGGGGTATTGTAGGCCAAATGGAGCCTGTAATAACGGTTACTGACGGAGAATCCTTAAGAAGTAATGTTGAGGAACTTCACGATCTTGTAGATAAACTTCTCGATGATGTCGAGAAGGCTGAGAATGCCGTATCTTCTGATTTTGATTCTATAAGCACTTATACCGATGAAGCACTTGATTTTGGAAATAATGTTGCAGACAGCCTTACTGACTTTGCGGATGATAACATCGATTCCGGGAATGATCTTATCAGCAGACTTGATTATGTTATGGAAGAACTTGAGAAGATAACAGAAAATCTCGGTAATGCCATAGACAGAGAGCCTCAGCTCTCCGAAGATGTGAGAAAGCTTGCGGATACAATTAATTTCTCCGACAAAATGAAAAATGAGAACTACAATCCCGGAAATCACTACAGAGTAAGCATCGTTACCGGAGTTGGCGGTGATGTATCTCTTTCCGATTTATCGCCGGAAAAAGGTGATGAGGTAGAACTTACAGTCACAAGTGATAACGGTTATGCGTTAAACAGACTAACGGTAAAAGATGTGAACGGCAAAGCAATCAGTACTGTGAATTCAGGTTCATCCTACAGCTTTGTAATGCCTGCCGAGAATGTTATCTGCGAAGCAGAGTTTAAATATGTCGGAAGGTTTGTGCCGTCGTCAAATGCCGGAGGCGTGATAAGGACGAAAACGGACGATGCCGGGAAGCTTGAGGAGCTTACTGTTATTCCGGATAACGGATACTCTTTTTCCGAAGTATATGTTGACGGCGTATGTGTAATGAACGGAGCCTCTTCATCATACGGAACAGTTGATGTAACGGACCGCGAATATAAGCTTACACTTACAAACCCGATTGAACCTTCGGGAGACGCAGCTGTTACAACTGTCTTTGCTTTGTCCGGAGATACCCTGTACAACATAAGAACAGCATCTTCGCAGGGTGGTCGTTTTACTCTTTCCGATACTCAGGCTTGCGCGGGCGATATTATTACGGCGACTGTATACGAAGAATCAGGCTACAAGCTCGATAAGAGCAGTTTTCTTGCAGGAAGCATACCGCTTTCAGCTACGGGGGAAACCAATAAATACTCTTTTGTAATGCCGGCCGGTGATGTTCTTGTAAGTGCTGTGTTTGATTATATTCCGGATGCTGATACTGTGATTTACACAGAGTCCGAAATCGGAGGAACTGTAACGGCATTTCCGATAGTAGGAAGCAACAATTATCTGATAACGCTTATTCCGGAAGGCGGATATAAGCTGAGGGATTCGGCGCTTCTTATATACGAGGGAAGTACACTTAAGAAAACAGTGACGATGTCCGAGCTTTCTGAAAACCTCGGAAGCTATTCCTATACAATAAACAGTAATGATTATGTGAGACCGATAAGAGTATTCGGAGCTTTTGAAACAGATGTTAATGTATATGATGTACGTTATCTTTCTGCCTGCGGCGGTTTTGCGACAGGTTACACGCAGTGTGAAAGCGGTACTGATTTGTATATTACCGTTTCATGCGAAAACGGATACAGAATAAAAGAGGTTGCTGTCAGTGAAAACGGAAGCACCAATACCATACCCTGCGAGCAGACAAGCCTTTCAGGTGAATACAAATTCACGATGCCGTCGGGTGATGTGACGGTGAAATGTGAATTTGAACCTGTAAACGTGATTGTGGAATCCTGCCCCGGCGGTGATGCATATTATACGGAAGTCGGAGATAACTGCAGGATAATAATAAGTCCGAGACGAGGGTATTCCGTAAAGGCAATATCGGTAAAAGACGCTTCGGGAAGAAATGTTCCCGTTAATAAATACCATTCCGGAGCTGATACGTATGAATTTTCCACTGTCGGGATTTCGCTCCCCGCAAAGGTCAGAATTGATTTCGGAATTTCATCCGACTACCTGGCGGTTGAAGATGCGAAGGACAAGATAACTGACGGTGCGGATAAGCTCTCGGACACAATGAATGAAATATCTGACAGCGTTGACAGAATTAACGATCTCATTCGTGATGATGACGGCAATGTAAAAGCAGTTGATGACATAATGAGTGATTCTGCGCTTATGGAAGATATTCTGGAGGAAGTTTCTAACCTTGCAGATGAACTTTCCGATGCCGGAATATATTTGTCCGATATTATTTCAGGGCTTTCCGTTATTACAGAAATTGTTCCCGATTATATTGAGGATTCACTTTCACAGGGCGAAAAAGACGCAGACAGGATTCTGGATGATTTTGATCTGATTTCCGATGATATTTCAAAAGCTCAGCAGGAAGTTTCCAATATGCTGAGCGTTCTGAATGCAAAGGACGATATTAAAATTTTCGGATTGCCGGATGATTTCGGCGATAATGTTGACGGCCTTTTCGACAATCTTAAGAATATAAGTCAAAAGCTTGATGATGTGTCGCTTCATATCGACAGATATACCGATGTCATTGTTGATGACATGAAAGCAATCAATGATAAAACGCAGGACATTTTTGAACTCCTTATAGATAAGCTTGATGTCGGAGAAGAAGACATTAAGGAACGTGAAAAAGCACTTCGCGGATATGATGATGTAACCGCAGAAGAGATAGAAAATGCTACGGCCGGAAAAACGGAAGGCTGCGTTAACAATGCTCGTGTTGAAGGCGATTCCAATGTCGGCGGAATATGCGGATCGATGGGAATAGATGAAGAAGACCCCGATGATAATGCTGCGACAGCCGCTAATTTCTCGCTTGGAGAGGAATACCGCTCTTTCATTGTTATTAAGGATTGTTGTAACAACGGATATATTCTGTGCAAGAAGAATGATGCCGGATGTATCTGCGGTTATATGGGAATGGGAATAATTGTAGGTGCAAAAGCTTATGGAAGCGTTCATGGAGACGGAGATTATGTAGGCGGAGTGTGCGGGGAGTCACACGGAAGAATTTCTGATTCGTTTTCTCTTTGTACGTTAGAAGGCCTTACCTATGTAGGCGGAATTGCCGGTCTCGGAAGAGAGATTACAGGCTGCCGCTCACTTGTAATTATCGGAGATAATACGGCAAGAAACGGAGCAATTGCAGGAGATATTGAGATTTCCGACAGTGACGAGGGCCTTATACAGTACGACAAGGTTCACGATAATTACTATGTCAGTGATTCTCTTTGGGGAATAGATGAAATCAGTTATATCGGAATGGCAGAGCCTGTTACATATGAACAGCTGATAAGTACCGAAGGAATTCCGAAGGAATACAGACATCTTAAAATCACATTCGTTGTTGACGGCGATGAGCTTGGAAGCAAGGAATACAGATATGGCACAGCGCTCGAGGATATAGAATATCCTGAGATTCCGTACATGGAAGGCTGCTTCGGAAGATGGCCGAAGGCAGAAGATATGATAATGAACGGAAATATTATTCTTGAAGCTGAGTATTTCCCGATAATTACCACACTTCAGAGTACTGAAGGAATTGAGGACAATCGTCTCGGCAATTCCGATGACGGAGTTATTCCGTATGTTTTGCTTGACGGTGTATTTGACGATTCCGTCAGTGTTCATGCGAAGAAGGTTGAAACCGATATTTCCGGAATCAAACCTGATATGAGTCTGATTTCACGGATTTTCAGAAAAAACAAAGCCATAGAATATACAGCTGTTGAAATCGGACTTGATGGGGTGAACGAAGATTTTTCTTCGAGAATCCGTATTTATAATCCATACGGCGAGAAGGTTTCATTTTATATCATGAACAGAGACGGAATCTTTGAGAAGACTGACTGTAAAGCCTACGGTAAGTATCTTGAAACGCAGGTAAACGGAAAGTCCGCAACCTGTTTAATAATTAATGATGAACCGGGAGAACTGAATATTGCGATTTTGATAATTGCGGGGGGGACGGTCCTCCTGGCTGTTCTTCTGGCGGTACTGATAAGTAAGTTTGTTTTGAAAAAGAACAGGAAGAATAAGGAAAGCAGCGGCGAATAAGCCGCTGTTTTCTTTTACGAACAAACGTTCTAAAAAGTGTGGACATATATTTTCTAACGTGCTATATTATCGGAGTATACAGATGAAATCGTTTGAAAGGAATCATTATGAATACCGAGAAAGGAATATTCAAACTTCACAGTCCGTACCAGCCGACAGGTGACCAGCCACAGGCGATAAAAGAGCTTGTCGAGGGCTTTAAATACGGCAATCAGTTTCAGACTCTTCTTGGCGTTACAGGATCCGGTAAGACCTTTACCATGGCAAATGTAATAGCAGGACTGAATAAACCGACTCTGATAATTTCGCATAATAAGACACTTGCGGGACAGCTCTATGGTGAGATGAAGGAATTCTTCCCGGAGAACGCGGTTGAGTATTTTGTATCCTATTATGATTACTACCAGCCTGAAGCTTATGTTCCTTCATCTGATACATATATTGCCAAAGATTCGGCAATCAATGATGAAATAGATAAATTGAGACTTTCTGCAACGGCTTCTCTGACTGAGAGAAGAGATGTTATTATCGTTGCGAGTGTGTCATGTATATATGGACTCGGAAGCCCTGATGAATTTTCGGGGATGACTCTTTCCTTAAGACCCGGGATGGAGATTTCGCGTGAGGAAGTCGTTCGTGATCTGATAACAATGCAGTACTCGAGAAACGATCTTGACCTTCAGCGAAGCTGCTTCCGTGTACGCGGTGATGTAATTGAAGTTAATCCGGCGCAGGGGTCGGATTACCTTATTCGAATAGAATTTTTCGGAGATGAAATAGACAGGATTACAGAGGCGGAACCGCTCTCCGGCAAAACGCATGCAATCCTTTCACATGCAATGATTTTTCCGGCTTCACATTATGTTGTTGCCATGGACAAGATATTAAAAGGGTGCGACGCAATAGAAGAAGAGCTTAAGGGAAGAATTGCATATTTCAAGGGTGAGGATAAGCTGCTTGAAGCACAGAGAATAATGGAACGGACCAACTTTGATGTAGAGATGCTGAGAGAAACGGGATTCTGTTCCGGAATAGAGAATTATTCAAGACATCTGAACGGACTTCCTGAAGGAGCTGCTCCTTTTACACTTATGGATTTCTTCAAGGATGATTTCCTCATTATCATAGATGAGTCGCATATGACAATTCCGCAGATAGGAGCGATGTATCACGGTGACAGAAGCAGGAAGACGACACTTGTGGATTACGGCTTCAGACTTCCGTCGGCACTGGACAACAGACCGCTTTCTTTTGAGGAATTTGAGAATCACATAGATCAGATGCTTTTTGTATCTGCGACACCTTCTGTGTATGAGATGGAGCATGAACTGTTAAGAGCGGAACAGATAATAAGGCCTACGGGACTTCTCGATCCGAAGGTGTATGTAAGACCTGTTGAAGGGCAGATTGACGATCTTATTTCCGAAATACGTCATGAAACGGCTGCGGGAAATAAGGTACTTGTTACAACGCTTACCAAGAAGATGGCCGAGGACCTTACTTCCTACCTTAAGGAAGTCGGTATCCGCGTAAAATATCTTCATTCTGATATTGATACGCTGGAAAGAGCGGAGATAATAAGAGATATGCGTCTTGACGTATTTGATGTTCTTGTCGGAATCAATCTCCTCAGGGAGGGACTTGATATTCCGGAGATATCGCTCGTTGCCATTCTTGATGCGGATAAGGAAGGCTTCTTAAGATCCGAAACTTCGCTTATTCAGACGATAGGAAGAGCTGCGAGAAATTGTGACGGACATGTCATAATGTATGCTGATAACATGACTGATTCGATGTCGAAGGCTATTTCCGAAACGGAACGAAGAAGAGGAATTCAGGAAGAATATAACAGGGAAAACGGAATTACTCCGACCACAATTAAGAAGGCTGTAAGGGAACTGATTTCAATAAGTAAGAAGGTAGCGAAGGAAGATACCAGATTTGAGAAAGATCCGGAGTCGATGAGTAAGACAGAACTTACGGCTCTTCTTGAAAAGACCAAAGACAGAATGAAGAAAGCGGCTGCTGAACTTAATTTCGAGGAAGCTGCAGTGCTTAGGGATCAGATGATAGAAATAAAGGTTTTGCTTGAAAGGTAGAATATAATGAATGACAGAAAAATGCGTCCTGCATCGGAGTGCATAAGAATAAGAGGAGCGAGAGAACATAATCTGCAGAATATTGATGTTGATATTCCGCGTAACAAGCTTGTAGTACTTACCGGATTGTCGGGCTCGGGTAAATCTTCGCTTGCATTTGATACAATTTATGCAGAAGGCCAGAGACGATATATGGAGTCTTTGTCTTCTTATGCGAGAATGTTTCTTGGGCAGATGGAGAAACCGAATGTAGACAAGATTGAAGGACTTTCACCGGCTATTTCAATAGACCAGAAATCAACAAACAGAAATCCGAGGTCGACTGTTGGAACAGTAACAGAGATATATGATTATTTCAGAATTCTATATGCAAGAATAGGAATTCCGCACTGTCCCAAATGCGGACGTGAGATAATGAAACAGACTGTCGATCAGATGACGGACAAAATTATGAGCCTTCCTTCGGGAACAAGAATCCAGCTTCTTGCACCGGTTGTAAGAGGCAAGAAGGGCGAGCATGTAAAGACACTCGACAGGGCATTAAGAGGCGGTTACATGAGAGCTGTCATTGACGGCAATATGTATGAACTTACCGAGGAGATTAAGCTCGATAAGAATAT
>JAZLHJ010000003.1:0-8343 GCA_045616785.1 Lachnospiraceae bacterium
AATATGCCCCCGCAGATAAGGCCCTCTTATCCGCAGAGGAATATTAACAAAAAATCGGGGCAAGGCTTTCACCTTGCCGCGGCTTTTGTACCTAACTCTTTCGAATTAGAAGTCTAAAACTAGTTTACACTTACTTCAGGATATGTCTCAGAGATATATGTCTTGAAGTTAGCCATTGCATCTTCATATGAGCAAGCGCCCTTCCAGTACTCCTCGAGCTTACCCTGGAGACCTTCGTTGCAAAGCTGATCGTAAACAGTCATGTTCTGGAACTTGATGTTCTTAGCAAGATCGGAGAATAAAGCAACAGCGTTCTGTCCACGAAGGAATGCATTACCGAAGCTGTCATCTGTAGCATACTTCTGGTTTACAGCCTGGTTGTTAGAGAACTGAGCCTCGTTCTCAACGAGCTTAGAGCAAACGTCCTCATCGTTGATGAACTTGTTCATGATATCTGCAACCATTGTGCTGTTGTCGGTTCCTGAAGCTGCAAGAAGCCATGTACCACCCCAGAAATGAGCCATAGGTCCCTGGCAGATAGCCCAGTCACCATAGCATCCTTTTTCAGGATCCTGTGCATTGCCCATTGAGAAATTGAAGTACCATGCAGGTCCGAAGAAGCACATTGTCTTACCATCTGCAAACATCTGAGCGGTTGTCTCATCATCCCAGATACCTGAGGTTAAGCAGTAACCGTTAGCAACATAGTTATCAATCTGCTTAATCCATGTGTCAATGTTGGCATCCATCTGAAGCTTTCCGTTAGCATCAACCCAAGGCTTTGAAACATTGTTGCTGAAAGGACGATAGGTTGAAGCGAAAGAACCGATCATGTAGTAACCCTTTGCCTTAGCATCAGCTGCTACAGCATCGAACTTAGCCCAGTCAGAAAGAGCTGCCTGAACCTCTGCAGGATCGTCTGTTCCAAGTACGTCCATTGCGATTGATCTACGATAGATAAGAGCTGAAGGACAGCACTGGAAAGATACACCCTTAACAACACCGTTTGTGTCGGTACATGCTTCAACTGTATAAGCGTATGTGTTGCTGAAATCAGTAACACCAATCTTCTTAATATCAGTTGTTACATCAGAGTTGACATACTTAAGAATGTAGTCAGCCTCTGCAAGGAACATATCAACCTTCTCATCTGCTGCTGCAGTTGCCTGTGCTGCGAGAGCCTCATCAAGTTTCTGCTGGTATACACCACCGTCAGAAGGATTGATTACCCAGTTTACGGTAACTCCTTCAGGAACCTGATAATACTTCTCGAAGAATCCCTTGAACTCTTCATTCCAAGCATAGATGTTGAACACTTTACCACCGTCTGAGGTAGCAGTTGCGCCTCCGTCGCCACAACCAACAAGGCTTAATACAACCATGGCTGCGAGTAAGAAAGCAACGATTCTTGACTTTTTCATTTTCTTCCTCCTTAAGAATTTATGAAAATTTTTATATTGAGGGCTTTGCCCAAAATACCACAGAAAAGCATTACTCAATCGTTTTCGTAATTCTATTTTAGAATCGAAAAGGGCAAAAATCAATTATGAACAATTATCGAAGTTTCCATTTACAAATTGTGCAAATTGCACAGTCAACCTATGTCACCAATTCATATTTTGTACAAAAGTCCACTTCCGGCTGCTATAGGCATATATACAAAAATAGCCAAAATGTTGTTACTCAATCGTTTTCGTAACAACATTTTGGCTCATTTTCTTATCAGCCCATATTTTCCTGTTCAACCAGTCTGTCCGCACCAAACATCTTGCGAAGCTTCGGCTTTTCAATCTTACCGGTTGCATTTCTCGGAATTTCCATAAATACAATCTTTTTCGGTCTCTTATATCTCGGAAGTTCAAGGCAGAATTCATCAACTTCAGCTTCTGTCATTGTAAATCCATCCTTAACCTCTATCATTGCTGCTGTAATCTCACCGAGTCGTCTGTCGGGAAGACCTATAACGGCAACATCCTTTACTTTGTCATTCTTTCTGATAAAGTCTTCAATCTGAACCGGATAAATATTCTCTCCGCCGCTGACGATAAGATCTTTTTTCCTGTCAACAAGGAAATAGAATCCGTCCTCATCCTGCATAGCCATATCTCCGGTGAATAACCAGCCGTCCTTAATCGTCTCTTTGGTAGCTTCTTCATTTCTGTAATAGCAGGTCATTACGCCAGGGCCTTTAACACAAAGTTCTCCGACATCACCCTTTTGAACTTCGTTGCCATTATCATCGACAATCTTGCATTCCCATCTGTACCCGGGAACACCGATTGCACCGACCTTATGAATATTCTCCATTCCAAGATGAACACATCCCGGACCTGTCGACTCGGAAAGACCGTAGTTGGTATCATAAGCATGATTCGGGAAATATTCTTTCCATCTCTTAATAAGTGAAGGCGGAACAGGCTGAGCTCCGATATGCATAAGTCTCCACTGATCGAGTGAATAATCGGAAAGCTTAATGTCTCCTCTGTCAAGAGCATCAAGAATATCCTGTGCCCACGGAACAAGAAGCCATACGATTGTACAGTGTTCCGAAGAAATTGCAGACATAATCGTCTCAGGCTTTGTTCCTTTAAGAAGAACAGCCTTTGAACCTGCAACAAGACTGCCCATCCAGTGGAACTTCGCTCCTGTATGATATAAAGGCGGAATACAAAGAAATGTATCCTTTCTTCCGGTTTCATGATGCTTCTGTTCCATTTCAGCTGCCTGTGTCAGGCTCTGATGTTTGTGAAGAATTGCTTTGGGGAAACCTGTTGTTCCGGAAGAAAAATAAATTGCACCATAATCTTCTTCGGAAATCTGAATACCCGGATTCGAGCTTGAAGAATCTGCAACAAGCTCAAGATAACTCTCTGCAAAAGTCGGGCAGTTATTTCCAACATATATAAGAAGTCTTCTCTTAGCAAGCCTCTCTGCATTTGCTTCAATTCTTCCGATAAATGCAGGACCGAAAACAATAATGTCTACTTCAGCAAGCTCGGCACAGTATACAATTTCATCTGCATCGTATCTGAAATTGAACGGGACAGCTATGGCTCCTGTCTTAAGTACGCCGAAGTAAATCGGAAGCCACTCAAGGCAGTTATACATAAGGATTGCCACCTTATCACCTTTCTTTATTCCTCTTGCAAGAAGCATATTGGCAAAACGATTTGCCTTTTCATTAAATACGCTCCATGTAATCTCTCTCCTGTAAGGTTCAAATCTTGTCGACTCAACAAGTTCAAATTCCTTCCAGCTTATTCTTCTCTTATCCTTCTCATCGGGATTCAGTTCTACAAGCGCCACCTCATCGGCATAAAGCTCGGCGTTTCTTTCAAGAAATTCTGTTACGGGCATTTTTCTATCCTCTTATATTCTTTTTGAATTTAACGCGTTGTTACGTTAAATCGTGATAGGTGTATGCTATCACATAATCACCCGGTTAGTCAAACTTCTTATAATAAAAAAAAGACCTCATCGGTCTTTTAATATCAGCACGGCAATGTACAAATCCTCATCCGGATCAAGAACCCTCCCCGTGAAATTCACGGAAATTTCCTTGCCCGCATGTGCAAGATCAAGATCAAGCGAAGCGCTGTGAAGGAACTCAAGCTGATCGACTATCATTTCTTTTTTGCGTTCTCTTTGAACTTCACTGATAACATCATAGAAATTTGTGATTTCAGGTACGTCTTCATCAGGTTCATAGATATCACGAAACAGATGCTCGAGTCCTCTTTTTTCTTCTATTTCACCGGAAAGTGAACGATATATAACAACAGCTCCGGGAATTGAATCGCACAAAATTCTGAATTTTTCTTCAGCACTAACCATTTATCTCTCCTGGTTCATCTTAAGAAGTTTCATTGCCTGGTCTGCAGCGGTACATGCATCGATTATCTCCTGAATGTCACCGTCCATTATCTTATCGATTTTATACAGCGTAAGGTTAATTCTGTGATCTGTAACACGTCCCTGCGGGAAATTGTAAGTTCTGATTTTCTCAGAACGGTCTCCGGTTCCGATCTGGCTTCTTCTTGCCTCTGCCTCGGCATCATGCGCCTTCTGGCATTCAATATCATAAAGCTTACTGCGAAGAAGCGCAAACGCTTTGGCCTTATTCTGAAGCTGAGACTTCTCTGTCTGTGAATATATTACGATGCCTGTCGGAATATGTGTGAGTCGTACGGCCGAATCGGTTGTGTTGACGCACTGTCCACCGTTTCCGGATGCACGCATAACATCGATTTTAATGTCCTTTTCATCGATAACAACGTCAACTTCTTCCGCCTCGGGAATAACCGCAACAGAGGCAGTTGATGTATGAATTCTTCCGCCTGTCTCAGTTTCCGGAACACGCTGAACTCTGTGAACGCCGCTCTCATACTTCATTTTGGAATAAACACCTTTACCGTTTAACATAAAGGTAGCTTCCTTCATTCCGCCTATACCTGTTTCGTCAATACCTGTAAGTTCAAGCTTCCAGTGCATTGTTTCGGCATATTTTGCATACATTCTGTAAAGTTCGGCAGCAAAAAGAGCAGCCTCTTCACCGCCTGCACCTGCTCTGATTTCCACAATAACATTCTTCTCATCGTTGGGATCCTTGGGAAGAAGCAGAATCTTTAGGGTTTCCTCAAGCTCGGCAACCTTCTTCTTGGCATCCGAAAGTTCTTCCTTAAGCATTTCCTTCATATCTTCATCGGATTCTTCGGAAAGCATTGCCAGCGAATCTTCAATATCCTGATTGCTTTTCTTATACTCCTTATACGCATCCACAAGAGGCTGAAGGTCGCTCTGTTCCTTCATAAGTGAAGTAAAATGCTTCTGGTCGTCCGTAACTCCGGGCTCCGAAAGCTCATTCATTATTTCTTCATATCGTCTAAGTACATCTTCAAGTTTATCAAACATTGTTTTCTACCCTGCCAGTAATAACTCTCGGAAGAGAAGCATAATCGCGAACCATTCTTACATCCGCAAAACCGCTTTCTTTCATCAGTTCCATAACTTCCTTGCTCTCATCGCATCCGATTTCAAAGTACAGTCTACCTTCTTTTCTCAGATACTCATGTGCGGCACTTATTATTTTTCTATAGAAAAAAAGACCGTCCTCACCACCATCAAGCGCTGCCGCAGGCTCATGAAGACGCACCTCATCCATCAGATTACCCAGATCTGCAGTTCTGATATAAGGTGGATTTGATACTATGATATCGAATTTGCCGCTTACATTTTCAAAAAGATCGCTTTGCACAAAATCAGCTTTAACACCGATTCTGTCAGCATTCTCTTTTGCCACAAGAAGAGCTTTTTCGGAAATATCGACTCCGACGCCCTCGCAGTCATTCGAATAATGAAGAAGAGATATGAGAATGCAGCCCGAACCTGTACACATGTCAAGAATCCTTGATCCGTCAAACATATCTCTCATAACTTCCTCAACAAGAATCTCAGTATCCTGTCTCGGAACAAGCACATCGGGACTAACCCTGAAATTAAGTCCCATAAATTCCTGCTCGCCTGTAAGGTGCTGAAGCGGAATATGGGTACACCGCATGTCAATATATTCCAGAAAAACACGTGAAAGCGCGTCATTTATCTGTCTTTCTCCATGAACCAGAATATCGTTCATGCTTACGTGACACAGATAATCAATAAGAATCCTTGCATCCGTTTCTTCATTTATCCCGACTTCCCTAAGTCTTTTCAGTCCTTCGGTATATAGCTCCTTTATCGTCATGAGGCGGAATCCACATCATAATCGAAATTGGTTTTTAAGAACTCTTTCCAGTCAAAAACCGTTTCAACAGCCTTAATGGCAACTTCTATCATGTCAGGATCCGGCTCTCTTGTCGTAATCTTCTGAAGAAGAAATCCGGGTGCCGAAAGAATCTTTGTAATCACGTTATCAAATCTTCCTGCAAGTCTTATAAGCTCATAGGAAATACCGGCAACAACCGGAATAAGTGCAATTCGAAGAATAATCCTGTATACAGGACTTTCCACCCTGATAAAAAAGAACAGCACAATACTTACAAGCATTACAAACAAAAGAAAACTTGTACCGCATCTTTTGTGAAGTCTCGAGCTTCTTCTGACATTATCAACCGTAAGCTCTCTTCCCCTCTCAATGCAGTTAATACATTTATGCTCCGCACCGTGATACTGATACGTTCTCTTAATATCCTTCATGAGTGATATCAGAATTACATACAAAAGGAAAATAACTATGCGAATAAGGCCTTCAATAATATTAACAAGCGATTCGTTCCTTATTATGTGTGAAAACAGCGAAGAAAGATAATAAGGAAGCAGAATAAACAATCCCACACAAAGCGCTATTGCCAGAATAACGGCAAGTGCGGAAAGAAACTTTTCCATTTTCTTACTGTTTTTCTTGTCATCTTCTTCATCATAAAAGGATGCAGAATAATTAAGTGACTTAAGACCCAGCGACAGAGAATCAACGAAATTAAATATTCCTCTGACAAAAGGTATCTTTGTAAAAACATTACCATGAAGTACACCGGCAAATTCCTGAGTATCAACAACAATCTCACCGTCCGGTTTACGTACAGCTACGGCATATATGTCTTTATTTTTCATCATTATGCCTTCCAGAACAGCCTGTCCGCCGATACCGGAATACACACGCTTTTTCTTAGCCATGACAATCCCCTACTTTTCTTCCAAGAAGAAAAAAAGGTTGGGATAAATCCCAACCTTATCCTTGCATTTTAGTTAGCAGCTACGCCGTACTTCTTATTGAACTTATCAATACGTCCACGAGCCTGTGTAGCTTGCTGCTGTCCTGTGTAGAATGAATGAGACTTAGGACATACTTGTACGTGAATCTCCGGTTTGGTAGATCCGGTAACGAAAGTGTTACCACAGTTACATGTTACAGTTGCCTGATAATACTCGGGATGGATTCCTTCTCTCATTTCTTTCACCTCTCTATACTAAATGTACCGCTTAGAATTCTTATGTGTTCTCATAAACAGCTTTTTTAGTGTAGCACAAAGAAATCTCATACGCAAGAACTATTTTTTATTATAGGAATTTTTTTCTGGCGATACTGACAAACTCCGCATTATTCCTTGTTTTTGACATCAGATCGATAATTGAATCGACTGCCTCGTCGGGTTTAAGCCCGTTAAGCGCTTTTCTTATTGTCGTCATGCAGTCCTGCTCTTCCTGTGAAAGAAGAAGATCCTCGCGTCTCGTACTTGATTTCGGAATATCAATCGCCGGAAAAATTCTTTTCTCGGAAAGTTTTCTGTCGAGAACCATTTCCATGTTACCGGTTCCCTTGAATTCCTCATATACAACATCATCCATCTTACTTCCGGTATCTACAAGCGCAGTAGCAAGAATAGTAAGCGAACCGCCCTCTCTTATATTACGGGCCGCACCGAAAAATCTTTTCGGCATGTGAAGGGAAGCCGGATCAAGACCTCCCGAAAGAGTTCTTCCGGAAGGCGGAACAGTAAGGTTGTACGCTCTCGTAAGTCTTGTTATCGAATCAAGAAGAATCATTACATCCATTCCTTTTTCAACAAGCCTCTTCGCTCTTTCAATAACCATCTCCGCAACACGTTTATGATGCTCGGGAAGTTCATCAAAGGTTGAATATACTACTTCAACATTCGGTCCCGCTACCTCTTCTTTCATATCGGTAACTTCCTCGGGACGTTCATCTATAAGGAGAATAATCATGTGTACATCGGGATTATTCTTCTGTACCGACTTTGCCACTTCCTTGAGAAGCGTTGTTTTTCCGGCTTTCGGAGGAGATACAATCATTCCTCTTTGTCCTTTTCCGACAGGGCTGAATAAATCCATAATTCTCATTGAAAGCGAACAGCCGGGTTTCTCAAGGCGAAGCTTCTCGTTAGGGAAAATAGGCGTCATATCCTCAAATACAACCCTCTTCACATTAGCTTCCGGTGGCATACCGTTTACGCTTTTCAGGAAAAGAAGTGCACCGAATTTCTCATTCTGCGTCTTAACCCTTGTATTACCTTCGACTACATCACCTGTTCTTAAATTGAATTTCCTGATCTGACTCGGTGACACATATATATCATTTTCACTCGGGGTGTAATTTGTAGAACGTATAAAGCCGTATCCGTCAGCAAGAATATCAAGAATGCCCTTTACCGTTACGCCGCTGTCAAGCTCCTGCATAGGCTCTTTCTCGCTTTTTTCTTCTGAAGGCTTTTTATCCTCTGCGGGCTTTTTATCCTCTGCGGGCTTTTTATCCTCTGCAGGCTTTTTATCCTCTGCAGGCTTTTTATCCTCTGCAGGCTTTTTATCCTCTGAGGGTTCAGCCTTTTTGTC
>JAZLHJ010000004.1:0-24646 GCA_045616785.1 Lachnospiraceae bacterium
AGCATATTTATATTCCTGATCAACTTCCTTGGTAAAGGTCTCCTTGTATGCAACCTGAGGTGCACCAACATTTGCTTCAACCTTGAATTCACGAAGAAGACGATCAACGATAATCTCAAGATGGAGCTCGCCCATACCGGCCATAATTGTCTGACCTGTTTCATGATCAGTATGTGCACGGAATGTAGGATCTTCTTCTGCAAGTTTTGCAAGAGCTTCACCCATCTTACCCTGAGCATCCTTTGTCTTGGGCTCAATTGCAAGCTCAATAACGGGTTCAGGGAATTCCATTGATTCAAGGATAACAGGAGCCTGTTCATCACAAATCGTATCACCTGTTGTAGTAAGCTTAAATCCTACTGCAGCTGCGATATCACCGGAATATACCTTATCAAGCTCTTTTCTTGAGTTAGCATGCATCTGAAGAATACGACCAACTCTTTCCTTCTTATCTTTTGTAGCATTAAGAACATATGAACCTGCATTGATTGTTCCTGAATAAACACGGAAGAAAGCAAGTTTTCCTACAAAAGGATCGGGCATAATCTTGAATGCAAGAGCTGCAAAAGGCTCTTCATCCGAAGAATGTCTAACAGTCTCATTTCCCTCAAGGTCAACGCCGTTAATAGGCGGAATATCAAGAGGTGAAGGCATATACTCAATAACTGCATCAAGGAGTTTCTGTACACCCTTATTTCTGTATGCTGTACCACAGCAAACAGGAACAGCTGTACACTCACATGTTGCTTTTCTGAGTACCTTCTTCATATCATCTACAGAAGGCTCTTCACCCTCTAAGTACATCATCATAAGATCATCGTCAAGTTCACAAATCTTCTCAACGAGTTCGGTATGATAAAGTTCAGCATCATCCTTCATATCATCGGGAATAGGCTCAATTGAAATATCTACACCCTTATCATCGTTGTAGATATAAGCCTGCATTTCGAAAAGATCGATAATTCCCTTAAACGTATCTTCCTTACCAATAGGAAGCTGAAGGCATATAGCGTTCTTACCGAGACGGTTTCTAATCTGATCTACGGCTCCGTAGAAGTTAGCACCAACGACATCCATCTTGTTGATAAATGCCATTCTCGGAACATTATATGTATCGGCCTGACGCCATACATTTTCAGACTGAGGCTCAACACCGCCCTTAGCGCAGAATACACCAACGGCACCATCAAGTACACGAAGTGAACGCTCAACTTCTACAGTGAAGTCTACGTGTCCGGGTGTATCAATGATGTTAATACGATGCTCTAAAGCACCTTCCTTAGGCTTATTCTCCTTCTGAAGGGTCCAGTGACAAGTAGTTGCAGCAGAAGTAATTGTGATACCTCTTTCCTGCTCCTGTGCCATCCAGTCCATGGTTGCAGTACCATCATGAGTCTCACCAATTCTATGATTTACACCGGTATAGTACAGAATACGCTCGGTAGTAGTAGTCTTACCTGCGTCAATATGTGCCATAATACCGATATTTCTGGTTCTCTCAAGCGGATATTCTCTTCCAGCCAATGGTTTGTCCTCCTATTAGAATCTGTAATGTGCAAAAGCCTTGTTTGCTTCTGCCATTTTGTGCATATCTTCTTTTCTCTTAACTGCAGCGCCTGTGTTATTTGCTGCATCAAGAATTTCGTTAGCGAGCTTGTCTTCCATTGTCTTCTCGCCTCTCTTACGAGAGAACATAGTAAGCCAACGAAGTGCAAGTGCCTGACGTCTTTCAGGTCTAACCTCAATAGGTACCTGATATGTTGCTCCACCGATACGTCTTGCTTTAACCTCAAGCATAGGCATGATGTTGTTCATAGCATCGCCAAATACTTCAAGGGCAGGCTTACCGGCTTTATCTTCGACTTTAGCAAATGCTCCGTATACAATCTTCTGAGCAACACCCTTCTTACCATCAAGCATGATGTTGTTGATAAGCTTTGTAACAACCTTATCATTGTATAAAGGATCAGCTAAAACGTCTCTTTTCTGAATATGTCCTTTACGTGGCACGGTTCTTCCCTCCTTAACAAATTTTCGTTAAATCTTAGGTACTCACATGTTAATGCCTAATGTGTTCGCGCGGTATTTCTATATCGTCTAATGATGAAACGAAATCCCAACACTATAATTAGTACAAATGCGGTACAATTTCCTTTACTTTCCAGCCTTAGGGCGCTTTGCGCCATACTTGGAACGAGCCTGTTTTCTGTTGGCTACGCCGGCTGTATCCAGTGTACCTCTAATGATATGGTATCTGGTACCGGGTAAATCCTTTACTCTTCCGCCTCTGATAAGAACAACGGAGTGCTCCTGAAGATTATGACCTTCTCCGGGAATGTAAGATGTTACTTCGATTCCGTTTGAAAGACGTACTCTGGCAATCTTTCTAAGAGCTGAGTTAGGCTTCTTAGGAGTCTGAGTCTTTACTGCTGTACAGACACCTCTCTTCTGGGGAGAAGTTGTATCAGTTGCTTTCTTTCTAAGGGAATTGTAACCCTTAAGGAGAGCAGGTGCAGTTGCTTTCTTCTCAGCGGTCTGACGTCCTTTTCTAACTAACTGGTTGAATGTTGGCATTAGGTTTCACCTCCTTCTTCAATATTACAGCGTAAAAAAGCATAAACACCCCTTTACGCACGCTTAATCAGTATACTCACTTCATATACACTTTGTCAACAATATTTTATGTAAAATGTAACAAAAACAAGGTTTTCATAAAACAAGGAAAAGGAAGGCACAATCACCTTCCTTTTCCCGCTCATTATATACTATGCTTTATTCAGCATCGTTTACTGTTTCTTCTACCGCTTCATCATCTTCATATTCAGAATCATCGATATCGTCTGCAACCTGAACCGGCTGCATTGCCTGTTCCTTAAGCTTCATCTGATTAAGAGCGAAATTATCATCGGTGTTAAGCGATACATCACGGTAACGCTTCATACCTGTTCCTGCAGGAATCAGTTTACCGATAATAACATTTTCCTTAAGTCCGATAAGAGGATCAACCTTTCCTTTGATTGCTGCCTCGGTAAGAACCTTGGTTGTCTCCTGGAAGGAAGCAGCTGAAAGGAAGGAATCTGTAGCAAGAGCAGCCTTGGTAATACCAAGAATAATCTGCTTGCCTTCAGCAGGAACCTTGCCCTCTGCTGTAACTGCCTCGTTTGTATCCTCATAATCAAGAACATCAACAAGTGATCCGGGCATAAATTCTGTATCACCGTTTGTCTCTACTCTTACTCTGCAAAGCATCTGACGAACGATTACTTCGATATGCTTGTCGGCGATATCAACACCCTGGAGACGATAAACTCTCTGAACCTCACGAAGGAGATAATCCTGTACGGCACGAACACCCTTAATCTTCATAAGATCGTGAGGATTTACAGAACCTTCTGTAAGTTCATCACCGGCCTCAATCACCGCACCATCGAGCGCTTTAATTCTGGATCCGTAAGGAATCAGATAAGTCTTTGATTCACCGGTTTCTTTATTCTCTACAGTAACTTCTCTCTTCTTCTTGGTATCCTTTACAGTAACCATTCCGGCAATTTCAGAAATTACCGCAAGACCCTTAGGCTTTCTGGCCTCAAAAAGCTCCTCTACACGGGGAAGACCCTGTGTAATATCACCACCGGCAACACCACCGGTATGGAAGGTTCTCATTGTAAGCTGTGTACCGGGTTCACCGATTGACTGTGCTGCAATAATACCTACTGCTTCACCAACCTGAACCTCTTCACCTGTAGCCATGTTTGCACCGTAGCACTTGGAACAGATACCGTTCTTGCAACGGCAGGTAAGAATTGTACGAATCTTTACCTTTCCTGATGCCATTCCGTTCTCATCTGTAATCGGCTTTCCTTCTTCATCAATACCGGAAGAAATAACCTTTGCTGCACGGCTGGGTGTAATCATATGATTCTTCTTAACAAGAACATTACCGTCCTTATCAAGGATATCGTTGCATGCAAATCGTCCTGTAAGTCTGTCCTGAAGACCTTCGATAGTCTCTTTTCCGTCCATGAATGCCTTCACAGTCATTCCCGGGATAAAATCACGGCCTTCGCAACAATCTGTCTCACGAATGATAAGCTGCTGACATACATCAACCATTCGACGTGTAAGGTAACCTGAGTCTGCTGTACGAAGAGCTGTATCGGAAAGACCTTTACGAGCACCATGTGCAGACATGAAGTATTCCAGAACATCAAGTCCTTCACGGAAGTTAGACTTAATAGGAAGCTCAATGGTCTTACCTGTTGTATCAGCCATAAGTCCACGCATACCTGCCAGCTGTTTAATCTGCTGGTTAGAACCACGGGCACCGGAGTCTGCCATCATGAAGATGTTGTTATACTTATCAAGACCGTTAAGAAGCACATCTGTAAGCTGCTTATCTGTCTCAGTCCATGTTTCTACAACTGCCTTATAACGTTCCTCTTCTGTAATAAGACCACGCTTATAGTTCTTGGTAATCTTATCAACAGTGTTCTGCGCTTCAGCAAGCATTTCGGGCTTCTTGGCAGGAACGGTCATATCGGAAATCGATACGGTCATGGCTGCCTTGGTTGAATAATGATATCCTGTAGCCTTAATATCATCAAGAACTTCTGCTGTCTTAAATGTTCCGTGTGTATTAATTACTTTCTCAAGAATCTTCTTAAGCTGCTTCTTTCCAACATGGAAATCAACTTCGGGAAGAAGGAAATTCTCCGGCTTTGATCTGTCTACAAAACCAAGATCCTGAGGAAGGATTTCGTTAAACATAAGACGACCGAGTGTACATGAAATAATACCTGAGTGAACCTCACCGTTTTCATCTGTCTTAGTAACCTTAACATTAATTCTCTGATGAAGAGTAATGTCTCCGCTTTCATAAGCAAGAACCGCCTGATCCATAGAATTGAAATAATGTCCAAGTAAATCAGAGAAACGGCAGATTATCCATCTCTGTCTTTCGGGGTCGATACATACATTAAGTTTTGTATCGCTCTCAAGCTTAACACCCTTTACTTCTTTTCCTGAAGCAGAAGCCTTCTCAACTTCCTTCTGGTATTTGAAGAATGCTTCTTTTGCTTCTTCAGGTGATTCATACTTAAGGGTTATTTCTTCATTAAATCCATACTCCTTACTGTAATCACGGATTCTCTCCATTGTAAGGTAGTAAATACCAAGAACCATATCCTGTGAAGGAACGGCAACAGGGCCACCATCAGAGGGTTTAAGAAGGTTATTGGGTGAAAGAAGAAGGAATCTGCACTCTGCCTGAGCTTCCTGAGAAAGAGGAAGATGAACTGCCATCTGGTCTCCATCGAAGTCAGCATTAAATGCTGTACATACAAGGGGATGAAGTTTAATTGCCTTTCCTTCTACAAGAACAGGCTCAAATGCCTGAATTCCAAGTCTGTGAAGTGTGGGAGCACGGTTAAGCATAACCGGATGTTCTCTGATTACATCCTCAAGAACGTCCCATACCTGGTTATCCCATCTCTCCACAAGTTTCTTTGCGTTTTTAATATTCTGTGAAATTCCCTTGGCACAAAGCTCCTTCATGACAAAAGGTTTGAAAAGCTCAAGTGCCATTTCCTTGGGAAGACCACACTGATAAATCTTAAGTTCGGGGCCTACAACGATAACGGAACGTCCTGAATAGTCAACACGCTTTCCAAGAAGGTTCTGTCTGAAACGTCCGGATTTACCCTTGAGCATATCGGAAAGAGACTTAAGTGCTCTGTTTCCGGGGCCTGTTACAGGTCTTCCACGTCTTCCGTTATCAATAAGCGCATCTACAGCTTGCTGAAGCATTCTCTTTTCATTTCTGACAATAATGTCAGGAGCTCCGAGTTCAAGAAGTCTTGCAAGACGGTTATTTCTGTTAATTATTCTTCTGTAAAGATCATTAAGATCCGATGTTGCGAAACGACCGCCGTCAAGCTGTACCATAGGACGAAGATCGGGGGGAATAACCGGAATGGCATCCATAATCATCCATTCAGGCTTATTTCCTGATTCCTTGAAAGCTTCTACAACTTCAAGTCTCTTAATAATTCTTGCTCTCTTCTGGCCGTTTGATTCATCAAGTTCAGCCTTAAGTTCAGCATCATCTTTTTCAAGATCAATTGCCTGAAGAAGTTCCTTGATTGCTTCAGCACCCATACCTACACGGAATGCGCGATCGCCAAACTCTTCCTTGGCATCCTGATATTCCTTCTCTGAAAGAACCTGCTTATATGAAAGATTTGTTGTTCCTGCATCAAGAACAATATAAGATGCAAAATACAATACTTTCTCAAGTACTCTCGGTGAAAGGTCAAGGAGAAGTCGCATACGGCTGGGAATTCCCTTAAAATACCAGATATGTGAAACAGGAGCAGCAAGCTCAATATGTCCCATACGCTCTCTTCTTACGCAGGACTTTGTAACTTCAACGCCACATCTGTCACAGACAACGCCTTTATAACGGATTTTCTTATACTTTCCGCAATGACATTCCCAGTCTTTACTGGGTCCGAAAATTCTTTCACAGAACAGACCGTCTCTTTCGGGCTTAAGTGTTCTGTAGTTGATGGTCTCGGGCTTTGTTACCTCGCCCTTTGACCATTCTCTTATCTTTTCAGGTGATGCCAGCCCAATCTTAATCGAATCAAAGGTCATCGGCTGGTATACTTCATTTTTGTTCTCTGACATTTCAGATATCCTCCCGTGATTTATTCCTCTCCGTCTCCGGCATCATCAAAATCATCTTCAAAAGAGTCTTCGCTTTCAACATCAACAAAATCTCCGCTTTCTTCGTCGATTTCCTGTGTTGAATAACCATATGCACCAAAAGACTCATTCTCATAATTCTGTCTTCTGGTTTCACCTTCAATAACATCTCTGTAATCTGTATCACCATAATCAACAGATTCCATAAGGTTAACCTCGACATTATCATCACGAAGAACCTTGACATCAAGACCGAGTGACTGTAATTCCTTGAGCATAACCTTAAATGACTCAGGAATTCCGGGTTCAGGAATATTATCACCTTTGATAATTGCTTCGTAAGTCTTAACACGTCCTACAACATCATCGGATTTAACAGTAAGGATTTCCTGAAGTGTATAGCTTGCGCCGTAAGCTTCAAGAGCCCAAACTTCCATTTCTCCGAAACGCTGTCCACCGAACTGTGCTTTACCACCAAGAGGCTGCTGTGTAACGAGGGAGTATGGTCCGGTTGAACGTGCATGAATCTTATCATCAACAAGGTGATGAAGTTTCAGATAATGCATGTGACCGATTGTAACAGGTCCATCAAAATACTCACCGGTACGACCATCACGAAGTCTTACCTTACCGTCTCTTGAAATGGGAACACCCTTCCAAAGTTCTCTGTGATCTCTGTTATCAGAAAGATACTGAAGAACCTCAGGAAGCAATTCGTCTTTATGTTTCTTCTCGAATTCTTCCCATGACAGATTTACATAGTCATTGGCAAGATCGAGTGTGTCCATAATATCATTTTCTTTTGCACCATCAAATACAGGTGTGGCAATGTTAAATCCAAGTGCCTTTGCTGCAAGTGAAAGGTGAATCTCGAGTACCTGTCCGATATTCATACGCGAAGGAACGCCGAGAGGGTTAAGCACGATATCAAGAGGACGACCATTGGGAAGATAAGGCATATCCTCAACAGGAAGCACACGGGAAACTACACCCTTGTTACCGTGACGTCCGGCCATCTTATCTCCTACAGAAATCTTTCTCTTCTGTGCTATATAAATTCTAACGGCCTGATTTACTCCGGGAGCAAGCTCATCGCCGTTTTCTCTTGTAAATACCTTGGCATCAACAACAATACCATACTCACCGTGAGGAACCTTAAGTGAAGTATCTCTTACTTCTCTTGCTTTCTCACCGAAAATTGCACGAAGAAGTCTTTCCTCTGCAGTAAGTTCTGTTTCTCCCTTGGGAGTAACTTTTCCTACAAGGATATCTCCTGCACGAACCTCGGCACCTACACGGATAATTCCGCGATCATCAAGATCCTTTAATGCCTCATCACCGACACCGGGAACATCTCTTGTAATCTCTTCGGGTCCGAGTTTGGTATCACGGGCTTCTGCTTCATATTCTTCGATATGAACAGAAGTATATACATCATCCTGTACGAGTCTTTCTGATAACAGAACAGCATCCTCGTAGTTATATCCTTCCCAAGTCATGAATCCGATAAGAGGATTCTTACCAAGTGCAAGTTCACCGCCTGCAGTTGAAGGACCATCTGCAATAACCTCACCTGCAGCAATTCTGTCGCCTTTAAATACAACAGGTTTCTGATTGTAGCAGTTGGACTGGTTACTTCTGCAGAACTTACCAAGACGAATGTCTTCTTTTTCTCCATCATCATAAGTTACCTTAATCAGATTGGATGATACATAATCTACTGTTCCGTTCTTTCTGGCAACAACGCAGACACCTGAGTCAACAGCAGCCTTGGGTTCCATACCTGTACCTACAACGGGAGCTTCGGTAACAAGAAGAGGAACTGCCTGACGCTGCATGTTGGAACCCATAAGAGCTCGGTTAGCATCGTCGTTCTGAAGGAAAGGAATAAGTGCGGTAGCAACAGAGAAAATCATTCGGGGAGATACATCCATGTAATCAAACATGCTCTTACTGTACTCCTGTGTTTCCTCTCTGAAACGACCGGAAACCATATTCTTAACGAAATGACCTTTCTCATCAAGAGGCTCACTTGCCTGAGCTACATGGTAGTTATCCTCTTCATCTGCGGTCATATATACTACATCATCTGTAACAACAGGATTCTCAGGATCCTTCTTATCAATAACACGATAAGGTGCCTCTACAAATCCATACTCATTAATTCTCGCATAAGATGCAAGTGAGTTAATAAGACCGATGTTAGGACCTTCGGGTGTCTCGATAGGACACATTCTTCCGTAATGTGAATAGTGAACGTCTCGAACCTCGAATCCGGCACGGTCTCTTGAAAGACCACCGGGACCAAGTGCTGAAAGACGTCTCTTATGAGTAAGCTCTCCTAACGGATTGTTCTGATCCATGAACTGTGAAAGCTGTGAAGATCCGAAGAATTCCTTTACAGCAGCCTGTACAGGCTTGATGTTAATAAGACTCTGAGGAGATACATCATCCGAGTCATGTGTTGTCATACGCTCACGTACAACTCTCTCAAGTCTTGAAAGACCTATTCTGTACTGATTCTGAAGGAGCTCACCTACTGCACGGATACGACGGTTTCCAAGATGATCGATATCATCTTTGTTACCAACGCCGTACTCAAGATGCATATTGTAGTTAATTGAAGCAATAATATCTTCTTTTGTAATGTGCTTGGGAACAAGTTCATGCACATTCTTCTTAATTGCTTCTGCAAGAGCTTCGGCATCATCGCTGTACTCTGCAAGAATCTGCTGAAGAACAGGGAAATAAACTCTTTCCTTAATTCCGAGCTCTGCAGGATCGCAATCAACAAAGCTGGTAAGATTTACCATCATGTTGGAAAGAATCTTCTCATTACGTTCTTCAGTCTGAACGTACACAAAAGGAACTGCTGCATCCTGAATCTGATCAGCGATTTCAGCGGTAACTGTTGTTCCCTTCTCGGCAATAACTTCACCTGTAAAAGGACTGATTACATCCTCAGCAAGTATCATATGTCTGATACGGTTTCTGAGAGCTAATTTTTTATTAAACTTATAACGTCCAACCTTTGCAAGATCATATCTTCTTGCATCGAAGAACATTGCATTAACGAGATTCTCTGCACTGTCGACACTCAAAGGTTCACCGGGACGAATCTTCTTATAGAGTTCAAGAAGTCCTGCTTCATATGAACCTTCGGGATCCTTCTCTGTAATTGAAGTATCCTTTGCAAAAGAAGCTTCAATCTTGGGTTCATCACCAAAAAGTTCTCTGATTTCAGTATTGGTTCCGATACCAAGTGCTCTGATAAGTACTGTAATGGGAACCTTTCTGGTTCTGTCCACACGTACATAGAAAACATCATTGCTGTCTGTCTCATACTCAAGCCATGCTCCTCTGTTAGGGATAACCTGGCATGAATAAAGAGGCTTACCTATTTTATCTCTATCAATGGAATAATAGATACCGGGAGAACGAACAAGCTGACTGACAATTACACGCTCAGCTCCGTTAATTACAAATGTACCGGTAGCAGTCATAAGAGGAAGGTCACCCATGAAAATTTCATGTTCAGATATTTCTTCCTTCTCCTTGTTATAGAGACGTACCTTTACCTTTAAAGGTGCAGCATATGTAGCATCTCTTTCCTTACACTTTTCAATAGAATACTTAACGTCATCCTCGCAAAGTTCAAAGTCGACGAATTCAAGACATAAATGTCCGCTGAAATCCTCGATAGGAGAGATATCGTCAAATGCTTCCTTAAGACCTTCCTTAAGGAACCACTGATAGGAGTCCTTCTGGACTTCAATCAGGTTAGGCATCTCCAGAACCTCTTTCTGTCTTTGATAACTCATACGCATGCTTCTTCCGGAAGCAATAGGACGTATTCTGTTCTTTTCCATTGACATTTCACCCCGTTCTTTAATTTTCTATCGTGAAAACGCCTTTTTTCGGCTTATGGCCGCAAAAAATCCCAGAAGGGTATAAATACCCCTTCTTTACCACAATAGTGCACCATACATACTATCACAAAGCAAAATGGGAGTCAACAAAAGATTTTTCTTTTTAAAAAATATTTTGAAATGAATATAGAAATGAAAAAGAGCCGAACCCTTCGGATTCGGCTCTGAAATGACTGTAAAAATTACTTAAGAGTAACCTTTGCGCCTTCAGCCTCAAGCTTAGCCTTGATGTCATCAGCCTCTTCCTTAGAAGCGCCTTCCTTAACCATCTTAGGAGCAGCATCAACAAGATCCTTAGCTTCCTTAAGTCCAAGACCGGTTGCTTCACGAACAACCTTGATAACCTTAACCTTGTTAGGGCCTACATCTGTAAGCTCTACATCGAACTCAGTCTTCTCTTCTGCAGCAGAAGCTCCATCACCACCTGCTACGTTTGCTACAACAACACCTGCAGCAGCAGATACTCCGAACTCCTCTTCGCAAGCTTTTACAAGATCGTTTAATTCAAGAACAGATAACTCTTTGATAGCATCAATAAATTCCTGTGTGCTCATTTTAGCCATTTTAAATTTACCTCCATATAAAATGTAATTGTTAGTTTTCTAAATAATTATGAAGCTACTGAAAGCATTATGCTTCTGCAGGTGCTTCTTCTGCAGTCTCCGCAGGAGCACATGCGCCTGCACCACCCTTTTCTGCGATCTGATTGAGAACGCGAGCAAGGTTGGAAATAGGGGACTTCATGCTGCCAAGCAATCTGGAAATGAGGACCTCTTTTGAAGGAATGTCCGCAAGCTGTTTGATTCCGGCTGCATCGTAAAGTGTACCATCAACAACACCACCCTTAACTTCAAGAGCAGGAGCTGTCTTAGCGAATTTGCAAATGATTCTGGCAGGAGCAGTTGCATCTTCCTTAGCTACAGCCATAGCGCTGGGGCCTTCAAGGAATGATGAAAGCTGTTCATAGTCAGTACCCTTGAATGCAAAATTCATCATGGTGTTCTTGTAAACCTTGTAGCTGACGCCTGCTTCACGAAGCTGTTTACGAAGCTCGGTATCCTCTGCAACAGTAAGACCACGATGATCAACAAGCACTACTGCCTGAGCATCACTAATCTTTCCGGCGATTTCTTCAACTACGGGTTTCTTAAGTTCTACTTTTGCCATTTTCTTACCTCCTTATAGAATAAATGCCTAAAGATAAGAAGAAATAAAAAGCCTCCCCAAAGACAGGGAGGCGTTAAAATCTTACTCTTCCTCGGTGGGCGAAATCGTTAGACGCAATATAGCGTACCCACTGTCTTCGGCTTTGTCACTGTCAAGCGACATGTATTAACTTATCACGTGTTCATAAACACGTCAAGTCCATAATGGAGAATTAATACTTTGCAACACTAACCTTTACTCCGGGTCCCATTGTTGCTGCAAGTGTAATGCTCTTTAAGTACTGACCCTTAAGTGCACTGGGCTTTGCCTTAACGATGGCATCCATAAGTGCCTCAAAGTTCTGCTGAAGCTGCTCTTCTGAGAAAGAAGCCTTTCCAACAGGAACATGAATGATGTTGGACTTATCAAGTCTGTACTCAATTTTACCGGCTTTAATATCGTTAATTGCTTTTGTTACATCCATAGTAACAGTTCCGGCCTTAGGATTAGGCATTAAACCCTTAGGTCCTAAAACTTTACCAAGACGTCCTACAACGCCCATCATATCAGGTGTTGCAACAACTACGTCGAAATCAAGCCATCCGTCATTCTGAATCTTGGGAATAAGTTCATCTCCGCCAACAAAGTCTGCACCTGCAGCCTCTGCCTCAGCTACCTTATCACCCTTTGCAAATACAAGAACTTTTACAGTCTTACCGGTTCCGTTAGGGAGAACAACTGCTCCACGGATCTGCTGCTCTGCGTGACGTCCGTCACATCCTGTACGAATGTGAACTTCTACAGTCTCATCGAACTTTGCAGTAGCGGTCTTCTTAACAAGTGAGATTGCTTCATTTGCTTCATATACTGTGCCGCGCTCTCTAAGCTTTGCGGCCTCTTCATACTTCTTACCGTGTTTCATTTACCTGCTCCTCCTTAGTCCTCTACTGTAATTCCCATGCTTCTTGCAGTACCTGCGATCATTGACATAGCAGCCTCGATTGATGCTGCATTAAGATCGGGCATCTTAATCTCTGCGATTTCCTTAAGCTTTGCCTTGCTGATAGATGCAACTTTTGTCTTGTTGGGAGCAGCTGATGCACTCTTAAGGTTGCAAGCCTTCTTAAGAAGAACTGCGGCAGGTGGAGTCTTTGTAATAAAACTGAAGCTCTTATCTGCGTAAACTGTGATGACAACGGGGATGATCATATCACCCTGATCTGCTGTCCTTGCGTTGAACTGTTTTGTAAATTCAACGATGTTGACTCCGTGCTGACCAAGTGCGGGACCTACCGGAGGGGCAGGTGTTGCTTTACCAGCTGGAATCTGTAATTTGATGTATCCGGTTACTTTCTTTGCCATAACGGCACCTCCTAATAGAATTGATTTGTGGTTACGGGTTAGGCTCCCTCCCACCGATTATAAATAAAAAGCTTTCGCTTCTTCCTAACTTATTTTACGAGTCTTACCTCGGCAAAACTAATCTCAACAGGAGTTTCTCTTCCGAAGAGTTCCACATTGATTGTAGCTGTCTGCTTGCCGTAGTCCATTCTCTGAACAACGCCGACTGTATCTTTCCAAACTCCGGCAACAACAGCAATTGTATCGCCCTCGCCAAAGTCTACAGTAACGTTCTCTGTGTGAATTCCGAGCGGCTTCATCTCGGCTTCCGAAAGAGGAACGGGTTTTGACCCCGGACCTACGAAGCCTGTAACGCCTCTTGTATTTCTAACAACGTACCATGTCTCCTCGTTCATTATCATATTGATAAGAACATATCCGGGAAACATCTTTTTCTGTGTAGTCTTTCTTGAACCGTTCTTCATCTCGACTACATCTTCCATAGGAACACGCACTTCAAGAATAGTATCTTCAAGGTGACGATTCTCTATCGCATTATCAATATTTGCCTTTACCTTATTCTCATATCCGGAATAAGTATGAACAACATACCATTTTGCTTCTTCCATTGCTTTCTCCTTGTACCCTATATTATTGCAGAATTTAATTACATGGTAAGATAATTGATACCGATCTGAAGAACAGCATCAATAGCAGTAATCAAAAGTCCTGCAACAACAGATACGCCGACAACAGCAATTGTCTCTTTGGTAAGAGTTGTCTTATCAGGCCAGGATATTTTGCCGAATTCAGCCTTTACTCCCTTAAAAAAAGAAGGCTTCTTCTCTTTATTGGATGTATCTCCCATAACAGACCCCTTTCTGACGGAACAGATTATTTGGTTTCTTTGTGAAGAGTATGAGTCTTGCAGAATCTGCAGTACTTCTTAGTCTCCATTCTGTCGGGATGAGTCTTCTTATCCTTAGTAGTATTGTAGTTACGCTGTTTGCACTCTGTACATGCAAGTGTAATCTTGGTACGCATGTTTTTTCCTCCAAATAAAGTGTGATGGATTTTATTGCACAAAAATAACGACCCAAACTAATGTCGCTTGATTACTATAGCATAGGTCGTTATTCTTCGTCAACATAAAATTAAAAGTATTTTTCAGCAATACGAATTGAACATCATTCCGCTGTATGCACTTGTCACATAAGGGCTTGCATATCCGTGTCCGGGATTCTTGTAGGCAACAATCGTCTTATGCGCATAATTCATCGGATTTAATGAAATGTTGTCCGTCTTCCTTATAAGCGCTTTCGAGAAATCTTTTATTGCCTCGAACTTCTCTCCGGCATCTTCGCCATCGAGAGCTTCAATAAGTTTTCCTTCATTAAATGTAAGTTCGCCGTCCTGATTCTTAAGTATACCAATGTTATTAAGTTCTTCCGAATACTCTCCGGTAATTCCGGACAGTTCGTTTAATACCCTGTTGCTGTACGGCTGCTTCTCAAGGTAAGGTGTTGTATTCTTAAGAAAATCGTTGTATCCGCCTATCAGCTTCCTCAAATTATCACGAAGATATTCGTGATCGTGCTTTATTCCGATTATTACAGGTTCATCGCCGGAAAGCCCGTTCAGATTAATTTCATAGATTTTTCCGACGCTGAAATTATTGGAGTACGCACTTTTCTCTTCTCCGTTAATTATAAACTCAGCATTGGAAGCAGGAGTTGTTGTTTCGCCTATCCCAAGGTATCCGACAGTACCGTTCATACGGCTTGTTTTATCATCTGAAACCCTGAAAATATTATCGCTGTCATTAATTCTTCCGGTAGCCTTCGATGAAAGAGAAAGCGCAACTCCGCCCTCATCGTTTTCATCCACTTCGGCCACAAGTCCGATCTCAGCTTCATTAACAAGTCTTGATAATCTTTCTTCCAGCGTCTTGTTGGTGTCGCCTTCATTAATCTTAAACTGGAATTCATAATTAAGATTATTTATTCCTATGTCAAAAGAGTACGCTCCCGGCGGGAGAGAAACCTTTTCGTCAGCATCAAGATATCGTCCTTTATTGGTCTGCGATGTCGCAAGATGCTTAACTTCAAGAGTAAAGGACGAACCTTCTTCGGATATTGCATCACTTTCTCCGATAAACTTTGCGGCGGCAACATTCTCGTCAGTTGAATAAGCTGCCTTTTTATATAGAAGAGATTCAACATCACCGGTTACAAGGCTGGCAATTGAATTATGAAGAGAACGCGCACTTTCCTTAAGGCCCACAGCAAACTGCTGCGTGTCTCTGCTGGTATCAAGGATGGCCAGGGGCGCTTCTTTATTCATTTTAACAATGGAATTATAGACACCACGAAGCTCGCTCTTCTTATGAGTATCATATTGCGAGTTGATACCCTTCGGCGCATACGTAGTCAGATAATGATTATAGACAGTATTAAGTGCTGCAGCATTCATAATTCGCCCCTCCTTTCATCCGTGAAGTCGTGGTTCTGTGCAAAAGCATCTGCCGCTCAGCCGCATCTTCGGTGAAAACGTTCCTTCGTCTTCAGTAATCCGTAGCGGAAAGCCCACGCAGGGCATAAAAACCTACTTTTATAAACTAACTCTACCACGGTCAAAGTCAAAAAGCAAGGGCATATTATGATTATTGCCGCATTTCATTAATTTTTATGAAAATAAATCAAATAGTGTATCTATTCCTATCATTTTATCGTCAACATAGAAATCAGCATTCGGTTTTCCCATGTGAAGCTCGGTATACTTAACTCCCCAGTCTTCCATCTGCTTTCTTGTCGTAGGCTCCCAGTCAATTCCGGTAACATATCCTCTGGCAGTATGAAGAACAATTTCGTTTCCCCAGTCATAGAGCTTATTTATGATTTCTATCATTTTTGTATTCGGAAGTGCCTCTTTATAATCAAGATCTTCCCTCTTAAGAGCAATTACTCCGTCAATATCAAATACAAAACGCTTTCCGCCATTCTTAATCGAAAGATAGGTTGCCGCTTTCTCAAATTCAGCTGTTGTATCAATATCGAAATTATCTTTCATCTCATATCCGACAATAACTTTTCCTGTCATGGAATGAAGCTCTGTAATTACATACGGTCTGATTACATCAACATTTCCGTTCTGATAGAGAATTCTTGGCAGCATCTGCCTTGCCATGTTATATGCTTCCGGAATATCGGTCATAATCGGTCTGATCCTGCCGTTATCTCCCATATACCACATCTTATGAGCAACTTCCGTTGCGGGTGCAAGAGTTCTTACGCAGTCTATCTCAGAATCATCATTCATCATTTCAATCATTTTATCAATGTCTTCAACATTTCTGATTGGGTAGGTAGGTCTTAGCTGGACTACAATATCCGGTACATATTTCTCATTTTCATCAAGCCAGTTTAACGCGTGTTCAAACACTTCAATGTCAAGCGATGTATCGGTTGCAAACTCAGAAGGCCTGATAAAAGGAGTCTCCGCCCCATATTCTCTTGCTATTTTGGCATACTCTTCAGAATCGGTACTGACAATTATCCTGTTAATATAACGTGATTTCTGTGCGTGCTCGATTGAGTACGCTATCATAGGCTTTCCCGCTATTTCCTTAATGTTTTTGTTCTTAACGCTTTTTGATCCGCTTCTGGCAGGAATTATCGCAAGTATTTTTCTCTCTTCCACCTTATATATCCTCCGTAACCTCATTCAGTTTCATAATTTTCATTCCGCGAATCAGGCTTCCGCCCTCTGTCGCATCTATAAATTCGATTCCCGTTTCCCCGGCAATTCTCTTTTCAATCCACCTTCTGTAAATTGTGAATTTGTTGTCGGAATACACAACATCACCGTTAACACCGTCAACAGGTGAAAGCTCACTCATATCTGTCGCTATCCTGTTCGAAGTTCCCTCAGCGTGCGCCAGATTATCGGTAAACGCAAGGTCAAGTCCGAGTGTAACTATCCTTTTCGCCCCACACCGTATCGACACATCAACAGCGAGCGTTGCTACGCTTCCGCCGGTTTCAAAAAGCACTCCTCCAAGCTTCCCTGCCATTTCTTCAGCCTTTTCATAATCCTTTTGAAACAGAATGAAATGTTCTCTGTCGTATTCCTGAATATAGCCCGGATTTGCAGTTGAAAGCATAAGCATCGGAACGTCCGACTCAGGAAGCCATTTCACCTGAGAGGTCGCACGATAATTCCCTTCGGTAACAATCACGTAGTCCGGATATATTCCCGCATTAAGGAGTTTTCTGAGTACTGTCCCCACTGCAATTATGCAGCTTTTTGATCTAAAGTCAGCATTTTCTGTTTTACCCGCAAGGAGCGATATATTCTTATCAAGCGAAGGTCCTGCTGCCACAATATAAACCGTTTTACCGTCAAAAGACAGCGTCCCGTTAACAAAAGGCTGCACCTTCGCGGGATTTTCATCCAAAAGCTTCATGTTACGGTCAAAATTCCCGGCAAGCATGATTTCCGAATTTCTTAGTGAACAGTCTTCTATATAATATCTTTCAAATATTGCCTTTATTTCGCTGTCGGCAATTCTTCTCAGCGAAGGCGGATGAATGATAAGCCTTTTTTCTTTTCCTTTTGCGGCTGCGCCTATAAGAAGATATCCGGGATCATAATGGATGAAAAGCCCCGTTCTTAGCATATCTCCGAAATTTACATATTTTAACGCAAGGTAAATCATATACGGGTCTTCTTCATACATATGAACCGGATATGATTTGAGCAATTTACCAAACAGCGATATTCCTGCATATCCTAGTCCCATTCCCAGTATATGATACTCTTTTGTTTTCTCATTAATAAATGCAGAAGTCCAGCCTTTTCCTTCCTCATATGGGTCCTTGTTTGAATGAAGATAGAAAGCTCCGTGACAGTCTTCAACCTTTACGGTCGGATATCCCGTTTCCGTATATTCCACAACATATACAGTATCATTTACTTCATATATATCCGCATCCGGAGCATTTGTAAGTCCAAGTGCCATCTGCGAAGATACCTGTCTCATCAGCTCCCCGAACATCGGGTCTGCCTGAGCCGGATATGTGACATTCGATTCATAATAATCAGGGAGAAAAGAGGCATTATAAGAAACCCTTATTCTGACAAGAATGTCTGCAAGAAAAGGATATGCCCTTCCATCAAGAATATCCGCAAGAAGAACATAGTCTCCTGCCTCCTGACAATCAAGAAGGCTTTTTACTATGTCGGAATATTCGGCTGCATCTGCGTTTATTCCAAGTTCCTCTGCCTCTTTGGAAAATACGTTTCCGTAAATCTGCCGCAGCAAATCAAGGAAGCTTCGGTACAGCCTTACTCCGGAATCAATATCAAAATTTCTGAAAAAAGATGTAAGTGTAAGTGCGTAATGTGCGGCTTTATTAACCTGATCGTACATTTCACGTGGGTCTGTCATTTTGAAAGTTCCTTTTTTACCATATCAAATGCGGCAATAATAACTTTGTCCATATCATAGTATTTGTACTGCCCAAGTCTTCCGCCAAAAAGAACATTCTTCTCATTTTCGGCAAGCTTCTCGTATTCGGCGTACAGTCTGCTGTTCTTGTCATCATTTATCGGATAGTAAGGGTCTGTTCCCATCTTCCACTCGCTCGGATATTCCTTTGAAATAACAGTGGTCGGCTGCGTTCCGAATTCAAAATGCTTGTGCTCAATGATTCTTGTATACGGCACTTCTCTTTCTTCATAATTGACTACTGCATTTCCCTGGAAATTATCAGTATCGGTAAGATGAGTAGTCTCAAAACGAACCGAACGGTACTGGAGTGCGCCAAGTCTGTAATCAAAGAATTCGTCAATCATTCCTGTATACAGAATCTTATCAAAAGAATAATTGTCATTATTATTCTTAATGAAATCCGAATAGCTCACTCCTTTTATGACAGGAATGTCAGAAAGCATCTTCTCTATTATCCGGGTATAACCACCCTTGGGAATTCCCTGATAAGGGTCGTTGAAATAATTATTGTCATAGGTAAAACGAAGCGGAAGCCTTTTAATAATAAAAGGCGGAAGATCCTTGCAGTCTCTTGCCCACTGTTTCTCCGTATACCCCTTAACAAGCTTTTCGTATATATCACGGCCTGCAAGACTGATTGCCTGCTCTTCCAAATTCTCAGGTTCCTTGCCGCCAAGTTCTTTTCTCTGCTCTTCGATTATCTGTTTTGCTTCAGAAGGAGTCTTTATTCCCCACATTTTACTAAAGGTATTCATGTTAAACGGAAGGTTGTAAAGCTCGTCTTTATATACTGCAATCGGGGAATTTATGTAATTATTAAACTCGGCAAACGAATTAACATATTCCCACACTTCTCTGCTGCTTGTGTGAAAAATATGCGCTCCGTATACATGCACGTTAATGCCGGCAACATTCTCTGTATAAATGTTGCCACCGATGTGTTCTCTTTTCTCTATTACAAGGCATTTTCTGCCTGCCTTCTTCATTTCGGAAGCAAAAACCGCTCCGAAAAGACCTGCTCCGACTACAAGATAGTCATATTTCATAAATCAGCTCCTATTCCCACTTTTTCCACGGTGCATTTCCGGAATTCCAGAGATTCTCGAGAATATCCTTTTCAAGCTTGTTGTCCATGCACTGCCAGAAACCGGTATGAAGAAACGACATAAGCTCGCCTTCTTTTGCCACTTTACCAAGACAGTCCTTTTCAAACACGGTATGGTCATTTTCAAGGAAATCGAAAATCCCGGGATTAAGCACCATGTATCCTGCATTTATCGGTGTATCATCTACAGTATTTTTCTCACGGAAAGCACGAACGGTGTTGTCCATGGCGAGGTCGAGTATTCCCTTTTGCTGCCCCATTTTAACTGCAGTAAGTGTAGCCATTTTGCCGTGCCTTTTATGAAATTCAACAAGCTCTTTGATATTAACGTCGCACACTCCGTCTCCGTATGTCAGCATAAAAGTTTCGTCACCGATATACTTCTGAACTCGCTTTACACGGCCTCCTGTCATAGTCTCATAGCCGGTATCAACAACCGTTACTCTCCAGGGTTCTGTCTTCTGATCGTGAATTATCATTTTGTTTCCTTCTGTAAAATCGAAGGTAATATCGCTGGTATGAAGAAAATAGTCAGCGAACCATTCCTTGATAAGATGCTGCTTATACCCTGCACAGATAATAAAATCATTGTATCCGTAGTAGGAATACTCTTTCATAATATGCCACAATATCGGCATTCCGCCGATTTCAAGCATCGGTTTCGGTTTATACTGCGACTCCTCGGAAATTCTTGTTCCGAGTCCGCCGGCAAGAAGTACTACTTTCATTTTCTATTCTCTCCACAAATTATTCGGATTATTCTTTCCGAGTTTAAGTTTACTATAATTTCAGGCATTATTCGAGGAAATGTTTTCCACAGCAGCTTTAATCCGGGGCAGGCTTTCTTCCAGTGTTTTCTTTACAACTTCAAGATAGTCCTTGCCATCTTCTGCCATTTTCCTGATATCTGCTCTGACATCATCATTTGTATCATAGACTCTCGACAAATATTCATTGGTAACATCCTGCATAAGGTTCTGAATATAATACATTCCGGGAGTTTTCTCGATTTTCTCCGTAACCGCAGCTGTTTTCTCAGCAAGCTTTCTGACCTCGTTTTGTTTAATACCCGTCTCAAAGGTCAGTCTGAAAAGCCTGTCATAATCGCGGATTCCGTTTTTCACCTCATGAAGAATCATCTCGAGCTCACCCGGTAGCTTCTTCATATACATTATAAATCTTTCGCGAACTTCGGGCGTAAAAAAGTACTCAATACTATCCCACATACCATCCAAATCGTACTCTTTTACACAATACCTTCTGACAGCCTCCGAAAGCGGCATATTCTCCGCACCTTTTATGAGTGCGCCGCCCTCAGTCGCATTTATTGTATGTACATCCGGATTCTTCGCAATTTCTTCCTCGAACCAGTCCTTGTAAATCTGGAATTCATACGAAGTTCTTACCTTTTCTCCGTAATATCCGTCAGTCATAAATCCGGCAAGAGTCGAGGCATCGATATTCCAGCTTCCTCTGAGCGAATCTCCGGTATGCGTTTTGTTGTCCGTATATGCAAGATCCTGACCCACAAGTATTACAGTCTTAAAGCCCATACTTGCCGCCATTGCATAAGCAGTGTTTGCAACAGAACCTCCTGTTGAAAGAGTCGGTGCCATAAGTTTTTCGCTTTGCATAAAAGAATTAATCTGCGGATTGAAATCATTAATAAAGAACTTGTCTGCACGCACTTTTTCAACCACTGCGCAGTTTGCAGTAAGTTCCGTGAGCATCGGAATGTCGGACACAAGAGGGTTTTCGAAATGTCTTACATCCTTTCCACCGTCAACTGTTACAAACATATCGGGAATAATTCCTTTATTCAGGACTGCACGAAGTGCTGAATCCGCACATACTATGAAAGCTTTTCCCTTTAGATTTCTCAGTTCTTCAATATTCTTATCAAGAGAAGGACCTGAAGACACAACAATATACGGAATATCCTTAGGAATCTTTATATACAGGTCTGTCAGAGATTTCCCGAAGGCAAATGCGGTAAGATTTGAAAGCGAATTTTTGAAATAACGCTTGCCGTATCTTCCCATTACTCCCTGTGTTGCCTTTACCTGATTATGAAGGAGCTGTATCTCATCAAGAAACTCCTTCTGCCTGTTTCTGAACAGTTTTTTGTAATTCGGATACGGCTGATAGAAAAGGTCTTTCAGATCCTTATAATCAACAAATCTGCACAAAAATTCTTTGGGTGAAGGCGAAATTTCATCGGCATACAGAATAACCCGTTCATCGGAAAGGATATCCGAGCAGTCAATTAACGACAACAGTGTCATAAAAAAAGTTGCGGAAGGCTCATACACAAGGATTCTTATTGTATCATCGGCTCTCTTAAGAACGCTTCTTACAAGCATTCCGTTTCCGAGTCCGAAGAAGATGAATTTCTGCCTGTATCCTAATTTTCCAGGCAGGAGTCCTCCCCAGATTTCGCCTGTCTTCTTATTATCATAGAAGCTTTCAAGCTGATATGTTCCTTCATCCGAAGAAGCGGCAAGGTACCCTCTTCCTCCTTCTTCTATAAGAAACGGAAGTACATTACCGGAGGAACCTGCGAAAGTTTCTTTACGCGCAAGAATATTGTTTTTTAACGCCGAAAGGCCTTCGTGCATGGCACAAAGGTTCTTATCAAGAAAATCCGTCACTGTAAATCCCTCCTCATAATATGTTCTTCAATATCCGGGATAAGAACCATTAGAAGAAAATCGGTTTTGGCAAAACTGTCATCACCGGCAAGAATTTCAGTCAGCTGTCTTGCAAGATCTACCCATATCGGGATTTCTTCGGACCTGCCTGCAAATTCCGGTCTTTCATAATCATTAATAATTATGGGAAGAATTATTCCCATAAGCTCCGTCAGAATCTGAATCTGCACGGCATTTCTGTTCTCATCTTCTGTCAGTATGCTTTCAGCACACCCTTCGATAACCGCTATCGCATTTCTCAATTTTCCGCTGTCACTTATCTCTTCCATTTCCAAATCCTTTACTCAAACGCAAGTTCAATCATCAGGCCGATTCGGTCTTTGTAACTATGGCCTTCATGTACCTTTATAGAGCCGGAACGCGCAATTCTTGCACGTACATCCTCATGTTCAAGGTAATAGGCAGTCTTATCAAGCAGTTCCTCCATGGAACCGTACACTTCAATATCTCTTCCGGGTTCAAAGAAATTTGCTATTTCTTCCTGATAATTTGTAAGCACAAATCCGCCCGCCCCCATAATATCCCATGTTCTCTGGCTGATTCCGGTTCTGATGGAACGGCAGCTGATATTAAGATTAATCCTGCTGTTATGGAAAACAAGCGGCATTTCGGTAAGAGTCTTTACCCGTCCACCGTTTCTGACAGGAAGCTTTGATGTATCGCTTCCGGTATATGCCGTAACATTATATTTCTCGCCAAGAAGCTTCATTACTTCAAGTCTTTCGAGACACGTAACCTTCATACCAAGGTACTTTAAAGCGATTTCCATGGCATCGTCCCGTCTTGCTTTTTCAGGCGGAATATAATAGTCCGGCATGTTTCTGATAAAATCCGATATTACCTCGTCTGTCAGAACTTCATTTAAGAAAAAGTAGCCGTAGACCTTCTTCTGGGATTCCATCATCCCCTCAAGAAATCCGCGTGTATATGCACTTACTTCTCCAAGTGCATCATATGGGCATTTCTCCGTATAAAGCGATCCGACAAAAGAAATATCATTCCTGAACTTCTCATGTTCGCCGGCACTTGCTCCCGCAATCACCTTATCCCACCTTCCGGGATTTGTAGCAAGCGGAAGGTAGAATACTCCGCCAGGATTATACGGCGAGAGATCGCCATATTGTTTATAGTCAAAACAGAAAATTCTGTTTGTATTATTCGCAACCGTATCCGATAACAGTTCAATAACAGGACTGTCAACAGTCCATGCAATATATCTTACTCCGAAAATCCTGCACACTTCGGAGACAATCGGATAGTAATTAACACTGACAACAGCGTCATAATTTCCGGAAGAAAGTGCAGAGCTCACAATCTCAACAATTTTCTCTCCCGGCACATCCTTCCAGGTAATCTCTGTATCAATTGTATCAACTTCATGGCCAAGTGCAAGGAATCCCTCCATCATATCGGGCTCACAAACGCTTCCAAAACGATAAAAAAGAAATTTCATTTATTTTTCCTCATGGATATTAGAATTTCAAAAAAAGAGACCGGAATAATATCCGATCTCTTTTAATGTAAACAATCTGTCTATTACTGAAGAAGTGACAGAACACCCTGATTACTCTGATTTGCCTGTGAAAGCATAGCCTGGCCAGCCTGAGCAAGAATGTTATTATTGCTGTACTGTACCATCATTGAAGCCATATCGGTATCACGGATTGAAGACTCAGCTGCTGTTGTATTCTCAACAACGTTATCAAGGTTCTTGATGGTGTGCTCAAGACGGTTCTGGATAGCACCGAGTGAAGATCTCTGTGAAGAAATCTTTGCAATAGCCTTGGTAATTGTGCTGATTGCTGCCTTAGCTCCTGCCTCTGTCTGGAATGCAGTTGTCTTTGTAAGCGCAGCATCTTTAAGGCCTGAGATTCCAAGTCCGGCTGCTGTCATAGCAGAAATCTTAATCTTAATCTCCTGGTTAGGATCATCAGCTGCACCAACCTGAAGAGCCTTTCCTTCTGCGAAGGTACCATCGAGAAGGTTAAGAGTATTGAACTGAGTTGACTTAGCAACACGGTCTACCTCAGATACAAGAGCGTTAACTTCCTTCTGAATAGCTACACGGTCTGCTGTGGTATTTGTTCCGTTTGCACTCTTTACTGCAAGTTCGTTCATTCTCTGAAGCATATCATGAACTTCTGCAAGTGCACCTTCAGCTGTCTGTACACAGGAGATACCATCTTCTGCATTAAGA
>JAZLHJ010000005.1:0-5530 GCA_045616785.1 Lachnospiraceae bacterium
ACTCACCTCCACGTGTTCTGTAGTGTGTCAGTCTTATAGAAGAATAATATCAGAAGGAAGAATAATTAAAAAGCGAAGACCAGTGCACCCGTTTCATGACGCATTGGTGTCTTTCGCAGAAAGACGGGGAATAATTATGAAGTTTAATAATCTGACAGCGTACGAGGTCCTCGAGGACAGACGTATTGATGACATTAATTCCGAGGCTGTTATGCTGAAACATAAAAAGACGGGGGCGAGAATTGTTCTGCTTCCGAATGAAGATGAGAACAAGGTGTTCTATATCGGTTTTCGCACGCCACCCGTTGATTCAACAGGTGTGGCACATATTATTGAGCATTCTGTTCTGTGCGGTTCGGAAAAATATCCTGTAAAGGACCCTTTTGTGGAGCTTGCGAAGGGCTCATTAAATACATATCTGAATGCGCTTACCTTCCCGGACAAGACACTTTACCCGGTGGCAAGCTGCAATGATAAGGATTTTAAGAACCTTGTCGATGTGTATCTTGATGCTGTTTTTCATCCGAATATTTATACAAATGAGAAGATTTTCCGCCAGGAAGGCTGGCACTATGAAATAGAAGAAAAGGACGCGCCGCTTACGATAAACGGAGTTGTATATAATGAAATGAAGGGGGCATTTTCATCTCCGGATGATGTTCTCTTTAGGGCAACGCTTCATAAGCTTTTCCCGGACAGCCCTTACGGCGTTGAGTCAGGCGGCGACCCTGATGCCATTCCCGGTCTGACCTATGAGAAATTCCTTGATTTTCACGGAAAGTATTATCATCCTTCAAATTCTTATATTTACCTTTACGGTAATGCGGACATGGAGGCGTATTTAAGCTATTTTGATGAGGCTTATCTTTCAAAATTTGACAGAAAAGAAGTCCTTTCCGAAATAAAGGATCAGGATGATTTCACTGACGGAATGCACCGTGAGGAAGTAGTATATCCGATTACGGCGGAGGAAAGCGAAGAGGACGCATCGTTTATTTCGTATGCTGTGTCGGTTTCGGATTCGCTTGATGAGAAGCTTTATCTTGCTTTTACAATTCTTGATTATGCAATCTGTGCAAGCCCCGGGGCGCCTGTTAGAAGGGCTCTTATTGAGAAAGGTCTTTGCGCTGATGTTGACAGCTGCTATGAGAACGGAATAAAGCAGACATATTTCAGTATTACGGCAAGAAATACAAATCCTGATGCGGGAGAGGAATTCTTAAAGACAATAAAGGATGTATTGTCTGAGCAGGCAAGTCTCGGAATTGATAAAAAAGCCATTCTTGCCGCACTTAATCTTTTTGAGTTCAGATACAGAGAGGCCGATTTCGGAAGCTATCCCAAGGGACTTGTATATGGCCTTCAGATGCTTGACAGCTGGCTCTATGATGATTCAAAACCGTTTATTCATCTTGAAGCTTCCGATACATTTGCTTTCTTCAGAAAGGAAATTGATAACGGCTACTTTGAGAATCTGATACGTGATTATTTCTTAAATCCGGGCCGCGAAGTTCTTATTGTAATGAAGCCAATGAAGGGCCTTTCGGAGCAAAAAGAAAACGCGTTAAAAGAGAAACTCGAGACCTATAAGAAATCGCTGACAGCGGACGAAATAGAGAAAATTATCAGTGATGCTGCAGAGCTTAAAAGGTATCAGGAGGAGCCTGACACAGAAGAAGCTATGGCGACGCTTCCGTGTCTTTCCCGTGAAGATATAGGAAAGAAGGCAGACAAAGTTCTTGTCGAGGAGCGTGAGGCAAGAGGTATCCCGGTTATTATGCATCCTCTTTTCACAAACGGAATAAGTTATGTCAGACTTATGTTTGATATGGGAGATTTGCCGGAGAAGCTTTACCCGTATGCAGGACTGCTTAAGACCGTTCTGTCACTTATGAATACGCAGCATTATGGTTATCAGGAGCTTAATAACGAGATGCTTCTTAAGACCGGCGGTTTTGGCGGTGGAATAAAGGCGTATCCGATTATTGATAAGTTTGATGAGTATGACATTTATTTTGAGTCTCATTTCAAGGCTTTCTATGATATGGTGCCTGATGCTATGGCTCTTACGAAGGAACTTCTTCTCTATACCGATTTCTCGGATACTGTTCGACTTAAGGAAATACTTGCGGAGACGAGAAGTTATATGGAGTCCGAGCTTATGTCAAGAGGGCACGGCGTTGCATATAAGAGAGCATTGTCATACTGCTCTGCAATGGATGAAGTGCTTGATGTTGTTGATGGATACGAGTTCTACAAGTTTATTGTTAAGCTTGATAACGAATTCGATAAATATAAGGATGAGATTGTGACAAATCTCGGAAAAGTTGTTGCAACTGTTTTCCGTCCGGAGAACTTTATGGTTGACGTTGCCTGTGAGGAAAAGGGATATACGAATTTTCCGATGCTTCTGTCATATTTTGACGAGGAGCTTCACACAGAGCCTGTTTACGAAGGAAAGTTTGTTCATAAAAAAGAGAAGAAGAACGAAGGTCTTGTATGTGCCGGTAAGGTACAATATGTATGTCTTGCGGGAAATTACAGAGAGAATACAGATCTTAGATATAACGGGGCATTAAGTGTCCTCAAGAACATGCTGTCCTACGGATATTTGTGGAAGAACGTCAGGGTTAAGGGTGGTGCATACGGTTGTATGTGCTCCTTCAAGCGTATGGGAACGTCGTTTTTTGTCTCTTACAGAGATCCGAAGCTTATGGATACGGTTAAGATATTCCGCGAGGCCGCCGATGCTGTAAGAAATATGAATGTTTCCGAAAAGGAAATCCTTAAAGGTATAATAGGGGCAATTGCCGAGATTGATGAGCCGCTGACTCCGGCGGGGCGTGCGGCGAGGGATCTCAGAATTTATATGACAGGTGCAACGGATGAAGATGTCCAGAGAGAAAGAGACGAAATCCTCGGCGCCGATGAAAACGTGCTACGCGGACTTTCTAAGTATATTGAGGCGTTTATTTCCGGAGACAATATCTGTGTTGTCGGAAATGAAGGCGAGATTAATAAGTGCAGGGACCTTTTCCTTTCAACAGACAATTTGATTAAGTAGACAGGAGAATAGATGAACGACAAATTTAAAGCAGGTTTTGCTACTCTTATCGGAAGACCGAATGTCGGCAAATCGACATTAATGAATTCGCTTATCGGTCAGAAAATTGCGATTACTTCCAAAAAGCCGCAGACTACGAGAAACAGAATTCAGACGGTATATACCTCGTGTGAAGGACAGATCGTATTTCTTGATACACCCGGAATTCATAAATCCAAGAACAAGCTTGGTGATTACATGGTCAGGGTTGCCGAGAGTACTCTCTCTGAGGTTGATGTTATTCTTTTTCTTGTAGAGCCTACAGAATATATCGGCGCAGGCGAGCAGCATATTATTGAACAGCTTAAAGGCAGCAAAACTCCGGTCATCCTTGTAATTAATAAAATAGATACCGTGAAAAAAGAAGACATTCTGCCTGTAATTGATATGTACAGGCACGAAATGGACTTTGCGGAAATTGTTCCCGTGTCGGCATTTAAGAATCAGAATACGGATGAGCTTATTAAGTGTCTCATGAAATATATGCCTTACGGAAATCCATTTTATGATGAAGATACCATTACGGACCAGCCGGTAAGACAGATTGTTGCAGAGCTTATCAGAGAACAGGCATTAAGGACACTTGATGCCGAGGTACCGCACGGAATCGCTGTTGTTATCGACAGGATGGATGAGTCAAAGCCGGTTATAACGATAGACGCGACAATTATCTGTGAGAGAGATTCTCATAAGGGAATTATTATCGGAAAAGGCGGGGAGACACTTAAGAAAATCGGTTCTAATGCAAGATACGGAATTGAGAAGCTTGTTGAGAGACAGGTGAACTTAAAACTATGGGTCAAGGTCAAGAAGGACTGGCGTGACAGCGATTATCTGCTTAAGAATTTTGGTTACCACGATGATTCAGGCAAAAATAAGTAAAGGATAGAAGTGCAGGATTTTACATATGTAACAGGAATGGTGATTAAGTCACTTCCTGTCGGAGAAAATGACAGACATGTCAGTATTCTAACTAAAGAACGAGGTAAGATATCTGCCTATTGCAGAGGCGCGAGAAGGCCCAAAAGTCCGTTGCTCGGAGCAACGTCGCCCTTTTGTTTCGGACGATTTAAGCTGTTTACCGGGCGTGACGGATTCTCACTTGCTGAGGCTGAAATATCAAACTATTTCGAAGAGATTTCTCTGGATATAGAAAAAGCATGTTACGGAAGTTATTTTCTTGAAGTGATGGATTATTATACAAGGGAAAATGCCGATGAAGTAATGATGCTCGGGTTAATATATCAGACGCTTAAGGCACTTGATAACAAATCACTTCCGAACAAGCTTGTCAGATATGTGTTTGAAATGAAAGCAATGGTAATAAACGGAGAATTTCCGGGAATTCCTTCTGACAGGAATTATTCGGATACTTTGAAATATACTGTTAATTTTATTGTGAAGTCGCCTCTGAAAAGTCTGTATACTTTTGTTCTGTCTGATGAAGTGTTTGCAGAGGTTACAGATATTATGGACAGATACAGAAAGACATATATAGACAGAAAGTTCAAAAGTCTTGAAGTTCTCGGAGATATGGGGATTTAATCCGGTTTATTTGAATGGAAGTTCGCCTTGTTGAGCTTCCTTTTTTTCTTGAAATATAAGGATTTGTCTCTTATAATATATAGAGTTATTCGGAGGATTTATGAGAAAAATAATGTTCAGGTGGCTTGTTGCCACTCTTAGTGTACTTATGCTTGCAGGGTGCGGTGAAAACGGAGGCGGAGAAAACGAGCCCAAGGTTCACCTTGCGGAGACTGATACAATAGTAATTAACAGTGACAGAACGATTACCGGATTTATTGCCGAAGATTTTGACCAGACGAAGTATTCGGTTGATGATTTGAATAATCAGATAAATGCCGAGATTTCCGAATATAACGGTGCAAACGGCGAGGGTTCCGTTTTGCTAAACAGCATCGAGGTTGACGGCAGCAAAATCTATATTGATATGTCATACAAAACGGCAGATGATTACAGTCTTTTCAATGAAGAGATTTTCTTCGTCGGAACAGTTGAGGAAGCTGTTGCGAGAGGCTTTCGAATATCCGAGGCGTCGTTTTTCGGAGCAGAGACGGATGATTATATTACCGGAAAAGACCTTCTTAAAAGAGCCGGAGAGATAATCGTAATCAGCGCCGATTCGTCCAATATCAGGTCTGAAAGCGGTCTTAAGTATTTTGAGTCCGATGACAAATTAAACGGTGATAATGAAGTTGATATTTCCGATGCGGTAGAAGGTGCACTTCACTGCGTTGTAATTAAATAAGATAAAGAAAGAGGAACTAAGTTTGAAACAAAGAAGTAGAGGTTACCCAGAAGTTTTAGTGCATAACAAATAAACCATCCAATGGGTGGTCAAAAATTAAATATAAACGCAACACCTAATCAGGAAGCTGTTAATGGTTCGTCTTTGATGACGTAACC
>JAZLHJ010000006.1:0-10548 GCA_045616785.1 Lachnospiraceae bacterium
ATCAAATATCCCACCCGGTTTTGCAACATAATTTCTTTTGAAAATGAAATTTATAAACCACAAAAACGGATTCTGCTTATCTTTTATCTCATTAAGCGAATCCGTATAATCGGAAAAAAATATGTTCTTATCAAGGGATAGCGTCTCATAGAAGCCCTCAGATGTCTCGATATCAAACTCCATGAGAGAATGGCTGTTTGCCATACTCTCATTAAGTTCCGATACCGATCTTCCGGTTGCAAGTATTCCGTTAATGTACGTACCGTATGAAAATCCGTCGCGGTAATACAAAGCAAGAACAATATAAATTGTAACAAGTATTATTCCAAGAACAGAGGATATCCAGATAAGAAATGTTCTGGGATTAAACGCTTTCATTCCTCTTCTTCAAATCCTCATCGTCAAAGGCTTCACTTATGGGAGCACCGGGTGAAACCATGGGGAATACTTTATCATCTTCTTCAATGACACATTCAATTACTACAGGGCCGTTTGCGGCAAGAGCTTCACGAATTGTTCCTTCCAGTTCTTCCTTGGAAGTTACTCTCATGGCTTTACAGCCGAGTCCTTCGGAAACCTTTATAAAATCAACCTTATCTTCAAGAATGGTCTGTGAATAACGCTTTCCGTAGAAAAGAGTCTGCCACTGACGAACCATACCGAGAACATGGTTATTAATAACGACCTGAATAATAGGAATGTTGTATCTGCTGGCTGTGGCAAGTTCATTCATATTCATTCTGAAGCAGCCGTCACCTGCAATATTAATAACAATTGAATCGGGACAACCGACTTTTGCACCGATAGATGCGCCAAGACCGTATCCCATTGTTCCAAGACCGCCCGATGAAAGGAATGTCCTTGGTTTGGTATAGTTATAGAACTGTGCAGCCCACATCTGATGCTGGCCGACATCTGTTGTAATAACGGCTTTTCCCTTTGTCATTTCATAAATTTTCTCAATAACATAAGGACATGTAAGCTTGTCTTTATCATAGGTTAAAGGATATTTCTCTTTTAAATCAAGAATATGATTAACCCAATCCTCGTGTGAAAGCTGTCCTACCTTAGCTGAAAGCTTGGGGAGAATCTCCTTAAGATCACCTACGATGCTTGCATTTGTCTTAACATTCTTGTCAATTTCCGCAGCATCGATATCAATCTGAAGTATCTTTGCATTTTCAGCAAAACGCTTAACATTTCCGGTTACACGGTCAGAGAATCTGACACCGAGACCGATAAGAAGGTCGCACTCACAAACGCCAAGGTTTGAAGTCTTTGTACCATGCATTCCTATCATACCGGTATACAAAGGATCTGAACCGGAGAAACCGCCTTTACCCATAAGAGTGTCACAAACAGGAGCATCTACCTTATGAACAAAATCAGCAAGTTCCTTGCTGCTGTCAGAGATAATTACACCTCCGCCCACATAGAAATAAGGCTTCTTTGCTTCCTTTATCATACGTGCAGCAACATTTAAATCTTCTTCTGTATATTTGCCTTTTCTTACAATTTTGGCAGGAATCTTTCTTTCAAATTCGCATGTACCTGCAGTAACATCCTTTGTAATATCTACAAGTACAGGTCCGGGACGACCTGACCTGGCGATTTCAAAAGCTTTTCTCAATGTATCAGCAAGGTCATTAATATCTTTTACGATATAGCTGTGCTTTGTAATAGGCATTACAACACCGGCGATATCAACCTCCTGGAATGTGTCTTTTCCAAGTGCGGGAAGATTAACATTGGCAGTAATTGCAACAATCGGAACAGAATCCATAGAAGCGGTAGCGATACCTGTTACAAGATTTGTTGCTCCGGGTCCCGAGGTGGCAAAACATACACCAACTTTACCTGTAGCTCTTGCATAACCGTCGGCTGCATGCGCTGCACCCTGCTCATGGCTGGTAAGAATATGATTAATCTGATTACTGTGCTTATAAAGAGCATCGTAAATATTAAGAATTGTACCGCCGGGATAACCGAAAACAGTATCAACCCCCTGCTCAAGAAGACATTCAATTACAATTTCGGAACCATTAAGAACCATCTTAATTCTCCTTTCCGGGTATCTGAAGTACAGCCCCTCTGTTACCGCTTGTTACAAGCTCTCTGTATCTTGCAAGGTAACCTGTCATAACGCCGGGATCCCTTGGTACCCATTCTGATTTTCTCTTTGCAAGCTCTTCATCGCTTACATTAAGTGTCATGGAAAGATTGGGAATATCTATTGTTATGCTGTCTCCCTCGTGTACAAGTGCAATAGGTCCTCCTACAGCAGCTTCAGGCGATACATGTCCGATTGAAGCTCCACGGCTTGCACCTGAGAAACGACCGTCTGTAATAAGTGCAACACTGCTTCCAAGACCCATACCGGCAATTGCAGAAGTAGGATTAAGCATCTCACGCATACCGGGACCGCCTTTAGGACCTTCGTATCTGATAACTACTACATCACCTTCAACAATCTTACCGCCCTTAATTGCAGAAATTGCATCTTCTTCACAGTCAAATACTCTTGCAGGACCTGTATGAACCATCATCTCCGGAACAACGGCAGAACGTTTTACTACACTTCCGTCGGGAGCAAGATTTCCTTTTAGAACCGCAAGACCACCCTCTTTGCTGTAAGGATTTGAAAGATGTCTGATTACTTCTTCATTCTTATTGGCAACATTTTCAACATTTTCTTTAACAGTCTTACCTGTAACAGTAATGCAGTCTTTATTAAGAAGCCCAGCGCTTAAAAGCTCATTCATAACAGCATATACGCCGCCTGCTTCGTTAAGGTCTTCCATATAAGTAGGACCTGCGGGAGCAAGATGACAAAGATTGGGAGTCTTTGCTGAAATCTCATTTGCATAAGAGATACCGAAATCAAATCCGATTTCATGAGCAATTGCAGGAAGATGAAGCATACTGTTCGTTGAGCAGCCAAGTGCCATATCTACAGTAAGTGCATTGATAATTGCTTCTTTTGTCATAATGTCTCTCGGACGAATATTCTTTTTAAGCATATCCATTACAGCCATACCTGCATGCTTTGCAAGTTTGATTCTCTCTGAATATACAGCGGGAATTGTTCCGTTTCCGGGAAGTCCCATACCAAGTGCCTCGGTAAGGCAGTTCATTGAGTTGGCTGTGTACATTCCCGAACAGCTTCCGCATGTAGGACAAACCTTACACTCAAATTCTTTTACTTCTTCTTCTGTCATATTACCTGCTGCATAACTTCCGACAGCTTCAAACATTGAAGAAAGAGAACGCTTCTGTCCCTTTACGTGACCTGCAAGCATAGGTCCGCCTGATACGAAAACAGTGGGAACATTGATTCTTGCAGCAGCCATAAGAAGACCGGGAACATTCTTGTCACAGTTCGGAACCATTACAAGGGCATCAAACTGATGAGCAAGAGCCATACATTCTGTGGAATCTGCAATAAGGTCTCTTGTAACAAGGGAATACTTCATTCCGATATGTCCCATAGCAATTCCGTCACATACAGCTATAGCAGGAAATACAACCGGTACACCGCCTGCCTCAGCAACACCGAGTTTAACTGCATTTACAATTTTATCAAGATTCATATGACCCGGAACAATCTCATTGTAAGAGCTTACAATTCCGACCATTGGCTTGTCCATTTCTTCTTCTGTAAAGCCAAGTGCATTAAATAACGATCTGTGTGGAGCCTGTTGCATTCCTTTTTTTACATTATCACTCTTCATTTGCTTTCTCTCCCTTTATATTCTTTCACAGATAAGGTCACCCATTTCGGTTGTTCCTACCTGTTTTAATGTACCGTTTTCATTCTGACCGATAATATCAATTGTACGATAACCGTCTTTAAGAACTTTCTTAACAGCATTTTCAATGCTTTCACTTTCTTTATCAAGGCCAAAAGTATATTTAAGCATCATGGCTGCGCTAAGAATTGTTGCTATGGGATTTGCAATTCCTTTTCCTGCAATATCAGGGGCGGAGCCGCCGCTTGGCTCATAAAGACCAAACTTGGTATCATTTAATGAAGCGGACGGAAGCATTCCTATTGAACCTGTAATCATACTGGCTTCATCGGAAAGAATATCGCCGAACATGTTCTCTGTAAGGACAACATCAAACTGGGCAGGATTCTTAACAAGCTGCATAGCACAGTTATCCACAAGCATATGCTCAACTGTTACATCAGGATAATCTGCGGCAACTTCATTAACAATCTTTCTCCAAAGTCTTGATGAATCAAGAACGTTGGCTTTATCTACGGAAATGACCTTTTTTCTTCTCTTTTCCGCAATTTCAAAACCTTTAATTGCAATTCTTCTGATTTCATCCTCGTTATATACGAGCGTATCGATTGCTGTTACCTTACCGTCAATTTCTTTTGTGCTTCGCTCGCCAAAATATAAACCGCCTGTAAGTTCGCGCATTATCATCATATCAAAGCCCTTGTCGGCAATCTCTTTTCTCAAAGGACAAGCCTCTGAAAGCTCCTCATAAAGAGTGGCCGGACGAAGATTTGCAAAAAGGCCGAGTGCTTTTCTGATTTTAAGAAGACCTGCTTCAGGTCTCTTCTCGGGCGGAAGTTTATACCAGGGTGAGGTACTTGTATTTCCGCCTATTGAACCCATAAGTACTGCATCCGCATTCTTTGCGGTTTCGATGGCTTCATCTGTTAAAGGAATTCCATGAACATCAATTGAAGCACCACCCATAAGAATATCCGTAAACTCAAATGAATGTCCGTACTTCTCTCCAACCTTTTCAAGAACCTTTTTGGCTTCTCTTACTATCTCGGGTCCGATACCGTCACCCGGGATACATGTTATTCTCATATTCATCTTCTTCTCTCCAAAAAACAAAGGGAAAACGAATCATCGTTTTCCCTTGTAATATTATTTATTCAGCGTCGGGTTTTTCAATCTGTACAATTGCTGATTTCTGCATGGGAATTCTACAATTCTTATTGTTTCCAAATTCAACTATAACAGTATCCTCAGTAACATCAATCACTGTACCATAGAAACCGCTTGAAGTAAGAACCGAATCACCGGTTTCAAGTGTAGCAAGAAGTGCTGCTGCTTTCTTCTGTTCTTTCTTCTGCGGACGAATAAGTACGAGCCAGAAGAAACCTACGATTACAACAAGGTAAATAACAATGCCGACCCAGCCTGAAAGGAATCCGCCCTGTGCCTGAGTGTTTCCTGCAGCCTGTGTTAATAAAATATTCATTTTAAACCTCCACGTTTAACAAAAATCTAAAAGATATCATACACAAAACATCTGATTACTTCAAGTTATTTTTCAGCACTTTCACTCATTGAAGCAAGCATTTCTTTTTTAAAAGCCTTAAAACGCCCCTCATCAAGCGCTGTCCGGATATCAGCCATAAGTTTATTATAAAAATATAAATTATGTGTTACGGCCAGTCTCATGCCAAGCATCTCACCTGCTTTTAACAAATGCCTGATATATCCTCTTGAATACCGGCGGCAGGCAGGACACTCACATCCTTCTTCAATCGGACTCATATCAAGTTCATATTTCGCATTGAAAAGATTAAGCTTTCCATGTTTTGTATATACATGACCGTGTCTTCCGTTTCTCGAAGGATATACACAATCAAAGAAATCAATTCCTCTGTCAACACCCTCAAGGATGTTGGCCGGTGTTCCGACTCCCATAAGGTATGTCGGTTTATCCTTCGGTAGAAAAGGAACAACCTCATCAAGAATATTATACATTTCCTCATGTGTCTCACCGACTGCAAGTCCTCCGACAGCATAGCCGGGAAGATCAAGTTCCGATATTCTTTTGGCATGTTCAATTCTTATATCCGGAAAAATTGCCCCCTGATTAATACCGAAAAGAAGCTGCGAGGGATTAACTGTATCGGGACGCGCGTTAAGTCTTGCCATCTCCTCTTTGCATCTGATAAGCCACCTTGTTGTTCTGTTTACCGAATCCTCAACATACTTTCTCTCCGCTTTGGAATTGGGACACTCATCAAACGCCATGGCAATTGTAGAGCCAAGATTCGACTGAATTCTCATGCTCTCCTCAGGTCCCATAAAGATAATCCTTCCGTCAACATGAGAATGAAAGGTAACTCCCTCCTCCTTTATTTTACGGAGTCCCGAAAGCGAGAAAACCTGAAAGCCACCCGAATCGGTAAGAATAGGCTTGTTCCAGCTCATGAATTTATGAAGTCCGCCCATTTTCTTAACAATTTCATCACCGGGGCGAACATGAAGGTGATAGGTATTGGAAAGCTCTATCTGCGTTCCTATTTTCTCAAGGTCTTCCGTTGAAACAGCACCTTTAATTGCTCCTACTGTTCCGACGTTCATGAAAACAGGTGTTTCAACACTACCGTGAACTGTTTCAAAGTGTGCTCTTTTAGCTCTTCCTTCAGTCTTTATAACAGTATATTTAGAAACAAAACTATCTGACATATAAATCCCAAAACTCCTCTAATGTAATATTCTCTTCGAAAATGATTTTGGCAGCATCCTTCCCGACATATCTGAAATGCCATGGCTCGTATTCAATACCGGTAATATACTCTTTTTCCAAAGGATAACGAAGAATAAATCCATATTCGTGACTATGGTCTCTCAGCCATTTCCCTGCAACAGTTTCACCGAATCCGGAATTAAGTGTCTTATAAGTTGATGAATAAATATCAAGGCAAAGCCCTATCTGATGCTCGCTCGTCCCGGGAACCGTTACCCACTGCGATGACATTTTATATGCATCAACATAGGAAAGTCCGCTTCCCATATATTTATTAATTTTACGTTCGAATAGTCTTACCTGTGTCGACGATTCACGATAAGGCGAACAGATAACAAGGCTGACGTTATCCTTGGCAGCAGCCTTCAGCATCGAAAGAAGGTCAGCAAGAATTCTTTCGTCGCATTTCATACTTCCTTTAATTGTCGCAAGATTAAACGAATAATCATCCGGAATCGGGTGCTGTTTATTGACAAGAATAAGTTCCCAGTCTTCCTTGGAAAAAGAGGTCTTCTGATTCTCATCAATTTCGCCTTCATCTTCCATGGATGCAAGAAGCTCCTCGCCTGCGAGAATTACCTCTTCAAGTGAATATGTATCTATATCATCAAGGCTGTAATTTTCGTTACCGTTCTCGTCTGTAAAGGAGTCATCTTCATTTTCTGATTCTTCAGCTTCGTCTTCAGCCGCTTTCAAAATTTCAAGATCACCTGTACGCATCATTTCATCAAGCGATGATTCATACATTATTGAAGCTTTGCTCTCGGTCCCCGGAAGAAGTGAATAAAGAGTATAACTGCAGCTTAAAAACGAGAAAATAAAGGCAACAAGAACAAAAATAATCTTATATTTGTTCCTGTTAATGAAAGAGAAAAAATGACAAACGGCCAGAAACACGAAAATGACTGCCAGCATTGGCAGTCTGAGCAAAGGATTCTTATGTGAAATTCTCGTAAGCTTTGCTATTATCCGTTTCTTGAAACCCATTATTCTTTGTCCTTCTTGGCGCTTCCAAGCTTGTAAAACTCAATACAGTTGGGATTATTGACTTTAATACCCTTTCCGTTCATAACAAGAAGACCGTTTTCTTTATTGACAGAGAAGAAGGTCATTGAATTTGATTCATTATTAAGAGCCACAAGATGATTGTTATCAGGGAAAAAAGAAACATCCTTCGGGTAATCACCGCTTATGGGAAGACACATAAGCTTTGTGAGAAATCCTGTTTTGGAATCCACCTTGAAGGTCGCAACAGAATTATCGCCTGCATTCGATGCTGCCATATATTCATAATCTCTTGAAAACTGAATTGTGCACGCAGCGGAATTACTTGCATGATAGTCATTTAACGTTGAAATGGTCTGAATTTTCTCAAATTCCGGAATTTCGTTCTTGAAAGTATAAAGATACACATCAATATAATTTTTTATCTCATGCACAATATAGAGGAATTTGCCGTTTTTGCTGAAAGTTATATGTCTTGGTCCGGAATCTATTTCCGACCTGATGATATCAACCATCTTAAGTGTTCCGTTATTATGATCTACAGCATAGACATTAACATGATCCATTCCGAGATCGGCGGCAAACAGGAATCTGTTATCACGACTCATTTTAACGCAGTTAACATGAGGTCTGTAGTTTCTGTCAGCAACGCTTCCGATACCTTTAAGGTAGATTTCATCTGTAATTTTGCCGACAGCACCGTTCTCTTCAAGCCTTACAACAGTAATCTTTCCGTCATGATAACCTGCAACGAAAAGGAATTTGTCATCATAATCGGTAGACAGGTAACATCCTCTCATACCGTTAATTGAACCTGAATTTATATTTGTAAGAGTGCCATCTGCATTTATGCCAAAACTCTCAACCCCGAAATCCGTTATGGCATAAAGATATCTTTTATTATGCGAAATTGTAATATACGAAGCGTTTGTAATTTCAACTTCATCCTTGAAGGAAAAAGCGCCCTTTGCGACATCAACATCATATATTTTGATTCCGTTATGATCATGCATTGTGTAAGTAGATACAAAAGCAACATATTTATCGGCGCCCATCTGTTATTCTCCTTGATTCGTATACTTTTATACTTCTTTCCTCGGTAAAAGGATTATCACTTACCGGTTCATTCACAAAACTGTCAGGTCTTGAGGTATCAAGAACAAGAAACCATTCTTTGCCTTTCGGAAGCTTCGGAAGAGCAAATTTATGAGGAAGCCAGTGCATATTATAGGTAATGTAAATGTCACTGTCTTTACTTCCCTTTCTGTCTCCGAAAGAACCTCCGTACAAAACTCCCATATGTCTGTTGTAATTAACGGGATTCATTGAAAAAGCCTCTTCCGAATGAAAAGATATTTCAGGAAATTCTTCTCTTTCCGTCGTGATTCCCCTATACATCGAAACTTTATGGAAAACGGGATGCTTTTCTCGAAATTCAAGAAGCTTTGTTGTAAACTCAAGCATCGAAAGAGCACTTTTGGACTTATTCCAGTCTTTGTAACCAATTTCATTATCCTGGCAATAAACGTTGTTATTACCCTTCTGGGTATTCATATCTTCCGAACCGGCCATAAGAAAAGGTGTTCCCTGTGAAAGGATTTCGAATACAAGCGCATTCTTCATCTGTTTCATTCTAAGCTTCTGCACCGAATTCTTACGTGAAGGACCTTCCTGTCCGTGATTCCAGCTGAAATTGAAATCATTTCCGTCTCTGCCGTTTTCACCGTTATCTTCATTATGCTTGCGGTCATAAGACACAAGGTCGCATAATGTAAAACCGTAATAATTATTAATATAATGGATGTTTCCGTTCTTAACAGGACTTGTCGTAAAATGTGCCATCATCGACGAAAGCATATTCTCATCACCTTTAAGAAAACGTCTCGAATCATTCATAAAATTATCGTTTGAAGATGCAAGACTGCGGAATAAAGGATACTCTCCGGCATCATATATTTCATTGTACGGAAAATCGTAATATATAAGTTTGACGTTTCCAAAAAGAGGCTCCGTAGCAAGAAGCGTCAGCGGAATCCTGTTCCCCATAAGGTGAAAACCGTCAACATGGTATTCAATTACCCAAAATCTTAAGACGTTTAGTATCATTCCCTGTTTTATTTCATCGGGAAAATAAAACTGAAGAATAACTTCGATTCCTGCTTTGTGACATTCCTTTACAAGCTTCTTAAATGAAATCTGCGGCTTATCACTGCTGTATGAAGCCTTGGGAGCAAAATAGGAAGCCACCTTATATCCCCAGAAATTAAGCTTATAAGTAACCTCATCATCCGAAACTGCAAAGGGAAGATTATTTACATCCCATTCATCAAATTCATATACAGGCATAAGCTCAAGATTTCTGATCCCAAGCGATTTAAGATAGGGAATTTTCTCGATAACTCCCTCAAAAGTTCCTTTCTTTGTGACATGGCTGCCTGCGCCTCTTGTAAATCCTCTTACATGAAGCCCATAGAATACGCTGTCCTCATAAGGTATACAAAGAGGGGCATCGCCTTCCCAGTCAAATTCATCCTCAGGTATTACGCAAAGAACGTTTTTTCCCTTTGCATCTTCATTTCCGAAAACCTTTCTTCCGGAAATTCCTCTTGCATAAGGGTCGGAAAGCATAATATCTCCGGCATAATATGTATATTTAAGATTTTCGTTATCTATTCCTTTAATAAACAGACAGGCTATATTACCACAGAAAAAAGAATCATCAAAAGGTATTCTGTGTTCTCTTCCGTCAATGTACAAAATAAGCCCGGTATCACTTCTGTGTTCGTCTCTTACTACTGTTGCAAAATTAATCCCATGGTTTATTATTGTTGCACCCAAAGGATATGGAAAACCTTTTTCTATTTCAAAAACGTCAATACTGGGTTTCAATTTTTTCTCCGCCCTTTATACAATATGTTTGCAAAAAAGTATGATGTGAGTGCCAAAAGTACTTTTTTGAAAAGCCATTTGGCAATCATATAAATTAACTTGCTCTTTGAAAACTGAATAAATCTATGTTTTTTGCTC
>JAZLHJ010000007.1:0-14049 GCA_045616785.1 Lachnospiraceae bacterium
TATTCAAGGGGCTGCGCCGCACTATTTACTGATTTTGTCAAGTCTTTTTGTGAAAAAAGTTTATAATTTATGCGGTGAGCAAGGCTAAAAAATACGGTTTCCAGAATAATCTGAAAACCGTAAAAAGTTCTTAACTAAGTGGCATTGATGTTTCTAGTATAGTAGCTTTGGTGATGTGGGTCTCACGTCACCGAAGCTTTTTCTATAATATGGAGGATTTATCGATAATGGATATGAAGATATTTCAGATGAAGAATTTGCAGAGCTTCTTGCATGGATAGAAGACGACGGATATTACCGCTGCGATTATCTTGAGAATGCACCTGATGATGAAGAGTTCTATGTATATGTCGGCTCTGAAATGAACAATGCTGACACAAGTGAGTATTCTGTTATCCTGATGCTTGATTATGACGGCTGGGGTTGTCTTGAAGCGACCTATTTCTATGTATGGCCTGTTGCAAATCCTGCACATGGAGCAGTGCTTATTGATTACGATAAGATGGATGAACTGTGGTATCAGGACTATGATATCCTCTGCGCATACAGAACAGCACTTCATTTCGATATGCGTTCTTTGAGACAGTACAGAAACAATGATTACTTTGACTATTATTACAGAATTACTCCTGTATATAATAACTGGGCTTACCGCCTCTACATTTCCGGTTATGGTCAGGGCGATTATGATCCGGATGAATTCATAGATGAATATACAACCGAGTATCTGTACGAAGAGGGAATCATGGACGGATATACCTTCATCCCTCAGAGAACATACTACTATAACGCCGTAACCGGAACTCTGTTCGAAGTATATGACGACGGTTCCATCGAGTTTGTGGCCTTTACGGATTAATATGTTACGTCGTATCATGTTGATAGTAACGTATATTACAAGGAGTATTAACAAAGAGATGACAATGCGAGAGCATATTTTAGGGATAAGCTTCAGCTCGAAGGTTCATCTTCTGAAGACATCTATATGATGGATATAATGCGGAGATCAGAAAACATTTATGAGAAAGAACATGACGTCTTATAGCGAAAACTATTTATATGATGCACGCATTCATATGGGTACATGCTTTGATTACCTTATCAATACATGTGAATTTGATGCTGATGGAGCAATGAAATTGTTCATAGAATCCGGAATTGCTTTCCTGTTCGGGGAAGGCCATCCGGGGTATATTTCCGGAATGTCAGGAGTTGAACTTGCCAGGCATATATATTTTGATACGCATCAGGAGGAACTGTTGACATCATATTCGCCTTCATTTGAGAAAAGCCCGCAATATTGGGCAGGATATAGTTTGGCAGGGTATCAGTGGAAATGTTGTAGGTCATTTAAGGAGATATTTGCAGTTATTCCTTTTTCTGATATTATTGAAATGTATTCTGTATATCATGAGATGAATACGCAGGCTTTTGATGAGGAAATGGAACGTAGAATAGTAACCTTCCGAGTAGATAATGAAAGCACAAACATTAAACACTACAGTTGAAGAGTTATTAAAATCTTCTGAATCTTATTAGCCCTGCGGCGAATTCAATCGTATAATATAATGTAGCGGTGATAGAAACAGCACAAATGTATAATAATGGGAGGCTATTTATGAGTAACTTATCTGAAAACAGTAATAATGAAAATGCACTTAATGAGAATGAGCTTGCTGAAATAAGCGGAGGCTCAACAAGAGGAATGGATCCTGATTATTTTGTCATCCACGGTAAAAAAACAAAGGTGATTGGTAATGGTGCTGAGGCTGTAGAGAATTCCACACCAATCAGGGAAATGCCCTTTAAATAAGTTTTTTCTATAGCACCGGTCGAAAGACCGGTGCTATTTTACCTGTAATTCGAAGGAGAATAATCATGAAATACTATTATAAAGGCGTACAAGTCGGCATTTGGGGCAAGAATAACGATAAATATACAATTACGGTTGAAGATAAGGAAACTGCAGACCGACTCGGCGGCTTCGAGAGACATGATGAAAGTTATTTAACATGGTATTATAAGACAGTAGATGAGGCTGAGGTGGAAATAGTAAATTAAGGTTTACATTGCGCTATTAATAGTTTGGACATATATTGTAATTACAGAAAGTGTAAAATTCTACAGAAATGGCAATATAGATTATGATAGTAAAATGCCTGATGGTCGGACTTGGAGGATTTGTCGGTTCGATTCTGAGATATTTAATAAGTTTAATCCCGATAAAGGAGAAGTTCTCTTTTCCCATAAAGACGCTTGTTACCAACATTGCAGGTGCGTTTATTATAGGTTTTATTGTGGCGCTTGCATTAAAACGCCCGGATATTGATCCGAAGACGGTTCTTCTTATTAAGACCGGCTTTTGCGGTGGCTTTACCACGTTTTCCACCTTTGCACTTGAATCGTATGATTTACTTGGTAAGGGTCAGTGGGGAGTAGCGGGAATTTATATGCTTCTAAGCGTTGTTATGTGTATACTGGCAGTTTTTGCGGCTGAGGTGTTTGTCGGAAAAGTGACCTGTTAACAGAGTTCGCAATTTTTTTACGGAGGAACGGGCATGGGTATTTTTCATAAAAAAGTTGACATTAATGTTCTCACGAAAGCAATAGCATATCTTGAAGAGGGGCATGAGGTGTCACCGCGGCTTTCTGATGTTCCGGATTATGTGCTGAAGCCGCTTGGCTTTTTCGCGCCTGATTATGAGTATTTGAAGCATCATGATAAGATGCAGGAAAAAGGAATTACTCCCGACATGATGGATATGGATGATATCCGCACCATGTTTACGTTCTTTAACCGCGGAGAGCGCTTTTCTTACGGATTTACTGCGTCGATAATTAATGATGGTGAACTTCTTTCCGTATACAGAAGGCTTAAAGAATTATCTGCTCCGGGGGGGAATCTAAGGTAACCAAATCTTTATCGGGAATACTGTTCATTATTTTGTTATTTGCGACTTTATGCCCGATTTACGCGTACGCTGCTCCTAATAATCCGGAATTAAACACAATTGATGCTTTCCCGGCGGTGGGTGAACCTGCGGATATGATGGAGAAGAATTCGGGGACAATCACCACTCTTTATGATGGCGGAATGGTTGAAAAAAATGAGGGACATATCGCTACTGTTTCAGGCGGAACTGTTGCTGGAAATCATGGCTCAATCGAAACCCTTTCGTCAGGACACGTCGGAACCAATTCAGGAACAATATACTTCATATAATATGGTTTTCGGTGCAAACAGTAAATGGACTAAGGGAGGTACTGACGGTCTTGTCTTTTCTTCCGATGCACCATTTAGCAAATTCATGGGTGTTAAGATTGATGGAAAAACTATAGAAGCTGCAAATTACAGCGCCGAGTCAGGTTCCACCAAAATTACGATTTTTCCTGCCTGTCTGGAAACATTAAGTACCGGTAAACATTCTGTAGAAATCGTATCTGTTGACGGAGCCGCCTCTGTAAGTTTTACAATTGTCAGAGCCAGGTCATCTGATAATACGCAGAAGGAAGATCGGGAGATAGCTGCCGATCAGGAAAATCAGACAGACCGGGCAGATACAGCTGCGGATAATGAGAATCCGGACGATCAGTTAAATCCGATAGATGATGGAAATAATGAAGATTCCCCGGTACAGATAAAGCAGAACGAACCGGAGAATCAGATAAATCCTACAGAGCAGCCCGGTCCTGCAGAGCAATCGGAGCCGGCATATACATTTTTATCAGGAAAAAGAGATAAGAGCGGAAAACAGCTTTTTCTGTACCTGATTATTTATTCTCATTTTCCTTTTTGCAATTAAGACTTGTGACAGCAATTGTTAATGCTGAGAATACAGCGCCGTAGGCAAGGAAGTTAATAGGTCTTGACTGTCTAATGCTGAAGATGATATCTGCTGCGAAAGCAACAAGTGCGATAATAATTGTTACTGTGAAGAATACTTCGAGTTTTTTTGATTTTGTCATGGTTTTTATCCTCTTTTCATTTTGTTTGTTTTTTGTCCCCGGTTGTTTCAACCGTTGACCTTAGTATATATGCTTTCAAAGAGGCATAACATCGATTTGTCTTACAGTATTCTTACATTTTTGTAATATTTATATTATGGATGACGGTGGTATTCCTGTTTCTCTTTTGAATACGCGGGAAAAATAGAATGCATTATTATAGCCGAGAATATCCGAGACCTGCGAGACGGTGTACATACCGGTTCGAAGCAGGCGCTGCGCTTCGTTTATTCGGCACGCTTCATGGTATTTCATAAGTGTGGTTCCCGTGTGTTTCTTAAAAAGACGATTCAGATAATCAAAATTCATGTGAAAAGCTTCTTCAATCTGGGTACTTCCTATAGATGAGGAGCTCTTTTTTTGCAGAAATTCAAGGAGTGCATTTACTGTTGAGGAAATTGAACCTGAATCAGGCATTGATGCACGCTGAATCTGTATCAGTGCTTCAAACAGAAGAAGTGATGAACGAAGAATATAGTGAGGTTCTTTTCTGTTCTGTTCACTGTTTATTGAACGGAAAAGATAGGAGAACTCGGAAAGAGCACCTGTTCCGATATGCGAGAACTTAGGGAAAATAAAAGGCGCATCTTCGGCAGAAGATACAGAGGCAGAAAGACGGTTGCGGAAAATGGCAGCCTGATAGTCGCTTTCACTCATATCTGTTATTTTGAAGTCTTTCCATGTGAAATGTATATATATGTAGCTGATGTCGGAAAAACATAAATCCCCGTAATGCATTTGATCCGGAGTTAGCAGCAGGCAGTCTCCTTCACGAAGATCGTAGAAAATGTCTCCTTCGTGAAGCAGCATTCTTCCGCCTGTAATTACATATAATATATATTCCGAAGGCTTTCTTTCGAAATGCTTGTTGGGTGATGGAACATTTACATTTCCGCAGATAATTACCTGCGGAAGTGCAGCACCTTCTGAAATTCCTGCTTTCATAAAAATCTCCTTTGCCGTGATGGGGTAAAACAGTCGCTAAAGGATATATCCGTATCGTTATCCTATATAGAAAATACCATTAAATACTGATAATATCAATAATGTTTGTGTCACTATTTTATAAACAATGTATTGGGAGGCATAACTTGATAAGAAAGAAAATATTGACTTCTGTTCTTACATTTGCAATTGTTTCTGCGGTGTGCGGATGCTCATCTGATGACGCTGTTAATCAGGCTTCTGCGATAACGGAATCGCCTGCGGAAATTACGGAAGCACCGGCAGAGATTACAGAAATGCCGGCAGAACCGGAAGAAGATAAGGCTGATATTCCGGAAGATGAGAACTGGAGAATGAGCGGATCAAAAGAAGCTTTTGAAGCACATTTTGAGATTGACGAGAAAGAATATAAGGCCAAAACCGAGAACACAGGTGAAATGCTTGATGTAACTTATCATTCTGAAGTTGTTCACGGAGACCGCCATATTAATGTATATCTTCCTTACGGCTATGATGAGAATAAGGAATACCCTGTTGTATATATGATACATGGTCTTGGATGTGATTGTTCACAGTGGGTAAGCCAGGGAGCAGCAAACATTATCGAGAACTGTATTGCCAAAGGAGAGGTTGAACCCTTTATTGCGGTTTTCCCCAGCGTAATTCCCAAAGACGGACTTACAAAGGACAGTTTCAGTGATGAGAATATAAATGCATTTGCAATGTTTGCAGACGAATGGCAGCAGGATCTTCATCCCTATATCCTTGCTAACTATTCCGTTTCGGATAAGCGGGAAGACACAGCAGTGTGCGGACTCTCGATGGGCGGCATGGAAGCTCTCCGCCTTGGTTTCTCCAAACTTGACAGGTTCGCCTATATCGGTTCGTTCTCTGCTGCGCCTTCACTTGAAATTGAGCTGCTTACAACAGATGGCTCTGAATATGCACCAAATGGATGCATAATATGTAGCGGAGATAAGGATAATACAGTCGGAGATAATCCTTACAATTATCATATGGCACTTGTAGATAATAATGTAGATCATATCTGGTATCAGCATCCCGGTGGAAATCATGCACCGATTGTCTGGAATACCGGTTTGGTAAATTTCCTCAGGATATGTTTTAAGTGAAAAAGGGAGGGGGGAGCCGGGCGGTTTAATACTGCTCGGCTTCTTTTATTATATTTTCGGGGATCAGTTACGGACTTCCTCGATATAGTATACGCAGTCGAGTTTGCTGAATTCATTCAGAATATCAGTGTGAAGTGTGTTTTTCTTAAGATCAAGTTCAAGCATAATAGTCATATCAATATTCTTGCTGACATTCTCACGCTTTTTCTCCATCGTGTTGAGCCCGTAGCCTTTAGAACTGATATATTCCGTAAGTTCGCGAATATCCTTATCTTTTTCAACCTCGATATAGAGGAATATTTCCCTGTTGTGGCCTGCAATATAGCGGCCGAGTCTCTGTAATACACTTACAGTGAAAAGAATGAAAATAAACGCGAGACAGCTTGTGGCAAGCATGCCTGCACCGAGCGCAAGCCCAAGGCACGCTGTTGCCCAAAGTGTTGCAGCGGTTGTAAGTCCGCGGACTGTATTCTTTCTTGTTACAATAATGGTTCCTACTCCAAGGAAACCTATTCCTGATATTACCTGCGCCGGAATTCTGGCGGCATCTGCAAGCCCTGTTTCCTTCTGCAGGAAAAGATTGACTATCGTTGCGAGAGTAGCTCCGAGGCAGACCAGAGTAAATGTACGAAATCCTGCCGAATGTCCTTTGGCTTCACGTTCCATTCCGATTATTCCGCCGAATATTGTCGCCAGAACAAGTCTGATTACTATTGAAACATTATTAAAGTCCTCAAGATAATCAATAATCTCTGCCATGATTTTTCCTCCTGTTAATGCCTATACTAATGTGCAGGCTACCTTATGTCCGTTTCCAACGTCCTTAAGATTTACCGGTTCATCACACTTTGACGAGGCGTAAGGGCAACGTGATTTGAATCGGCAACCCTTTGGCGGATTCACCGGACTTGTTACTTCTCCTTCGAGAAGCTGCATCGGTTTATTTCTGGAATCAAGATTAATTGTCGAAACGGAAGCAAGAAGCGCTTTCGTATAAGGGTGAAGCGGTTCCTTAAAGAGGGTTTCCGTATCGGCATATTCGACAACACATCCCATATACATAACCATAATTTCATTGCTGATATGACGAACTACAGCAAGGTCGTGAGTAATGAACATATAAGAGAGGTTATCTTTTTTGCGAAGCATATCAAGAGTATTAAGTATCTGCGCCTGAATCGACACATCAAGAGCGGATACCGGCTCGTCGCATACGATAAATGACGGTTTAACAATCTCATCTGCATGTTCTTATGAATTTTCTTCCTGTCGGAGCGTCCGAATTTCAGAATATCTTCTCCTTCAAGCAGAATCTCGCCGCTTGTGGGTTCGACAAGACGGAGCATTGTCTTTCCGAGAGGCCCTGCGCTTCCAAGGTCGAAAGTGAATTTAACGTCCTCGGCAGTCATGGGATATCCGTTGTGGAAGGTCACGCCTTCGCGAAGCTTAAAGGTATATGACAGGCCGTCTTCGGATTCTTCGCAGGAAGTTGCTATAGCAGGAGACAGAGAACCGTCGTTTTCAAGTCTGAAAAGACAGTCGTAAAGATTACACAGAACGAGGTTATCGTCACCGCCGCAGCCTCCGCTTGACTGCGGAAAGAATCTGTAGGGCTCGCCGGATGTCGCGATAACAATAGAATCCTTTGAGGCGGTTTGTGAAGCTGTATTCCCGCATGCACACAGAAAAAGCGGCATTATCAGAACTGCACAGATTGCAAGAATATGTAGTTTATGTGAAAAAATAATTTACCGGTTAGCATGGCTGTTCCATTAATCTATCTGTTGGAATACGGTCCGTGATTATTCGCTGCGAGCTTCATGGCATCTGCAGTTGCGCCTGTAATATGAGCGGCTGCCATTGTGGGATCCGTGAAAACCTTGTCTCTTTGAAGAGTGGAGATCATGTTCATCTCGTGCTGTGGAACTGTGATTCCCGATATGGGGAATGAGAAGATTTCAATTCCTCTGTTCTTTCGAAGACCGGGGTTAATTGTATCCTTCACGTACTGTCCGATTTCCGGAGCAAGTGCGGTGACATTCGAAACGCGAAGTCCGTTACTTGAAAGCGAGTACAAAGAAGACATTACCAGAGCGGAAATTTCACTGCTAAGCTGTGAAGCAATCTCGCTTGTATGATAACTCTTTTCAACATTTCCGATGATTTTACTGTATATGATGTAGGGCTCGACTATTTTAATTGAATACTGCCCGGATATTGAAACGGTAATATCAACGTCAAGACCGACATTAGGGTCGCATATTCTGATGGGAATGGAAGAGATTGACAGTGTGTTTCCGAATATTTCCTTTGTGTTCATGTAATATACACGAAATACAACAGGAATATCACCGCCGAATTCGAACCTTCTGAAAATGTCGGATGTAAGTGTTTCGGTGGTTGATTTGTTATCGTCGGTTGTGAAAATTCCGACAGTTTTGTCACTTCTGAAAATGTGCTCTCCGGGATCCGTGAATACTGAAGTAACCTTACCGTTACACACAACAAGAGCAGCCTCACCGTCAGCAACAGCAATTACCGAACCATCGGTAATTACGTTGTCGCTTCCGTTGTTGCTGCCTCTGTTTGAAGTCATCTTCACGGCTTTAACGAGAAGAGTATCGTTTGGTATTGCATTGCAATAGAAAAATTCTTTCCACTGATCTTTCATGGTACCGCTGAGTGCGGCAGAAAAAGCTTTAAAAAGTCCCATATTATTGTTCCTCCGGCTTCTTCTAATGTACCACAAAAACAGCTTAATTCCAACACTCAGGCACGCTTTCTCCTTGCATTTCTTATTACGAGAGTGATAAGAAGAAGGGCTGTTCCTTCAAGAAGAATAATACCTGTTCCTTTTAAGAAACTGTCATAGAATTCGGAATTTGCAGAAGCAAAGAAGCGGATGTTATTTATGTTCTTAATATACCAGTAGGTAGGAGTGAATTTTGCAATGTTAAGTATGCCCTCGCTCATGTATTCCTGCGGAACGAATACGCCACCGAGAAAACAAAGCGCAAGACTTATTACATTAACAATGCCGTTTATCGACTCGGTTGAATTTGCTATGCTTCCGGCAAAGAAGGCTGCGGAAAGTGCGAAGGCAAGTATTGCGAGCATGTTAATAAGAAACAGCGGCAGGTTTGGATCGCTAAAGACGCTTCCGCCCGAAAGAATAACCGATATAAGAATGGCGACAAGGAACATGATAAGGCCGAAGAAAAGGATACCGAGAATTTCGCCGAGTGTTCTTTTTCCGTGACTTAAAGCACCGCATTCTGTTCTTGCTTTAACTTCCCTGCTGTTTATTCTTATCATGATAATTCCGATTCCGATAACCCCGGCTGCAAGGAAGAAGTATGGCATAAACTGGAAGATTACGACGCTTGTGTCATTTCCTTCCGTTGCGACAAAGGAAGGAAAGTCGACGTCCGATACTACTGATTGATTCTTCACAATTTCTGCAAAAGCTTCTTCATAGGAATATCCGGAGGAGAGGAGAATGCTGAGTTTGGAATTAAGCATCTTAAGCTCCGATTCGAAGAATACTGCGTCCATATAGCCGGGAACCTGCATTGACATAAGCTCCATATCGGGAATGTCGGGATTAATTATGCTTTCCGAGAAACCCTCCGGGATTGTAATAACATAGTCATAATCGCACCAGTAAAGACCTTCAAGGATATCATCCTCCTCTGAAGGAGCCGGAGTAAGGGTGTGTTCTGCCGAGAAATATTCGGTGAATCCTTTGGAATACTCGGCGTTGTCATTATCGATTACTCCTATATTCAGGCTCTCGCCGGTAAAGCCGGAACTGTTGTCCGGAGATTTGTTCACGTTCACAAGAATAAATGTCATTCCGATGAAAACAAGGAAATAAACCATAATGATTTTCATGTTGGAACGTAAAAGCTTGAGCATAAGATTAAATACTTTCATATCTTGTTCTCCTTAATTTGGCTACGCTGACTATGAGACAAAGGATGCTGATTCCGAGAAGCGTAAGAAGGTTAATCGCGTATTTTCTCATATCGCTGAAAACGGCAAGACTCTTGTAGCTGTTTACGATAAGTGTCGCCGGATTAATTCTGTTTACAATCGGGCAGCTTTTCTCGAGAAGATAGGTTATGTCAGCCCACTGGAGGCCGGCGAAAAAGGAACTGACGAGAAAGTAAGCTACGCACAGGGCATCCTTTGATTTGGCGGAACTTCTAAAGGCAAGCGATATAAGAAGGCCAACCGTAAGTCCGTTGAAGTTACCGACAAATGTGGCAAGAATGATTAGCGGAAGGTTTGTTCCGAAATCACGTCCCAGAACGAAAATGCAGAAAAAAAGGACAATCAGCGATAACAGATCATATATTATGAAAGCACCCAGAAAGTCTGTTATTATCTGTTTGAATTTGGTGGTTGGAGCAATGCAGCGCCTTGCTCCGATAGTGCTTAAATTACCCTGTATGTTATTACCGATTTTTACACCGACATTACTTGCGATAAGGCAGGTCATTGCAAGAAGAGCGAAGAAGTACTGTGAGTAGCAGTCTTTATCCTGACCCTTAAGATCGATATTTCTGATTCCTATTTCTTCATATACCGAATCAGACAGACCCGCGATTAGTGTGGCAGCAGCTTCCGGCTTGTCCTTAATGATATCCTCTATAAGAGCAGCGTTCTGAATATTCTGGTCGACATAGGTCCTTAGCATTGAAGTCTGTGTTGACGATTCGGTTACGGTAAGATGCGGTTTGTCACTGAATTCTATTATTCCCGTAATCTCTTCGTTTTCGAGAGCTGAGAGAGCACTTTCCATATCGGCATATTCTGTTACGAGGAACATTTTTCTGCCGTTATCGAGAGCTATATCCTTGGTTGTATTAACAAATTCTTCATCAGCGCCTGTGATAAGTCCTACCGGGATTTCCGAGAAGGCATCCATTTCCTTGATTCCGCTGAACATGAAGTAGAAAATTACTCCGAGGATAAGCGGAAAAGCGAGAGACCAGAACAGAACGGATTTCTCTCTGATAATTGTTTTCATGTAATATAGACAATGTTTCATTTCTTTCTCCTTTAGTCACGAAGCTCTTTTCCTGTAATTGCAAGGAAAACATCGTTAAGTGTTGGCAGTTCGGAATGAACATTACCGACCATTGTCTCGCTGTCACGGAAAATATCAAGAAGCCTGATGAGATTATGCTTACCCTTTGAGAAACGAACCTTAAGAACGGTATCCTCGTAACTTACATTCATTACGTGTGGAAGTGCTCTTACCTTGCTGAGAATATCTTCACCCACAACCGGGATTTCAAGGCTTATTGTCTCACCGAGATCAAGCATTGATTTAAGCTGGTCTTTTGTGCCGATTGCAACATTCTTACCTTTGTCCATAATGAGGATTCTCGTACAAATCTGTTCAACCTCTTCCATGTAGTGGGTTGTATAGATTATTGTGGCACCGTTTTTATTAAGCTCCAAAATTCCTTCAAGTATTTTGTTACGGCTCTGCGGGTCTACGGCAACAGTGGGCTCGTCCAGAATGATAAGCTTTGGTTTATGTGCTATTCCGCAGGCAATGTTAAGTCTTCTTAAAAGTCCGCCCGAAAGTTTGCCGGGATAGAATTTTCTGAATTCCTGAAGGCCTACAAAATCAATTGCTTCTTCAACATATTTCTTACGAAGCTCCTTATCGGAAATGTAAAGACCGCAGAAGTAATCGATATTTTCGTATACTGTCAGCTCGTCGAAGACTGCTACGTTCTGCATTATGACCCCGATGTCTTTTTTGATGTCGTAGCTTGAAGGCGTCATTTCCTTTCCGAAGATTTCGATATGTCCTTTATCATATTCAAGAAGAGATAAGAGACAATGAATTGTTGTTGATTTGCCGCTTCCGTTCGGACCGAGAAGTCCGAAGATTTCGCCTTCCTCTATTTCAAGGTTGAAATGATCGAGTGCAAGTACATCACCATATCGTTTAACCAGATTCTCAATTTTTACTATCATGTTTTTTTCCTCCTGTTTCTTCCTCTGTACTTTGCATATTACACTTCAAAGAATGCACATTTAAGTGTAAACTGTAAGAAGAGCATATGACATTTGTCATATTTGAGGTGTGAATGAATCTGTATTTCGAACCGTACTTAATTTTCATAATTTGTTTCATTAATTCATTCATTGCGACTTTTCCGAAGGTTCCGATCGCGATTTATTTTGCTGCGCTTATCATTACATCACTTCAGATTCTTATGGCAGAGCGCAAAGTTGCAGGCGGCCTTCTGTGCGTCATTGCCGCAGCTCTTGCCGTGATTTTCCCTGAGTACCTTCTGTGTATCCCCGCCAATTTGTTCATCCCTGTATATAAGAAAACGTATTATTTCGGGGCAGTATTGTTCATACCTTTTATGGTGCGGTGCTTCATCTCTGTTACTCCGCCCGAAATCGGTGCATTTCTTCTTATGGGGATATGCATCTATGTGGCTTTTATGTCTGCAAGAAAAAATTACTATGAGAAACAGATAAAAATCATGCGTGATAATGCCGCGGAGCAGGAAATGGCACTTAGGCGCAGGAACGAGCAGCTTGTTACGCTTCAGAATGATCAGATATACATGGCGACGCTTAAAGAAAGAAACAGAATTGCGAGAGAAATCCATGATAATGTAGGACATTTGTTATCGAGTTCAATTCTTCAGGTCGGTGCGTTAAATGCGGTTTGCCGCGATGATTCGATGAAGCCGATTCTCACGTCTCTCGCAGGAACGCTTGGGAGTGCAATGGACAGTATCAGGGAAAGCGTACACGATCTTCACGATGATTCCGTTGATTTGTCTGATTCGGTAAAGAAGCTCTGCGGCGAGTTCTCTTTTTGCGAGCTAAGCCTTACCTGCGAAGTCGGAAGGAATGTACCCAAGGATATTAAATACAGCTTTATTTCGGTGGTTCGTGAGGCACTTAATAATGCAATAAGACATTCCAATGCGACACATGTGTCAGTTGTTGTAAAAGAACATCCCGGATTCTTCCAGCTTCAGATTGAAGATAACGGTACGGGAAACAGTAAAGACCGGGAGGGAAGAACGGGAATCGGTCTTATAAATATGGAAGACAGAATAAAAGCAATTGGCGGTATAATAAGAATTGATGACAGTAAAGGCTTTAAGATTTTCATATCTGTGCCGAGAAAAGCAGACTGGGAGAAAGAATGAAAATAGTACTTATAGATGATGACAAGCTTGTATGTATGTCGCTTAAGATAATTCTTGAGGCTGATGCGAATATCGAAGTGGCGGCAATAGGAAATGACGGAAGTGAAGCACTTCCGCTATACAGGGAGCACAGGCCCGATGTTCTTCTTATGGATGTCAGGATGCAGAATATGAACGGAATAGAAGGACTGTCGCAGGTCCTTTCGGAATTCCCCGATGCGAAGGTTCTGTTTCTTACGACATTTGTTGATGACGAATATATCGTAAAGGCGCTTGAACTCGGGGCGAAGGGATACATTATCAAGCAGGATTTTGATAATATCATTCCTTCTCTTAATGCTGTTATGTCAGGGCAGAACGTATACGGAAGCGAGATTGTGTCAAAGCTTCCGGAACTTATGAAAAGTCAGTCTGCCTATGATTATAAAAGCCGCGACATTTCGGATAAAGAGTATGAGATTATAACACTTGTGGCCGACGGGCTTTCCAATAAGGAAATAGCGGAGAAGCTGTTTCTGAGTGAAGGAACTGTCAGAAATTACCTGAGTCTGATCCTTGAGAAATTGGAGCTTCGTGACAGAACGCAGCTCGCAGTTTTCTATTATCAGCATAAATAAGGAGACAAAGTTTGAAACAAAGAAGTAGAGGTTACCCAGAAGTTTTAGTGCATAACAAATAAACCATCCAATGGGTGGTCAAAAATTAAATATAAACGCAACACCTAATCAGGAAGCTGTTAATGGTTCGTCTTTGATGACGTAACC
>JAZLHJ010000008.1:0-18908 GCA_045616785.1 Lachnospiraceae bacterium
TTCCTTTTAAAAAAGTTACGTTACGCAAAACATTACGCATTTCACGTAAAAAAATAAAAGTGCTACACTCGGCATATTTGCTGGGTTTGTAGCACTTTTTTGCTCTCGAAACTGTCAAAGACAGGTATTCATATAAGCGAATAGTTTCAATGATTATTTATTCTTTAACGCGAATAGTTTTGGTATAACGTAACCCGCCTGAAAATATCAAGTTTTTGCCATCAATATCGACTTTCTTGACATTCCCATGCGGGTTTACTCTTTCTACACCAGGTTGCTTCGCAAATTATTGTCTTCAAGTTCCATTCTCACCCCTGCAAGTATTCCATCCATAATACCTGCCGGCAATAGAAACATCATCAATGTCTGACGCCTATTTTGATTTCATCGTACAATTTCTTAACCAAAGCCTTTGCCTCGTCAACGATTTTATCGCTGTCTACCAGTTCATTTACCGACTTATCACGAGTAGCAAGCTCAACTTTACTATTGGCCAGATTCTTTGGACCTACTGTAATCCTTACCGGCACTCCCAAAAGATCTGCATCCGCAAACATAAATCCTGCGCTTACATCTCTGTCATCGTATATTACTTCGTACCCTTCATCCATAAGGGTCTTGTAGATATTGTCAGCCGTTTCTTTGCAATTTGTGTCATCACGCCTCATACAACAAAGGTGAATTTCCCATGGAGCAATCGTAATAGGCCAAATCGGTCCTCTGGTATCGTGCCTAGCTTCCAGCACTGAAGCGGCAAGTCTTCCGACTCCGATTCCGTAACACCCCATAATAGGATTATTAACATTTCCGGCTTCATCGGTATATGTCATGTTCATGCTCTTAGTATACTTTGTACCAAGCTGAAAAATGTTGCCCACTTCGATTCCTCGACTGATACGGATTGTTTTCTTTCCACAGCAAGGACAAATATCTCCGGTTCGTATCTTCGCAACATCCACGTACTCAACATCACCAATATCACGCTTTATATTAAGACCTACATAGTGATAATTTTCTTCATTTGCTCCACAGCAAAGATTCTCAATACCTTCAAGGGATTTATCAAAAATAACTTTGCATTTTGCTTCCTGCTTGTAAGGGCCGCAAAAACCTGCCACCAAGCCACACTCATCGGTTACTACAGCAGGATGAACCTTGCTTTTCAGGTAATTTGTAAGTTTTGTCTCATTTACTTCATAGTCTCCTCTTAGGAACACCACTATGTACTCATCCGTCATATTGTCCTGGAACATAACTGCCTTACAGGATTCCTCCACTCGACTGTTAAGAAAACCGACAACATCCTCTATAGTCTTCATATGAGGTGTATATACCTTCTCCAGTTCTCTTTTCGCCGAAGTTCCCGAATTGTCTGCTATACAATCAGCGGCCTCCATATTTGCGCTGTAACCGCATTCATCACAAAGTACAATAGAGTCTTCCCCGGCATCCGTAAGAAGCATATACTCATGAGATACATTTCCGCCAATCATTCCCGAATCAGACTTAACCGAAACAACCTCTCCGATTCCCGCTCTCTCAAACACCCTAAAATAAGCATTTGCCATTCTGTCGTAATACTTTTCCAAATCTTCCTGACTCGTATGGAAAGAATAAGCATCCTTCATGGTAAATTCACGAACTCTGATGAGGCCTGCTCTGGGTCTCGCTTCATCTCTGAATTTAGTCTGTATCTGATAAATAGAAAAAGGGTATTTTGCATATGAGCTTCCGTAATCTCTCACCATATGTACCGCAGCTTCCTCGTGAGTCATTCCCAAAACCATAGAAGCATCGTTTCTATCCGTAAATCGCAGAAGTTCATCACCCACTGACTGAAATCTTCCGGATTCCTCCCAAAGACTTCCCGGAAGCACCACCGGAAAAAGAACCTCTTCGCAATCCACAGCGTCCATTTCTTCTCTTATGATATTTTCTATCTTTGCGGTAATTCTTTTCATAGGTGGGTACAAAGAATAAATGCCGTTTGCCACATACTTGATATAACCACCTCTCAACGAAAAAGCATGGCTGTCAATCACGCAATCGGCAGGTCTTTCTTTGAACCTTAATCCTACAAGCTTTTCAAGTTTCATAATCTGTCTCCTTTCCAAAAAAAAATCCCAAGTACACTCTCGTATACTTAGGACGAATAATAATCCGCGTTACCACCTAAATTCAGGTTGCCCTGCACTCTGCGTAAGCTGTCACTTACTGTCAAATTTACGGCTGACTCCCGTCGGAAGTTTCCCCAAGGGCTTACCCTTCCGCTGCTCCAAGACTGGTTCAATACCCTTCGCCAAAGCCTTTCACCTACCGGCTCCTCTCTGAAAGCTTATAAGTATCTACTGGTTCTTTTCATCACATTTAACTCAAAATATCATCTGCCGAAAGAAAAGTCAACCCTTACGCTTACCTGCTTTTCCCAGATAGTCGCATCCTACTTGTTTTATGATTACCTTGATTCAGCAAATGGATAAATATTGTGTTCCATTATCGATATAATCTCGCCACACTGTCTGCATTGAAATTCATGGCATAAGCAGTCCATATCAACTGCATACCCGATATTTCCATTTCCCAATTCATAATCCACCAAAACACCAACACCAATAAACCTATGAAGTTGGAGCACTTATCCACATAGCCGGACGTACCCCGTATTCTTCATAAATCTCTTCTCCGGCCGAATCCGGATAGTCCCGTTCCACGTAAGCCGCACGTGAATCTATCGTTCCGTTAGAACGTAACCACCAGCAAACGCTTCCATCCACTATCCATGCTTTTCGAAATCTAACAACATAATCCGTAGGTTCGCACACTTCAATACCTGCATATGAATTGCTTGATTTGGAAGAAGAATAACCTAATATTCTTTTCGCCTCGTGAAGGCTCAGAAGAAAAATATGATCCTGTACCGTATGTCTGTCATGAGACACATCGCTTTCCTCAACAACAATATCTGTTGCCAATATCTGCTTTTGCTGCAACTTTGTAAATGCGGTATTGTAAAAATTCCTGTTCAACCAACTTCGAAGAGAACATTTTTCCCAGTTGGTCTCTTCCTCAACATTATGAAAACAGGAATTATCAAGTCCGTATTTACTAATCAATAGCATTTTATCCTGCTCTGTTTGGAGAACTTGCCATTCAATCGGTTTTATTTCACCGTTAATTCCCTGCGGATAGCATCCAAAAGATAAATATGAACCGATTTCATATACATGATTAGCTACTGATCTCTCTGACTCCGTTCTATATCTACTTTGTGTAAGCCATTCGCGTTCCTGCAAAATATCCTTTGCTTCCAGATATCCGTGACAATTAGGACATAATATTTCTCCTCCGAACAATTTCTCATCAAAACACTCGATCAATCTCATCTGACTTCGACAACGAATACAACGATGTTGCCCCTTATCAGAAAGCGCCTCATAATATCCACATTCCTCGCATCCAAATATTCTATATTCCGTATCTATTTCAGTCTTGCTGATTCCGGTGCCTTGAAAAGCTACCAGCGTATAACCACAATCAGGGCATTCACAATTAAATCCGTATCCCATATAGCCTCCTGATTAATGTCTCCAATTCAATAGGGATTTCTATTTTCGCTTAATTGAAAAAGCATATCATTTTTGGAAATCTGTGAACTTGCTTGCACCACCGCTATTTTCATGTAAATCGAAAAATCTCCCTTCTATATTCCACGAAAAAACAATGGTCATTAAGATTCACGATTAATGACCAAAACTATTTTCCAAAATCTACAACTTCAAAACCTCTGTATCAAAAAGTGTCGTCATCAGCCAAAGCTTCAGGTGTTGCAAACATTGTTACACTCGGTAACTGCGGTTCTTCTGCAGCACCTACGTTAGTCGAAGCTCAACCGTACAGGAAAATACTTGAGTGAATTTTAACACCTACTAATCAGTACTGTCAAAATATGAATGGTAAAACCGAATCTTATGGAAAGGCCAAATTTAACAGGCAACCTAAAGTTTTTTCCTGATAAGCTTCAGAAGTTTGTCCCTTTCTCTTTCAGTTAACCATTCCGAAAGCCTGGCAGCTGCAACAGGAACTATCCATTTCTTTACTTCTTTTTTTGAAATCCCGGACATTTTACAAACGCTTCTAAGATATTTGCCTCTTATGAATGCTTTGACAATCGAAACCAGAAGTTTTGTTTTCCTGTCTGCATCTCTCATCTCGCCATATTTTAAGAGTAACCATGTTCTGGCCACATCTGCTGCCGGATCTCCGACACATGCTGTTAACCAGTCTATAACTCTGTACCCGGAATCATCTACCATGATGTTACCGGGGTGAAAATCAAAATGACAAAGGCTATTCTTATCAGGCATTTTATCAAGAAAATCAACTACTTCTTTTTTCTCATCAGGTGTAAGATTCTCCTCATATTCTATCTCCTGAGTCAGTTTCTCTTTAACAGACAAAATTCCTTCAATATCTTTATCATGAATTTCTTTATGAATTATCGCCAGCTTCTTTCCGATTCCGAATAACGAAAACGGCTTTTCTCCCAAAAGAGAAAACATATCCGTTCCGCAAACCTTTTCATAAAGAATTCCATACCTATTCTTATATGTAACAAATTTAAAGGCTCTTGGCGTAAGATTGCATACACCCTGAATTTTCTTTGCTATTTCCAATTCTCTGAGGACACCTTGCTTCGGAAATCCATCCCGAAAAAGCTTTATTACACATTCAGAACCATATTCATATATTTCCGCGGTGTTGCCTGATCCAATCATAACCGTTTTTTCAATTTCTTCCCAAAACAAGGTTTCAGTATCCATCATTTTGTACCCTTTCTTCAAATTTGTCTGATACTATTTATCGATAACGAATTTACCGGAAAAATCATTTGCAAACTCATCAAATTCCCCTAAAAACCTGAATATCAAATCACAATCATTATTCGAATACCTATCGAGAAGTTTTCCTATCCCGTCATAGAAATCCTGATGTTTCTCTCTGTATTCATTTACAACAAGTTTTCCGGCTTCTGTTAATATCGGATAAACTCTTTTTTCATTCCCGTCATATTGCGTTTTTATTACAAGACCAAGCTTGCAAAGCTTGGTTAGCATTTGTGATATTGCTCCCTTGGTAAGGCGCATCTTTTTGCCAAGGTCCGTAACGGTTAAATCTTTATTTAAATCAATTTCATTCATAAGTGACATTGCGGCAGTATTAAGTGTAACACCGCAATCCATTTCAATATCGGCCTTTCTAAGCTTGGTAATTGTAGCTGAAGCGCTGTAAATCAATTTCAGATACTCTCTTACTTCATTCATGGCGAACCTCCTTTGCGAATTATGTTTAGTACTAAACATAATATAAAAAATATACAGCTTACTGTCAAGAGTAAGCTGCATATTTTTTTGCCGCAGTATTATATTCTCGTAATCCGAAAGCAGCATTCACTGAGTTACTGACTTTTTGTAATTCGTGAATAGAGCTTATCGCGTACAATGTGCCCATTTACAATATCAGATAAAAGAATACAGTGCTCAGTTTCTTTTTCAAAGCTGTCTCTGTTTTCGTCTGTAATAATAAGATCATCTTTACAAACAGCAAGCAGAGAAGGTTTGTAATCATCATAAATGATCCTATATATCTTAAGCTTTTCAGTTCCAATTGCATGTAGATAGTTAAACCAATTATACAGTATTGTGACCATGTATTCGGAATCCTCAAAAACAAAAGTCCGTTCGTTTGTATCATTCCCAAAGTCATCGGAATATGCCTTAATTATTTCAACCTTATCACTTACATCCTTAGTTTTAATAAAAGAGTTTATTACTATTCTTTTTCTGATGACCAGAAAAAGAGTGGAAAAAAGAAGCGGACAAATTACTACAAGCGGAATTGCATAGCCCGGTACTGAGCAAAGTACAAGGATAATCGGAGCACCAATCAGCGTATAAAAGATTGACAGCACAAGCGGAAGCAACAATAATACTTCATTTGTATTATGCCTCTTATTGTGAATGGCGCAGATAAATGACTCCTCATTTCTAACATTCTTTTTCATATATAACCTTTCTCCATGACCGCATGGATTACTTATTTGAACCTCACTAATTTTATCAAATACATTATAAATGTGTACATTTCAATCTACTTCTTTCCCTGTTCTGATATAATACAACTCCTGTATGGCAGCAAATGTCGCCAGCATACAAGTAAAAATAAGTATAATAAAGACCGGCCGTCCCGGAAAAAAGTATATACAAAGCGGAATCAGAAACAAAAGACCTCCGCATATTTTATTCATTAATGTATGTTCCGCAATAAATTTTCCCTTAAGAATAACAGCGAAAAAAACGCTTATACACTTTACTGCAGCAATACAGGAACCCCATATTATCAGCCAAATCGGAATATGCACAACACTTAATACCTTAATTATTACTACTATAACAAAAATCATATCAGCAACAGTATCAAGTCTTGCTCCGAATTTTGACACAATATTAAATCGTCTTGCTACAAAACCGTCGAAAACGTCACTAAGGCCTCCAATGATATAAATTACCCAGAAGCCTGCTGAAAACGGAGTACAGAAAATAAGCATTATCCCGCAAAGTATTCTTATTGCGGTTATTATATTTGCAGCATTAATCATACGCACGAATCTGTTATGCCTTTCTCTCTACAGTTTCATAACCATTCCTTCAGTAGATGCTGTAAAACCAAGTTTCTCATATAATGGTCGTCCCATTTCAGTTGCATCAAGACTGATTTCCGTTACTTTTCTTTCTTTTGCTTCACCAATAAGGCACTCTACTAAGCCTGCAGATATTCCCTGTCTTCTGTAATCAGGCCTTGTATATACATTCATAAGGTGCGCTCTCTTGCCGGTAGGATGTGCAAAAGTAGGCATTACTCGGACATACGACATTGTAGCACAGCCAACAGCCTCATTCTTATCAAAAGCCAGCACCGTTGTCTGTTCGCCATCTTCAAAATAGCGGATACTTTCATCAATAAATGCCTTATCAAACTCATATGAAGAAGGCAGATTGTTTACCTCACGAAGCATCTCCAATCTGACCTTCATCAGATTCTCCATATCCTTTTCGGTTGTTATTACATACTTAATTTCACTCAAAGTAGTTACCTCATTTATTTATGTAAGCTAAAGAGAAAGCCCATCCCATAATTTCGCCAGTTTTTCACCATAATCATCCTGAACGGCCAAAGCATTTCTTACACCATTGACTGCATTATTACCAAAATCATCAAAAGCGGTAGGTTCGCAGGCCGAATAAAAATGCCTTGTATTCTCAAAACTATTTGATGGATTATTATCAAATATCACCGCCTCGGCATATGTCCGCCTCAAAGTTTCAAGTGCCTTCTCTTCATCTCCGCTCTCCATGTATATACATGTCAGCGTTGTCAATGTCTGAACAATCTCCATATTATAATGCGATACTTTCCCCGGAATTACAAATCCTTTCAGAAATGCAACCATCTGCTCGCATATACTGACAGCTTCGTCATATTTTTTCAGCCCTGAATAGGCATTTACATATGATTCTACAATCTGATGAATATCCGAGACCTTTTCAAGAAGTGAAAGCGAAAGATATTGCAATCCTTCCAGGTACTCTTCTTTTTCAGTCACAAGAAGCTGTCCTATCCTTGCATTGTTTACTCCATCTGCATTGTTCTCCTTAAGACGCCTTAATGCTTCATCATACTCACCATTAAGTGAATAAAGAAACGCTATCCTATTCTGTATTGTCCACTCGCTTATTCTCGGATCCTTATTCTGTGAAATAAGTTTTAACGAACAATTGAACAGTTCCAAAGCCCTGTTGAAATACTTCTCATTTCTCGTCTCAACAAGTGTCAAAGAATATAAAATACCGGTGTAATGCATAAAGTCAAAATTATACGGATATTTCAGAAGAGATCTTTCCGCAACACTTATAGCCTCTTCAAACCGCTTCTCATTCCGAAGATTTCTGATTGTCTCATAGTAATATACTCCTTCATCCTCGGCAATCTCATAGCCGAGAAGAACATCAACCGATATTCCGAAAAACCTCGCCAGTTCCATGATAATCATAATATCCGGAACAGATGCACCTGATTCCCATTTACTTACAGCGCCTACTGTTACGCCAAAAGCTGCAGCAAGCTGTTCCTGGGTCATATTTCGTTCTTTTCTTATTTTCTTTATGTTCTCAGCAATTTTAAGTTCCATAAATCAGAATAACACGCTAAGGCAGAAAAGAATCATTTCAATAAAACGACTTCTCTTTTTCGAAGAATTACTTTTTCCAAAAGCAATATCATCTTTATAACCGAGCCCAATATTTCTGCCTTCTGCATTCCTTTCAAATGAGTAGTTAATGAAGTTATCGTTAAAATCAGCCATTTCTATATCCTCCGTTTTTTGTTTGTTTTCCTGTTTCTGAGATAATAATAGCTCTGCCCGGAGGTTATTTGAATACACTGTTTGTAGAATTAGTATATCACTTTCTTTCCTATCAGGAAAGTTTTGGTTTTCTGCAAATAAAAAAGAGAAACCCTTTCGGATTTCTCCTTTTTCTCTATGAAATTGAAAATGCTTTCGGTAAAAATTTAAGCTGTTGCTTTGTCGATAACGCTCTTGGCCTTTGACATCATAAGTGCGGTAACAATAAGGTTTACGCTACCACTGATAATACCGATTCCAAGAAGAATTCCGTATACAGCTGCTGAGAAGAAAGGATGGAACATTAATGAACATCCAAAGAGAGTTGTGATAATACCAATAATAAGCGTTAGCCACCAACCCTTGTAATCAGCTGCTTTAAGTGTAAATGCATTTGTAAGTCCCTTGAGTCCGTAGAAGAAGATACCAAATGCAAAAAGGAATGCAAGCAGGAATTCTGATCCAAAAGGTCTTACTGCTACACCAACACCAAGAAGGAAAATAATTATTGCTGCTGCAAGATTCCAGCCATACGCAGGAATACACTTTCTGTTAGCAATTACATACACAATTTCTCCAATACCCATTGCCAGGAAAAGAATCATAAGAAGTGTAGACATTGCCATAAAAGTTTTTCCAGGTGAACAAACCATCCAGATTCCGATAACCAGTGCAACAACACCGAGAATCAATACAAGCCACCATTTTCCAAGTACACTTTTAATTTCGTCCATAAAGGCCTCCGTTCCAGTCTCCCCGACTTTTCTAATTGCTAATCGAATTTTGTATTAGCAATTTAGATATTAACACATTTGTGCAATTATTCCAACAATTTTATTAAAAAGCACACATTTTAGTGAATTTGGCACAAGCAGTGAACAAATACCCTTATTTTCCGCAACTTTCAGTCTTATACGATTTCAGAAAAGAATTCAGTACTCTCACGGTTTCTGCAACAGGAAGGCCAACCACGTTATAGTAATCTCCTTCAATCTTAGTGACATGCTTTTGAAAAGAGCCCTGAATACCATAACCTCCGGCCTTATCCATCGGTTCTCCTGAATCAATATATTCCCAGATTTCCTCGTTCGTCAGCTTCGCGAAAAAAACATCCGTTTCCACATGGAAGCATTCTTCTTTCTCACATGTTTTGATGCACACTCCCGTATACACGGTATTCTTCTTTCCCGAGAGCATCGAAAGCATTCTGAATGCATCACCGATATCTTTCGGTTTTCCGAGAATTGTTCCTTCAAAATCCACAACAGTATCTGCGGTAATTACAAGCACAGGTTTTCCTCTTCTTGCTTGTACCTCAGGATTATTCCAGACATCTTCTGCTTTATCTTTTGCAAGATTTTCTACTATTTCAGAAGTTTTACTGCCTATTTGAACTTCCTCTTTTCTGCTCGTAACAACGCTGTAGTTGAGTCCCAGCGCTTTGAGAAGTTCCCTGCGTCTGGGCGACCCGGACCCGAGAATAACATCATAAACATCGTTTATTTTCTTAACTACCATTTTCTGCCTCTAAATTTTCCCAATATGTCTTAAATAGAGAGTTATCGCGGTTCCCATAAAAGCATTGATATATTCGCCTTTTGCAAAATTATCTATTACTTCCTTCAAAGGAAGGGTCATTGTCGTAAGAAGTTCATCATGATCAAGGTGCGTCTCACCGGTCTGAACGAGGTCCTCAGCCAGGCAAAAAACAATACTGTTGGCGAAAATGGCCGGATTGGGATTACAAGTTCCCAGATATGTCATTTTTCCGGCTTTGAAACCTGTTTCCTCAAGAAGTTCTCTCGCGGCACCCTCTATCGGATCCTCATCATTTTCTACAACGCCGCCGGGAAATTCAACAGTTAAACCTTCAAGGCCGTGACGCCACTGCCTTACCAGAACTACACTGTCACCTGTTACGGGAATAGTCACAACCCACCGTCTTCCTTTTAGCGCAATGTAATCACCCTCTATTCCTGTCGCACTTTTCGAATGTCTTCCCTCAACCTCAAAAACTACTGTTTTCAGAAGACTTGTGCGACTTTGTACATCCCATAAAAGATCATTATCATTCATTATCTTTTTTCTCCCTTAAGCGCTTTTCTCCTAACCGACATATATGAAATGAAAGCAAGAAGCATGGCAATAAGTGCCAAAATAATATTTACAAGTGTAGGGTTAACGAAAAATCCCAGAAGCACTACTGCTACCATAAGAATCATGGTAATCAGCATATTGGGTAACATATACACTAATGAAGCCTTACCCCCTTTAATTACCTCTACTTCATTTTCCCAGTCAAGCTTTAAGAATTTAAGCCCGCATACCATTCCCCAGCAGGTTGAAAATGCACAGAACATGACTCCGCATAAACAGTAGATAACCGTATCAATTACTCCCGCTTTAAAAGAAATACACAGGAATATTGTCGATACTACTGTAAACGGAACTGTAAGATACAGATTAAACAGCATCTTACCATTGTATAAATCCAATTTTCTGATTGGCATACTCTGCACAATCCAGTAATTCTTTCCTTCCAGTGACGGGCTGCAAACGGTTGTCGACATCATTCCCACAAAAAAGTATACAAATATCGGAATTGCAGGTCTTAATATTGCAAGATTAATACTTACGGTTTCATCATGCACAAAAACCCCAAGGATTTTCTCGGGAGTCAGTATCAGCATAAGAACCGAAATTGCAAGAATTGCTATTTCTCCGAATCCCATGTTGGTAATATAAAGCGGAGAACCTGTAAATCTTTTAAATTCCTTGAAGGCAACGCTGCTGACAACACTCTTTGTTTTTAATGCCTGCATCTTGAACTTTTTTCCGGTCCTGCTCGTCTTAAGCCGTGAATTGATTCTTCTGTAGAACTTACTTACAAGCAGGAAGAAAATCTCATATAACACAAATGAAACACCAAGAATTAACACAATTGAAAGAATATCAAATCCTGATACTGCATTCGCAAACCATTTTCCCGGAAGATAAATGCTCGAAGCCTTGTCTGTTATCTGCGAAAGATTTGTAAAAATAACCTCAGCCTGATTATCCTTAAAAAGCGCTTCAATGATAAAACGGCTCGCAAAGGCAAGAATAATAACAGCAAAAGAAAGAATTGTCTGAACAAGCTTCTTATGTTTCGAAGCAGCTCCGATTCCTGTTACAAGCGAACTCAGTGCAGAAGCAAGTACACTCGGTGCTATCGGAATAACAGCTGACAGAATAATCCATAGAAAATATACATAAACAGGCGGCTTTACGAATACTCCGTATCCAACAAGCATCGCAACCGATACGCACATAATCCACGGAAGACTCTTTATGTACATAAAAAGAAACTTGGCCGATACAATTGTTTTGGAAGAAAGCGGCATCGACATAATCATGTCATACTCCTTAAATCCAAACATAAAGGAACTTGCCTTAAGAATCGTAAACACAAAAGAAAGAAGCGAAACAACTATTACCATAAGAGCCGGAATTGCAGGTCCAAGACCAACCGCACCGTATCCAATCGCCATGGCACCACAAAGTCCCAGAAGACAAATATACAATATAGAAAGTCCGACTATGGAGCCTTTAACAGCTGCTTTTACTTTTTTATCATGTGAGTACTTAAGTTTATTAATCCCGCTTGTCGATTTGAAAAAAGCAGACAGCAGAATTAAAAGCTTATTTTCCATCATCAACCACCTCCAGGAATACTTCTTCAAGAGAATGATCACCGATCAGTTCGTCCATATTGCCACAGGCAACTATCTTGCCCTGTTTGATTATCGCAATCTTATTACAAAGCTTCTGTGCCACATCAAGTACATGTGTTGAGAAGAACACTGCCATTCCTTTTTCGCACATTTCATGCATAATTTCTTTAAGCATAAACGTTGCCTTGGGATCAAGTCCCACAAAAGGCTCGTCAAGCACAAGAAGCTTGGGCTCATGAATAAGCGCAGACAAAATAGCAACCTTCTGTTTCATACCATGTGAATATGAAGAAATCTGATCTCCGAGCGCCGAGGTAATTTCCAGTTTATCGCCATAATTCTTAATTCTCTCCTCACGAACGTCCCTGGGAATATCATATACATCCGCCACAAAATTGAGATACTGAATTCCCGTAAGGTTCTCATATAAATCCGGATTATCGGGAATATATGCGGTAACCTTCTTGCATTCCATCGGCTCCGTCTTTACAGAATGCCCATCTATGAAGATTTCTCCTTCATCAAATTCAAGTACTCCCACAACAGCACGAATCGTAGTCGTCTTACCCGCCCCGTTATGGCCGATAAAACCGAAAATATCTCCGCTTTCAACCGTAAGAGTAACGTTATCGGCAGCCTTTTTACCTTCGCCGTAAATCTTTGAATATCCTTTTATTTCAAGCATTTCCTATGTCCTCCGGGATTCAAAATAAATTATAGAAATAATTATATCAAAATAAATAAAGCGGTCAATTACTGACCGCTTTTTCCTATAACTCCGCTGTTGAATTGGCCGGCTTAGTGAGATATTCGGAAATATCTTTGTCACCTCGCACGAATATCGGGATCTCATTGATATCCGCATTTATATAATAATGTCCTTTTTCTATGACACTCACGTCATAATCATCATTTGAACGCATAATGAAAAGCTTCATTTTCTCAGGAACATATACATATCTTCCTTTTGCATTTGCCTCATATACAGGTGTAATCATAAAATCACCGATAAGAAGCTGGTCCTCAACAAGTCTTGCATCTGCATCATCAGGATACTCAAAAGCAAGTGGTCTGAACATCATATCGTCATTCTCGATTGAATCCGAATAAATCTTATACAGATATGGAATCAGCGCATATCTAAGCTTTAAAATATTCCTGAAGTCGTTTATTCTTTCAAACCTGTAGACTTCCTGGTCACGGCATCCGATTGCACAGTGATTACGAAACAGAGGAGTGAAAAGAGAAAGCCCCATAAATCTCATAAGAAGCTCTTCACTCGTATGATGCCCGAAACCGCCTGTATCCGCACCAACAAACAGAAAACCTGCCATATTAAGTCCCGGAAGCTGACTTATAAGAAGCTTTATATGACTGTAGAAGGAACAGTTATCTCCTGTCCATATTCCTGCATATCTGTGCATTCCGATATAAGAAGACCTTGAGAAAATCAGCATTTCCTTTCCCGGTGCAATCTCCTTAAATGCTTCCGCAGCTGCTCTTGTCATATTGTATCCGTACAGATTATGTATCCTGTCATGACGAACTTTCATACCGTTAACATCATGGTAGAAGCTCTCATAATCTTCCTTGTTATTGGAAAGGTCTCTTACAAGGTCAAGGTAATGCCAGTATCTGTCCAGATTTAAGGTTTCCAGCTCATCTCCGAGATGCGAAAGTTCTTCTGCCGCTCTTGAAAGACTTGCATCAGAATAGAAAAGAGCAGGCTCGTTCATATCATTCCAGAACCCGTCTATGCCAAGATCGGTAAGAATCTTGTACTTATCACCAAACCATTTTCTGGCTGCGGGATTCATAAAGTCAGGAAGAAGCGATCTTCCGGGCCATACAGCCGTAACAAAATCCTTGCCGTCTTTATCCTTGCAGAAATATCCCTTATTTGTTCCCTCTTCATAAACTTCATATCCATCTTCTTTCTTGACGGCTGCATCAATAATCGGAACGAGATGAATATTCTCTTTTTTCATTTTCTTAACGAAATCAGCAAAATTCGGGAATCTTTCACTGCTTACCGTAAAATCCTTGAAATCCTCCATATAATCGATATCAAGATACACGCTGTCAAGCGGCAGGTCGTTATCACGGTGATTTCGTACAACATTTTCTATATCCTCTGCAGCGCGGTATCCCCATCTGCTCTGCCCATAGCCAAATCCCCAAAGAGGTGCCTTATAACTCTTTCCGATAGCTTTTCTGAATTCTTTTACAAGCTCGTTTGATGAATCACCTTCAAGCACATAAAGTTTATATAAAGGTTCTTCGACTATTACCTTTAAAACGTCTCTTTTCTCATGTCCGATATCGAACACTGTTTTCGCCGGATAATCAACAAAGATTCCTTTTTTCCCGGAAGGAGAATCAATAACCAGAAAATTATGTGAACCGTAAAGTGAATCCTTATCTTCTGTATGAAGCGGCTGATCCGTATTAAGACAGACATACTTAAAACCGCGCTTATTCATTCCATGAAGACTTTCGCCAAGTCCGAAAACAACATCGTCATCTTCAAGCTTAATCGTAAATTCCGTATAATCAGAATTCAAATTTATCCAATCCGGTATTTCGGAAAGGTTTCCGATTTCATTGCAAAAAATAACGCTCTCAGTATCGAGCGGCTTACCAATAACAAATCCCTTCATCGCACAAAAGCTCCCGAATGTTTATTTTCTACAATAGTAACACAAAACTTCTCCTAGATAAACAAAATAAACAAAATAATTCGTTTTCTCTATTGACACACACGACGAAAATAACTATTATTGAAAAGGTGTGTTTTTCCGTTCGTTCGTCCGTGTCCGGAAGAAATGGAAAGCATAAGACAATCGTTTATGGATATGGAGGAATCGTCATGGCTAATATCAAATCTGCAAAGAAGAGAATTTTAGTAAGCGAGACCAAGGCTGAGAGAAACAAAGCTATCCGTTCAAGCGTTAAGACTGCTTGCAAGAAAGTTTATGCAGCAATCGAAGCAGGTGACAAGGATGCAGCAAAGGCAGCTGTTATCAACGCAACAAGCGTTATCGAGAAGGCTACCAGCAAGGGCGTATATCATGCAAACTACGCTTCCAGAAAAATCTCTCGTTTAAACCTTGCTGTCAACAAAATGAACTAATAACTAAGTCTTTTGATTTAGTACATTACTTGATAAAAAAAGAAGAACCCGTGCCGTCATTCGGGTTCTTCTTTTTTTGTTCATATAACAGACGAAATTAATGATGACCTCCGCCTCCGCCGTGCGAATGACCGCCTGATGACGAATGGTGACCGCCACCTCCGCCTCCTCCGCTCGAAGTCGAAATCTTGTAACTCGATACATGCGTATTAACAAGAAGGTCTACTCTTCTGTTTACATTTACTTTTCCGCTCGGAACGTAAGTTGTTGCTGTTGTGGTCTTTACACCTGTATTGGCTCTGAGATTCTTTACGAGATACACAAGCGCAGAAATTACAGAAGCAATAAGCCCCATGAAAATACATCCGGGAACAAATACAGACTTACTATCTGTCATTTTAATCTCTATATCCCAGATAAAGCGCTTATATGCTTCACATGGATCGTCATTAACAATTTCGTTAACGTGATCGATCATCTCCGAAATATCATAAGAGGAAAGTTTGTCTTCACATCTTCCGCATGTACTTATCCAGTTATAGGCATATCCGTAAATACTGTCTGTTCTGTCCCAGTTATCAAGGAGAAGAACACCGTCTCCCCAGGGCTCGTTGTATCCGTATGCCGATCCGTTGTACCAATCCACACCTGTGTCAACAAAGTTGTCATAGAAGTTATCGGCATATACCATAACATACTGATCTTCGCCTACAGAATAGTTCAGGTAGTTCTGCTCGTAGTATTTCGCATAATCCCTGATGGGCTGATTTAACGTAACAATAACGATATCGCAGCCGATTTTTGGTTCTGTCTCGGCAATCAGCTCGCGGAGTTCGTTTTCTTCACTGTCTGTCAGAAGTTCTCCAAAGTCATATACTCTTTCCTTGGGCGCATTCAGATTACCTCTCACCGAGTAGTCCTCAACATTTGCCAAGACAATAATAAGTGTTGCGGTGAATATGACTGCCAGAACTCCTACAATTATAAAAGGAACTCTGAATCTCTTAAAATATGATTTCATCTTCTGTCCCTCCTATAATATATATCCGATTATCATAAAGAAAAGAAATACAGCAGTAAATACCCAGCCAAATACTGTTAATGTATAACCGACTGCTTTCTTCTTGGAAATCGGCATTTTTCCGATAAGCTTTCCCGTCTGACCGTTTACATGGAACTGATACATCTGTCCTGCATACTGGTATGAATATACCCAAACAGGAAGAAGTGCATAATTAGTCTGAGTATTATTGATAAGCATATTCTTATTCTCACCGACAACACCTGAATAACCTGACACAGTTCCCATGAGAAGACTTTCTGTATCATTCTCAACTTTCTTCTTGGCTCTGCCCATAAGGTCTACTGCCGGCATATTGTAACACTCACCATAAAATCCGGACATATACTTGGCCTTGAAATTCTCAAGCGCCTGATAGTCATACGGCTCAAGAAGGTCCATTGTCGTATCAGGCATTGCTATCGAAGCATCAACGGGAATCTTTTCAAAATCCACATCAATATTTCTTTCGATATGAAATACCTTTGTCTCTGTATATCTTGTATCTCCGGATGTCCATGTACGAACTACGTTTCCTCTTCCCGACCATTCATAATTCGAATGAAAATCATACATAAAGAACGGAACATACATTCCTTCTACTTTATCCAGATTTGACTCTGCGATAAAGTCCGAAGGAGCAAAGATTCTTTTATTGTATTCTTTTTCAAGTTCTGCAAGTGCCTGTTTCTTACTGAATTTGAACGGAAGAATAAGATGGGGCTCATAAGGTCCGTTTATTCTTTCATCAAAAATGATATAATTCCCGCAGCTTCCGCACTTTCCCGCAGAAGTATACGGTCCGATTTGCACAGGTGCTCCGCAGGCCGGGCAGGAACACATCTCTTTCTCCGGAACTACGCTTTCGCTGTCTTCGCTACCGCAATATGGACAGTACATCTTCTGACGTTCCGGATCAAATACCGAAGTTCCGCCGCAATTCGAACACTGAAAAACCATATTCGTACATCCTTTCTACTTATCTCTTGTCCCCATAACAGTTTTCTATCTTAAAATGTAAATTTATCGGCAAAATAAGCTTCGAGATCGCAAATAGCAACACGCTCCTGCTCCATTGTGTCACGGAAACGTACTGTTACGCAGTTATCGGTCTCTGAATCAAAATCATAAGTAATACAGAAAGGAGTTCCGATTTCATCCTGTCTTCTGTAACGCTTACCGATATTGCCTCTGTCATCAAATTCGCAGTTGTATTTCTTGGAAAGTGTAGTGAAAATCTTCTCTGCACCCTCATTAAGCTTCTTGGAAAGAGGAAGCACACCAATCTTAACAGGAGCAAGTGCAGGATGGAAATGCATTACTGTTCTGATATCGGGATTCTCTTCTGTACCGATATTCTCTTCATCGTATGCAGCGCAAAGGAATGCGAGAACTACACGGTCTGCACCAAGTGAAGGCTCAACAACATAAGGAACATATTTCTCGTTACGTACGTCATCAAAATAAGACATGTCTTCACCGGAAGTATTCTGATGCTGTGTAAGGTCGTAATCTGTACGGTCTGCAATACCCCAGAGCTCACCCCAGCCGAAAGGAAACAGGAATTCAATATCTGTTGTTCCCTTGCTGTAGAAGCAAAGTTCTTCAGGACTATGATCACGAAGACGCATCTCATCTTCTTTGATACCAAGAGACTTAAGCCAGTCTCTGCAGAATGCTCTCCAATACTGAAACCACTCCATATCAGTTCCGGGCTCACAGAAGAATTCAAGTTCCATCTGCTCAAACTCTCTTGTTCTGAAAGTAAAGTTACCTGGAGTAATCTCATTTCTGAACGACTTACCTATCTGACCGATACCGAAAGGAACCTTCTTTCTTGAACTTCTCTGAACATTCTTGAAGTTTACAAAGATACCCTGTGCGGTTTCGGGACGGAGGTAAATTGTATTTGTAGCATTCTCGGTAACACCCTGGAATGTTTTGAACATAAGGTTGAACTGACGAATGTCTGTAAAGTTATGCTTGCCGCATGTAGGGCAGGGAATATTATTGTCTTCGATGAAATTCTTCATCTGTTCCTGTGTCCAGCCGTCAACACTTCCGCCAAGCTCGATATTGTTCTCTGCTGCAAAATCCTCTATAACCTTATCTGCACGGAAACGCTCATGACATTCTTTACAATCCATAAGAGGATCTGAGAAACCTGCAAGATGACCGGAAGCAACCCATGTCTGAGGATTCATAAGAATTGCACAGTCAACACTGACATTGTATGAATTTTCTGTAACGAATTTCTGCCACCATGCTTTTTTTACGTTATTCTTGAGTTCTACTCCCAAAGGGCCGTAATCCCATGTATTCGCAAGACCTCCGTAAATCTCGGAGCCGGGGAAAATAAACCCTCTTGCCTTTGAAACTGCTACGATTTTCTCCATTGTTTTTTCCATAATTATTTCCCGTCTTTCTGCGAAAGACACCAATGCGTCATGAAACGGGTGCACTGGCTTTCGCTATCTAATCTATCTTCCTTCTGATATTATTTTCCTATAAGACTGACACACTACAGAACACGTGGAGGTGAGT
>JAZLHJ010000009.1:0-2541 GCA_045616785.1 Lachnospiraceae bacterium
ATACTGTCTCTTTCATTTACACTTTTGACGATATTGATATTTTCAAGGTACAAAAGGCGTAAAAATATGCCTAAAAATTTAATTCTTACAAGCCGAGTGAAAATGGCTTGTTAATGAGCAGACATTAATTATTTCTTTACTTTTTCGGATAATTGAAATATAATTGCTCTATTATATGACAACACGATGAAGAGAAGAGTAAACTGTGAAAGGTCTACAGAGAGAAGTGAGAGATGAGAACACTTCGACGGGAAACAGTTGAAAACTAACTCCGAGTGGCCCCAATCCGGTCCGTTGACTACGTTACAGTCATGAGTGGTCTTTGTAAGGCGTGATAGCGCATAAGACAAGCAGGGTGGAACCGCGTAATATTACGTCCCATGCATTACAAGTGTAGTGCGTGGGATTTTTTATTCTCATAACAGATAAAATTTTTGTTACGGTTAAATATTGAGAAATGAGGATTCCGCAACTACCTGAAAAATTCAGATTATTATATACAGGAGGGATTTTTATGAAAGTAACATTAAAAGACGGAAGCATTAAAGAGTATTCCGAAGACAAAAGAGTAATTGACATTGCTTTTGATATCTCGGAAGGGCTTGCAAGAGCGGCTTGTGCCGGAGAAGTTGACGGAGAAGTGGTAGATTTAAGAACCTTAATCAACAAAGACTGTACATTAAGTATTATTACAGGTGAAGATCCCAGAGGATTAAGAGTGGTAAGACATACTGCATCTCATGTCCTTGCAGAGGCTGTTAAGAGACTGTATCCCGAAGCAAAGCTTACAATCGGACCCGCAATTGATGAAGGCTTTTATTATGATTTTGATGTGCCTAATCCTTTTTCAAGAGAAGACCTTGATAAAATTGAGGCTGAAATGAAGAAGATTATTAAAGAAGGCAATAAACTTGAGAAATTTGAACTGCCCAGAGCTGAGGCTGTAAAGTTTATGGAAGAAAAAGGTGAAACTTTCAAAGTTGAACTTATTAACGATCTTCCCGAGGACGCCGTTATTAGTTTCTACAGCCAGGGAGACGGATTTACGGATCTTTGCGCAGGACCTCATCTTATGAGCACAAAGGGTGTGAAGGCATTTAAACTTACATCTTCTTCAATGGCTTACTGGAGAGGCGATTCAAATAAGGCAAGACTTCAGAGAATTTACGGTTCTGCTTTTATCAATAAAGAAGATTTGGCTGCATATCTTGAACATCTTGAAGATATAAAGATGAGAGATCATAACAGACTCGGTCGTGAAATGAAACTTTTCCTTACAGCCGATGTTATCGGACAGGGACTTCCTCTTTTCACACCCAAGGGAACAAAGATGATTATGAAACTCCAGAGATGGATGGAAGATTTGGAAGATAACGAGTGGGGATATGTAAGAACAAGAACTCCGCTTATGGCCAAATCGGACCTTTATAAGATTTCGGGACATTGGGATCATTATATGGACGGTATGTTTATTCTTAATAAGGATTCGGAAGACAAGGAACTTATGGCTCTCCGTCCCATGACATGTCCGTTCCAGTATTATGTATATATGAACGAACAGCGTTCTTACAGAGATCTTCCTTACAGAATGAGTGAGACATCGACTCTTTTCAGAAATGAGGATTCGGGTGAAATGCACGGCCTTACAAGAGTTCGTCAGTTTACGATTACCGAAGGTCATATTGTATTAAGACCGGATCAGGCCGAAGAGGAACTTACAAGATGCGTCGAACTCGCAAACTTTGTTATGAAAACTCTCGGTGTTGCCGAAGATGTTACATACAGACTTTCAAAATGGGATCCTGAAAATACCGAAAAATACCTCGGTGATGAAGAATACTGGAACAATACTCAGCAGTATCTTCGTGATGTCATGGATAAGAACGGAATCAAGTACACTGAAGCTGACGGTGAGGCTGCTTTCTACGGTCCCAAGATTGATATTCAGGCTAAGAATGTTTACGGCAAGGAAGACACAATGGTTACAATTCAGCTTGACTGTGCTTCCGCTGAGAAATTCGGAATGTTCTACATTGATGAGAACGGTGAAAAAGTTCGTCCCTGGATTATTCACAGAACATCAATGGGATGTTATGAAAGAACACTTGCATGGCTTATCGAGCATTATGCAGGAAAATTCCCTACATGGCTTTGCCCCGAACAGGTCAGAGTTCTTCCTATTTCTGAGAAGTATGAAGCTTACGCATCAAATGTACTTTCCGAACTTAAGAAAAACGGCATAGATGCTACTTGTGACAATCGTTCCGAAAAAATCGGCTATAAGATTCGTGAAACAAGAAACGACAGAGTACCTTACTGGATTGTAGTGGGAGAGAAGGAAGAGGCTGAAGGTCTTGTAGCTGTTTCTTCGAGATGGAACAATAATGAAGGCTCTAAGAAACTTGATGAATTTATTGCTCAGATTACTAAAGAAATTAAAGAAAAAACAATAAGAATGGAATAAAACAATGGATAATTTATCGCTGAATGAAACAGAAGTAAAACAGAATGAAATGAAAAAGTATTATACAAAAGCGCCAT
>JAZLHJ010000010.1:0-7093 GCA_045616785.1 Lachnospiraceae bacterium
ACGAGGTAGATAGGCTTAAGGTGTAAGTGCAGTGATGCATTCAGCTGATAAGTACTAATAGGTCGAGGGCTTATCCAGAGATAGGTTTGAAAGTTTTATTAAGATAGAAATGATTTCTGTGTTTGGTTTTGAAGGTATAGACTAAGCCGATTTTCTTTTGAAAATCGGTTTTTTTGTTTTTAAGAATTACCATTTACGTAATTTTTTTGGAAATGTCAAAAAATAGTGTCTTTTATTTTACAATTGTGTTATAATAGCGTCATAAATCTTATTCTTGCGGGGTACATAGTATGGAAACTAAAATTTTGCTTGAGAATGGAACAAATGAATTAGAAGTATTAGAGTTTAAATTGGGAGAGAATTCCTACGGAATAAATGTTGCTAAGATTCGAGAAATTATTTCTTATCAGCCTGTTACACCCGTTCCTAATTCTCATCCAAGTATAGAAGGCATTTTTATGCCGCGTGAAGCAATGATTACCGCAATTGATTTAAAGAATTGTCTTCAGAGAGGAAAGTCATCGCCCGGCGGACTTTTCATTATTACCAATTTCAATAAACTTGATATTGCATTTCATGTTGATTCGGTTATCGGTATTCATCGTGTTTCCTGGGCAGATATTATTAAGCCCAATGCCACAATCAGCGGAGCTGAGGAAGGTATTTCAACAGGCATTATTAAGAAGAATGATAAACTTATTATTATTCTTGATTTCGAGAAAATTGTAACCGATATTAACCCGGAAGTTGGTCTTAAAACTAATGAAATTGATGCACTCGGGGACAGAACGCGTAATAATATTCCAATCCTTATTGCTGAAGATTCACCTCTTCTTAACAAGCTTATTGTTGATTGTCTTAAGAAAGCCGGATATGATAATGTTATTCATACCGAGAATGGACAGGAAGCATGGAATATTGTTTGCGACTGTAGAGACAAGGGCATCCTGAAAGAGCATGTTCAATGTGTCATTACCGATATTGAGATGCCCCTTATGGATGGTCATCGACTGACAAAGCTGATTAAGGATGATGAATTAACAAAGGATATTCCGGTTATTATCTTCTCCTCACTTGTTAATGATGAAATGAGAAGAAAAGGCGAAGCACTTGGTGCAAATGCACAGCTCTCCAAACCCGAGATAGGAAATCTTGTTAAAGAGATTGACAAGCTTGTTCTTTAAATTTATGCTTAAAGCCGGTTGATATTCAACCGGCTTTATTTATGTTGTGAAAGGATATTTTGTATGGGTTCAGATGAGAAATATTTAGACAGTCTTCTTGAATCGGTGATGGATGATGGCGGAAATAATATTCCGCCTGCTGATGATGCTCTTCCAGCCGATTTGTTTGATTTCTATGCCGCTCATCCCGGTGGAGTAAGCTTAATGCCGGAACCTGTAGCAGAAGAACCTGTACCGGAAGAGCCCATATTAGAAGAAACTGTAATAGAAGAACCTGTAATAGAAGAACCTGTAGCAGTGGATACTTTTAGTGAGGATTTTTCTTCGGGAGAAGATTTCAGTTTTGAAGATAAGGCACTCTTTTCCGATGAAATTCCTTCTGAAGATAAGGAGCCGGAGGATTCTCTTACCGGTGATGTTCCTTCAGACGATATTCTTATTGCAGATATTCCGACAGAAAGTATTCCGATGGAAGACATTCCGATGGAAGACATTTCGATGGAAGACATTCCGATGGAAGACATTCCGATGAAAGATATTTTGGCAGAAGATACTCCGGCAGAAGATATCCCTGTAGATAATATAACTTCCGAAGGAGATTTTTCTTTTGATGATACGATAAATCCTTCTGAGGACATTCCATCTGAGGACATTCCAGCTAAAGACATTCCTTCTGAAGGTGATTTGTTTGATCCTTTCGCTGAAAATGTTTCTGATGAGATTTCCGGCGAGAAATTTGACATTGATTCACTTATGAATTTTGCTGATGACGGTGATATAAGTGAACTTGGTGATATTTCAAACTCTGAGGGATTTTCTATAGACAGTGCAACTCCTGAAGAGAATGCTGAACTTGATGAACTTTTACAACCGACTCAAAGTAAAGAAGAAATAAAGGCAAAAAAGAAGGAAGAAAAAGAACTGGCAAAACAGGCTGCTCTTTTGGAAAAACAGCGAAAGAAAGAAGAAAAAGCGAGATTAAAAGAAGAGAAAGCAGCCAGGAAGAAAGCTGCCAAGGAATCTTCAAAGTCTTTAAAAGAAGAAATACCTGAAGATTATTCAGAAATACCGATAGAAGATACAGGGGTTTCTGAAAGTGAAGATTCAGGAGAAATTGATCCCTTTTTTGGTCTTAGCGAAGAAGAAGTGAATGAACTTGATTCAATTCCCGACGTTTCAGAGGTGAAGGGAAAGAAAGCCAAAGGGAAAAAGGATAAAAAGAGTAAAAAGAATATTTCAGCAGATGGCGAAGAGAAAAAGGGATTCTTCGGAAAAATTCTTGGTGCACTGTTTGAGGATGCCGAGGATGAAGAGGAAGAAGCAGAGAGTAAAGGCGAGCTCAAAATCAGCGATGAGAACAAAGAGATTCTTGAGGGCGCGGTTGATGATTCTGCTGACTCCGGGAAAGGTAAAAAGAATAAGAAGAAAGTAAAGGATAAAAAGAAAAAAGAAAAAGAACCCGGTGAAGAGGGAGAAGGCGAAGAAGGAGAAGATTCAGGGAAAGGCAAAAAGTCCAAAAAAGAAAAGCCCAAAAAGGAAAAGAAGGTCAAAGAAAAGCCTGAAGCTGATAAGGAAGAGGGGAAGAAGCTTCCGAAGAAAAAAGTATTTGTTATTTTTGCCTTTTGTATAACTATAGGTGTTGTTATTATTATAGTTTCCACATATATACCATCGTTTTTTGATAAGAAAGCAGGAAGAGAAGCTTATTATCAAGGCGATTTGCAGACTGTATACGAGAAACTTGGCGGAGAAAAGTTATCTGAAAGTGATGAAATTCTGTATGAAAGAGCAATTTTTGCCCTTGCTCTTGCCAATAAATATGATGCGTACATGATTGATAAACGTCTTGGTGAGAATCTTAAAGCCTTAAATGATCTTTTCTCCGGAATCAGGTTCTATCTTGATCAATATGATTATGCAACCAAAATCGGAGCGCTTGAAGACATGGAAGCCCCGTATAGGGTTCTGGTTAACGAACTTCAGGAAACATACGGAATAAGCGAAGACAGGGCAAGAGTTGTTGCGTCGATGGATGAACTTGCGTATAACCGTGAATTGTATTATCTTGTAAACGGTGTGGAATTTACAATTCCCGACTATAATGAACCGGAGGATCCGGAAGTAATGCCAATGCAGGCTGATGATCTTTTGCCGGGCGAGGATTCGATAAATATTCAGGGGACTTCGGATAATACTTATGAACTTGGAGATTTACCATGATAGCGATAATTGATTATGACGCAGGTAATATCAGAAGCGTTGAAAAAGCAATGGATAAGCTTGGTGCAGAATATATTCTGACAAGAGATCCTGATACAATTAAAAGCGCAGACGGAGTGATTCTGCCCGGTGTAGGTGCATTCGGTGATGCGATGGAGAAACTTGATTCTTACGGGCTTCGAAATGTGCTTACAGATTATGCTTCGTCGAATAAACCGTTTCTTGGTATTTGTCTTGGAATGCAGGTTCTGTTTGAAAGCAGCGAAGAAGCGCCGGGAGTAAAAGGACTTTCTATTCTTCCCGGAAATATTCTCAGAATTAAAGATGAACCCGGACTAAAGATACCGCATATGGGATGGAACTCTCTGATTTTTCACGGTGAAAAGGGAAAGCTTTTTGCGAATACAGCAGATGATTCTTATGTATATTTTGTTCATTCATATTATCTTAAGGCAAAAGATGAGAGTATTGTAAAAGCTTCTGCACAATACGGAAGTACTACAATTCATGCGTCTGTTGAAAAAAACAATGTCTTCGGATGTCAGTTTCATCCTGAGAAAAGCTCCAGGGTTGGACTTGGCATATTAAGTGAATTTATTAAAATTGTAAGAGGTTAATATGCATACGATCAGAATTATTCCGTGCCTTGATGTAAAAAACGGCAGAGTAGTAAAAGGCGTTAACTTTGTTAATTTAATAGATGCCGGCGATCCTGTGGCAATTGCTGAGGCTTATGATAAGGCAGGCGCAGATGAACTGACTTTTCTGGATATTACTGCGTCCTCAGATAACAGAAAGACAGTAACCGAAATGGTTGCGAGAGTTGCTGAAAAAGTTTTTATTCCGTTTACAGTAGGTGGCGGAATCAGAACAATTGATGATTTTAGGGAAATTTTACGTGAAGGTGCCGATAAAGTTTCTGTTAACAGCGCAGCAATTATGAATCCAAATCTGATTTCCGAAGCGGCAATGAAATTCGGTTCGCAGTGTGTTGTTCTTGCGATTGATGCCAAGAAACGTCCGGATAACAGCGGATGGAACATATATAAGAATGGCGGCCGGGTTGATATGGGAATTGATGCTGTTGAGTGGGCTGTTAAAGGCGAAAAGCTCGGTGCAGGTGAGATTCTGCTTACAAGTATGGATGCTGACGGTACCAAAAACGGCTACGATATAGAACTTACCAGACAGATTTCTGAGAGCGTAAATATTCCTGTAATTGCCAGCGGAGGCGCAGGAAGTAAGGAACATTTTTATGATGCCGTGACGAAAGGTAAAGCAGATGCCGTTCTGGCAGCTTCTCTTTTCCATTTTAAGGAACTGGAAATAATGGACCTTAAGAAATACCTAAGAGATAAAGGAGTAGCGGTAAGATGGGAGCAATAGAGAACGACTGGCTTCCTGAGTTATCACCGGAATTTGCAAAACCTTATTATAAAGAGTTGTATTTGAAAGTATTTGAGGAATATAAAACGAAGCTTGTTTTTCCGCCCGCTGATGATGTGTTCAATGCATTTCATCTTACTCCGCTTTCAAGTGTTAAGGTTGTTATTCTGGGACAGGATCCTTATCATAATAACGGACAGGCGCACGGACTGTGCTTTTCTGTTAAGAAAGGTGTTGATATTCCGCCGTCACTGCAGAATATTTATAAGGAACTTCATGATGATTTAGGATGTTCAATTCCTAATCATGGATTTCTTGAGAAATGGGCCAGACAGGGCGTACTTATGCTGAATACTGTTCTTACAGTAAGAGCGCATGAAGCCAATTCACATAAAGGTATAGGGTGGGAAGAATTTACTGATGCAGCCATAAGAGTTGTGAATGAAATTGACAGACCTGTCGTTTTTATTTTGTGGGGATCACCTGCACAGAAGAAAAAGAGCATGCTTAATAATCCTAAGCATCTTATTCTTGAAGCACCTCATCCAAGTCCGTTATCGGCCTACAGGGGATTTTTCGGAAGTAAGCCATTCAGTAAATGTAATGAATTTCTTGTTCAAAACGGCTGTGAGCCGATAGACTGGCAAATAGATTAAATACGAGGAGTAATGTTATGGAAAAAAGAGCATTTATTACGAAAGAGAAAGCAGAGGAAATTTCAAAACTTATTCCTACTCCTTTCCATATTTATGATGAGAAAATGATAAGGGAAAATGCCAGAGCTGTTCATGAAGCTTTTTCCTGGAATAAGGGATATAAAGAGTATTTCGCTGTAAAAGCTAATCCCAATCCTCATATTCTTAATATTCTGAAAGAAGAAGGATGCGGATTTGACTGCGCATCCAAGACAGAGCTTATGATTAGCGGTGCCGTTGGTGCAAAAGGTCATGAAATGATGTTTTCATCGAACGATACGCCTGCTTATGAGTATGAATATGCGGGAAAAGTTGGTGCGATAATAAACCTCGATGATATTACGCATATTGAATTTGTAGAGGAAATTCTCGGAAAACTTCCTGAAACAATGAGCTGCAGATACAATCCCGGCGGTGTATTTACAATGAGCAACGGAATTATGGATAACCCCGGCGATGCAAAGTACGGATTTACAACAGAGCAGATGTACGAAGGTTTTAAGAAGCTTGTTTCAAAGGGCGTTAAGAATATCGGAATTCATTCGTTCCTTGCCAGCAACACTGTTACAAATGAGTATTATCCTAAGCTTGCAGGTATTCTTTTTAAGGAAGCCGTTAAGCTTCATAACGAGACCGGTGCACATATTCCGTTTATAAACCTTTCCGGAGGTGTTGGAATTCCATACAGACCGGATCAGACGCCTAATGATATCAAAGTTATTGGCGAAGGGGTCAGAAAAGCTTATGAAGAGATTCTTGTTCCTGCCGGTATGGGTGATGTTTCAATCTTTACCGAAATGGGCAGATTTATGATGGGCCCTTACGGAGGTCTTGTTACAAAGGCAATTCATGAGAAACATATTCACAAAGAGTATATAGGTGTTGATGCTTGTGCTGTAAATCTTATGAGACCTGCAATTTACGGGGCATATCATCATATTACTGTTCTCGGAAAAGAGAATATGCCCTCTGATCACAAATATGATGTGACAGGTTCACTTTGTGAAAACTGCGATAAATTTGCTATCGACAGAATGCTTCCTGAAATCGAAATGGGAGACTATCTGTTTATTCACGATACAGGCGCGCACGGATATTCCATGGGTTATAACTACAACGGAAAACTTAAATCTGCGGAAGTGCTCCTGAAAGAAGACGGAAGCTTCGAGAAAATAAGAAGAGCAGAAACTGCGCGTGACTATTTTGCAACAATCAATGAGACACCGTTCTATTCAAAAATTGACTTTGACTAATGAGCCTTCTTATGGTATATTACGCTAAGATGTTAAAAGGTTATCGGAAGATTTGATAAGTGAATCTTCCGTTACGTCGGACTGGCGGAATTGGCAGACGCAGCAGACTCAAAATCTGCCGATGGCAACATCGTATGGGTTCGAGTCCCATGTCCGGCACGTTCTTACCCCTGCACCTGCAGGGGTTTTATTTTGCCTTTTTTTAGTGTAAAATCCTGAGTTTTGCAGCAAAATTAGCATAAAATGACCCGCAGACCGCGTAGAATCAGCGTTTGCGGGTTTTTCAATTTTGCATTTTTCCATAGCGTATTTACTAAAATATGGCGTACCGGATAACTTTTTTTGAAAGGAAACC
>JAZLHJ010000011.1:0-2702 GCA_045616785.1 Lachnospiraceae bacterium
TTCGGGTTCTTCATCACCCAGGCATGCGGTGTCTTATACATCTGTAAAAGTTCCTCCCAGGAAATATGTGGAGCGCAGTGCTTCCGCTGTCCGTTCTCCCACAAATCCCTTGTAAGTGTAATACAGTCCACAAGTTCGACTTCGCCGAATTTCTTGCTCGTCTTGCTATATGCAAGTGCGATCGTTCCGCGTTTTGAAGTGCTTGCACCTCTGATCTCCCAGGTCTTTTCCCCGGAAAGAATCTTTTCTCCCCATTCCGCCTTCATTAATAGAATATCAATACCATTCTCCTTTGCTGATTGTTGCCACAGATTAAGCAATCTCCGATACCAGAATCTTAGGTCTGCCCGGATTATCATAGTCGATGTGCATCACACGCCCGTCACGGCCGGTGGTGTCACTATAATCACCCAGGCAGCCTCCTTCGCTGCCAAAGCTTCGGATTCTTTCATAACCTTCATAAAACTTATTGAAGTCATCCTTGGAATTGAGTTCAATATTGCTTAAGAAATAATCTACTTCTCTTCCTGAACCACGAACGGGGTCTCCTCCATCTGCGCATAGTGTATTCAGTTCTTTGCAGATGTTCCTTACTTCCTCCGCTATTTCTTCCGTATCGAACTCCTGCTCGACTAACCAATCCATTCCTGCATACCAGCAACCATCCGGGAAAGAATCCAGTTCCTTAAAATCCACTTCTCCGTTGTACATTCGGCCATTATATTCTCCGAATGCTGCAAGAGTCCCCTCTCCGTCATCGCAGTCAGCTTTAGACCACACAGAATAGAATATGCCGTTAAGTTCCTCTTCACACAATGTTTCCAGAACACTTGCCAGTTTAAAAGGGCCTGCATTACCCTCACGCCATTCGAAACAATATTCTGCTTGGAAATCAATTTCATCTGCCTTTTCGATTGTTGTCACTATCTTCTTTAAACTCTCATCTGGGCAGTCGTCTGAAAATGCGTATGTCACACCATCAGCGATAAGTTCCATTTGGTATATCGTGGTAAAAAGCTGGCGGTGCATCTCTGTCCTGAGAAGAGACAGCTGGGACACCATTGCGTCCACAATCTTGTTCTTTGATGTGATTCCGTCCTTTTGCTCGGTACGGTTAACAACCAGATGTTCCTTAATGTCAAAACAAACGCTCATTTTTAATTCTCCCTCTCCTTTAAAAAATTTTGATTTGATTTAGTAAATTCAGCAACTATCTTGCTTTCATGATTTAATTATACCTTGCCGAAGATACCTTAGTTTGTCTCTAACTGTGCCATAAGCTTTACCGCACCTCTATGAGCCCCTCCCCTGCTTCACAGATCCAGGTTTGAAGCCTCCCACAGGCACCGAAATGTTACTGCCTGAAAGGACAAAATAAATACGCTCCCTTCAGAACACAGCCTAAAAAGAGCGCAAAAAAGACACGCGCGAGCATGTCATATCCTATCGTTCAGGCATTGGCACCTTTCTCTCAGGGAGGTAGCCGTGCGGTTATCGAGCCTGTCTCTACCGCAACTCTTATAGGCTATGGTTTTGTTGTAATCAATTGCTTAACGTTAAGTTGTACGGAGTATAGCATATTGTCTTCAGATTTGTCAACTGAGCCCCTAGACGCCGAGTTTTCTTGTATTTATACCCGTATTTATGCTTGAATATTGCATCGGATTGATATTATTTGTAACTTTTAGTTCCGAAACCGCGCTAAAGTTTTATTTAACGAGATTTTGGTGAATAGCCGCGTGAAAGCCCACTGCGTAAACTATGCGGGTATGTCATTCATCTCGCTTATCACCCTAAACATCCCCCTGCCAAATTGGCAGAGGGATTTGTCTTATCCAAAGTCGTATTCGTGAAACAGATACAACTGTTATACTTCTACTTTCCTTTCTTTCCCTAAAGGGATCTCGTCGCAAAGCATCTCTCCTTCATCCGTTTCAAGAATATAAACAAATTCTTTGTCTTTCAGCTCATTGAATGTATCTTCTCCGCATTCAAAAAAGTTATCACAAAAATCTTCATATTCTTCGAATGACTCCATATCCGCTTCAAGATACCAGTCCGATACCCTTATATACATTTGACCTTCCCGCTTTTGAATCTGGAAGTCCATATACTCGCCAGCCGTTTCACTCGTATCGATTGTTCCTTCTACGGTGAAATCACCTTGTATCACTTCCATAAGCTGTTTTATCTCTTCTACTGCTTTGGAAATATAAACTTTTTCAATCGGGTCTTCTCCTAAATAAGTTTCCTCTTCCCCATAAGCAAGGATTATATTGTCCTCGAAATCTATTTCCTTGTTAATCGCTTTGAAAAAAGTCTCTATTTCTTCGTTTTTCCCATCAATCACGGGCATTTTGTAGTTCAAATATACTGTCATTTCGGCTATCTCCTTATGTTGTCAAGCAATAAAGTGTTTTTGTGCGTCATTTTATATCATACTGTCTTTTTGTGCGTAATAGAAGTCTCCGAATTACCTGCTTGGGAAATCGTGTTCCCATTTTTCACGGTCGAAACTCTTCCACCGTTCTGTGCTGCCACTGAAGGCAATCTGCGCCTCAACATCACCGTTCTCCGCCCTCGAAATGACCCATTCGACAGGCTCGGTATCCTCCGGAAGAATTCCTTTTTCACGCATGGAAAGAATGTATCCCCATAATCTTGCAAAGTATGCAGCCGAGTCATCGCCAAGTTCACCCGCT
>JAZLHJ010000012.1:0-4205 GCA_045616785.1 Lachnospiraceae bacterium
GGCTGCGCCGCACTATTTACTGATTTTGTCAAGTCTTTTTGTGAAAAAAGTTTATAATTTATGCGGTGAGCAAGGCTAAAAAATACGGTTTCCAGAATAATCTGAAAACCGTAAAAAGTTCTTAACTAAGTGGCATTGATATTAAAATTGTTATGGATATTATTGCACATATTGAAAATGATTATATAGAGAAATTCGGAATTCCGAGACAAAGCGGTCTTGCTGAAGGTGTTATAAGTGAGGTGGTATTTGAAAAAGAATTCTCAAGAACAGAGGCTGTGAAAGGCCTTTTGGATTTCTCGTATATATGGCTTTTGTGGCTTTTTGACGTTGATGAGAAAGATGGGTTTATTCCGACAGTCAGGCCTCCCAGACTGGGCGGTAATGAAAGGGTTGGCGTTTTTGCTTCCAGGTCGCCTTTTCGTCCGAATCATATAGGTATGTCGTCTGTAAAGCTTCTGGAAATAAAACAGAGGGGAAACCTTGTTGTTTTGGTAGTTGAAGGTGCCGATCTTAGGAATAATACCAAAATCATTGATATAAAGCCGTATCTTGAATATTCTGATTCTCATGTCGGCGCCGGAAACGGATTTGGCGCAGATGAGAAGGCACATCTGCTTGATGTTACTTTTGCGTCAGGTATTGCAGATAAACTTGATGATAAACAGAGAAATGATTTGATTTCCGTACTGAAATACGATCCAAGGCCCTCTTACAAAGAGGATTCAGACAGAGAATACGGGATGAATTTCGGTAAAAGCAATGTGAAATTTGTGGTTAACGGGAACGAACTTACAGTAACGGAAATTTCGGAAATCGGACGGGCAGGTATATGAAGAGAATTCTAAGTTCACTGCCTGCGATAATTGTTATGGGCGTTATTTTCTATTTCAGTGCGATGGATGGAGATACTTCTCATATTCAGTCTGAAAAGGTAAGTACTTTTTTTGCGGATCTCGTTAATTTCTTCAGAGATCTCGGATTTGACCGCGGCGCCAAAACGCTTGCCGGTATTATAGAAGTTATAGTGCGAAAAATCGGCCATATCACGGAGTATTGTATTCTTTCGGTTATGGTATATATTCCGCACGGAATTTTTGTTCCTGTAAGATATAAACGCTATTTGGTTACTTTTGTGTTTTGCGTTATATATGCGGCATCTGATGAAATTCATCAGGCTTTTGTTCCCGGACGCGGCCCTGGCGTAACAGACGTTTTGATTGATTCGTGCGGTGTGCTGCTTGGACTTTTAATTGCACTTATTCTTGATGCATTCTTTTTTAACCAAAAAGAAGGAAAGGGTAAACGGTTTATTCGAAGTAAAAATGATGAATAAGACGGACAGAACGGTAGAGGGGTTTTGTTATGTTTCGGAAGAAGAAGCACTTCTTGCAGCTTCCGAACTTGAGAAAAGAGAGGTTTTGGAAAAGAAACTCATCGGTGCCGATATCGTGACAATTAAATCTGTATATGAGCGTGCAATTATGAACAGGACGTTCAGAACTCCTGCCGGATATGCATTTTTGACGGAAATGCGGGAAAAGCTTCTTTCGGCCGGTATATCCGAAAGTGAGATTACTCCGATCCCTCTTCAGGTGCATTTTATCACGAAATCTGCTCTTCAGATTTCGCAGGAAAGCGAGAGAGCGGTAAAAGATAAAACAAAGGATATTAAAGAAACTAAAAAAGCACCTCATATATCAATACTGTTAAATGTTGTTCTTGTAATTATGGTAATTCTTATGTTCTTTATTACGCTCTGGTCGGATAATCCGAATATACTGAATTACAAAAACAAAATAATCAATGATTATTCGGAATGGGAGCAGAATCTAAAGGATAAGGAAGATTATCTGCGTTCCTGGGCGCTTGAACACGGCGTGGATTACTGAATTCGATTTGATTAAATGGAAAAACAATGATATTATGTAGTTTGTTTTGGGGACTTGATCCTACTGGGAGAATTAAATATGAAGAAGATTAGATTTATCACATTGCTTCTTGTATTATTATTTCTTCTGTCTGCCTGCGGAGAGGTTATGCCCGAACTTTCTGAGTCTGATATGGAACTTATCAGTCAGTATTCGGCAAATCTTCTGCTTAAACATGACAGTGATTATGATAATGGGCTTATTTCCGAAAGCAGAATGGAAACGCTTATGAAAAGGCAGATTATTCCTACTGCGATTCCTACGCCGGAGATTACACCTAAGCCGGAAGATGAGACAGGCGGAGATAATGTCGGAGGAGATGTGGATGTTCCTGTAATCGATAACAGGACAATATCTGAATTCGTCGGAATAGACGGACTCAGAATCGATTACAGCTATTATGAGCTTGTTAACAGCTATCCGCAGCAGGCGGATGATGATTTTTATTTTACAATGGATGCTTCGCCCGGGACAAAGCTCATTGTTATGTTTTTTAACGTAACAAATGAGAGCAGCGGCGATTTGAATGTTAATATTCTTGATAAGTCATACAGATTCAGACTGTTTGTGGGTGATAATCCGCAGATTAACATTTTATCGACATTGCTTACAGACGATCTTAAGACCATGTATGAGGTTCTTTCTCCCGGTCAGACAGTTTCCAGAGTACTTGTTGCGGAGGTGCCGGATAATATCTGCGACGAGATTAATAACGGCGGCACATTAAAGCTTACGATAAAGAGCAGTGATGATTCACTGACTACTAATTTGAATTAAACTGAATTGGAGTATTGTTATGAAAATTTATGAAGAACTTGTTCAGAGAGGCCTGATTGCACAGGTTACGAACGAAGAAGAAATAAAGAAAATGGTTAATGAAGGAAAGGCAGTTTTTTATATTGGATTTGACCCTACTGCGGACAGCCTTCATGTTGGACATTTTATGGCTCTTTGCCTTATGAAGAGATTACAGATGGCAGGAAATAAGCCTGTTGTTCTTATTGGCGGCGGTACTGCCATGATTGGAGACCCTTCCGGCAGAAGTGATATGAGAAAGATGATGACACCGGAGACAATCGCGCATAACGTTGAATGTTTCAAGAAACAGATGGCTCGTTTTATAGATTTTGATAAAGCAATTCTTGTTAATAATGCAGAATGGCTTATGAATCTTAACTATATCGAGCTTCTTCGTGATGTAGGCGCATGTTTCTCTGTTAATAATATGCTTAGAGCAGAGTGCTACAAGCAGCGTATGGAGAAAGGTCTTTCCTTCCTTGAGTTTAACTATATGATTATGCAGAGCTATGATTTCCTTGAACTTTTCAAGCGTTATGGCTGTAATATGCAGTTCGGCGGGGACGATCAGTGGAGTAATATGCTTGGCGGAACCGAACTCATAAGAAGAAAACTCGGAAAAGATGCACATGCAATGACAATTACACTCCTTCTTAATTCTGAAGGAAAGAAGATGGGTAAGACTCAGTCCGGTGCTGTATGGCTTGATGCGGAGAAGACTTCTCCTTTCGAGTTCTACCAGTATTGGAGAAATGTTGCTGATGCTGATGTTCTTAAGTGTATCAGAATGCTTACATTCCTTCCTGTAGAGGAAATTGACAGGATGGATTCGTGGGAAGGGGCACAGCTTAACGAAGCAAAGGATATTCTTGCTTATGAGCTTACAAAACTTGTGCACGGCGAAGAGGAGGCAGACAAGGCAAGAGAAGCGTCCAAAGCTTTATTTGCCGGAAACGGAAATTCTGAGAATATGCCTACAACTGTTCTTACAGATGATGATTTCAGAGATGGTTCAATTGATGTTATTCAGATGATGGTTACAGGCGGAATGGCTGCAACAAGAAGTGAAGGCAGAAGAGCCATTGAACAGGGCGGGGTGACCGTATGTGATGAAAAGATAACAGATATTAAAAAGGCCTTCACCAAAGATGAACTTGTGGGTAAGGAAGTTATTATCAGAAAGGGTAAGAAAGTTTTCCATAAGTTTGTTATCTGAGTTTTATGGCTTTTAATTTAATAGCCTTTTTTGAAAAGCCCGGAAAACCGGGCTTTTTCAATGCAAAAAAGCGCGAAAAATGCCGGGTTTATCAGAAAGAATTTTGTTCTTATAAAAAAACAAAAATAGTTGTTGACACTGTCACTTCGTAATGATAATATATGTTCGTTGCCGCTCGAAAGGGCAGCACGAAAAACCTGGAACCTTGATAAATAAATAACTATGCATCCCTGAAAATTCCTAACCCATATCTTATATCT
>JAZLHJ010000013.1:0-13341 GCA_045616785.1 Lachnospiraceae bacterium
CTTTTACCCTGTCTTTTATGCTTAATCAAAAATTCTTCTGATTGCAAGAATCTTCTTATAGTTAACATCACCGATCTTAATTCCTGTTTTCGGAGTACTTGCATGAACAAACTTTCCGTTTCCGATATAGATTCCAACATGACCGGAATAACACATAAGGTCTCCGGGTTTAGCCTCATCAAGACTTGGTACCGCAGTTCCCATCTTCTGATCTGCTGTTGCCGAATGAGGAAGCTTAACTCCGAAATTCTTATACACTGCAAGAACAAATCCGGAACAGTCGGCACCGTTAGTAAGACTTGAACCACCATAGACATAAGGATTACCGACAAACTGAAGTGCAAAATCAGCAACCTGCTGTCCAAGATCGGGGGCCGTAGCTTCCGGAACGGTTTCGGCTTCAGCCAGGGCAGGAGTTTCGGTTACTTCAGGCGTGACCGCTCCGAGTTCTCCCGTCTGTGTTCCGTCATCGGGAAGACCCGCATCGGCAATCTGCTGCTGTGCTGCAATAAGTGCCGCCTGCTGCGCCTCGGCATCTGCTGCTGCCTGAACTGCGGCAGCTTCTGCTTCTGCCTGTACTCTTGCCGCATCCTCAGCCGCTTTTTTGGCTGCTGCCTCCTCTGCAGCTTTCTTTGCAGCCTCTTCCGCTTCTTTTTCAAGTCTCTTCTGTTCTGCTTCGGCTGCCAGTCTTTCTTCTTCCTCTTCTTTGGATTCTGCTTCAATAAAGGAAGAAGCCACGGTAACATATTCGGCTGATACATAACCCTCTTTGCCGTTTACGTTAATTTTAACCCAGCCGTCAGTATCTGTATCAACTACTTCATACACTGCATTCTTCGGAAGCTTTGTAATAACTTCGCTTGATGTAGATGCTTCTTTTCTGAAGTTAAGTGAAGCAGCCCTTACGGTTGCTTTTTTCTTCATAATGGAATCGATAAGTTCTTCCGCATCGGGACCATATACAACATATTCGGAATTAACATACCCCGTTACTGTTCCGGAAGAAATCTTAATCCAGTCGCCTTCCTTTGCAATTATCTCACCTACGGCATTGTTATACAGTTTACCGAGTACCTCTGTATCCGTTCCCGGTCCGCTTCTTATATTAACGAAACTCTGAACCTGTGCAACGGCAATCTTTCCGAGGTCTTCGTCTCTTTCTTCATCTTCGTCTGCAATTTCCCATTCTTCAGGCTCGTCCGTTTCATCGTCCGAAACAGTCACTGCATTATTTGAAGCAGGAACCATATAACCTTCCGGAAGCTTAACCACTATTTCTTTTTTCTCAGTATCTGCGCCGGCTGAAGGTTTCTTGACCGTTTCAGTCACTCCTATCAGAGCCTGCGTAACAGCCGAGGAATGTTCACCAGCTATTACGTCCACACTCTTTCCTTCGTTAAAGACAAGTCCCGCTCCCGCTGCAGGGAGTGAAGAAGCACTTGACTCAAACGGTATACCTGCGAATACTCCAAGAAAGAGAACTCCGACGGCTGCAATTATATTGTCTTTTTTCATTTTTTCTCCAATAAATGTAATAATTTTGTTCTGAAAAGTACCGAAATTCATGAAAGAAATTAATCACGGTAATTATTACGAAATTGTTACAACCTTATTGAATATACCATTATGCCCCCCTTCTTGTCAACTTCATCACCGAATGCTACACTATGCCTATCAGATATATAAAGGGGAAAACAATGAATAATATTGCAATGATAACAGGTGCATCAAGAGGCATCGGCGCCGCAACAGCTTCTCTTTTTGCCCGAAAAGGATATGATCTTGTTCTGTGCTGCAAAGAAAACGAAAAGCTTCTTACAGATATGGCTGATACCTTTACAAAAGTGTACGGAACCAGAAATCTTGTATACATAGGTGATGTATCGGATCCTGCTTTTGTCGATTCGATGTTTACAGGACTTACGCACCTGAATCTTCTTATTAATAATGCAGGCATTTCGCATGTCGGTCTTATACAGGATATGACAGATGATGAATGGAACAGAATTGTCGGTGTTAATCTGTCTTCCGTATTCTATACTTCAAGAAGAGCCGTTCCCCTTATGCTCCATTCCGATACAGCTGCAATAATTAACGTTTCCTCGGTATGGGGAAATGTAGGTGCTTCCACAGAAGTTGCCTATTCCGCAACAAAAGGCGGGGTCAACGCATTTACAAAAGCACTTGCCAGAGAACTTGCGCCAAGCAGAATTCCGGTAAACGCCGTAGCCTGCGGAATGATTGATACAGATATGAATAAATGCTTCTCACCTGAAGATATAATGGCCATAACAGACGAAATCCCCCAGGGCCGCATGGGAACTCCGGAGGATATCGCTCAAATGATATATTCTGTTGTAAATTCTCCGTCTTACATGACAGGACAGATTATTACGATTGACGGCGGTTGGACCTAATGCCTGAAAATCCCGTGCATTGCAAGAAAACTGTTCATTTCCTCGTTAAGTCTTGCAAAGCATTTTCTCGTACTTGGATTATCCGACTCAAAATCGAGAAGCCTGTCCAGATATCCCTGCTTCATTACAATCTGAAGACTGATTTCAAATTCAAGTTCAAACACCAGTGAGATATGTCCGACGACATGGTCTACCGGTGTTTTCTTCAATTTACGAAGAGTTGCATGATGTTCATAGAAGCTGTCCATAACTTCCGGCGTAACATCGGCGCGCCTTATTATCTCTTTTGTCGTGTTGTAAATTGCTTCAAGCGGGAAATCAACATTTACCTTCAAAATGTCAATTTTATCGGCATCCCTGAGTATTCTTGCAAAAAGCTTCTGCCTTTCCTCCAACTTCTCATCAATTCTGTATCTGCTGTGGTTTCTGATGGCGGCTTCAATGACGTCATCATCTATATCGGCGCGGACGAAATCTCTTATTATTCCTTTTTTCTCATCAAAAAGAATGTCTGCCCCCAATTCGGCATGATCAACACTGTCAGCATCAGAAAATGTACCGTACTGCCTTACCTGCTCAAATCTTCCGATATCATGAAGCATACCAATAAGCCACGCAAGATTTGCATCAAGTTCCGTAAGACCTTCATTTCTTGCTATTACTTCACAAAGATCGGCAACACGGTACGTATGCTCTATCTTTAATGCAATTTTCTCATCTTTTATATCATAAGGTGCTGTATAGGCAGAAAACTCTGCCTTTACATGCTCCTTCTCGATAAATGCCATATCAGTTCTCCAAGCTCTCGAGCTCTGTCAGTACTTCCGCCATAACATCAAGAGCGCTCTGAATAGGTTTCTTTGTTGTAAAGTCAACATCAACAATCTTAAGCAGATCAACTGGAGACTTTGAACATCCGCCGGATAAGAATTCCTTGTACTTCTTAACCATAGGCTCGCCCTGCTTTAATATTTCATGCGCAATGTAAACAGAAGCGCAGAAGCTGGTGGCATACTGATATACATAGAAATTGTAGTAGAAATGAGGAATTCTTGACCATTCATAAGCAATGGCATCATCATTTACAATTCCGTCGCCATAATATTTACCGTTAATCTCATGGTAGAGTTTGCTGAGATTATCTGCAGTAAGCGCCTCACCGTCTTCTACCATCTTATTGGTCTTCATCTCAAATTCAGCAAACTGTGTCTGGCGGAACATTGTGGTCCTGAACATGTCCATATAGTGATTGAGAAGATAGATACGTTCTTTTTTGTCTGTAGTATTCTTAAGAAGATACTCGAGAAGAAGAAGCTCATTACAGGTAGATGCAACCTCCGCCACGAAAATCTTGTACTGGCTGTAGATAAAAGGCTGTGCCTTGCATGAATGATAGGTATGCATTGAGTGACCCATTTCATGAACAAGAGTAAACACCTCATCAAGTGCGCCGTTATAATTAAGAAGAATGTACGGAGGGCATCCGTATGCTCCTGCTGAGTACGCGCCGCTTCTCTTGCCCTGATTCTCATACTTGTCAATCCATCTGTTTGCAAAAGCTTCCTTTACCACAGCAAGATAATCCTCTCCAAGCGGGGCAAGCGCCTTAAGTGCAAGGTCTTTTGCCTCGTCAAAAGAGTACTTTCTCGCAACGCCTTCAACCATCGGGGTGTACAAATCGTACATATGAAGCTCTTTAAGTCCCATGAACTTCTTCCTGATTCCGACAAAGCGGTGAAGCTTGTCGAGGTTATCGTTTACGCAGTCAACAAGATTATGATATACGATTGAAGGAACATTATTCGCATCAACCGCTGCCTCAAGAGTATTATCGTAACGTCTTGCTTTAGCACCGAAAATAAGAGCTTTTACCTGGGCATTGTACATTGAAGCCATCGAATTGATGTAATCTGCATGAACCTTATAATACTTGTCGAAAGCATCTTTTCTGACGCGTCTGTCCGAAGATTCAAGAAATCTTATATATCTTCCTTCGGTAATTCTTACAGTCTCGCCGTTCTCATCAACGATTTCCGGGAATTTCATATCAACATTTGTAAATGAAGAATAGATATCGTCCGGAGAATTTGTCATCTCTCCCGCCGAAGCAAGAAGCTCTTCTACCTCTGCACTTCTTACATGGGCCTTTACTCTTCTAATCTCATCTATATAGATTCTGTATAACTCAAGACCTTTTTCTTCCTTATAAAAGTTCTCCAGAGCATCATCTTCAATATCAATAATCTCAGGTGTAATAAAAGCCGCCTTCGACTCGCTTTCAATATAAAGGCTCATTGCTCTTGATGCCATTATCTTATTCTCGGAATCACCCTGATCCTGATCGGAAAGTCGTGATGCATAATCAAAAACCTTTTCTACTATCTGACATCCCTCGGAATAAACATCCAGTATTTCGAGAAGTACCTTTCCGCTCTCTGATACTCTTCCCTTAAAGGATGCAACCTTGTCAGCAAGTTCCTCAACTCTTTTTACATCCTTCTCCCATTCATCTTTTGTTTTGTAAAGCAAAGTAAGATCCCAGGTATCTTCAATCTTTACTTCGCTTCTTTTCTGCAGTTCCTGTGCCATTTATTATATCCTCCCATATAAAATACTCAGCTGTTATAAGCAGAATTCTCCGGAATATTTCCTGCCTTCCTGATTGTTATATATATTTACGAAAACATTATACCATCTAAAGCTTATCTTTTCTATCAAACAAAAGAATAAAAAAGGCGATAACAATATGCAAAAAGTACATTGGAAAAAAGAGAAATTTACCTTAAAATATTCGGTGAAAATGAGTTATTTTTACGCATACCGAAATGAGGGACAAAACATGAGTAAAACTTTATTTGTAAAAGGCTGGTCTTTTGCTAAATTTCCGTTAGAAACTTCCGACAGCGAACTTCTATCCTGCAAAAGCTGCAAGCCTGTGGATATTCCGCACGACTGGCTTATATACAATGCAAATGATTTATACGAAAGCTCCTATGGGGTATATAAGAAAACCTTCAAGATTTCACCGGTTCCGGGTCATACATATATTCTTCGTTTCGAAGGTGTATATCAGGACAGCCGCGTTATCGTTAACGGAACACAGATCTGTGAATGGAAATACGGATATTCAACCTTTGATGCAGATATGACCGATTCAGTCAAGAACGGTGAAAACGAGGTCTGCGTACTCGTTAAGTACGAATCTCCCAACACAAGATGGTATTCCGGTGCAGGAATTTACAGAAATGTATACTTTATCGACAAGGCTGCATGCCATTTCGTACCTGACGGAATTTATACATCATATACAAAGACTCAAAACGGGTATTCTTTTTCTGCGGATATGGAGATTATGTCCGACAGGGAATGTGACGCGCTTCTTACCTGTTCACTTAAAGACAGAAACGATAAGGAAGTCTTCTCATCCGAGAAAATAGTATCCTTAAAAAGCGGAATGAATTTCCCTTCTGTTAATGAAGAAATCGAAAATCCCACTGAGTGGGATATCAAATGTCCGAACCTTTACACTTTCAGTGTTTCTCTGTCTGCCAACGGAGAAATAACAGATGAAGAAAGTGTCCGTATCGGTTTCAGAACTATTGAATTTGATCCCGACAAAGGCTTTCTTCTTAACGGAAGACGCGTCCAGATAAATGGAGTATGTCAGCATCACGACCTTGGCGCACTCGGCTCTGCAGTAAATAAAACAGCTCTAAGACGTCAGCTTGTGATATTAAAGAAAATGGGCGTTAATTCAGTAAGGACATCACATAATATGCCTTCCGTGGAGCTTATGGAGCTTGCGGACGAAATGGGTATTCTCATCTGCTCGGAAGCCTTTGATATGTGGGAAAACAAGAAAACCACCTACGATTACGGCAATTACTTCCCTACCCGGTATGAGAACGATGTAAGAAGCTGGGTAAGACGTGACCGCAATCATGCTTCCCTTATTATGTGGAGTATCGGTAACGAGATTACGGATACTAACGAAGAAAAGGGAATTAAGTGGACTACCCTTCTGAGAGATGCAGTACGCGAAAATGATTACAGACATAATGCCTTTATCGGTATCGGAAGCAACTATGTAGAATGGGAACCCGCCCAGAAATGTTCCGATCTTCTTGAATTATCCGGCTATAACTACGGTGAAAGACTTTATGATGCGCACCATAAGAAATATCCCGGCTGGTGCATCTTCGGAAGCGAGACATCATCTACGGTTCAGAGCCGCGGAATTTATCATTTTCCGTATGAAACAACCATTCTTACTCATCTTGACGGTCAGTGCTCGAGCCTTGGAAACTGCACCACAAACTGGGGTGCCAAGAACACAGATACGGTAATCGCAAGCCACCGCGACAGGGAATTTGTCGCAGGCCAGTATCTCTGGTCAGGTTTTGACTATATCGGAGAGCCTACCCCGTTCTTCTCCAAGAATTCTTTCTTCGGACAGATTGACACAGCAGGTTTTGAAAAAGATACCTACTATCATTATCAGGCAGAATGGACCGATTACCATACTTCTCCGATGGTTCACCTCCTTCCCTACTGGGATTTCAATGAAGGCCAGATAATTGATGTATGTGCATACAGTAATGCACCTTTTGTAGAGCTGTTCGTAAACGGAGTTTCCATGGGGAAACAGTTTATCGATCATTCACACTCTTATGACCTGCAGGGAAGATGGAAGGTGCCTTACCATAAGGGTGAAATAAAGGTTATCGCTACTGATGAAAACGGAAACGAAGTTGCAACAGACATCCGGAAATCCTTCGGCGATCCAAGTAAGGTATGCATTACCCCCGACAAGAATACTCTTCTTGCAAACGGTGAGGATTTAATCTTCCTTACGATATCAACGATTGACTCAGACGGTAATCATGTTGCCAACGCAAGAAACCGTATGAATGTGAGTGTCGAAGGCCCCGGCAGACTTGTCGGTCTTGATAACGGAGACAGCACAGATTACGAAGAATACAAAGGTTCTTCACGCTGCCTGTTCTCAGGAAAGCTTCTTGCCATAATCGCTGCAACAGATAAGCCCGGAGACATTAAAGTAAAGGTTACCTCTCGCGGATTGACCGAGGAAGTCATCACTCTTTCCGCAGTAAAATGTGATGATTTACAGGAGAAATGTTACAGTGACTGTAATTATGAATCCGAAGAAAAGGGAGACGTTCCTGTAAGAAAAATCGAGCTTTACGATCTTTCCGCGGACTTTGCAGTGCTGACACCTGATTGTTCAGAGCTTACAATGAAATACAGGGTTCTTCCGGAAAATGCAACATTTTCGGATATTACCTTCCGTGCATTGACAAAGGATGCTGTTGATGCAAACTTTGCAAAAGTTTCTGCCGAAAACGGTCTGATTCACATTAAGGCAATCGGCGACGGACAGTTCCGCCTTTTTGCTTTCTGCAGCAACGGAAAAGACCATCCCGAAATTATGTCGGATTATGAATTCACAGCCGAGGGACTCGGCACCGCCCTTCGCGACGCCTATTCACTTATCCCCGGAATTCAGTATGATGACAGCTCTTCATCCGAATGTGATTTAAGCTTTGAAGGCGGGGTATTCCTCCCCTGCGAAGGAGAAGGATATGTTACCTACAACAATGTAAGTCTCGATGATTTTGGTTCAGATGAAATAACAATTCCGATTTTCTCCTTCCACGATGATGTGGATCTTGAAATTTATGAAGGAACAGCAGACTCAGGTGAATGTCTCTTTAAGGGTACCTATCACGCTCCGACCTGGTATAACCATTATCAGGAAAATACATTTAAGCTTTCCCGAAAGGTAAAAGGCATTACAACAATTACACTTTCGTTCCATATCTATGAGAAGATTTCTATTCAGGGATTCTATTTTACGCATATGGAAAAAGCTTATTCACTTCTTAAAGCGCCGCTTTGCGACCGCATTACCGGAGACAGCTTTACAAAGACAGAAGACGCTGTAAACCATATCGGCAACAACGTCTGTCTTGATTTTGATAATATGGATTTCTCGGAAAAAGGAATTGCGAGACTTGAAATAGAAGGAAAATCACATAACCCTGCAACTTCTGTTCATCTTCTTTTCTTTACAGAAAGCGGGCAGGTACGAGATAAGCTTGAAATCCCGCATACAGAGGATTACGAGACCTTCAGTTTTGAAATAACAGGAGTAAAGGAATTCTGTTCCAAGCTTTCGGTTTTATTCCTTCCCGGAACAGACTTCGATTTCAGAAGCATTAAATTCTATCCTGCGGAATAGAAAAGCTAAACAGCCTGAAACATAATAACTCCGATAATGCAGATAATGCTGCCTGCCAGATTACAACCTCTGTACTTTTCTTTTCGAATTACCGAGATGAGAAACAGCGATACAAGAATCATTGGCTGGATAAAAGAGTAATCGAAGTCAGGCACAGTTTAACCGTGTCTTCAAGAAATCCACCGGTGCTTCACCATGGGAGTATATAACCAAGAAAAGGCTTACTGCTGCCAAAGAAAAAATCCGCAACGGTTCGCCTGCCATTCTGGCCGCGGAGAGCTGCGGATTTAATGATTATTCTTCATTTTACAGAGCATATACCGGGTATTTCGGAAATACACCGATAAGTGAAAAGCCCAAGATAAAGGATGATTAATATATGTTAATCATTACTGTTTCTTATATACTGAATTGACATCATTGTCTGGTCATCAAACTGGTCTGCGCCGTCAGTAAATTCTGCAACACACTTCTTCACTGCACCGAGAGTTTCATTCGGCGAAAGTGATTTGCACTTATCAAGACAGGCTTTAAGCCTTTCTTCATTAAACAATTCACCGCCGTTATTCTGTGCCTCTGAAATACCGTCTGTATATAGGAACAGCTTGTCACCTACGGTAAGCTGAATCTTATCTTCCGTATACTCCTCACCGTCCATTGCTCCAAGCACAATTCCATGAAGATTTGTTAAGTATTCATAATCATTGTCGCCTCTCATTAACAGCGGAGGATTATGCCCTGCATTTGTATATACAAGGGTACCTGTATTAAAGTCAATCATTCCTGCCCAGCATGTGATAAACAGCATATTCTCGTTATTCGCACAGAGAATGTTATTAATCTCCTCCATGCACTTGCTGAACGGTCTGTCTGTCCTAATAAGGCTTCGAAGAACAGTTTTACCCATTACCATAAATAGCGCAGCCGGAACGCCTTTTCCTGATACATCGGCCATTACTATTGCAAGATGAGTATCATCCACCATAAAGAAGTCATAGAAATCTCCGCCAACTTCCTTTGCTGTCTGCATTGTTGCATACAATTCAAACATATGGTTATCGGAAAACGATGTGAAGTTCTTAGGAAGCATTCCAAGCTGGATATTGGCTGCCGAATTAAGCTCGCCCTGCATACGCTGCTTGTCCATAAGCTCGATAACCATGTTATTAATTATCTTGGCCGTCTCAGAAAGCTCATCACTCGTATCAATTACAAGCTTTTCGTCGGGATAATCCGATCTGGCAACACGCTTTAAATATTCATCAATCAAATCAATACGTCTTACTGTCTTTGTATTGATTCGTCCTACAACAAGAATAATTATTGCAGAAATGAAAAGAAGAATTATACTCTCGATAAAAAGAAGATATGTCGAAAGATCGCTGTCAAGACTCGATACCTGACCAACAAGAATCATTCTCGGAGTATCTGTATTCGGCTCTGCAACAGTAAGCCAGCAGTACTGTTTTCCATTTACCTTTGTATTAAATCTGGCAGAACCTTTAGTCAGAAGAAGATGTGTAACGCTATCACCTGATTTTCCGCCTTTATAACTGCTGTCAATTACGCGAATGGCATTTTCTTTATCATAGAATCCGGGATCAAGAATGAAAGCATCCTGTTCCTTATCATAATTATATCCTGCCGCAAAGAACAAACTTCCTTTTTCCTTTTTCGCAACCTGTTCAGATCCGCACCATGAGGAAAAATCAAAATAGTCTGTCTCATTAATATGAAGTTCAAATCCTTTATATACACCTTCAAAATTCTCGTCGCTAATAATATCTATTCTAATCTGATTATCCGTAAGGTTGGCAAGATTCTGAATCATTGTATAATCCATTGTATTATCACCAAACTTCTGTATCGCATAAGAAAGGCACAGTATAGCAGCTGCAAGCGTAATAATCCCACCAATAATAAGAGGAATCAGACCTTTAGCCTTTAAGCCCAAATGAATTTTGTTTTTTTTCATAATGCGCCACCACCTTTTTCATGTTTCTTTTTTTATAATTTTATATTATACAGCAGATTGTTAAATTTTCAAACAAGTAATGACAAATCGCAAACGATTTGCTACAATTATTGTGATTCACGGCTGATATTTGTAAAGGAGTCTGCTCATGATACAATATCAATATATTTATAAAGACGACAATGAATTAATCAGTAAATTAAGTGAAATCAGGAAACTGGATTCTGAGCTTAACGCGAGCAGTGTACTTATTCGTATTTTCTCAACTGTTACCGATGAAAAAGCAATCAGAAATCTCTGTGAAATCATAGACAACGAATATCCTGAGGCGCTCTATATCGGCTGTACAACAAATGCCAACATTCTCGAAGGAAAGTTCCATGAAACAGGCATTAATATCACTTTTTCCCTGTATACGGACATTGATACAAGGATTAATCTTTTTATGCAACCGCTTGAAGGTTACTCAACCAGAGAAATGCTTGATCAAATCCCCAAAATCAGACGTGCTTTCCCCGGCGTAAAAGCTGTGGAAACGCTCGTTTCTTCATACGGTATGATGGAAAGCAATCTGACAGAAGCTTTTGAGACATATAATTCTGCCGGAATACTTATCTACGGCGGTGGTGCTTATACCGGTGACCGCAACGAAGATTCCCTTGTTTTTGCCAAAGGATTTGTACCAAGCAGTAAAGCACTTGTTGTAGCTTTGTTTGCAGGTAAAAATCTTCATTTTGAAGCACGGCACATTACAGGATGGAATCCTCTTGGACAGAGCTTCAAAATCACGTCCGTCGACAAAAACATATTGAAAACACTGGATGATAAACCGGCTTTTGACGTTTACTCCAGGTATCTTGATATCGAAAATGATGACAGTTTTGAGGATAACGCCATAGAGTTTCCTTTTATATGCACTACGAGTGATGGTAAAACAGTTATGAGAACTCCCGTCTCGTCAAATGAAGACGGCTCTATAGTTATGTTCTCGGAAATAGACAATTTCGACAGTGTAAGGCTTTCGTACGGTGATAAGCATAATATAAGCCGCTGTATTGCAACAGAGGCAAAAGCATTATGTGAATTCAGACCGGATGCGATAAGCCTTTTTTCGTGCGTTGCCAGGAGGGCTTTCTGGGCAGAAGACATTGATAAGGAGTCTTCTATTTTCCAAAAGCTTGCTCCAACAAGCGGATTCTATACATCCGGAGAAATAATGACTGAAAATGATAAGGCGTACCACCATAACGAAACGCTTCTTATCATAGGTGTGCGGGAGGGTGACATTGATTATTCTAAACCGCAGAAAGTTATTTCCTCTTCTGACTTTTCTTCCAAGAAAAGCTTCGTCAGCAGATTTGCAAAATACATTTCCACCGCAACAAAAGAAATAGACGAAATGGTTGAACGTGTTGAGGAAAGCCGCAGACTTGCAGAAGAAGCAAACCATGCCAAGTCAAGTTTCCTCGCAAATATGTCTCATGAAATCAGAACACCGATTAATGCAATTCTCGGTTTTGATACAATGATTCTTCGTGAATCACGCGATGAAGAAATTACGAATTATGCCAACGATATTCTGAATGCCGGAAGTAACCTGCTTTCAATCATTAATGATATTCTGGATTTGTCCAAAATTGAATCAGGCAAAATGAATATTGTTGATGTCGAATATGAACTGAGCAGTCTTGTTCTTGATGTAGTAAACATGATGAGAATGAAGGCCGATGAAAAAGGCCTCATGGTAGAAGTCAAAGTTGAAAAAGATATTCCTTCATGGCTTTTCGGTGATGATGTAAGAATTCGTCAGATCATCATAAATCTCATGAATAATGCTGTGAAATACACAGAAAGCGGAACGGTCTCGCTTTCAATTACCGGTACAAGAAACGGTGACTACGAGAATCTTCATGTCGAAATAAGGGATACCGGAATGGGCATCAAGCCGGAAGACATGGACAAACTTTTTGAAAAGTTTGCAAGAATTGAAGAAGAACGTAATCATAATGTGGAAGGCACCGGCCTTGGAATGAACATCACCATAAGTCTTCTTTCAATGATGAATTCCAAGCTAAATGTAGAAAGCGAATACGGAAAAGGTTCCTGCTTCAGTTTTGATATCAGTCAGAAAGTAATGCGCGAAGAACCTATCGGTGATATTGCAAAGCGTTCTTTGGAATATCACGATGAATCATCCTATACTTCATTATTTACTGCTCCGGATGCAAATGTTCTGCTGGTAGATGATAACCATATGAACAGGGAAGTAATCATTGCTCTTCTTAAGAAGACGAAGATTCATTTCGATCAGGCAGATGGCGGCTTCGCTTGTCTTGAGAAAACACTCGATTGTAAATATGATGTTATTCTTCTTGACCACATGATGCCTGACCTCGACGGAATCGAAACTTTAAAAAGACTTCGCTCAGATGAGAAAAACCCGAACAAGAATACAACTGTAATCTGCATGACTGCAAATGCAATCATTGGAGCCAAAGAAGAATACCTTGAAAATGGATTTGACGGATATATCTCAAAGCCGGTAAAATGTTATGCGTCGAATTATAATTCCCTCCGACTGTAAATCGTCGGCATTTTAATTTCGACATCTCCTATATTCTATCTATGTTAACGTGCTGTTTCTTACGGCACGTTTTTATCTGTCTGTCTTGAACTTCCATTACCTT
>JAZLHJ010000014.1:0-9613 GCA_045616785.1 Lachnospiraceae bacterium
GAGTTTCCTCCTTTGGTATTACCCTATTTTCTCCCACACTTTAATATCATATATTTATTCTCGGAAATTATCAACCGATTTTTACATTTTTACTCTTTGTCACGAATAAAAGTAACAGTATCTTCTTCTCCCGAGAAATTCTTCATATCCAAAACACCCGAAAGACCAAGTACTTCCGGAAGCACATACTGAAGTCTCGTAATTTTCTCATCTATACTGCTTCCGTCTCCCAAAAGGACCCTTACATTACCAAAATGAATCGTCATATTCAGGTCGCGGTCAAAAGCAATTCTGTCTGCCGCAAGTTTATATTTGGAAAGCAGCTTCGTTATATCCAGAATTTTGGTAAAAACCTCCGGCTTCTCAACGGGAAGCGGTTCATAAAGCTGAACATAATCAAATGCAAGCCCGCTTACAAGCGGAATTCCGTTCGTTTTGGAAGACGAACTCTCAACAACAATTCCGTCCTTGTCAAAATATAGATATTTTCCGAGAAATTCAACATATCCCGCAAGCGATTTCTCATATACCATTATCTTTACAGTATCAGGCGCAAGAACCTTTATTTCCATCATTTCCACAAACGGAATGTCAGGCGTTTCCTTATGCTTGTACTTTCTTGACAGAAAAAAAGAATTATGGTCAAGTCTTGTTTCCATGACAAGATCCACAATCTGGTCATCGGTATAATGTGTATTACCTTCGACATATATATTTGTGATGCTGTATTTTTTTAATATATACAGCCCCGCTCCGCCTATCGCAAGAATAAGCACAAGAAGGACAAGCGGAAGAATAAATTTTTTCTTCATCAGTGAACCAGTTCCTTAAGTTCAATATTTCTTGCAACATTCAGGACAAGACCTATCTCAAACAAAAGCATTACGACAGACGAGCCTCCGTAACTGATAAACGGAAGAGACACACCTGTATTCGGAATGATATTGGTAACAACGGCTATGTTCAGAATTACCTGGATTGCAATATGTGCCATAACACCGACAACAATAAGAGCTCCGAATTTATCCCTGGCATTGCTTGCAACAATCATACATCTCCATACAAGTATTATGAAAAGGATAATTATCGCTCCTGCTCCGACAAGTCCAAGCTCTTCACAGATAATACTGAAAATCATATCGTTCTGTGCTTCGGGAATATATCCGAGCTTCTGCATTCCTTCACCAAGACCTTTTCCGAAAATACCGCCGGAACCTATGGCATATATAGCCTGAAGCGTCTGATAGGCTGTTCCGCTCGAATAATCCTCCGGATGAAGCCAGGCGAGAATTCTCATTCCTCTGAAGCCGCCGGCGCTTCCCTGCCTGTCGATATACCAGATATAAAGTCCGGCCGCGACGGCAATGACAACCGCGCCCACAATGTACCATTTATAATTTCTGGTTGAAATGAAAAGCATTACAAATGCTATGCCTACAACAATTATCGCAGAACTCAGATTATCGGAAATAAAATATACCATGGCCGCAAGTACAACCGACGGAGCAAACGCAAAGGAAAAACCTTTAATCGTATGTATTGCTTTTCCGAATTTATCTATTAAATAAGCCGTTAAAATAATAACCGCAAGCTTCGCAATTTCGGCAGGCTGTACAGACAGTCCGAACACATTAAGCCACCTTGTGGCACCGTTTCTCGTTATACCGATCGGTGTTTTGAGAAGAAGAAGCGCAAACACGGCAACACCTGCAAATGCAAAGCTCCAGTATCCCCAGAAATGATATGTCCGAAAAAACGTAACCATAAGCATTACAGCGACTCCTAAAAGAGTTGCAACGCACTGCTTGGTAAAATAGCTCCAGCCATACATAAAGGAACTTGTGGAATAAATCATGACAAGCCCGAGTACGAGAAGGAACGCTACAACAATAAGCAGGGTATAATCAAAATATCCTTCAGTTTTTTCTTTTTTCCGAATACTACTGTTCAAAACTTACCAAACTCCCGCAAATGCAATAAGCGAAAACAAAATCGTAACAATTGTAAAGACGGCAACCACTCTTACTTCACTCCAGCCGCACAGCTCAAAATGGTGATGAATCGGTGCCATTTTGAAAATACGCTTACCGTGGGTTGCCTTAAAATACCAAACCTGAATAATTACAGAAAGAGCTTCCACAAGATAAATAATACCGATAATGGGTATGAAAAGAGGCATCTGAAGCATGTAGGCCATGCCTACAACAAAGCCTCCCAGCGCCAAAGACCCCGTATCCCCCATGAAAACTTTGGCAGGATATGCATTGAATACAATAAATGCAAGAAGTGCTCCAAGCATTGCAACCGGCATAATTGAAAGTCTTGTGTCAAGTGCGATGCAGACAATCGCAAAGAATCCGGCAACACAGGCTGTAACGGAAGACGCAAGTCCGTCTACTCCGTCTGTCAGATTTGTCGCATTAACCGTTCCAAGCGCAATAAGAAGGCAAAGAGGGAGCGCCCACATACCGATATCAAGATAGGTATCCTTAAGAAAAGGAACTTTCATGGCAAAAGAAACATGCCTGATGCTGAAAAGGTACCATATAAAAATACTTGTTACGATATACTGAAGTCCTATCTTCTGCCACGGCTTAAGGCCGAGATTTCTTTTTTTCACAACCTTAATAAAATCATCGATAAAACCGATTGCTCCGTATCCGAGTGTAAGGAAAAGAACCGGAATTGCTTCTGTATGTCTGAAGGAATATACTCCTACAACAACAGCAACCGCCAAAAGGAACATCAGTCCTCCCATCGTGGGAGTTCCGGCCTTCTTCTTATGCGATTCAAGGCCCTCTTCTCTTTCCGCCTGTCCGAATTTAAGCCTGCGAAGAAGCGGAATAATAATTGGTCCGAGAATCATTCCGATAATGAATGCTCCGAGTATTGCAAGAATCATGTTACCGTATGCTGCTCTTATTGCTGTCATGGTAACCACCTTTCTGTTTCTGGTTTATATTTCTATCATGGCCGGTGACGTCGGGTCAATAGGTTCACCGGTCTTTGGATCCAAAAATTCACCTGTAAGAGGATCGATTGCATAACCTGTTTCGGGATCGTACTTTATCTCAAGCTTTTGAGACTCACTCTCACTGCTCTCATTTCCTTCGTTTTCATCAGTTCCGGCATCTTCGCCCGTATCGGAATTCTCGTTCAGCTCATACAGATAACCGGTCTGAGTATCACTTATTTCCTGTCTTTGTTCATCCGAAAGTTCTTCCGTGGGTTCAATTCCCATATAAGGAAGGACTTCTGTCATAATATCATGAACAAGCATGGATGCAAGCTTTGAATTATCCTGCTTCGCCTGATTTGCCCTGTCTATAACAACATATATTACCACTTCCGGATTATCGTTCGGAACATATCCGATAAACGAAACAACGAAATTACCTTCGTTTCTCGGAACCATCTCGGCTGTACCCGTTTTACCGCCCATTGTATATCCGGTAGGCTTTGCGGCCTTTCCGGTTCCGTCTTCGACAACGGCATTACAGTATTCAAGAATCTTGGCGGAGGTCGTTCCTGATACAGTCTGCTTAAGAACACGCGGTTCAATGGTCTCAACAACCGCGCCGTCAGCATTAAGAATCTGCCTTACAACATGCGGCTGATAATAGTATCCGCCGTTTATAAGCGAGCAGTATGCCGAAATCAGCTGAATCATTGTTACGTTCTGTCCCTGTCCGAAACTTGCCGTCGCAAGCTCTGTCTCATTCATCGTCTTGTCGGTAAATACAAGCGCGTCGGTTCGTGATTCTCCGGAAAGATCAATGTTGGTACGTAAACCGAAATTGAAAGCGTTCATGTATTTGAGGAAATTCTTTTTTCCAATCTCCTGGCCCATCTTCATAAGTGCGACATTACAAGATCCCTGGATTGCTTCCTTGACACTTATTGTGCCGCATCCGTACCTGTTATGGCAGTGAATCTGGTAATTTGCAACCTGAAGATATCCCGGGCAAAAATAGGTCTCGTCCCCACCGAGCACACCTGTCTCAATACCTGTTGCCACCGTAAAAGGCTTCTGGGTGGAACCGGGCTCATAAGTGCTTGTTATACAGAAATTCTGCCACAGATTATTTACTGCGGTTGTAAATTCTTCATCTGTAAGAGCTTCTATTTCTTCCTCCGTATAAAGGGCCGACAAATCATATGGATTATTAAGATCAAATGTAGGGAAGCTGGCCATTGCGAGAATTTCGCCGGAATCAGGACGCATAATTATACATCCCGTATTATATGCTCCAAGTCCGTCCCTGTATTCATTCGCATGAGCATCATTGAAATTCTTGAGATTACGCTCCACTATGCTCTGAATATTGGCATCTATTGTAGTAACAAGAGTGTATCCGTCCTCAGCGGGTACAGTCGTTCTTTCAAGTGTAAGGTCTTCATTAAGATAACCGTACTCTCTTCCGTTCTTTCCCGACAGCTCTTCATTATAATACTGTTCAAGGCCGTACATACCGTCGCCGTCCATACCTGTTGTAAAGCCAATCAGATCACAGGCAAGTGTATTTCTCGGGTAAACTCTCTGGTATTCTGTTTCAAACCATACTCCGGTAACATACGGATTGTTCTCTTTATCGGCAACGATCGCCTCATATTTTGCGACACAGTCGTATGAAAGCTTCCTTTTCAGAACATAATACTGCGAATTTTCATGTGACTGAATATAACTTCTGATATCGCTTTCAGGTACATCAAAGCAGGTTGCTATGGCATTAACGGAAGGATCAAGATATTCCTCTTTTGCCAGAATGGCTTTCGAATCGATTATGACATTGTACACCTTCTCGCTTGTTGCAAGGATTGTTCCGTTCGTATCGACAATATTTCCTCTTTTATAAGGAATAACATTACTCTTATATTCCTGCTGGGAGAGAATCTGCTTCTTATAACGGTCACCGTTATCGCGCATAAGCATGTAAATTCGTACGCCTAATCCAAGTAAAGCCAGTATTACTATAATTACTAGTAATACCAGCTTCTTCTGCATTGCATATGAAAATTTATTCTTACCATATTTCTCAACGGCACTTTTCTTACGTTTCTTTGTCCGTTTAGTGTCTGACATACCGGTTGTTCCTTCACAAATCTTTAGGGAATATCGGAGAATTTGCGGACGTAATCATCGCTTCCTGCTTCAACATTTACAATCTGTCCTTCGGAAGCATATGTCATTCCAAGCTCGGTTATAGCTATACGCTTTACCTCTTCCAGGTCAACGCTGCTGTTTATTCTCGTCTCGAACTCATCGTTCTCCTGTTTAAGAGTATACAACTCACTTTGCTTTTTGGAAATATCTTTTACTTTACTTCTTACATCTGATTGAAGAGCAAGATAACTTATAAGAATAAGCGCTGTAAGAGAAATACCCACAACGAAGAAAAGTACAGTCCACATATTCATGGCATTTGCTCTTTCCCTGTTTCTTCTTGCGGTATGATTTCTCTGCGTGGGTTCACCGTTTAATATGTCGTTCCATTCCTGGTCACGAACGGTGCTGCCGCTTATGTATTTTCCTTTTAATTCATTCTTTGCCATTTTTCGGGCCTCCATGCCTAAAATTTCTCAAAGCTCCTCAGCTTTGCGCTTTTTGATCTTGAATTTGCCAAAAGCTCATCTTCCGACGGAAGAACCGGTTTTCTGAAAACCTGCTTGCCTTTCGGTTTTCTTCCGCAGGTACAAACCGGGAACGAAGGTGGGCATATACAAGGGTTTTCTGCAGTTCTGAATGCGTTTTTTACTATTCTGTCTTCAAGTGAGTGGAAAGTAATAATGCTTATTCTTCCACCGGGATTTAAGAAATCTATCATTTCCGAAAGCGAATCCCGAAGCACTTCAAGTTCTCTGTTACATTCAATTCTGATTGCCTGAAATGTTTTCTTTGCCGGATGACCGTTTTTTCTGAGTTTTGCAGGAATTGATTCTTTGATTATTTCAGCAAGCTCACCGGTCGTTTCAATTTCCCGCTCCCCTCGTCTCATACAGATGTGTTTTGCAATATTCTTCGCAAAATTATCTTCGCCGTAATCTCTGATTATCCGGTACAGTTCTGCTTCGGAGTAGCCGTTTACTATATCCTTCGCCGTAACGGTCTGTCTCCTGTCCATTCGCATATCAAGAGTTGTATCTTCCTTATAAGAAAAACCACGCTCTTTCTTATCGAGCTGGTAGGATGAAACTCCAAGATCAAGAAGAATTCCGTCCACACCTGTTACTCCGAGTTCTTTAAGTCTTGCAACAGCATTTCTGTAGTTGTCTCTGATTATTGTTACGTGCTCTTTATAAGGCTCAAGCCTTTCGCTTCCCGCTTCTATCGCATCTTCATCCTGATCGACTCCGTAAAGATGTCCGCTTCCGTCAAGCCTTCTCATTATTTCAGATGAATGTCCGGCTCCGCCCATCGTTCCATCAAGATAGATGCAGTTTTTTCTAACATTCAGGGAATCAACTGTTTCCCCGAGCATTACGGAGACGTGTCCGAATTCATCCAGTCTTGCCATTTTCTCTCCGTTATATCAGTCCGTAAGCAGTAAGTCCTGCTGCGAAATCATCCATATCTTCATAATCAACGGCGCCTTCATATCTTTCTTTGGACCAGATTTCAGCTCTTGTTCCGGTTCCTATAAGAACAACATCTTTCTCGATTCCGGCAAAGCTTCTTAAATTTGCCGGAAGAAGTATTCTCCCCTGCTTGTCAACCTCACTGTCAACGGCACCTGCGAGGAAAAATCTCGTGAATTGTCTTGCGCCTTTATCTGTAAGCGGAAGTGCTGCAAGCTTCTCGGTCAGTTTTGTCCAGCCTTCTTCATCAAATACAAAGAGGCATCCGTCAAGACCTTTAGTAATTACAAACTTCTCTCCAAGGTTCTCACGAAACTTTGCCGGAAAAGTAAGTCTACCTTTTGGGTCCACTGTATGATTGTATTCTCCTGTATACATCATATCTACCACTTTGCTCCACTAAACGCCACTTCTTACCACTTACATCCCCATTCTACCCCACTTTGCCCCACTTTGCAATACATTTTTGCCAAAAAACCGCGAAAAATAAGCCTTTCCGCTATGTTGCGGAAAGGCTTATCATTAATAACAATATTTAGTTCTCTTCGTTAATTTCGTTCCGTTCTTCTTCTGTATTTTCTTCAGCTTTTTCTACTGCGGCATTCTTTTTTATCTTAATTCTCACAAAAATATCGGCAATAAGCGCAAAGACAAAAAGTGCGACTCCAAGAATCTGTGATACGGCAATACCCGTTCCGGCAATAAGAAGTCTGTCAGTCCTGATACCCTCTACAAATGCCCTGATTATTCCGTATCCCCCAAGATACAAAAGAAGTATCTCGCCGTTAAATTTCTTATGTTTTCTGTACAGCAGCATTCCGATAAGAAGAATAAGGTTCAGCATGCCTTCATACAGGAAAGTCGGATGAACCTGGATATATTCCATACCCGATTCAACAAGTCCCGAATATATGCTTTCATCTATGTCCCTTGTTCGCAAATATGGGCACATATATGGGATTCTCATTGCAAGCAGATTATCTGTATATGTTCCGAAAACTTCTCTGTTGAAAAAGTTTCCCCATCTTCCGATTATCTGTCCGAGAGTAATACCCGGAACTACAATGTCCATAAATCTGGTAAAACTGATTTTCTTTATTCTCGTAAAAATATATATTTCAAGTGTTGCGGCAATAACACCGCCGTATATGGCAAGGCCGCCGTTTCTTATGTTGAATATCTGCCACAGATCGTCTTTATAGTATTCCCATGCAAATATTACATAATATATTCTGGCTCCGATAATTCCGGCAATAAGTCCAAAGACAATACAATCCCATAAATACTCGGTGTCCAGCTTGTCTTTCTTGGAAACATGAAGCGAAAGGTAAAAGCCGGCAATTGCACCTATGCCTATCATTATTCCATACAGGGCAATTTCAAATCCAAAAACACTGATACTCTTAGGTACATTATGAAGATATAATCCCAGATTAGGGAATGCAATATCCATCGATTCCATAGCATGTCACCTATACATTGAATCTGAAGAGAATTACGTCTCCGTCTTTTACGACGTACTCTTTTCCCTCAATTCCGACAAGGCCTTTTTCCCTGGCAGCATTCATCGAGCCAAGACCGATTAAATCTGCATATGCGACAACTTCGGCTTTAATAAAACCTCTTTCAAAATCAGTATGAATCTTTCCGGCAGCCTGCGGTGCTTTCGTTCCTTCCTTTATCGTCCAGGCTCTGCACTCATCCTCTCCCGCTGTAAGGAAGCTGATAAGTCCGAGAAGCTTGTAACTTGCAGCAACAAGTTTATCGAGTCCGCTTGAGGATACACCAAGATCAGCAAGATATTCCTCTTTTTCCTCATCGGACAGATCCGCAAGTTCCTGTTCAATCTGCGCACAGATAACAAATACGCCTGAACCTTCACTCTCAGCAAGCTCTCTGACTTTGGCAACATGAGAGTTTGCCGCTCCGTCATCCGCAAGGTCATCCTCTGCTACATTTGCTGCATAAATTGTAGGTTTTGCTGTAAGAAGATTATATGAATTAAACCATGAAGCCTTATCTTCATCTTCCGGAACCTCAAACGATCTGGCAAGTTTTCCTTCCTCAAGATGCGCCTTTACAGCTTCAAGGAGTTCAAGCTCTTTAGCATAAGTCTTGTCCATCCTTGCCTGTTTGGAAACCTTGGCAATTCTTCTGTCAAGGATTTCTATATCAGAGAAAATGAGCTCGAGGTTAATTGTCTCAATATCTCTTGCAGGGTCAACCTTTCCGTCGACATGAATAATATTCTCATCTTCAAAGCATCTGACAACATGAACGATTGCATCAACTTCACGTATATTGGCAAGAAACTGATTACCAAGTCCTTCACCCTTCGAAGCACCTTTAACAAGTCCTGCAATATCAACAAATTCTATTACTGCGGGTGTAACCTTTTTGGTATGATACAGCTCTCCGAGTTTTTCTATTCTTTCATCAGGCACAGCTACGATTCCCACATTAGGGTCAATCGTACAGAACGGATAGTTTGCCGATTCTGCTCCTGCTTTCGTAAGTGAATTAAACAACGTGCTCTTCCCAACATTGGGAAGACCGATTATTCCGAGTTTCATATTTCTCCTTTCAGGGACGGTTCTTTTGTACAGGGACGGTTCTTTTGTACAGGGACGGTTCTTTTGTACAGGGACGGTTCTTTTGTACAGGGACGGTTCTTTCGTACATTGCCCGTGCTCTAATATGTCCATCGATATTTTATTATATTTACCTTATATAAATGTAACCAACGCAAGTCAACCGTTGAAAATGCTACCACAATAGTTATGAAATTTCAATATTCGTAGGGTAAAGTTTTTGTAGGAAAATTAAATAGACATAAAGAAAGCACCCGGAAGATTCTGCTGATGACGCCAGGAGTGAAATATACAGAGCTATCCATAAAAGCAATTTGGTAAATAGTCAAGAATTATTTTGAAATGATTTTCAGATAAAAGGGTAACTTTAATAGACCTACGGCCTTTCAAAGAAAAATCGTAGATTAGATTTTTGATATGGATTACCTACTCTTTTCCGGAGAGTA
>JAZLHJ010000015.1:0-35100 GCA_045616785.1 Lachnospiraceae bacterium
GGTGGCTTTCATACTTATCCATTTATTCTTTTTTCGCGTGACAATAAAATAACAATAAATTTTGCGACCATTTTGCGACCACGCGTTTCTGAAAAGCCCTATTTATAAGGCTTCCAAGGAATAGTAGTCTATTCCCACTCAATAATCACCTTACCGTTTTCGCAGGAAATCTTAACACGGTTTCCTGTTATTCCGGCTTCTGCAAGTATTTCCTCCGGAATCTGGACACGTCCCGCCTTGTCAAGTATCGCATACTCGTCCTGCGTTCCGATGCTCCAGTCAGGTATCTCACCGGAATCATTCCTGAAATTTTCTTTCAAAATACGTTCACTGCTGAACTTGCCGTCCTTAATCGCAACGACTCTTTCCACCTTTTTGGATAAGGTAACATCATGGGTTACAATAACAATCGTTTGCCCATTTGTTCTGTTCAGTTCCTTAAAAACATCATATATATAGTCGGCTGTTTTCCTGTCAACACTTCCTGTCGGTTCATCTGCAAGAAGAACCTTGGGGGAACGTGCAAGAGCAATCGCTATGGCTACTCTCTGCTGTTCTCCTCCGGAAAGTTCATGAAGTTTACGTTCTTTTTTCCCAAGGATACCTACAAGCTCGAGAAGTTCAAGCGCTCTGTTCCTGTCAGGCTTCTCTCCGCCAAGCTGCATCGGAAGGCACACATTTTCCACTGCCGAAAGATACGGAACAAGATTTCTCGCGTTGTTCTGCCAGACAAAACCGACGGTATCACGCTTATACTCGGCAAGTCCTGCGCTCGTAAGGCTTCCGATGTCCTTCCCGTCCACGAACAGCTTTCCTGCGCTCGGCGTATCAAGGCCGCCAAGCATATTGAGAAACGTCGATTTTCCGGAACCGCTGTTTCCGATTATGGCAAGCATCTCGCCCGCCTCAACCGAAAGATCAAGTCCTGAAAGAGCTACAACTTCAAGCTCGGCCGTTTTATATATTTTCACAAGGTTGTCAGCATATATTATCGGTGCAGGTTCCATCTTTTACTCCGCAATCTTTCCGTCATTTAATCTGTATACAATATCTTCATCAGACAAAAGAGACATATCATGAGTCGTCATAACTATGCTGATGCCCTTCTCGGATACAAGCTTCCTGAAAAGCTTCATTACAGCCTGTCCCGTTCCGGAATCAAGCTCGGCCGTAGGTTCATCAGCAAACAGAACAATCGGATTATGGGCAATTCCTCTTGCTATTGCCGCTCTTTGCATCTCTCCGCCGGATAACTCCTGCGGCATGTGGTCGATTCTTTTCTCAAGTCCAACAAGTGACAGACACTCCTTGGCCCTATGATGCATTCCTTCTGTTTTTCCCGCAAGTCTAAGAGCAAACTCAACATTTTCGCATATTGTCATAACAGGGATAAGCGATACAGACTGAAAAATAAAGCCCAGCTGCTTCCGCCTTAACTGTCCCTTTTCCTCCTCGGTAAGGCCCGAAATCTCTTTTCCAAGAAAGAAAACCTCTCCCGAAGAAGGCTTGTCAAGGCCGCTTAAGATATTCATAAGCGTAGTCTTTCCGGATCCCGACTTACCACAGAGAACTGTGAGCTTTCCCCTTGCGATTTCTATATTAACATCATTCAGGGCATATACCTCTTCCTTATCGGAAGCCCGGAAAATCTTTTTTATTCCCTTTGCCGTTATTACATTTCCATACTTTTCAAGAACATCCATTTATTCTTCTCCCAGCTTTAACGCATCAGAAATTCGAAGCTTGCCGATTTGTCTTGATATCATTATAAAACATATTAAGAGCGCAATAATAATTACCGTAAACATTTTCATAACGTCACTGAAATCAGTTATAAGTTCCATCGGAAGGCTTCTTGCGCCGCCGTAGAAGCTCTGAATCATCGGTACATACATATATGATGCCGCAAATCCTATTCCCGTACCTAAGATTATCGGAAGAACAGCTCCGAAAACCTGCTCGATAAAAAGACTTCTCAGGATTTCTTTCTTGGTCATACCCATTGCCCTGAGGACACCGAACATAAGCTCTCTTTCTTTTATGGACAGAATGTTATATATAAGATATCCCGTGCTGCACAGAACAAGGATAATTACAAAGCTCATTGTCAGAATTCCGTTTGTTCCTTCAAAAAGAGGATCACGCCTTATTGCCGCAAGTTTATCCGAAGTCAAATTGAGTTCCCGAAGTTCAATCTCCTTTGAATTAATGTAGTCATAGATTGCACTGACATCTGTGTCATCTTCCAGATCAAACCAGATTTCATACGGTCTTAAGCCAAATGCATCGCGCAGTGCATCAAGGTGCGCCACTATCAGGTAACAGCTTTTCTCTGTAACACTGCCATCTGTTTTTTTCTCATATCTTTTGGGAACGTATGACGGGAAATAATCAATAAAATCACAGATGCGTCCTGTCATTGTATTCTCACCCGGTGCCGTAAAGGTTATCTCATCACCGATATTGAGTCCAAGCTCATCATGAAAAGACGAGCTGACAAGAATGTTATCGGGATTAACGGCAAGCTCATTCAGATATGTGTAGTAATGCTCCGGTGTAATTCCTTCCGGTAGATTTGTGGCGAGACCAAAATCCCTTGTATGAATTCCCATAAGAAGAATGTCTTCACCGGGGATAATTCTCGATGAGGCATCTTCTCTTCTGTATACCTTTGCGGTGTGCTCTACTCCGGGCATACCGCTGTATTTACCGAAATCAGGTTCCTCATACTTAAGCGGAAGCGACGGGTCTACCTTTCTTGCAATCTCATTACTCTTCCAGTTTTCAAGAAGAATCATGTCGGCACCTGCTTCATAAATGGCATTTTCATCAGCATTTGCAACTATTGTATGAGAGGTTGTCTCGCTGAAAATTCCGAGAGATACGGTAATCATCATAAATATCATAATGAAATACTGTCTTTGTCCGCTTCTTATTGTCTGGAGAAAAGAGACAAAACCCGCAGGCTTTAATTTATTTCCGACCGCCTTATATATTGCAAGAAACGGCAGCGGGCAAAGTCTTACGGCAAACAGACAGCTTCCGAGAATAAACAGTGAAGCACACATATACAAAAGAGGATCAAGCGATTCACCCGAAAGAACGAGGCCTCCTATACCTGATTCGCTCTTCTTATATACATAGAAACCGTAAAGTGACACCAGAATAAGAATTACATCAAGATAAGCCTTCTGCCAGAAAGGTTTCTTTTTTCTTGCACGCGCTCTTTTCTGCTGGACAATTGTAATTCCCGTTCTGAAAAGTGCAGGAATAAGTGTAACAAGAAGCGAAATAACAGCCGCAAAGCCGGCATAAAGAAATGCTTCAGGTCCGACAGTAACAGGGAAAGCACGTCTGGCATCAAAAGCAAGGAACTCGGAAACAGAACCGATTCCTTTACATAGCACTATTCCGAGCGGGAAGGCCAAAACAGCGGAAACAGCAAGTATAAGAAGAATTTCCCAGAGGTACAGCATGAATATCTTGACTCTTGTTGCGCCACGGCTTCTCATAAGCGCAATTTCGCTCTCTTCCATTCTGAGCATCTGCCCCGATATCATAAAAAGGAACGAACAAAGTAGAAGGAAAAGAGGCACTTCGAGAATAAGAATCGTGGTCATAATTTTCTTCTCGCTGTCCAGGTAATCCGGAAGAAAACTCATATAGGAAGGAGTGACAAGACCTCCAAAGGAATGCTTTTCGCTGAGTATTTCCGAGGTCTTCTCGTACAGATATCCTGCTTCTTTATAATCAAGCTTTGTTTTATCAAAGAATATATGAATATCAGTATCATATTCGAAGACTTTTCCGCCCAGGATAAACTTCTCATTAAATATGTCATCCCTTATAAACAGCTCATTTGCATATGAAGAAAGCGGATTAACAAAGAATGGCTCTTCACCCGGAGCTTCATCAATAACGCCTGCTATTCTTATGCGGACTTTCTCATCATTCTCGTCTTTAATATATGGGAATTCAAGCTCATCACCGATAAGAAGATTGAGATTTATGAAAGCTTCCATTGAAACTACAGCGTCGATTATATCCCCATTCTCATCACCGAAGATATTTCCTCCGAGAATCTGTACATGATCCTCAAGTCCTGAAATGGATGAAATCCTGCACTTGAAGTTTTCTTTTTTCTCTCCGGCAGATTCCAAGTAAGAAGCTGTTCCGACAAGAAGTGAATTCTCTGTAACACGTCCTGTTTCCGTTATTCCCAGGGTACTTGAAATACTGTCCTTTGCGGACATCATCCATGCAAAATCTTCCTGACCGCTGTCTTTTCTTCTCTGTCCAAAAAGAGATATAAGCTCAGGATTCACGCCCTCGCTCTCATAATAAGCATCAAACTTTTCCTCAAGCATTACCTTTAGTGCGGAATCCTTGAAAAGCGATACGGAAACAGCTGTTCCGAGGAGCAGAACGTTACCGAGAAGAAGGCAGAGCGCCATCCATTTCTTATGAAATATTTTCCTGACACAAAATCCGAACATTCTATCCCCTTAGATCACAACAATTGTCACGCCTTCGGTAAGTCCGTCAAGGCATACACATTTTCCGTTAAATTCACGTCCGCTCTTAAAATAAGTCTTACGGATGACACCGTCAGAAAGAACATATACATAAGTTCCGAGCGAATCTTTATGATACACGCCGGATTCGAGAACAATCGTCTCTCCGCCGTTAAATGTCTCATACGAAGCCATAAGCCCAAATCTGTCATCTGCCGGGATGTCAGAATAAGTCTTAATATAAGAAAGACCATGGTCAAAGGCTTCGTAATCTCCCCCGAAATTCACTGATACAACCTCTCCCTCAAAGGTTGTTCCGCCTTTATCAGTGAGCAAAACATGCATTCCGTATGAAAGGACACCGCCGGGGTCCTGCACTTCATACAGAACGCTTTCACTTTCAATAATTGAGCCAAAATAGTAACCGTTCCAAAGTTTGTCGCCCTCCCTGATAAAACTCAGGTCGCCTACAAATCCCGAAATTGGAGCCGTTATCATGGTTCTTGACGCCTCGGAGCTGATTTTTACATACTTTTCTTCTGCTTCCGTCATGACTTTTTCAAGTCTCTCAGACTCTCTGTCCATGCGGAAAGTCTCAAGTTCGAGCTTTGCCGCAGCTATGTCACGTTCAGATCCGGTGGAAAGATTTGAATATTTCAGTAAAGACAGAAGATAGCTTTCTTTATCTGTTTCATAAGCTTCATAATCTTCTTTTGCACGTTTATACTTAATTCGTGCTTCCTCGACTGAAGCTTCACTTACCTTTTCCTTAATCAGGGCTATTCCGTCGCCTTCATTAACATAATCTCCGGTGGCAACAAGCATTTTCTCAAAAATCACTTCGCCGTACTCGGAAGAAAGACTTATACCTTTAGTCTCCGGAAAACGAACAGATATATCTGCTTTTCCTATTACAAGGGCATTTGTACTTTTAAGAACAATCTGAGTTTTGCCCTCAGCAGCATTTATGACACTGTTGTCAACAAAGACAGAATCGCCTTCATTAAGTCCTGATATAACTTCGGCGTACATTGTCCCCATTACACCGATTTCAACTTCCTTTTTCTCACCGGCACTTCCGTTTTCATTCTGGGGATATACATAATATTTCTCGCCTTCCCTGGATAAGGCGCTCCTTGAAACGGCGAGGACATTTTCGTGTCTTTCCGGAATAATCATTACGGTTGCGCTTTTCCCGAGAAGATTTTCATCTGTATCTATCTTCAGATATGAATAAAATCTGCTTCCGTCACCCTTAATTAATCTGTCCGGAATATCGGGATCCGAAAGATAACTGATTTCGTATCTTTTTCCTTCGACAGTCACATACTTATCGTATGCCTTTTCATAATCATCCCTTGAAACGAAATCTATTCTGACAAGATTTTCTCCCTCGCCCGCAACAAGAATAATCGAATCATTTTCTGTAACGGCCGCATTCTCATAAATTCCTGCAAGAGCTACAATCGTTCCTTCAATATCTGCCGTAATTACGCCGTTTCCGGCAGTTTTTTTGGCACTATTGACTTTCCTGGTCATCTCGCTTTCATCAAGTTCATAGAGTTCTTTTGCCTGTTCATACAGAAGCTCAAGCCTTGCCGTATCCTCGCCTTCAAGCTTTTTGAGCTTAATCTCAAGGTCTCTCTCTGTAAGATCGTCGCTGTGACTCTTCTTCATCTCCGAAAGGCTTTTTTTCATGTCCTCGTAGGACTTCTCGGCATCACCCAGGTATGCCATCTCTGTTCCTTCACAGACATGGTCGCCCTCATGAACAAGGAATCCTCCGAAACGTCCTCCGGGATTAAAACAGTATTCCCTGAGTTTCGGTATTACCTTCGTTTCATATGAGACAACATCACATACATCATGTCTTGTAATTCTTTCAACCTCATGCGAAACATCCGCCGGCATAATCAGCTCGGGAGCTTCCGCAATATCACTGTTTGTGCATCCGCAAAGACATAAGGCCATTATTAAAATAATCGGAATCAGTTTTTTCATCTTCGTATGACCAGATCTCCCTCGCAAAAGCCTTCCGTTATTTCGGTTTCCGAATTTCCCCTAAGGCCTGTTTCAACTTCCTTTATTTCACGTATACCGTTTTCACCAAGAACATACACATAATCGCCTTTATCCGAGAAGTGAACCGCTGTTGACGGGACATAAAGCGTATCCTTTGCTTCATCAAGAATATGCATAAAGCTTACCCTTGTTCCTACCGTAACAGTATTGTCCCCTGTAATGAAAAGAGCTATGGTTTTGTCCTGCCTGATTCCCGCAACCGTTTCTATAACACTTCCCGAACCGGATACCAGGTTTATTGTCATTCCTTCTGTAATAAAATCGCACGCCTCAGGGTCTCCCGGAACAAAGCTGCATTCACCCGGATCCGTAAGTGTTACTACCGGCATCTCGGGTTTACTCATGCTTCCCTTAAGCCCCGGAGCCATATAAGATATCCTTCCGTCAAACGAAGCAACAATTTCACAGCCTTTAAGTTCCTTCGACAGCTCCTCAAGTCTCATTCTGTGAAGCCTTATCGAATCGTCATAGTCTCTCATTCTTCTGTCATACGAAGAATCTGTCTGATTACCGTTTGCCACGTCATAATCATGAAGCTGCTTTTCCTGCTCTTTAAGGAGTGTTTCCCTCTTTATCTGATAGCTTTGTTCTTCTATTTCGCTTTCAAGATCGTCGCATTCAAGTCTTGCGATAATATCACCCTTTTTTACGCTGCTTCCTTCCTCGACATATACAAACATCACCTTTCTTCCTTCGGCATAAAAAGAAAACGACTCTTCTTTCTCACCTTTGTAGGTAAAGTAAAGCGTCTCGGAAAGCGTCACATCACCTCTTTGAACCATCGAAAGCTCGTACATCACATCACTGTCATCTGCCTCCGAAAGGACAACGCCTGCTTCGTCATCATTATTTTTGCCGCAGGATACGAGAAATGCGGTAAGCAGAAAGAGAACGACAATATTAAGTTTGGAAAGCTTGTTTTTTCTCACACTTTTCCCCAATTTAATTTAAAAATCAAAATTTTAACTAATTTAATTGTATGCTTTTTTATTATATAAATTCAATGTAATATTTTTATCTATTAGACATTATAAAATATCAAAAAAACAAAGAAAACCTCTCCGGAACAAATCCGAAGAGGTTTTTACCTGTTATTCAGTATAACAACGTCTATTCATTTACTGTTTCATCGGTGATTTCTTCTGCTTTTTCAGATACAGCTTCGGCTACTTCCTCAGCGGCTTCCTCTACTGTTTCAACTATAGTTCCTTCTGCCTCAGCAACAACTTCCTCTGCCTTCTTATCACCCATAATCTCATCATTGAAATACTCTTCTGTACGTGAAATGGCACCCTTTGCCTTATCAAGCGCTGCCTGAGCCTTATCAAATGCAAGATTTACGTATTTGCGCTCCTTATCCTTGAAGCTCTCCTTTTCCTTATCTTCCTCGTCATCTTCTACATCAGAGTCAAACTCATCGAACTCCTCAACGTCATCAGCCTTTTCCTCTGCTGCCGCATTCTTCTTTTTCACATAACAGTAAACGCCGGCTGCAGCTGCAGCAATACCTGCTACCAAAAGAGTTTTTCTGAAAAATTTTGCCATAACGTGTTCCCCTTTCATCTCTCCAAAATTGATATAGATGTATTTTAATACAAATAGTCAGTTTTCTCAATAGAAAAAGAGTAAAAAGACTATAAATAATGCTACCTCAGGCAAATCTTAAGAAGCTTTAATCCCGCCTTAATCTGTTCCGCAGAAAGACCGCCGAAGCCCAGAACAACCGTATTGTCAATAAAAGGATCTCCGGCCTCAAAAAGAGATGCAGCGCCGTCCTCTCTTATCACAAGCTCTCCCGGGTTTTCCTCAAACATAAAATCCGACAAAGGATAAATCTTTATATTCATCTTCAGGGCTTTCGCAGCCATCTGTGTGCCTGTAAGATGATCGGAAGTAAGAAGAATATGAAGCCCCGCGTTTGCTCCGATAACCTTAAAGCCGGGCATACGTCTGAGTCCTCCCATAAGCAGCTCGTATTTATCACGGTAATTTTTCCGCAGCTTATTAAGATAACGTTCAAAATGACCGCCGGCAATAAACTCACGCAAAGTTGCCTGCTCAATTCTCGATACCGGGGAAGACATAAACGCACATTTCTCACGGTAAACCCTCATAAGCTCGTCGGGAAGCACCATATAACTGATACGAATCGAAGGTGCAATTGATTTACTGAAGGTTCCGATATAGATAACGCGCCCATTTCTGTCACTCATATGAAGCGACGGTATCGGCTTTCCGCTGTAGCGGAACTCACCGTCATAATCGTCCTCGATAATATAACGATTCTCACCTATTGCCCACGATAAAAGCTCCATTCTTCGTCCGATAGGCATAACAGTACCTGTCGGATACTGGTGCGTCGGCATTACATACACAAGGTCGACATCTTTTTTATCAATGTCCTTCGTGATAAGTCCCTGCCTGTCCATCTTCATGCTGCAAACTTCATAGCCGAGCGCCCGGAAAATCTTATACGCACGCAGATATGTCGGATTCTCCATGGCGACCTTCCTGCCATCTCCGAGTATGAATTTAAGAAGCATAAGAAGGTAGTCGTTACCTGCTCCGATAATAATATTCCCGGCCCTTGCATTAACGCCTCGCGCGCCCCGAAGATAATCGCAGATTGTCTCTCTCAAAGACAGATCACCCTGCGAATCACCGGAAGTAAATATCGAAAGCCTGTCATCGTTTAACGTATTTCTCGTCAGTTTTCTCCATGTATCCGACGGAAAAAAAGACATATCTATATTATTCAGTGAGAAATCTATCTGCACGCCTTTATCAGAAGAGTTCTCAGGCAATGCACTCTTTTCCTCAGGTTTTCTGTCGCTTTCAATTGTAAGTAGCTCGTCAATTCCGCATACATAAAAGCCTTTATACGGTCTGGCTTCAATATATCCTTCAGCTTCAAGCTGTTCATATGCATAATCTGCTGTACTTCTGGAAATCCCAAGAGACTGGGCAAGAGAGCGAGTAGAGGGAAGCTTCTCACCGCGGAGAAGCTTCCCTGACCTGATTTCGCTTACTATGAATTTGTATATCTGTTCGTAAAGTTTTGTTTTACTTTTAGGATCAAGATAAATCGAAAGATTTCTCATCAGCCTTTTTGTTTTTCCTTAATTCGCGCCATAATGCTTTCCTTCAGACTTCTGGCTTTTTCCTTCATTCTGGGGTTGGCGCCGCCGGATACGATTATTCCGGATACAAGTTTGGTGGCAACATCAAAATCATCAAATCTCAGAGCAAGTGCGGCAATAATATAATCAACGGTTGCTTCATCCATTCCGCACATCGGATATCCTTCCGCACGTCTTGCGGCAAGGAATCCTTCAAAAGCATTTCTTAAGAATTCATTCTCATCTTTATCTATCTGTGCTTTTTTCTTGGCATAATCGGCTTCGCCCTTATCAAGCGACTCTCCCTGACCTCTTAAAAGCCATCCCGTCTTAAGACAGATATATGCCTTCTCACTTGCCTTTGCCTGCTTTACGATTGCATTTGCAAGAGCAAGTCTGTATCTTTCGACAGCAACATCATAAGAATAAATCGGTTCTTTTGTCTCTTCCTGAATCTTGAAAGCCTTGGAAATATTCTTACTTATCATCTGTGCCTGCGGTGCAGTCACAAACTTGTAATAACGGCTGAGCGCGGCATATCCGCATCTCGGGCACAGAATTACATCATATTTAAGCATATCGATATATTCATATTTGGGTCTTAAATCAAGATCTGAACCAAGAAGCTTGGCCTTTCCGATTTTAACTGTCTTTGCTTTAAATTCTTTATCACATATCGGACAGGTATAACCCTTATCAAAAACAAAATCCTGTTCTTCGGGAAGCTGTTTAGTTTCTTCCTGCCGGACCTCCTGCTCTTTTTCTTTCGGGTTCTCATATAAGTTCATTCCCTCAAGACCGCCAAGTCCGAATTGTGATAATCCGTCAAGTAACCCCATAACTACACCTCCGGATATAATCAATCATTTTTGGGTAATACAAATGAGCTCTTAAGCGATACAATTCTGTTGAATACAAGATGATCTTCAGTTGTATCCTTATAGTCCACACAGAAAAATCCCTGTCTTACAAACTGGAAACTGTCAAATGCCTTTGCGCTCTTAATCGAAGGCTCAACAAAGCAGTTCTCAAGTACTGTAACAGAATTAGGATTAAGGTTAAGAGAGCCGTCTTCGTTATAAACTCCCTTCTCCTCATCAATAAGATTCTCATACAGACGAACAGTAACAGGTACCGCAAAAGCTGCGGGAACCCAGTGAATCGTTCCTTTTACTTTTCTGCCGTCGGGACTGTTGCCGCCCTTTGAAGCAGGATCGTAAGTTCCGTGAACAACGGTAACTTTGCCGTTTTCATCCTTCTCAAATCCTGTACACTTAACAAAATAAGCATTCATAAGTCTGACTTCATTACCCGGGAACATACGGAAATACTTCTTCGGGGGTTCCGCCATAAAGTCATCCCTGTCAATATATAACTCTTTTCCAAACGGAACGATACGGCTTCCGAGTTCTTCATTCTCAAGGTTATTGGGAATTTCAAGCTCCTCAGTCTGATCTTCCGGATAATTGTCAATTACAAGCTTAATCGGATCGATTGCTGCCATTACACGGGGACGCTTTGTCTTAAGGTCTTCCCTGATGCAGTATTCAAGCATCGCATAATCAACGGAAGAATTGCTCTTACTTACTCCGCAAAGATCGACAAAAAGCTTTATCGACTCAGGCGTAAATCCTCTTCTTCTGAGCGCCGCAATTGATACGAGTCTGGGGTCATCCCAGCCGTCAACTATTTTCTCTTCAACAAGCTTTTTAATGTAACGCTTACCGGTTACGACATTGGTAAGATACATCTTGGCAAATTCAATCTGTCTCGGAGGATTAGGATATTCAAGCTCGTTTACAACCCACTCATATAAGGGTCTGTGATCCTCAAATTCAAGCGTACAGATTGAATGCGTAATTCCTTCAATGGCATCCTCAATGGGATGAGCAAAATCATACATGGGATAAATACACCATTTATCTCCGGTGTTCTGATGACTCATATGCGCCACACGGTAGATAATCGGGTCTCTCATGTTCATGTTGGGAGAAGCCATGTCAATCTTCGCACGAAGTGTCTTCTCTCCGTCGGCATATTTGCCGGCCTTCATATCCTCAAACATCGCAAGGTTTTCTTCGATGCTTCTGTCTCTGTCAGGATCGTTCTTACCGGGCTCTGTAAGTGTTCCTCTGTACTCCTTCATCTCTTCGGCAGTAAGGTCGGAAACATATGCCTTCCCCTTCTTAATCAGCTTTACAGCGCCTTCGTACATCTCATCAAAATAGTTCGAGGCGAAGAAAAGTCTGTCCTCGAAATCAGCCCCGAGCCACAGAATATCCTTTTTTATTGATTCAACAAATTCGCTCTTCTCCTTGGTCGGATTGGTATCGTCGAAACGCATGTTGAACTTGCCGCCATATTTCTTCGCAAGCCCGTAATTAAGAAGAATACTCTTTGCATGTCCTATATGGAGATAACCGTTCGGTTCGGGCGGAAAACGCGTATGAACCGTGTCGTAAACGCCCTCCGAAAGATCTTTGTCAATTTCATTCTCAATAAAATTTTTTGATACTGTTTCTACTTCTTCACTCATTGTGCTTACGGGTAAACCCTTCCTCCAGTTAATTTAGACTAATATTATACCAAAAAAGAATGCAACTCTTCAAGGAGGATTTACGCCCGCACAGCGTTTTCAATTACTTTCTTTCGCATATTCTCCTCAAGCTCGGGCACGAACTTGGCTTCGAAGTCAGGAAGCGCCATGGGACGACCGAAATAGTATCCCTGAATCATTCTGACCTTCATATCCTTCATGCACGCAAACTGGTCTTCTCTTTCAATACCTTCAACGCATACGGAAAGCCCGATTGTCTCCGCAAGCTCGGCTACCATCTTAACAAACGCCTGTGAATAGGAATCGGAACTTAAATCCCTTACAAACGACTGGTCAACCTTGATTACATCAAGCGGAAGCTCTCTGACACGGTTAAGAGACGAATAACCGGTTCCGAAATCATCAAGGGCAATTCTTACGCCAAGTGCCTTTATCGACGAAAGAATACGCTTCATTCTTCTCATATCATTGATTGCAAGGCTTTCTGTAACCTCAAGTGTAAGATTATGAGGATTGATTCCTGTCTCTTCAATAACATCCCTTACTATTTCCACGATGTCATTCTGAAGAAGCTGAACAACAGAAAGATTTACATTTACTTTATATCCCGGATAACCGTTCTCATTCCAGTTCTTAAGCGTCCTGCAGGCTTCTCTCAATACGAAATTACCTATCGGATTAATAAGTCCGAGATATTCCGCAAGCGGAATAAATACATCCGGGGTCACAAAACCGAGTTCCTTAGAGTTCCATCTTATAAGCGCTTCAGCACCGGTGCATGGATACCCCGGCTTCTGGATGTCAACAATAGGCTGGTAATATACTTCAAATTCGCGATAACCGCTGCCTGTTGCATCACGCATGTTCTTCTCCATGTCAAGACGCATGTTGGACTCATCGGAAAGCTGGTCTGAATAATACACGACTCTGTTTTTGCCGCCTTTTTTCGCCTCGTACATGGCAACATCGGCCTTCTTAATAAGGTCATGGACGCTGTCCCCTGCCTCCGGGAACTCAACAACGCCCATACTCATTGTACAATAGTAATCGGCATTTTTAAGGAACCACGGCTTTGAGAAAATCGTCTTTACTTCTTCGATAATATTGTTAATCTTCGAATATGCATCAACAGTAATAATGATAACGAACTCATCGCCGCCCATTCTGTAGAACGAATCATGAATACCGCTTACTCTTTTAACGCTCTTTGCTATTGTCTGCAGAAGCACGTCGCCGTACTGGTGTCCGAGGCCGTCATTAATATGCTTGAAATCATCAAGGTCGATATAGAGAATCGCGCCCCGTCTGTCATGCTTCTTGGCATAATCAACCTGAACGGCAAGATCTCTCTCGCAGCACATTCTGTTATAAAGGCCGGTAAGGAAATCGGTATATGCCTGCTGCTCGATTTTCTGCTGATACAGACGCTTTTCCGTAACATCATAAGCCGCATACAAAACAGCCGGACTTCCGTCGACCCAGGAAATAGTCGTCGTATAAAGGTCGTAGAATTTGGAATTGTCCTTGCAGAAAATCTCCCTGTGACCCGAATCGCCATCATCACCTTCGCAAAACAGGCTTGAAAGCGTCCCTTTTTCGAGATAAGCGCCAAAGGTAAGCTTTAACATTTTATTGGCAAAAAGAATACGTCCCGTCGTCTTGTCCTGCACATAAATTGAACTTCCGACATTGTCCAGAATCGCTTCAAGCGAAGCATACGAACCGACAAGCGAATTCTTCTGAATTCTTCGTACGATAACAGATTCCATGACCTGAACCACATCACCCATGAATCTGACTTCATCTACCGTGAAGATGCGTTCTCTTTTACATTCCGCAAAAAAAGCATACATCCCGGGTTTACCGTTAATCATGATAGGGAACGAAGCCCTCGCGAGGATATGTCCTTCCTCCATAAGCTTTCTCTCATTCCCGTTAACAGCGGTTGTGCTCGATACCACAACGGCTTTATCGCCATATAAAAGAGGACTCTTCTCTATATTTCTCGTTTTTCCGAAAATGGAAGAAAGGCCGTTTTTGCACCACTCTGCAACAACGTCCATTGTAACCCCGTCCCTGTTCATATTGAAAACCTGGGCGGAACTTACACCGAGATATTCGCCTGCAAGCCCAAGCGCCTTACCGAAAATCGTCTCTATCGGATCATCGGAATCAAGAAGCTGTACAACCTCTGTAAGTGCTGCAGTACGTTTTATCTCATTTGACATATTCTCTTTATCATTCTGTGAAATCACGCTCTTAAGAGATGCCTCCGCAGCAAGGCTCTTCGCTTCAAGAAGGCTCCTTGATATAACCCGGATAAGGTCAAGTGTCTGATAAAGTTCTTCTTCGGAAAGGGTGCGTGTAAGCCCTGTCAGCATCTTCTTGTCATCCAGGGTTGTAACGTCGTTTAATGAAGCCAGAACAATCCAGGTCATCTCAGCCATTTTGGTGCTTCCGATTCTGATTGCGGCAATTCTTATATTGCCGAAAACAGTATCCTCCACAACCTGGTCCTCCAGCGAATTGCCGGAAACACGCGAAAAAACCTCATTAAAGGTGTCGCGTGAAAAAGTCCTGCTGATTTTGCCGACATCCTCTTCAGATCCGGAGAAATCGGTAATCTGATTGCCGGACTCATCAACAAGATATGCATAAATGTTACAGGTCTTACAGAATTTATCCTGAACCTTCAGAAGTTTTTTCTTATCCCATATACTGTCAAGCGGGATTACATTTGTTCTTACAGATTCCATATATTATTCCTCTGAAATAAAAATAAGCGTACATGATTATTATACAAAAAAGTATTCCCTTCTTCAACATTCTTTGTAAAAAATATACGAACAAATAAGCACTAAAACGCTTCATATAGTTTTATTGCATAAAAAAACCCGGTTCGAAAACCGAACCGGGTATAACACCTGCTATTTATCATCAGAAGAATAGTTTGGAGCTTCTTTTGTAATGTGAATGTCATGAGGATGAGACTCACGGAGCGCTGCGGCACTCATCTTGACAAAGCGTCCGTTCTCTTTTAACTCCTCAATTGTTCTTGTTCCGCAATATCCCATACCGGATCTGAGACCGCCCATAAGCTGGAATACCGTATCCTCAAGATTGCCCTTATAAGCAACACGGCCTTCAACGCCTTCGGGAACAAGCTTCTTGGCATCCGACTGGAAATAACGGTCTTTCGATCCGTTCTCCATGGCTGCAATTGAACCCATTCCTCTGTAAACCTTGTATTTTCTTCCCTGGAAAAGTTCAAAGGTTCCGGGTGCTTCATCACATCCCGCGAACATTGAACCCATCATACATACGTTACCACCGGCAGCGATAGCCTTGGTAATATCTCCGGAATACTTAATACCGCCGTCCGCAATAATCGGAATTCCGTATTTTTTGGCAACTTCATAGGAATTCATAATCGCAGTTACCTGAGGAACACCGATACCTGCAACAACACGTGTTGTACAGATTGAACCGGGTCCTATACCAACCTTGACTGCGTCGGCACCGGCCTCTATCAGGGCTTTCGTGCCTTCTCCTGTGGCAACATTTCCGGCAATTACCTGAACATCGGGATATTTCTCTTTTATCATGCGGAGACATCTGAGTACGTTCTCGGAATGGCCGTGTGCGCTGTCAAGAACGATTACATCGACCTTGGCTGCTACAAGCTCTGCAACTCTGTCAAGAACATTTGCTGTAATTCCTACGCCTGCGCCGCAAAGAAGTCTTCCGAAGAAATCCTTTGCTGCAAGAGGATATTTGATTGTCTTCTCGATATCTTTTATTGTAATAAGTCCGCAGAGATTGAAATCATCATCTACGATAGGGAGCTTTTCTTTTCTCGCTCTTGCAAGAATCTCTTTTGCTTCCTCAAGTGTGATACCGGGCTTCCCGGTAATAAGGCCTTCGCTTGTCATGGATTCCTTGATTTTCTTGGAATAATCCGTTTCAAACTTAAGGTCACGGTTTGTGATGATTCCGACAAGCTTCTTACCTTCTGTAATGGGAACACCCGAAATTCTGAATTTGGCCATAAGCGCATCGGCATCAGCAAGTGTATGCTCCGGAGAAAGTGAAAACGGATCGGTAATTACTCCGTTCTCGGATCTCTTTACCTTATCAACCTCTTCAGCCTGGGCCTCAATTGACATATTCTTATGTATAATACCGATACCGCCCTGACGAGCCATGGCAATCGCCATCCTGTGCTCTGTAACAGTATCCATACCCGCACTCATTATCGGGATGTTAAGTTTTACTTTTTTGGTAAGATAGGTTGTAAGATCAACCTGATTGGGAATAACCTGCGAATAACTGGGTACGAGAAGCACATCATCAAAGGTAATTCCATCGCCTATAATCTGGCCCATTTTCTTTCCTCCTGCATTTTAATTCGTCAAAAATATGCTATAAGTTTCATAGACTTTAGCATAGGTTTCTTCCAGTGTCAATACGAATTATAACGCAGATACAAAAGTCTCCAAAGTCTCTTTTCCGTTTGCCACACGAAGAAGCGAAGAAACATACTGTCCGGCAACGTCAAGAGAGTGCGCTACAGCAAGCTCTACAAGTGCCTGAATATCCTCTTTTGCAAAAGATGTGGGAATCGGCTGTGAGAACTTGAAGTAAAGGCTGCTTCCATGAAGCGAGAAATTTCCCACCGGAATAATGAAATTAACAGCAGCCATTGCTTCGCAAAGTGTATCAAGATGTAAAATCGGAACCTCATCCTCAAGAGCAATTCCTGCGGAGAAATACATAACTCCTTCATCCGAAGGAAGCGGAACAAACAGGAACTCTCCCATTATTTCATCGCTGTCCGGGCCGACATTTGTAATAAGAACACTTAGAACGTCGCAGGGAAGATCCTCCTCGCCTTTTTCTCTGTATATTGTTGCGACATCGCCTTCCTTGAATACTGCTTCCACGCCGTGGAGAAGTTCTTTCTGCATGCTTTCAAGTTCTTCAATTTTCATAATGTAATCTTCCTTTCTGTCTGAATGCCAATATGTTCAAATGGTTTATTCTATCTTCATCTTCTTGCGAAGAACCGCAAGCTGCGGCTTTGTTTTCTCTTCGCTGTCACTAAAGCGTACGCTGCAGCCAAAGCTCTTTAAGAGATTAACATACGGCATCTTCGCCGCCTTAAGCTCGGGATTACTGTCAAGTCTTTCCTTGGTAACAAAGCCCTGCTCATCATAGAAGGTTCTGTTTAGAAGTGTTATAGCATAATTGTCTGTAATCCTGTTATAGAGAGAATCTACGGAAGACAGTCCGAGTTTTGCGGCAGCCTCTTTAAGTGCCGATTCCTTGAAAGCTTCCTTTTCCTCTTTACTCATTCTTTTATAATTCTCATTTTGTTCGACAATCTTGTCTATTCCGTATAAATCATCTATTGTCCGACGCTTAAGCTTCTCCTTACCGCTCATTGCACCGCTTATTATCTGTTCAAGTATCGGAAATGCCAAAGAAAGACCGATTGATACACATGTGGAAAGTCCAACAAACGGAAGCGTTGCCACGGAAAGAGCTGCACTTATCATTTCAGTTGTAGCCTGCTTTTTAAGTTCTTTGTTAAGACCATCGGAGAGTCTCAGAACTCTGCTTTCCATCGTATCCGTTTTATCAAGGCCGACCTGAGGACCGAACCCCTTAATTGCATCTTTAATTTTGGTCTGTCTATGATAAGCCTGCGCAAAATGTGCTATCGATTGAACAGAATCTGCTCCTATCTTGGCATAAGCGAATCCATTAGTAACAGTTGTAAGCGCCGGAACTTTGGTGAGAGCCTCCGTAAGCGGCTTTGTTCCCGCCATAAAGCACATCGCGGTCGTAACACCTGTTGATGCAATATTGGCAAATTCATTTACCAGGCCGGCTACCTTGAGTACTTCATCAAAGGGTTCACCCTCGCCAAAGGTTTTCACAATATTCACGGTATTTCCGACTGCTGTAATAAGACTGATAACGCCTGTAACAGACATAAGAGCGCCGACACTGTTCATCTTGTCGAATGCGCCCTGCAGCTTTTCAAGCTCCTCGAGCATATTTTCCTGCATGCCGATGATTGCATCCATATTAACGGAATCAAGTGATTTACCCATATCAAACGCTACGCCAAGAATAGCCGGCAACATTGCCATTGTGCCTCCTGAAATCGTTCCGTTAAAGCTCTCAATTTTATTCTGCGTATCAGCAGACTTATCTGCAAAATGAACCTTTTCCTTTACTGCGAATTCAGCAAGCTCGGCATCCATTTGAAGTGCAGCTTTTAGCTCGCCTTCCAGAACTGTTCTTTCCTCTTCAACCTCAGACTTAAGATTTGCATTTCCCGGTTCCTTCTCACTCTTTTTAAGAAGTTGCATATATTCCATAAGTCTGGACTGAAGCGAAGTGAACGCTTCCTTAACCGAGTCTGTCCTTGCAAAATATTCCTCAGCAGTTTTCTTTTCTTCATCCTTCAGAGCTTCAATCAGCTTCTCCCGTTTTTTCCGAACCTTTTCCTTTTCTGCCGGACTCTCGCCATTTTCTTCCTGCTTAATCATCGGCTGATAAGCAAAAAGAACCTGCATTGCACTTTCCAATCGTTCCCAGTAAATATAACTGTGTGTCAGCCTTCGGAAAATAAGAAATTTACTGGCAACCATCTTATCTTTAAATGCACTGAGATCCGGTATGAACACGCCCGAAAGCGCTGCATCAAGTTCAGATGCATCTGCCTGTTTTCCGTTAATAACCGTGTAATACAAAAGAAGCTTTTCACGTCTTGACAGACCGAGAATTCTTGCAAGAAGCTCACTCTTTCCGCCATCGCTGTTTGAATGGTCCATATTTCTTACAAGCCACTTGTCAATCTCTTTTATTCCGTAATTCTGCTGCTTCCTCATTTCTTTTTGTCGTTCCTGGCGCTTTTCTTCCTGCCCGGAATCAACTTGCTTTTCTTTTGAAACACTCTCTCCTTTCAGTTCTTTAAGTTCAATGGCAGGCGGAAGCGTCTTATTCTTCTCAATATTAAGCTCGTTGCCATCTATTGTTCTTGAACGTTCTTTTTCCTCTCTCTCATTAACGCTGTCAATCTGTTCTTCAATCTTTTCCAGCGCACTAACACCCTCCGGCTCAGGATTCTCCTGCCGCTTTCTTATAGCTTCATATTCTCTGTAGAAAGCCTGAACCTTATCCGGCATGTAACGAATATCCCCGTTAAATTCGCCCATGTACTTCCTGTATATATCCTCATAGGCATTCATCACAAGAATAAATCGCCTGTCGCGCTCCCTGGTTCCGATAACTTTATTTGCATCAAGTTTTTCTTTCCAAACAGCAAAGCGGTCGGCAAAAATATCCATATCTTCAGCAAGCTTCTTCATTTCGGGAGAATTAAATTTCTCCTTTAGCACCTTATCACGTTCTTTCTTGTAGGTGCCGTCATGAACAAGCTTGGTTTCGTGCTCTTCATCAGTTACCTCATAACGCTTCTGACGATTTTCGACCTGCTTTTTTGACCCTGTAATAGTCTTAATTATCCCCTTAATCATCGATGCGAAACCATGCTCTTTAATTTGGTTCTCAATAACGGCGCTGGTTTCGCTTGAAGAAAACATATTTCCGAAATTCTGAAGTTCAATCTCGTGCGAATAGACTTCGCGATAGTATTTTACAAGTGGCGCAAGTGTACAAGGTTTTTCTTTTGGAATGCTATCAATTGGCGATGCTTCACGATAAACATTGTCATGCATTTCATCGGACAAAAGAGATGTCTCACTCTGACCGGCGTAAACAGTCTCTTCCTCGTGAATCTGCAGTTCTTTTTGCTTATTCATTTCTTTCATCTCATTAAATTCCATGTGCTATCCCTCCTTTACTGAGATATACTCATGAATTTCATAAGTATTAATCGGATTTCCAAGGATTTTCTCAATTCCCGTTTCCACGCTTTCATAAAAGCTCTGAAGAACAACATACGTCTCATCAGCAAGCATTTTCCCGGCATCCGCCAGACTGTCATGGAACATTACCGCAAAAACTTTACCGTCTCTTTCTGCCTCGTCTGCATAGAAATACGGATAAAAAATTATATTATCGGCAAGTTTCTGACAGATCAAAGCTCCTTTTATTTCATTATCCCTGATATAAAACTTTGTCATTTTCTCATCATAAGAATCCCTCTCAAAAAAAATACCGGTTGTATCCTTCTTTGCAAGAAATCTCTTAAGTCGTACATCATCGTGTTTCAGTTCGCAAACGCCTTTCCTCATAATATCAGGTGCCGAACTTAGAATCTGCATTCCTTTTGTCAAAATCGAGTCATCAAGTTTATATATCATAAAAAGACCATTAACCGTAATCGGAAGAAATTTCAGCTTGAGCGCGTTCTGATACAGAAGCTTCATTTCCCCCGCCTGTCCGACTGCTTTAATTGCAATTCTTTTAATTCCATAATCGAAAAGAATTTTCCGTGATTTCTCAATAATTTCAAATTCTCTTTCTATTCTTTGCTTTTCATCATCTCCGATAGCAAAGTATTCTATCAGCCGAAGCCTTTCTCTGTCCTCGGTATCCTGCAGATATATTGCGATACAGACCTCCTGTCCGTCTTCTTCTCCCCCGAAAACAATCGACCTTTTTGCTGAAATTTTCCTTACTGCAGGCGATTTAATAAAATTTCCAACTCTGTATTCTTCAAGATCTAATGCTCTGACATTCATGAAGTCCCCTCCTCAAACACAAAAGCTATGGGTAAAAAAATAAGCAGGCAAAGCCTGCTTATCACTATTCGGTAAATACTTTTCTGGGCATGGTGTTTCTCATCAGCTTAACGAGATCATCGTTAACCTCAATAAGAATCTTTCCGGAATCCGCAATAAGGGTATATACTTTTTTGTCTTCCATACCGGAAGTATAATTCTCATCCTTGCCGGTTCTGTTCTTAAAAGCATCAAGGTGATAAGAACCAACGGGCGCAATCATTTCAACTCTGTCCATGTCAATCTTCTTGATTGTCTTTCTCTTTGATCTTGACAGAATTCGGTCAATCGTAAGTTCCTTATCGACATAAAGATACTCGAACTCAACCACCGAATGAAGACGCAGAAAATAAAATCCGATTCCGGCACCGATTGCAACAAAAATTAAAATATAATTTAATGTAAGTAAGAAACCGAGGAACGAAAGAATCGCCATAACAAGCAAAAGCCACGCGCCTGTCACCATAATTGTAGATGTCTTCTTGGGCACCATAAGTTCAATATAATTGTCGTTAATCATTAATAAATAACCAGCCTTTCAAAGTATTTCTTATAAATATCACGCTGCAAATTCAGCAGCAGAAATCTCAATTCCACCGTACACGCTCATAATATAAGCAAAACCTGCCCATCCGTTTTCATCGGCAAGGCTTACAAAATCAGCACCTTCCGGTATTGTGGTTGAATAATAACTGCCGTTATACAAAAATTTAAGTGTCACAGCCTGACCAAGTTCACCAAGCTCTGAAAGAGTCTCCCTGTCAAAGCTGATAAATGTATCAGTCTTAATTGTTACCGGTTCGGAAGCCTCCTCATCTGTCTTTTTCCAATCCGTATCAAAGTTCTTGTGACCTTCAATTGATTTTACGATTTCATCCATCCAGATTTCCTGATATACAGGATAATCCTTATGTATCTCTCCGCATATTGAACATACCAATTCCGGCATTCCGTCAAATCCGATAACAAAATCCCCTTCATCTGTTATCGTCGGAACAAGCTCAGCCTCTTCAGCATGCTTCTCATGAATGGTTTCAGGTTCTGCTTCAGGCGCAGGATCCCCGCCAAAATCTCCGCCGTTCAAACCACCGTTCTCATCAACAACTCCAAGATTCAGAATGCAGAAATCCTTCTATTACCGAATCGCCGGCATACCATCCCCATGTCGTTCCTTCTGAATCCACATACCACGGATTTACGGCGCCTTCATACTCATTCGTAACATTGTTCCCGAGCCAGATTCCAAAATCAGCAGATGCGAATTCATCATAATTGCTTGAATAATTCGAAATATAATCAGCAATTTCATACATATCCGGCACATCGCCGATTTGTACCTTCGCAGGAATAGGAAATGTTACATATAAAATGTTTTCCTCCTCCGCTTTTGCTTCGGTTCCCACCAGAATAAAAGCGAACAAAGAGAAAATAACGCATGCTATTATTCTAATATTATTTTTCAGATATACAGCCCTCCATCAAAATCAAGCAGACACCAACATCAGGTAATAATGAGTCTATTATAATAAAATTGTTCACTTTTTTCAACAATTTTGTTGCATCAGGGACGGTTCCTCTGTCCAAGGAGTGTCCCTCTGTCCAGGGACGGTTCTTTTGTGCAGGGACGGTTCTTTCGTATAAGGATGGGGCTTTTGTAATAACTTCCCACTTTAGGTTGACATAATATGGACTTTTTCACCGAAAATTCGAAATTCCCATTTCTTCGGTGAAAAAACAGCGTCAAAATATGTGTTATGTAAACAGCGGAGTGCTCTTGTTAACATAAGAATTCACCGATATTGCCCAAACAGCAATATTCGGTGAATATCAGGAAATTTTGTTCACCGATATTTTCAAAAAGATACTTTCTCGGTGAAAAACCAAGGCATAACAAATTCCGCAAAGAGTTTATGTCAACCAAATCCCCTTTTCATTAAGTTTCTTCAAAGAAGTGTTCACCGATATTCATGAACCCCTGATTATCGCCAAATATATGCTTTCATGCAAGCATGAGCATTTACTTGGCTCATTCGGAATAACAAAAAAGGGCTGCATCTGCAGCCCTTAATGCTTGTGTTAAATTCAGTCGTTTGTGTAGTTATCGAAGTAACCCTGAATAAGGATGATAGGAGTTCCCTTGTCACCGGAACCTGAAGTAAGATCGCAGAGCGAACCGATGAGGTCGGTAAGCTGTCTGGGAGTTGTTCCCTGAGAGGCCATGTTACCCTTGAGGTTGCCATCCTTAGTCTTAATGGAATTTGAAATAGCTTCCTTAAGAGCTTCTCCTGAAAGGCCTGCAAAATCATTATCTGCAAGATACTTAAGTTTGAGCTCGTTGGGAGTTCCGATAAGACCGTCTGTAAATGCAGGACTTACAACAGGATCTGCAAGTTCCCAGATTTTACCCTGAGGATCCTTGAAGGCTCCGTCTCCGTATACCATAACTTCAACATGCTTTCCGGTCTTCTTAAGAATTTCAGCCTGAATGTTAAGTACAAGATCCTTGCACTCCTTGGGGAAGAGCTTAATCTTGTCTTCTGTTGACTTATTTGAACCAAGAAGTCCGTACTTCTCGTTATAACCGCTGCCGTTTACTGAACTTGTCATGATATCGTCAAGTCCGCATACAACCTTTGCTCCGGCCTCACGAAGAATTCTCTTGGTACGAACTCTTGTATGTATATCACAGTTGATAACGCAGTCTGTGTAGTTAAGAATCGTCTTCGCCTGATTTGCAAAAACAACTTCTACCTCAGCGCCTTCAGCTGTAATAATGTCTGAGTAATACTGAACATAATCAACTCCGGTGAACTCATGCTTGTTCTCACCGAAAAGTTCTCTGTATTTTGAAAGAGAAAGTACATCGGAATAAGGATTAATTCCGGCTTCATCAAGCTGATCGTATGTAAGGAGTGCATTTCCCACTTCATCAGAAGGATAGCTGAGCATAAGAACAACCTTCTTACATCCTCTTGCAATACCCTTAAGATTGATTGCGAAACGATTTCTTGACATGATCGGGAAAATAACACCGACAGTCTCACCACCAAGCTTTGCTTTCACATCAGCTGCAATATCATCTACAGTAGCGTAGTTTCCCTGTGCACGTGCAACAATCGATTCGGTAAGTGCAATTACATCTCTGTCACGAAGTTCAAATCCTTCGCTCTTTGCAGCTTCCAGAACACTGTCAACAGTAATATCGACAAGGTTATCTCCCTCACGGATAATAGGTCCGCGAATTCCTCTTGAAACAGTTCCGACTCTTCTTTCCATTTTCTTCTCCGTTCCACCGCCAAAAGGCGATATAAAAAAGTGTTGCTTTTAATGACAATTCATCAAAAAGCAACACTAATTATACTCACCTCACCAAAACAATACAACATAATTTTACGTGGTAAAGCGTTAAACTTTTTTTTGCATCAGAAATTTTTTTCTGACAATTTCTCCTCGGCAATATCCGAAAGAGCCGATTTAAGAGCTTCCGAATAAGTAAACTGTTCTTCGGGGAACATCAACAGATGCGGGATTTCGCCTTCTGCACCTTCAAAAAAGAACATGTGATATATTTCGTCTTCCTTAGAAACCCTGCCGTAAACGCACGGAATACCTGCAAGTTCACAGCACTCGTAGTATAAAACTGTATTTCCGTCGAACATGATAGACAGTTCTGCTTCTGTAAGAACTCTTTTCTCTTCATCCACGCTCGTGCTTTGCGACATATTGTCATCTCCGTTACCGGAAAATGCATTATAGTCCTGTTCGTAAGAAGATTCCTCAGAGGATGCCCCGGACGCTGCACAATCATTCGCAGGTTCACTTGCTGCTTCGGAATAAAAGTCCTCTTCGCAGGCTGCAGCAAAGGATTCTTCATAGACATCATTACTTTTTGCAGCTTCAAACGAAACAGCCGAATCAGTAGCAGCTTTCATCGGACCCGCCATCATCGTTTCTTCGCTTTTGTTTTCCACAACTCTTACAAGTACAGGCACAGCAACCATAATACAGAGAAGTGCGGCTGCAGGAAGCGCCCATACCCTGAAATTAAACTTTTTTATCTTTGAACTCCCGGAAGGCACGGAAGGTGCTTTTTCGGGAAGGTTTTGTTCAATTTTTGCCCAGAGAGCATCTTCGTTAAACATAAGTTTTGCATCATCTTCAAGAGCATTTTTCAGATTCTCACACATACCCGCACCTCCTTAATTTATTAATTGCTTCCCGGTAACGCCACGTGACGGTTCCCATCGGAATCGAAAGAGTCTCGGAAATATCTTTAAAAGTCATATCCATCATGACCTTCATATTGATTATCTGCCGCTCCACAGGCAGAAGTTTTTCCATAGCTTCTTTAATACTTAGATTTCCGACAACCACATTTTCAGGTATTTGACCGGTTTGGTCATCACCATATGTTCCGCCTGTATCGAAAATTGTCTGCGAGATATCATCTTCTGCCCCCGCTGTATCGGGAGACATCAGAACCTCTCTTTTTCGTTTTCTGATAAAATCTATTGCCCTGTTTCTTGCAATCGTCATCAGATATCCTTTATGGCCGTTTCCCGGTTTGTAACTGTCAAGTGCTTCCCAAAGCTTGATAAAGACATCGCCGGTAAGGTCTTCTGCATCTTCCTTACTTAGGACTACTTCATATATAACTTTAAAAACTGATTTGGCATATGCGATATAAATTCTGTGAAGTCCGTCTTTATCACCATTTCTGATAAGACTTACCGCATATTCGAATTCTTCTTCGGTCAAAGGAGACTCCTTCCTTCAGCCTCTATTCATGATACGAATATTGCTGACAAATTTATGGCAAAATTTTGCCGCAGATTCATAAAAATCTGCGGCAAAGATATAAACTCTGTTATTCCGTTCAGATTGTTCCTGTAACTTTTGTGGTATAAAGGCTCATAAGCTTAAGCGGTCCATACCAGTCACAGCTTGTATCAATGGTCGTTCCTGCAGGAATAAGAACATCGTAGCTGACTCCGTTATATGTAAATCTGATTACAAAATTTACATCGGGTCTTGATGCTATCTCCTGCATCTGTGCTCTGCTGTATGTATCTGATTTATTAAGAAGAACGGTGCTTCCTGCTGCCGCACTTGATACAGCGGTAGGCTGATAACTTACTACGGTAGCCGGTTCGTAATTAATTACTTCTGTGGGGAAAAGTCCCATAAGAAGAGCCGGTCCGTACCAGTCATAGCTTGTATCAATAGGTGTCCCTGCCGGAATTGTCGTTTTATACTTCTGACCACCATATACAAAATACATATTGAAGGTTATATCCCTTCTGAGTGCAAGTACCTGCATAAACGATTTGGAAAGTGTATTGTAGGTATCATGATAGATGCTTACAACACCGTCGCTTGTTGCATTATTTACAAGAATTGCCGATTCAAAAAGGTAATTCGTGTAAGCTGTAGTAATTCTTGTATTGTCTCTGTGTCCGCCGCATCCAAGACATACCTCTTCTTCAACCTGGTCGTGATTGGCATCGCCGAGTTTTGTGATAAGCCATTCTCTTACGCAGGAATGATTGGAATCCGAAACCGTAAACGGCTCTGACTCAACCACAAGTGTTTCACTACCGATTGCACTTACTGTATAAAGTTCAATCTTATAAGTTCCCGGAGTAGGCTTTGTAAACTTTGATGTAACTGTCCAGCTCGGTGCACGATGAGGATTTAAGGTACTTCCGCCGCTTACTCTGCAGGTTGTTACTTCATAATAAGAATTTGCCTTATTGGTTGTCTGCTCACGAAGAACAAAACGAACAGCCTGCTTATATGTTCCGTCGGGAACTGTCGGATAATCAAGGGTAACAACAAATTTATAGTTGTTGCCGCTTGTGGGCTGCTCCCAATAGCCTCTTCCCGATGCGGGTACAAACGGAATTGTGTTACCGCCTGCTGCAGCCTTTGCACTTACACCTGCAAAAAGCATTGTAACTGCCATAAACACTGCTGCCGCAAACCCAAGTAATATTGCTTTGTTTTTTCTGCTCATAGTCACCCTCCTACATATTCTTTATTCTGTCTACTGCTTCCACCGTATTCTCATAGTTACCAAAGGCTGTAAGTCTGAAATAACCTTCCCCGCTTGGTCCGAATCCCGATCCGGGTGTTCCGACAACATTCACTGTTTCAAGAAGTCTGTCAAAGAATTCCCAGCTTGTAAGTCCGTCAGGTGTTTTCATCCAGATGTAAGGAGCATTCTCTCCTCCGTATACCGTATAACCTGCCGAGGCAAGTCCCTTCTTAATGTATGCGGCATTGTTCAGATAGTAAGCTATTGTTTCCTTTGTCTGTCTGTCGCCTTCTTCTGTATATACGGCAGCTCCTGCCTTTTGGACAATATAAGGTGCCCCGTTAAATTTGGTTCCATGGCGTCTTGCCCAAAGCGGATTGAGCGCCACTCCGCCTGCCTTAAGGTCTTTGGGAACAACGGTATATCCGAGACGAAGCCCCGTAAAGCCGGCTTTCTTGCTGAATGATCTGATTTCAATCGCGCACTCTCTTGCGCCGTCAATTTCATAAATTGAATGAGGAAGAGAAGAATCTGTGATAAATGCTTCATATGCAGCATCAAAAATAATTACAGCTCCGTTCTTTCTTGCATAATCCACCCACATCTTAAGCTGGTCTTTTGTTACGGCTGCACCTGTAGGGTTGTTGGGGAAACAAAGATATATAATATCAGGTGTTTCCTTTGGAAGCTCCGCAACAAAGCCGTTCATTTCAGTACAGGGCATATATACAACATTTGACCATGCTTCTTTTGCTGCATCATAATTTCCGCATCTTCCGGCCATTACGTTCGAATCAACATAAACAGGATATACCGGGTCACATACGGCAATCTTGCAGTTTTTCCCGAATATTTCCTGAATATTTCCGGAATCGCTCTTTGCTCCGTCGGAAATAAAAATCTCATCAACCGAAATATCGCAGCCTCTTTCGGCAAAATCCTTCTTTGCTATTACTTCGCGAAGGAACATGTATCCGAGATCCGGAGCATATCCCTTGAAGGTCTCTGCATTTCCCATATCATCAACACCTTCATGAAGTGCCTTGATTACTGCGGGACAAAGCGGTCTTGTGACATCGCCTATTCCAAGTCTTATAATCTTCTTATCGGGATTTGCATTAGCAAATTCATTTACTTTTTTTGCTATATTGGAAAAAAGATAACTTCCCGGTAATTTTAAATAATCCTCACTTGCTGTTAACATGTACTCACCTCTGGTAAATATATTTTTCTTCAGAATAATCATAATAGTTGTCTGACTATTTTTCAAGAAGAATTATGTCTTCAAAAATCCTCATAAAATGAAATTTGCACTTCACAAATCCGTTTTATTTTCCGATAATAAGAAATAGCAGTCAGAATAAATTGCAGAAAGGAAAATGAGATGAAAAAATTCTTCGGTGAATTCAAGGAATTCATAACAAAAGGAAATGTCATGACAATGGCAGTCGGTATTATTATCGGAGGTGCATTTACAGCGATAACCAATTCACTTGTCGGCGATATTATTACACCGCTTCTTGGTATCATCCTCGGTCAGATCGACTTTACTTCTCTTTCATTCACCATAGGCGACGCGGTTGTTACTTACGGAAACTTCTTTCAGGCAGTAATTACCTTCCTTCTTACTTCTTTTGTTCTTTTCCTTGTAATCAAGGCGTTCAATGCATTCCAGCGTAAGAAAGAAGAAGAGCCCAAGAAAGATCCTGAGCCCTCCAAGGAAGAAGTTCTCCTTACAGAAATCAGAGACCTTCTCAAATCCAAAAAATAATTATTTTAAAGAATTTATTATCTGTTTAAGATCTGAAACAGAGAAATTGTATTTCTTATTGCAGAACTGACAGACGGCCTCGATATCTTTTCCGGCCTCTATCATTTCTGCAATTTCTTTTTGTCCGAGACTTATTATTCCCTTCGTAAATCTCTCACGTCCGCAGTCACACCTAAAGCCGGTTTCATGCTTATCAAGGATCTCCGGCGAAAGATTCTTAAGAACTTCACCAAGCATATCTTCAGGCGTCATTTTTCTGTCAAGCATGGTCGTAACAGATTCAAGTCCGACAATATTTTTCTCAAGAATATCTATTGTCTCATCGTCCGCATCAGGCATAAGCTGAATGATAAAACCGCCAGCCTGTCTTACTGTATTATCCTTATTCATAAGAACGCCAAGCCCGACAGAACTCGGAACCTGCTCCGAAACAGCAAAATAGTATGTAAGGTCTTCCGCAATTTCCCCGGTCTGAAGGTCAATTGTCCCGACATACGGCTCTTTAAGCCCCATATCCTTGATAACGCGAAGCTGTCCCTCACCGATAGCACCGCCGACGTCAAAATGAGATACGCTGTTTGCAGGAATGATGACCCTCGGAACGACGGCATATCCTTTTACAAATCCACTGCTGTCAGCACATACGGTCAGCCCTTCAGCCGGACCGTTTCCCTTTATCTGAATAGTAAGGCGCTCATCCTTACCTTTTAACATAACACCCATCATTGCCGCCCCGGAAAGAAGTCTTCCGAGCGCCGCAGTCATAACAGGGCTCGTATCATGGAGCTTCCTTGCAATCTCAACCATGTCTCTCGTTCTGCAGGCAAATGCCCTGATTTTCGCATCAGCCGCGGATGCTCTTACAATATAATCGTCCATATCTTATCCGGATTTCACGAAAAAATCCGGTTTTACCTCTCTTTCTTCCTTGCAACAATGCATATTCTCTCCGAAGTATCTGTCGGCGCCGTTTTCGTATCGGAGTCGCACACTTCAATTATCTCAAAACCTGCCTCTTTCACGAAATTCTCCATTTCAGAAAGCTCGTACCCCCTCTGAAGGTGTGTTTCTTCCGATTTCTCATAAAGGCCGTTTTCTTTTTCCGTGAAAAGAGTAAGAAAATACGTGTTAATCCGAGTCTTGGTATCGTACGAATTCTCCCAGATGAAGCTTACGTCCTCGCGGTTTTCTGCGATCGTGGAATCGCCGATTACACACCTGTATTTATATTCGGTGTTGAAATCAAAAATAAAAAGCGCCCCCGGATAAGCAAAAAGGCTCACCTTCGAAAAAGCCTTTCTTATATCTTCATCTGTAAGAAGGTAATTAACACTGTCGCACACGCTGACAAAAGTCCCCGCCGTACAAAACAGGTCAAGCTCCCGCATATCCTGATTAAGATACAGAATATTTCTTCCGCTTTCCTCACGCCTTTCAGATGCCACCTCCAGCATATCCTCGGAAATGTCGATTCCGACAAGATCATATCCCCTGTCATACAAAAGCTCGGTCAGATTGCCGGTACCGCAGCCGAGATCAACCACAAGGTTTCTCTCCTGCATAAGCGGGTCTTCTTCATCTCTTTCAGGCTTCGAAATACCGTACTTCTCAATTTTCTCCACAATATAATCACACCACTCCCCATAAGGAGTGGTGTCCATCAGTTCGTCATAAACATAAGCAAATTCAGTATAGGCTTCCATTATGCAAATATTGCTCCGAAAATACCGGCTGAAAGAAGCCCCATTATGATTCCGGCAAGAACAACTCCGCCCATAACGGATACTACAGCCTTTTTAAAATCCATATCAAGAATTGAAGCAGCAAGCGTACCTGTCCATGCGCCTGTTCCGGGAAGCGGAATTCCTACAAACAGAAAAAGGGCAAAATATACACCGCGTCCTGTCTTCTCCTGAAGCTTGGCTCCGCCTTTATGTCCTTTCTCAAGACAGAAGTTACAAAAGCCGTGCACCAGTTTATTCTCTCTCTTCGCGCCCCATTCCAGAATTTTCCTTGCAAAAAAGAATATGAACGGAACGGGAAGCATATTGCCTAAAATTGCTATAACGTAACAAAGCCAAAGCTCAAGCGGTTCTCCCGCTTCAATAAATCCGATTGCATACGGAACAGCTCCACGGAGCTCAACAATAGGCAGCATGGAGATAAGAAAAATAAATAGATAGTGTTTCAAGCTATAATCTCCTTAAGATTCTTCATCAGCGTTTTCATTTCATCTTCCGTGCCGATGGAAATACGAAGATAATTGGCAATTCTGGGCTTATTGAAGTGCCTTACATAAATCTTTCTCTTCTTAAGCTCTTCGTAGATGTGAGTTGCCGGAATCTTCTTATGTGTGGCAAAGATGAAATTAGCTTTTGAATCGCTGAATTCAAATCCAAGTTTCTCAAGCTCTTCCTTAGTCCACTCTCTTGTCTCAATAACCTTATTAACTGCTTCTTTGTAATAAACCTTATCAAGAACTGCTGCCGCACCGAGTTCGATAGCGGGATAGTTCATTGTGTACGAATTAAACGAGAACTTAACATCCTGCATATATTCGATAAGACGCTTGTTACCAAAGGCAACACCGATTCTGAGACCGGCAAGTGCTCTCGACTTTGAGAAAGTCTGAACAACAAGCACATTATCATATTTGGATATAAGAGGAAGGCAGCTCTCTGCTCCGAAATCCACATAAGCTTCATCAATAATAACAACGCTTCCCGGATTTGCCTTAATAATCTCCTCGAAGAACGAAACAGGCTTTGAAATACCTGTAGGCGCATTGGGGTTGGGAATTACAATTCCGCCGTTCGGAGCAAAATAGTCTCCCACATTAATCTCAAAATTCTCATTAAGCGCACAGGTCTTGTACGGTATTCCGAAAAGGTCTGCCCATACATCGTAGAAAGAATATGTAATATCAGGGAAAAGAACAGGTTTCTTTCCGGCAAAGAAGGTCATAAACGAAATTGCCAGAACATCATCAGATCCTACCCCGACGAATATATTATCAAATGGAATATTGTAAGTACATGATATTGCGTTGACCAGATGAGTCGCATCTAAATCGGGATATTTTCTTAAATTTGTCCACTCTCCCCATGAATCCGGATTTGCCATCTGTGCAAGTCTGTCAAGCACCTTTGTTGACGGCGGATACGGAAACTCATTGGTATTTAATTTAATCACATCGCCGCCGGGCTGTTCTCCTGCGACATACGGAACTACTTTTCTTACATTATCTTCCCAACTCATGACATCATCCTCCAAAGAATAAATGAAACTTGTTCATCAAAAATTATACTTTATTTTGCTTTTGGTTGCAAAGATTTTTCAATATCTTAGTCCGTTTTTCTTATATTCTTATTGAAAATCGCAGGATTTTTACATAAAATATGTTAGTCATAAGTAAGCTATTAAGGAAAGCAGCGTAAAATGGTTTTCTCAAGTATTGATTTCATCTTCAAATTCATACCTGTTTTCTTCCTTTTGTTCTATATTTTTAGAGGACGTGCAAGAACCGTTATTCTTCTTATCGGGAGTCTTGTTTTCTATGCAGTAGGCGAACCCGTCTACATTTTCCTAATAATAATTTCCATATTGATTAATTATCTCCTCGGCCTCCTGATAGCAAAAGCAGCCGGTAGCGGAACGCGAAAGTTTCTGCTGATTCTGACGCTTCTTATTGATTTCGGTGCCCTTGCGGTATTCAAATATGCTGATTTCATACTTACGGGAGTAAACAATCTCTTTGGATTAATAAGCGATAATACTTCATTTTCGCTCCCTGTCTTTACGCTTCCGTCACTTGCACTTCCTCTCGGAATAAGCTTTTATACATTCCAGATTGTTTCATACATCGTCGATGTATACAAAGGAACCGAAAAGCAGGAGAAAAATATAATAAATCTTGCAACCTATATCTGCATGTTCCCGCAGCTTATTGCAGGACCCATTATTAATTACGGCGAGGTCAGAGATGAGATAGTAAAGCCGCGAATTAATGCAGAGTGCCTTGAAGACGGTCTTAAAACTTTTGCACTCGGCCTCGGCTCAAAGGTGCTCCTTGCAAACAGGATTTCCTGTCTTTTCGAGGAAACAAAGGTCGCCGGTTTTGACAGCATCTCAACGCCTCTTGCCTGGCTTGGCGCACTTTCCTATTCCTTCCAGATTTTCTTTGATTTCTACGGGTATTCCCTTATGGCAATAGGCCTCGGACGTATGATGGGAATAACAATTCCGGATAACTTTAACTTCCCGTATGTTTCCAAAACCATGACGGAATTCTGGAGAAGATGGCATATCACTCTCGGAAAATGGTTTCGCACCTATGTCTACATTCCTCTCGGCGGTAACAGAAAAGGTCGCATACGTACCTTTATAAATATCCTTATCGTCTGGGGACTTACAGGACTTTGGCACGGCGCCGGAATGAACTTTGTAATCTGGGGACTATCCTTTGCGATTCTTCTTATCATCGAGAAGCTCTTTCTCGGAAAGATTCTTAACAAAGTCCCGTTACTCGGCCATCTTTATGTAATTATTCTGATGCCGGTAACCTGGATAATATTTGCAATAAGCGACATGGACTCCATGCTTTTATATCTTTCAAGGATGTTCCCGACAAGCGGAAACTTCGGCGGTCTTGACCCGCTTGATTACATAAGGGCACTCGTAACCTACGGACCGCTGTTTATTGTCTGCATTATTTTTGCAACGCCGCTTCCCATGAGGCTGTACAAGCGCTTTAAGAATAATCCGATAACCCTTGTCCTGCTTCTTCTCATTTTCTGGGGAAGCATATATATGCTCGCCGTCGGCGAGAACAACCCGTTTTTGTATTTCAGATTCTGAGGTGGGTAGATGACTCCAAACACAGAAGATTCATATCTTCATAAAGCCGCCAAACTTCATAACGGACTAAAAGAAAAAGAGCCCTTTTTCAAAAAAGCACCCTTTTTCCTTTTGCTTGTTTTCACCATTTTAATTCTGATGGCGTACAAAATTGCAGCAGATTTCGATTTTCCCTTTTACCACGAGAAAATAAGCAGTGTTGCTGACAGTGTATTTTTCTACGATCCATTTGAAAAAGTTCCGGATCCGGAAATAGCCGCGTCGGAACCCGAAGCCCCCAAAGAGCCTTCAGCTTCGGATGAAACATTAATTCTTTCGGAGATACTGCCTGAAGAAATTGCTCCTCCAACCGTAAAGCTTCCGGAAGGCTACGTGCACCCTTACTCTTCTACAATAGTGGATACTCATCCTGAAATCGTAAAGCCGCATAAGCCTGTATTTACAAGCGTAGATGAAAGTTATTTTGATGACGCTGTATTCATCGGTGACTCAAGAATGCGTTCACTTGAACTGTATTCAGGTCTTGATAATGCAACCTTCCTTGCCACAACAGGAATGTCCATATGGAGAATATGGAAAACTCCGGTATATCCTTCAGGAACCTTTAACGAGACAAAAATTCAGGATTACCTCAAAGACCATAAATTTAAGAAAATCTACATAAAGCTCGGAATAAACGAACTCGGAACAGGCACCGCTTCCTCTTTTGCAGAGGAATATAAGGAAGTTCTTGATACTCTTATGGAACTTCAGCCGGATGCAATAATCTATGTTCAGTCCATAATGCGGGTATCCAGGAAAAAGGATGCCAAGAAAACCTATATAAACAATGCTGAAATTGATAAGCGAAATGCAGAGCTTAAGAAACTTTGTGACAATAAGAAGATTTTCTTCCTGGACGAGAACACATGTGATGATATCTGTGACGGGAACGGATATCTTCGCGAGGAAATAACCTTTGACGGAGTTCATCTTAATGCGAAGAATGTCTATGTCTGGGTTGACTGGTTAAAAGAGCATGCTGTAAAAATGTAAATCGAAAAGCGACAAAAAAAGAGGCGGCACGATGAGGGATATCGTGTCGCCACCCTATATATATTAAAAAATATGATATAGGCGAAATAAAAAAAGCATCTCAGCTATCGGGAACACTGACATGCATCAAACAGTTGCAACTGGCTGACATACACATTTGTGCTTAAGTCCCTCTAGCTTTGCGTCACAAGTTTTCACTTGCTTTGCCAAATATCTATTATAGATATATATTAGTCACAACAATAACGTTTTTTAGGTATGCATTTGCTAACAAGCAATATACATCCTGCTTTATATAATACAGGGAAACCCTTGAAAACAAAGGATTTTTTGCCACTTTTACATCCAAAAGTATTGATTTTTTGCCTC
>JAZLHJ010000016.1:0-7611 GCA_045616785.1 Lachnospiraceae bacterium
CACTCACCTCCACGTGTTCTGTAGTGTGTCAGTCTTATAGGAAAATAATATCAGAAGGAAGATAGATTAGATAGCGAAAGCCAGTGCACCCGTTTCATGACGCATTGGTGTCTTTCGCAGAAAGACGGGAAATAATTATGAGTAAAGAGAAAAAACCGTCCTATGGAATGACGGTTGACTTAAAGAGTGAGAAAGAAGACGGATTTCATAAGGAGTTCTTCATTCCCGGATTTAAGCTTAAAGCCCTGCTTATTACCGCTGTTTCGGTATTCGTTCTTCTGCTTGCATGGGGAGTTGTTTCAACCGAACTGTTCAAATGGCAGCTTTCAAAGGCAAGAGAAAACGGTGACAAGTACGAGGCAGAGCATCTTGAGAATGAGGAGCTGTTAAAAGAGTTATCCGATACAAAAGAAATGAATACCATTCTTTCAGCAACGGTAACGCACAAAGTTGCTGAGGAGGAAGACAGAAAGAGTGAGGAAAGTAAACTTTTTATTCCTGACGGCATTCCGGTAAACGGAACTGCTTCTTATAAGGAGAAAAGTGATGATGACGAAAGACCCTATCTGGAATTTACGGCTGACATGGGTACCGAGATAGTATCTGCAGGAAGCGGAAAGGTAATTATTTCTGAAGAAGATCCCGAATGGGGATACCGTATCTCAATCGATCACGGAAACGGATATGTGACAAGTTATCATGTAAGAGAAACACCGAAATTTATTGTCGGCGCCGAAGTCAGAAAGGGAGATGTTCTTTTTGCGGTAACCAAAAACAACAGAACCCTTGAATATCAGATATATAAAGAGGGAAGATTAATTAATCCTGTAGAACTTATGGAAGTTTTCGGATAAAAAAAACGGGCTATGCCCGTTTTTTATTTACCCTTTTCTTCAAGCCTTTGGAAAATCAGTTCATATCCGTCACTTCCGTAGTTGAGGGACCTGTTTACTCTGCTTATTGTAGCGGTTGAAGCACCGGTCTTTTCTGCTATATCAAGATAGGTTTTTCCGTTTCTCAGCATTGTTGCAACTTCAAATCTTTGAGAAAGAGATAACAATTCGTTAACCGTGCAAAGATCTTCAAAAAAATTGTAACATTCTTCTTTTGATTTAAGTTCAAGAATAGCATCAAGTAAATGGTCGACAGCAGGTGTCTTAATTTTCTTGTTCATTCCTTGCCTCCAAAGAGATATTTTTCACTTTCCAATTTTAACATACTAAAGTCCTAAAGTAAATGATACCTTGAAAAACATTTTCTGTCTCTTCATTGCGATATGGTTTTAATTACTATATAATTAAGACATTGACACCTTGATAGGCGTTTTTGAAAGCGAAATTTATGGACGAGAATATAAAAGACTACATTGAGTATTTTGTTAAGAATTTCGGAGAAAAAGCTCATGTTGATGTGGATGAAATTCCTGATATTCAGCTTTATATGGACCAGCTTACAACATTTATGGAGTCTCATCTTAAAGATACGGCACGTCACCCGGGAGCAGACAAAATACTTACCAAGACAATGATAAATAATTATGCCAAGGACGATCTTCTTCCCCCACCTTTTAAGAAAAAGTATGGGAAGGATCACATGATTCTTCTGATATACATCTATTATCTAAAAGGTATGCTGTCAATCGGTGATATTTCCAAGGTGCTTTCTCCGATTACGGATACTTTTTTTGAGAATCCGGCCAAAACAAAGCTTACAGAAATATACACGGATATAATGAACGCCCAGGAAGGGCAGACGGACAGTATCATGGAGTCTGTCAGGGAGATGTATGAGAAGGCAGATTCTCTTTTTGAGAATGAAAAAGAGAAAGACCGCGAAAAGCTGAGATTTTTTGCACTTATCTCGTTTCTCGGGTACGATGTGTACTTAAGGCAGCTTCTTATGGAGAAGCTCATCGATGAATTTGCAGGGCAGAATCAATCAGAGGAAGAATAGGAAATGCTATAGACGATTTGTAAAGTCTTGTGTATAATACTTTTATGTGAAAATTTAATCACTCAAGGAGGGTTTTGAAGTGGGTATTATTTCCAGATTTAAGGATATTATGGCAGCTAATTTCAATGCGTTGCTCGATAAGGCAGAAGATCCTGAAAAAATGATTGATCAGTATCTTCGTAACCTTCAGGATGATTTTGCGAAGGTAAAAGCTGAGACAGCATCTGTTATGGCAGAGGAGAAAGCTGCAAAGAGAAAGCTTGATGAAAATGAAGCTGAAATAAATAAAATGGGTGAGTATGCCAAGAAGGCTGTAGCAAGCGGAAACGATGACGAGGCTCGTCAGTTCCTTGCTAAGAAGGCATCACTTACAGAACTTCACACAACACTTGAAAAGCAATATCTTCTTGCTGCAGATAACAGCACTAAGATGCGTCAGATGCATGATAAGCTGGAGAATGATATTCAGTCACTTAACTCCAGAAAAGAGATGATTAAGGCTAAGCTCAAGGTTGCCGAGACACAGCAGAAGCTTAATAAGATGGGTAGCGGACTTGAGAGCGCCGGTTCAAGCATTGCAGCATTCGAGAGAATGGAAGCAAGAGTTGACAGAATGCTTGATGAGGCTGATGCTATGAGCGAGCTTAATGAACAGCATGAGACCAACAGTATTGAGAATCTTACCAAGAAGTATGATGCAAGCTCACGTATGAGTGAAGTTGATGATGAACTTGCAGCACTCAAAGCTGAAATGGGTATGATGTAATTAGTTTTGAAAGGATTATGGCGGAACAAGTCCTGTGGCTTGTTCCGTTTTTTGTACGATATGAGTATTTATGATTCATTGAATGACAGACAAAAAGAGGGCGTATTTACGACAGAAGGTCCTGTTCTTCTTCTTGCAGGAGCAGGGTCCGGTAAAACCAGAGTCCTTACACACAGAATAGTCTACCTTATTGAAGAGCAGAATGTCGATCCATGGAACATTATGGCGATTACATTTACCAATAAAGCCGCAGGCGAAATGAGAAAAAGGGTAGATGATCTTGTGGGAGCCGGTTCCGAAAGCGTATGGGTTATGACCTTTCACTCTACCTGCGTAAGAATATTAAGGCGCTTCGGTGACAGACTCGGATATGATAATAACTTTACAATTTATGACACTGATGACAGTAAAAGTCTGATGAAGGATATATGCAAGAGACTTCAGATTGATACAAAATACCTTAAGGAAAAGGCTATTCTCTCTGCAATTTCTTCTGCCAAAAATGATAACATCGGAGTTGATGAGTATCGTGTATCTGCCATAGGAGATTATTCCAAGCAGAAAATCGCTCTTGCTTATGCAGAATATCAGGATGCCCTTAAGAAGAACAATGCCCTTGATTTTGATGACCTTCTTGTAAAGACTGTTGAGTTGTTTAAGACTTGCCCCGACGTTCTTGCCGGATACCAGAGAAGATTTCAGTATATCATGGTCGACGAGTACCAGGATACGAATACGGTGCAGTTTGAACTTATAAGACTTCTTGCTGATGCGCATCATAATCTGTGTGTTGTCGGTGATGATGATCAGTCTATTTACAAATTCAGAGGCGCAAATATCAGAAATATTCTTGACTTTGAGAAGCATTATCCGGAGGCTGCGGTAATAAAGCTTGAACAGAATTACCGCTCGACTCAGAATATTCTTGATGCTGCCAACAGTGTAATTGCAAATAATAAGGGAAGAAAAGAGAAAGCTCTGTGGACAAGCGGGGAATGCGGAAGCCTGATACATTTCAGACCTCATGACAATGCATTCGGAGAAGCTGAATTTATTGCCGATGAAATTGCTCATAAATGCAGAAAAGAGAATTTGCCATACAGCAGTTTTGCGGTTTTATTCAGAACAAATGCACAGTCCCGACTTCTTGAGGAACGATTCGTATATGAAGGAATTCCGTACAGGCTTGTCGGTGGTGTGAATTTCTATGCAAGAAAAGAAATCAAAGACCTGATGTCTTATCTTAAGACTATTGCAGGCGGTCGTGATGACCTTGCTGTAAAGCGTATTATTAATGTTCCCAAAAGAGGAATCGGTGCATCGACATTAAGTAAAGTTGAAGAATATGCGTTAAGTAAGGATATGTCTTTTTTTGACGCATTAAGAGAGGCAGACCAAATTCCGGGACTGCAAAGAGCGGCATCAAAGCTTCTTTCTTTTGTGACACAAATCGGTGTTCTTGCTGCCAAGGTAAAGATTATGGGCATAGCAGGAACGCTAAAGGAACTCATTGATTCTGTTTCGTATATCGATTATCTGAGGGAAGAGGACGATGACGAAAAGGTTGAAGAGAGAATGCAGAACATCGATGAATTAATCAGTAAGATTACTGCATTTGAGGAAAACAGTGAGGATCCTTCACTCGGTGCATTTTTGCAGGAGACGGCGCTTATGACCGACCTTGATAATACCGAGGACGGCGAGAACAGGGTTGTGCTTATGACACTGCATTCAGCCAAAGGACTTGAGTTTGATAATGTATATCTTGCCGGAATGGAAGACGGTCTTTTCCCAAGCTATATGTCGATTGCGACAGGTGACACATCAGAGGTTGAAGAGGAACGACGACTTGCCTATGTAGGTATAACAAGAGCCAAAAAAGAACTTACTCTTACGTACGCGAAGAGCAGAATGATTCGCGGGGAGACACAATATAACGATGTCAGTCGTTTCGTCAGAGAAATTCCGGAAGCGCTTCTTGACAACAGGCCGTCTAAAAAACATTCATCCTATGATGATTATGAGGGAATAGGTGAGTCAGCTGAGTCTTTTGTCGACAGATTCTTCAAAATGCAAAGTGAAAGCAGCAAAGAGGTATATGAAGAACCGGTTCAGAAGCCTTCCTATAACAGGGACACTGTTTTTGATCTGAAAAAACCGACAGGACGCGGCGGAGATGACAGACTGAAAAATTTGTACGGTGTGTCGAAACCGGTGGCAAAACCAACTGCTTACGGGCAGATATTTGCGGCAAAGGGAATATCAAAAGCAGGCATGCAGGAGGCAGCAGAACCTGACTATACAGTAGGAGACAGGGTAAAGCATATTAAGTTCGGAGAAGGAACCGTAGTGGCTCTTGTAAAGGAAGCAAAAGACTACAAAGTAACTGTAAATTTTGATGGACTTGGCACAAAAATTATGTATGCAATGTTTGCAAAATTGCAGAAAATGTAATATAATAAGCCTACGTTTTATAAAATATCTGAAGAAAGAGGTGACATATATGTGTTGTAAAGAAAAGGTTGAAGATTTATTGAATACCGTAAAGGCTGTTGATTTACTCAAGAAGAAAGATGAAGAGCCTGAAACCGATAAGAAATGCAAAGGCTGCATCAAATGGATACTTATCATTATCGGTGCTGTAGCAGTAATTGCAGGTATTGCATATGCTGTTTACAAGTTCTTTGCTCCTGATTACCTTGAAGATTTTGAAGATGATTTCGATGATGATTTCGAAGATGATGAAGAGAAGAAAGACGAAGCAGAAGCTGAGGCTGATGCTGAGAAATAATCAGGTCTGGTTATGAACGGTAAACGGGATAGAGCTTTTCTATCCCGTTTTTTTCTTGCAAAAGTATAAACAAAGAAACGGGATGAAAATGAAAAAAGGTCAGATAGCAGAAGTATATATTGAAAGAGTTGATTTCCCTGCAAAAGCAGTCGGGAAAATTATAGATAACGAGGAAGCACGTGAAATAGAGCTTAAAGGAGGAATTCCGGGTCAGACAGTATCCGCTATGATCACAAAAGTAAGACACGGAAAAGCTGAAGGACGAATTCTTGAAGTGATTAAACCGTCGGAGGATGAGGTTCCCATAAGTGAAGTTTGCCCACATGCTTCTTTGTGCGGAGGCTGTTCATATCAGACACTACCGATAGATAAGCAGATTGAGCTTAAGGAAGGGCAGATCAGGAGACTGATGAGCTCTTTTTGGAAAAGACAAAAAGAAATGGGCTTTGGCGGTGAGGAAATCTATGAAGGAATAACAAAATGTCCCAAACCGACAGAATACAGAAATAAAATGGAATTCTCTTTCGGTGACGCATATAAGGGTGGACCGTTATCTCTCGGTATGCATAGGAAAGGAAGCTTTTATGATATTCTCGATGTTCCTCAGTGCAGAATCGTCGACGAGGACTACCGTACAATACTGACAGTTGTGTCAGATTTTGCGCGGGAAAAAGGGCTTTCTTTTTTCCATAAAATGAAACACGAAGGGTATCTCAGACATTTGCTTGTAAGGAAAGCTGTAAGGACAGGTGAAATTCTGGTATGCATTGTTACTTCAACTGCGGAGTGTCATGACGAGCTGCTTGCGGAATTGAAGGACCGGCTTCTATCCGAAAAGTATTCAGGAGTGATTAAGGGTATACTTCATACCCGAAATGATTCACTCGCGGATGTGGTACAAAGTGATGAGACTGTGATTCTGTATGGTGAAGATTGTATCTACGAAGAAATCCTCGGAATGAAATTCAAAATTACGGAGTTTTCTTTTTTCCAGACAAACAGTCTTGGGGCAGAGGTGTTATATGAAAAGGCACGTGAATATATCGGTGATGTAAAGTCGGAAAAAGGTGACAGGCCTGTCATATATGATTTGTATTCCGGCACAGGAACGATTGCCCAAATGATGGCAGGGGTTGCCAAGAAGGTTATCGGAGTTGAGATTGTTGAAGAAGCTGTAATGTCTGCAAAAGAGAATGCCCGCATTAATGGTATTGATAACTGCGAGTTCATTGCAGGTGATGTGCTGAAGGTGCTTGATGATATTACGCAGCTTCCGGACTTTATTATTCTTGATCCACCTCGAGATGGTATTAATCCAAAGGCGCTTACAAAAATTCTGTCTTATGGTGTTGACAGAATGATTTACATCAGTTGCAAACCGACAAGCCTCGCGCGTGACCTTGAAGTATTTCTTGATAACGGCTACTGTGCAACAAGGATGTGCTCTGTGGATATGTTTCCGTTTACGAGCCATGTAGAGTGTATAGTGTGTATACAAAGGGTAAAAGACAAAAAAGATTGAGTATAAGGGCAATCAATGTACTGTATTCATTTATGGACTATAAGAGGTTAGGGTTAAATTCTCATTATGAGGAAGAAATATTAAATGGATATTCAGAAGCATATATTGACTTAGAAACAACAGCTATTATGTGTAAAGGTAAAAAAATATAATTATTATTTTTAGAGACTGACTAAAAATCAGTCTCTTTTTTGATTAAGAATCCTTTATGAAGAGCTATTTAATTCTAACAAGCAGAGTGTGCTTGAAATAGTTTATTTGTAAAGGAGAAAAATCATGTACAAACTATCAATGTTCCAGAAATTCGATTTTGCCTCATGGCAGAAAGACAAAAGTTTTATGATTCAAGGTGTGAAGTGGAATGCAAAGAAAGGATGCGTTTCACTTGATGTAGTAATTACTGAGGATTATACCGACTATGGAGATACTGAGGTAAGTAATGTTATGCGTCGAATTATAATTCCCTCCGACTGTAAATCGTCGGCATTTTAATTTCGACATCTCCTATATTCTATCTATGTTAACGTGCTGTTTCTTACGGCACGTTTTTATCTGTCTGTCTTGAACTTCCATTACCTT
>JAZLHJ010000017.1:0-42114 GCA_045616785.1 Lachnospiraceae bacterium
ACAAAATATGCTCGATATGGTGTACCTTGTATGCTCCGATATACGCATTCCACTTCCTAACCGAAAGTTGAATGCCGCTTGATCTATATAAACACTGGGGTTGTGGCGATTTTTAACCCACCATTACCCCTGAAGAGCCAATTTATTTTATTATCCCCGGAGGAGTAAATATATATCCTATATTACGTTTCTTATTTCATTTTTTGCTGTTTTTCTTTTGTTAATACGGCCGAATATGAAAAACGTCTGCACAAAGCTTTATTCTTAGAATCCTTTCCGGAAGAGGTTGCAAACAGTCCGATATAATTGCCGGTAAAGCATCCTCCGACCTCTGTTGTCAGATATCTGCATTCCCCTTTTCCGAGGAAAACGTTTTCCGTTCCGTTCTTCACGCTAAAGGAGTAATTTGCTTTATCGGCTGTAATAATTAGTTCCACGTCGCCGTCACCTATAGCCACTTCATTTTCAACTGCGATGAGAGATCCGATTCTTCTTCGTAAGAAAACTTTTCTTACACCATCCTTATATCCTATATATGCTTCGTAATGATGCATGGGATTCATATAAACTGTGATTCCCGCTTCCTCGCCGGGAGCTTTCGGATTAAAGGATAGAACAGCTCCTGCTTCAAAAGAGAAATGCTCCTGCCTTCTGAGAAGTATTGCTTTTTCTTCATCCTCCGACAAAGAAGGCTTCATACAGGAAAGAACAAGTCCGTCCTCACTTAAGTAAATACCATTCTCTGTCTGATTATAGATATAATTCCATGACGGATGAAGAGCCTTCCCCATAAAGGTATCGGTAACATCGGCGCCGGGAACATATCTTCCGTTTTCATTAAAACCGTCTTCGGAAACAGAATTAAATTTACAGCACTCGAAATTTCCTTCCATCTCTTCAAGAACATGACCGTCATTATCCATGACAGGCCATCCGTTTTCCCAGGTAAACGAAGTAAGAAATGTCTCACGTCCAAGATTATGCGTAAAAGGATATCCGAGCGGTCTGTTACCAAGACATACTGCATGCCAGTTTCCGTTTGTATCCTCTACAATATCTGCATGTCCGATTGCCTTTATCGGAAGATCTGTCCCACGATTGGTAAGAATCGGGTTACTTGGGCATGCTTCGTAATTTCCGAATAATTCTCTGCTTCTCGCAATTGTAACCATATGTCCGGCTTCTGTACCGCCTTCTGCTATAAGCAGGTAATAATACCCGTTTATTTTATAGATATGCGGTCCCTCCGGATTATTTCCTCCGCTTCCGTTCCAAACATAATGCTTTTCACCTGTTTTTCCTGTATTAACATCAATTTCACAGATAAAAATCTTTCCGTCTATTCCGCTGTAATAAACCTTTCCGTCATCATCAAAAAAGAGCGAAGGATCGATTCCGCCGCACCCACTTACGTGAACAGGATCAGACCATTCACCGTAAATGTCTCTTGTGGAGAAAATAACGTTCCCCTCGGAACCGACATTTGTGACAATACAGTAAAAAGTTCCGTTATTATATCTGATTGTAGGAGCATATATTGCTATACAGTTCGGTGCTCCTTTCGGAAGTGTTACCTGTGAATTTCTTGTGATTACATGACCTGCCTGTTCCCAATGAATTAAATCCTTGCTGTGATACACAGGAATTCCGGGAAAATACTCAAATGTGCTGTTAACAAGATAGAAATCTTCTCCGACTTTACATACAGATGGATCAGGGTGAAAACCGGGCACTATAGGGTTTATATATTTCATCTCTTCCTCCGTGATTTTTCATTTATATATACTACGCAAAAAAGCGGAGCCACAAGAACTCCGCTTTTTCTTTTTCATTTCTATAAGAGGGGGGAAACTAAATTAGTTTTTCTTCTTCTTAGAAACTGCAACTGCTGCGCCTGCGCCGCCACCAACAACTACAACGCCGCCAACAATCCATACCCAAACAGGAATGCCGCCCTTTTCTTCTGTAGCGGTAGCTGTATCAGCAGGAGCTTCGGTAGCTGCTGTGTCAGTTGTTGCTGTATCAGTTGCTGCTGTATCAGTTGCTGCATCAGCTGCAGCTGCTTCGTTATCATAATCAAAACCGCTTACTGTAAAGGTAATAGAAATGCTCTTTACAGGTGTAGCATAATATCCAAGAGTTGTAATCTCATCATTCCAGATATTCTGAAGCTGTGCACCAACGTACAGATCAGTATCTTCAGGGCTGATAAGTGCTCCGGCAGGAGCAAGCTCTACTGTTGAACCGTTAATCTTAAGAGTAACATCGCTGATTTCAACAGCACCCTTAGGAATATCTGTTGAGAAGGAAATGATGTTCATGTGATCCTGAGCATCAAATTCACCATCAAGGAACTCAAGTCCGTCAGCGCTTACTGTATATGTTCCGTTACCTGCGATAACTGCATCGGTAAATGTTCCGGGAAGAGTAATTGCTGTAGATCCGTCCCAGCCTGTTAACTGATGGAAATAATCAAGACCGGTATCATCTGTATAATCAAGACCGTACTGATCATACCAAGCATTACGGAAGCTGTACTGAGGAGACTGGAATCCGATGTATGCATTGTAAGAACCGTTAGGATCAAATTCTGCTACAGCAGGAGCATCTGCATCAGCTGCATCATCTGCAGAAGCAGCAACACCTGTCTTCATGCTGTTAACAGTAATTGTATAAGTTACTTCTTTGAATTCAGGAGAAGGAATGTACTGTGTACCCCACTCATTGTATCCACCGGCAAGACGAATTGCCTTTGTCTCATCATAATCACCTGTTGCTTCATACCACCAAGGATCACCTGCTGCAAAATCAATTTCTGCATCTGCTCCGTCATAAGATGCAGTTACTTCATATTCAAGTTCTGCAACACCTTCAGCTACGATTACGGGAGCAATGAACCATGTATGGCCGCATGTCTCATCAAGAGAAGCGGTAAGTGTAAATGTGTCACCAACCTTTGCTGTAACAGGCTCCTGTGTTACGCCTGCTGCATTTCCGGGATTGTAGTAATAAACACCCCAGTCATCGTTACAAGCAAAAGCAAGGAAAGACTCGAACTCACCATCGAAATCTGCAAGTTCGCCTACTTCATCTCCGCCAAACTCAAGAGAGTTACAAGTTACCTTGTACTCAACCTTTGTGCATCCTGAAGGCTGTGCAATATAATTTGCCCCCCATTCATTACATCCGCCTGCGATACGAATTGTATCTTTGTCAGAGAATGAACCGGTAGCTTCATACCACCATGCATCACCCTGTGAAGCATCGATATCAACCTGAGTTCCATCGATATAACACTCAACTGTGAAATCTGCAGCTGAAACTCCGGGAGCTACAAGAGTAGGTGCCATGTACCAGCAATAATCAATAGGATTTGCAAACTCAAGTGAAACAGTTGCTGTCTCGCCAACCTTAAGTTTTGCATTTGTTACGGTAATATCTGCATTTACTTCAGAACCGTCGAAAAGGTCTTCACCTGCATAGCACATAGACCAGTCTTCATTAGCTCCGATAGCAATGAACAGATCGTACTCTTCACCTTCAGCGCCAACGTTCAGGGTAAGTGAACCGAGAACCATAGCTACGGCAAGAAGAGTAACAAAAAACTTCTTCAATGTCTTTTTCATCTTTATCCTCCTATAATAAGATGGTTGTCCCTTAGGACATTTCACTTTCATCAGTGTATAAAAAAAAGGGCTATTTTAATACAGCCCTTTTTTTACATCTAATACAAAATTTTTTTTACATAATTTTCATTTTTTGTCTATGGGAAACGTGAACGATATAATTGTTCCTTTTCCTTCTTCGCTCATAATCTGGAGTCCGGCCTTCTTCCCGTAGCTCAGAATAAGACGCTGGTTAATATTATAAAGTCCGATACTGCTTTTAATTTCAGGGTTTCTGTTCTCAACGGAATTTCGAAGTTTTCTTGTCTCCTCCTGACTCATTCCGCATCCGTTGTCCTCGACGGAAATTTGTACCTCTTTATCTGTTCCGCGGACACTTACCTTTATTATTCCGCCTTCTTCTTTTTCTTCAAGTCCGTGAAGAATCGAATTTTCAACAAGAGGCTGAAGAATAAGAGGAAGAATCTTAATCTCATCAAGCCTAAGATTCGGATCTCTCTCTATCTCATATCCGAACTTGTCACCAAAACGCATCTTCTGAATACGAATATAGTTTTCTACATGGTCAAGTTCGCTCTGAACAGAAGTCAGTGCTGTTCCGGTATTATCAAGAACATACCTCAGTGATTTACCGAGAAGCTTTATTGCCTCGGCAACTTCCTTGTCTCCTACAGTAAATGCCTTCATTCGGATAGACTCGAGCGTATTATACAGAAAATGCGGATTTATCTGGCTTGCCAGCATTTTAAATTCCATCTCACGCTGCTTGTTCTCAAGGTCTTTTTTTCCGAGCTCCGACGTATATACTTCGGCATCCTGCTCAATAATCTTCTCAACCATGTGTTGCAGGTCACGAAAGGCATCGGAAAGTTCGTCGTTTCCTCTGAAATCCGATACTACGTTATAGTCACCCTGGCTTGCCTTATGCATTTCATTTCTGAGCATTTCAATTCGTTCGGCAATGTAATGCGTATAGAAAAAAATAAATATTCCCGGGATAAATATTGCCGCTATAATCAGGATAAGGCACGAAAATATGATTTTTCTGATACTTCCGTAGGCTTCGACATCCGTTGTACTGATATACAAAGGCGAATCCGAACCAAAAAGGGACAGTGTCGAAATACGCGTAATTGCTTTACTGTCGTTAATTTCACAATCGCCGGCGAAGAAATAATGCGGGTTATTAAAATCTATCGGAAGACATTCCGGATATGTTCCGTCTGTTCTCGTCATATATACCGTTTCTCCGTCTTCGAGGAATACTCCTGTGAGAAATTCGCCTGTTTCTACTCTTGTTCTGAGGTAATTTGCATTTACGGAGAGAACAAGCACACTGTTATATGGCTCATCTGAGTTCAGCCTTCTGACAAGACTAAGTTCATTAAGGCTGTTACCGTTATTGTCTTCTCTTTCCGTAATAAGCCATAACAATTCCGATGTTTCCATGGCTTTTGTATAGAATTCGGACTCTTTGACGGCTTCATCGGCTTTTCGAAAAATCTTGTATTCCGGAATTTTCGGATTATCGGTATAGATAAAGACAGACATCATTTCGGATTTATTGCTGCCATAATACAAATCTATATATTTCACGACGTCGTTTTCGAACTTTTCCGATGAATCATAAGAAGAAGACAGAATCCTCGAGAGATCCTCGTCCTCATAAAGAACTGAAGAAGCATCACATATACCGGCTGAAAGCTCATAGAAAAGAGCCTTTACTCTGAGATTATCGGCTGAAGCCAGGTCTACGTGATAATTTTTAAGAAGTGTAAATGTGTTAATTACAAGAAACAGTCCAAGCGCCAGAATCGGAACAAGAAGACCGACTATATATGTCGAATAAAGCTGCTGCTTGATTTTCTTCTCACCGAAAAAATGTTGTACAAGAGATGAACTAACTCTCGGTTTCTCGTAAATACTTTTTTCTCTTCGCATAGTAAGCTACTGTTCCATTATTGCCTCAATTGACTCTTTGGGAAGATATTCAAGAAGCTTTTCCTCCAAAAGAGCAGGATCAATGGGTTTACTTAAATAATCGCTGAAACCTTCCTTAAGGTACATATCCTTTATGCCCTCGATAGCATTGGCCGTAAGTGCAATTACCTTTGTTTTCTTATTACGCGTTTCACCCTCACGAAGAAGGTGAAGAGTTCTTATTCCGTCAATTTCGGGCATAAGATGATCCATAAGAATTAAATCGTATACCTTATCTTCGCACATCGAAAGAGCTTTTCTTCCACCGTCGGCAGTATCAATCTGAAGCTGGGTGGCTTTAAGGAGTTTTTTAACAATCAAAAGATTTGTCGCGTTATCGTCAACTACAAGAATCTTTCCGTTCGGTGCATGGAATCTCTCTCTGTATTTCTTCTTGGCGGCACCTTTTTCTCTGAGCGATACTTCAAGATTTCCGACAGGAGTCTTGTCTTTATACTTCTGCGGAAGGAAAACCATAAACCTTGTTCCATAGTTATACTGGCTTTCAACTGTAATATTTCCGCCCATTCCGTCAACAAGTCTTTTTACGATTCCAAGACCAAGACCTGTTCCCTCAATCGACCTGTTCTTACCAAGATCAAACCTGGAGAATGTATCAAAAAGATGATCGATATTTTCTTCTTTAATTCCGATTCCCGTATCTGATACAGAAATCTTCAGAGTACACATACCTTCAACATCACCTTCGAGTGCCGATACGGCAAAGGTAACACTTCCTTTTTGTGTATACTTTGTGGCATTTGACAAAAGATTCGTAATAATCTGTCTCACGCGGACCTCATCACCTATCAGTGTCTTCGGAATGTTCTCATCCATTCCGAATCTGACTTCAAGATCCTTAACAGCGGCACGTTCCTTCAGAATTGCAAGGCAGTCGCCCATTACAGATGCTGTGTCATACGGTGCATCAAGTATTTCCATCTTGCCGGCTTCAATCTTGGAGAAATCAAGAACATCATTTACAAGACCGAGAAGTGTTTTCCCTGCTCTTTCAACATTCTGGGCATATTCAAGAATCTGCTCATCATGGCATTCACGAAGAATCATCTCATTCATTCCGATTATGGAATTTATCGGTGTTCTTATCTCATGCGACATATTTGCAAGGAAAGCTGTCTTTGATTCGCTTGCGGCAATAGCCATACGACGCTCTTTATCAATATTGTTAACACTTGCAACCTGCTGAATAACAGCAAATACAAGAAGCAGTACTACTCCGAAAAGGAACAGAATACCGTTGGGATTTGTTCCGGTAACATGAATCAGAACTATCTCACAGCTAGCGCAAAGGAACATAAATACTGCTCCGTATATGAAGAACTTATATTCCTGATATTTCTCTGACGCAAAATCCATTACTATCGTAAATACGATAAATACTCCGACAAATGCAAGGAAAATCTCTATGAGAATCTGATTTGTTGTAAATTCAACAATTTCCGTAAAATTCAGAAAACACATAAGTGCCGCAAATACAAGACTTATTCCTTCGGCAATCTGATACATTTTCTTATATCTGTTCTTCTGTATGGCATTTGTATACACAAGAAGGGGGAACGGAATAAGGAGCGCCATAATATAGGCTATTACACCGTCTATGTAATAAATGTTAAGTTCAAACTGAACAGCACCCGATTCAAATGCAAGCCATCCTGTAGCAAACATCACCGCAATAATAAGAGGTGTAATCTGCATTCTCTTTTTGGTAAAAAGAGCATACACTCCTGCAAAAAATGCAAAAAGGAAACATGCGGCCATTATAAGAAGCGATATGAAGAAGCTGAACTGCGCAAATGAACAGAACTGCCTGAATAAACCAATTCCGTCACCTAAATAAACAGTTCCGAAATTACCGTTCTCATATTCCGCACTGTCTTTCGTTATAATTATTTCTTTGCCTGAATCTTCGGGGGTAACTTTGATAAAAAATGATACGGCTTTCTGCATCTTGCCGATAAGATTTGTTGTATCGTCGTCAAAATTAAAACGTTCTTCACCACCAACAGATACCTTCATATCCATTCCGGTTGTAACGCATACATACATCGGTGTTTCGGTTATTTCCGGAAGGACAGACTTCATCAAAAGCGGTTCTCCGACCTCGGAGTTTACAAGTACAGGTACTGTAGCTTCAATCTCGCTTCCGTCTTCCCTGACTACCGTCCATGTTTCAATTGTCTCACAGTATCCGGGAAGAAGCTGGGGTCTTTGGAAAAAAACAAGGTCATAAATAAAAAACACTATCGTCGCAAAACCGAAAATCCCAAATATAAATCTCATAATTATATTGGGAACTGTCTGTTTTCCATCATAAAACATTTACTCACGCCCCTTCCGAAAGTCCCTCGGAAATACCAAGGAGAACAATTCCGACTATAACAATAATTATACATACATATTGCCCTTTTGTCAGTTTCTCTTTGATAAATAATCTTGAAAGAATTACAGAAATAATACAATAAGATGAAATCATCGGTGCTGCAAGCATCGGATTGGCCGCCATTGCGTATACATAGAAAATCTGTCCGAATTCCTCGAACACGGCAGCAAGCGTTTTGGTCTTAAGTTCACGAACCGCAAAAGGATTATAAACCTCTCCCCTTATCAGCATGAATATATAACATCCGATTCCGGCAAGCAGAAATGTGAATCCGTAGAGAACAAGAACCTCCATCTCACCAAGACCAAGACCTGTCTCTTCATTCAGAATTATGCCGTCAAAAGCTGTTCCTATTGTGTCAAACGTACAATAAAGGAGTGGGAATATAAGAGCAAGTGCTCCGTATTTATATTTTTTTCCTACCTTCTCACCGTCAGAAGAAAGCTTATTCTGAATAATGGCAAGAACAATTACTCCGATTATTATACAAACAGAACCGATTACATCCAGTGTTGAGAATTCATCGAAGAAGCTTGTGATTGTTCCCTTTACAAGGAAAAAAACAAGCATGACGATCATTGAGAATGCTCCCGAAGCATTCTGAACCGGTGAAATAATCGAAACTTCAAGGTATCTGAGTCCGGCGTACCCTATCACCATCGAAATAATGTACGAAAGTGATGCCGGAAGATATTTAACGGCGTTTGAAACAAATGATGAAAAAGAGAACTCCGGAAGAACAAATACAACTATGACAAAGGAAACAAGCCCCATCACAATACCTACCTGAACAGCAATCTTCAGGTGAGAAAAACGGTCTCCTTCATCTGTTCCTTTTTTATAGAAAAGATCGGCAAGACCCCATCCAAATGTTGCTACAAGTGCACATATAAACCATGACATAATTATTCATTACCTCCTTCGGCGCTTTGCGTATGTCTTTTATTCCTTCTGATTTCTCGAAGTTTTTCCTGTTTTTCCTTAATATCAAGAGCCTGCGATTTTGACACAAGCTTTAAAGTCTTTACTACATATACCTTTTCGCCTTCGGTTTTTCTTATTCTGATTTTACCTTTAAGATTACCGTGACGCCAACAGAATCCAAGATAGTAGAAATGTTTTCCGTTTGGAGTAAACCATTTTATCTTCTTTCTTGTCTTTCTGCCGCACTGATAACACCTTGCGGACATTACTTCTTCATCCTCAAGTGCTGCTGCCTTGCTGTCAAATTCCCTTGAAATATATTTACTGTATCCGTCAAATACTACATTTACTTCTTCCTCTTTACTCTTTGGGATGTGGTAAAGATCGTAGGAGGTCATCTTAAGAAGCTTCTTTCTTGACGGTGACTCCATAATTTTCTGAAGAACCTTTGCCGTATAATAAGCATCTCCGAAAGCTCTGTGGAAAGGTATATCATCCTCAAGTCCGAGTGCTTCAACAGCAATATTCAGTGCTCTTCTTTTTTTATATTCTTCGGGCTCATAACAAAGAGCATAGAGCTTCTGTACATCAAGAAAAGGAATCGGTCCCTCTGAAAGTGCGGGAAAACCATAATAATCCATATTTCGCTGAAGTTCGGTAAGATCAAGCGGTCCCCATGTTCCGAACATGGCATCATCGCCACACCACTTCAGAAAATGGCGGCATACCGCGGGAAAAGTCTGCTCATGCTTAAGTTCGCTCATGCTGATATGGATAATATCCCTTGTAACAACATGCATGGTACGGTAAACAGTCGGTCTTATAAGTCTGGAAAACTCACCGATTTTTTCAAATTTCTCATTAAGTTTGATTGCGCCGATTTCAATAATTTCGAAGGGCAGCTTTGCAACTTCGCGGCTTTTTTTGTCGGCCTGATTCCATTCAAGGTCGAAAATAATATAATTCATCTATTTCTCCAAAAGATTTGCATCCTTAAAGTACTCAATAAATCTTTCAACGCTTTCCCAGATAATTATATCAGGGTCATATTCCTCAATCATACTCATCGTAAACTGAGTCCTGTCGACACGGGTAACTGTATTGAAATACGGTTTAAGAGTCACTGACAGGAATCCGGAGAAGGAATCACCGATAAGAAGAACCTTATCCGGTCTGTGCTGTGACATGTCCGCGCTTTGTTCGTCAAAAGAGTACAGATCATCAATTGCATAATCATCCATTACACCTGCTATACTTGCAAGGTCACCGGCATAATCATCGCCTGTATGGAAGAAATTTACAGTATCTGCCGGTCTGTATTCATCATGATAAACCTGATGCAGAATGGCCTGCGCACCTACATAAGCACCAATCTGGTTCCAGTGCGTATCTGTCATATAATAAATCTGTTCCCCGTTTTCCTTTTCTTTCTTAAACTCCTCTTTGGGATTAACAAATACAAGGTCGGTATTGGTTCTTAAATAATCGGTAAGCTGATCAAGTCTGGAAACTTCATTTACTTTAAGGACGGTATCGGGCATATATTCCCCATATACATTTTCCTTATTGGAAATTCCCATAAACCATAAATCAATTCCGTATTCATCCCTGAAGATATCTCTCTGCATCGTCATATTATCCTTAAAACTCTGCAGTTCATCATCCGAGAAATGATTTACACCCATATAATCGTAAATCGGATGCCCGTCAATTTCTGTCTTATAGAAAAGCCAGTTTTCTTTTCCCTTAAGAACCTGCGTAGATTCAAGGTACATATCTCCTGTAATAAACGAAGCAATTTCAGTATTTACCGAGATAAGGTCTTCCTTCATATACAGGTCATCAATATACTCATTAACTGCTTTTCTGGTATATGCAAACCACTTCATTTCATGTATGAAAGGAAAAGTTGCCGATTTCTCAAGTATAATGGTCTCTTCATTTTCTTTTGAAAGCGTATCTGTATCTTCGCTGTCTTCAAGACCTACGGTAGTACCGTTTCCGTTTAATACATCAGAACCGTCATCGGATGCTTCTTTTCCGGAAAACATTCGCGATACAAGCGTCATAACAGAAATGAAGACCAGAAAGAGAAGGAATAATACCGTGATTATAATATCTCTATTAAGTTTTAATTCAGTATGCTTTTTTTCCATCAGAAATTAAAATAAATAAACGGATTATATGCGTTGTTAATTATATAAGTTACAGAAACAAATGTCATTGCAAGTACGGCAATCGTGAAAACAATATTATATACTCTGTTTTTTCTGTACTTCTCATCAAGAATCTTCATAACAGGGAAGCATGCGATAATTCCCATCACAAAGTATATGAGATTCTGTCCGAGATATGCCGTAACCGGTGAATCAATGAAACTGCTTACTCCGATTCCGAACATGGCTTTAATGTATGTAACAGCTTCACCGATATTCGTTGCGCGGAATAAAACCCAGCCGAGAATAACGAAAAGAAGTGTATATATATGACCCCACCAGCGCTTTTTGGTAAACAGGCCGGTAAGCCTTTCGAATATAATCAGGACAAAATACATAAGTCCCCAGGCAATAAAGGTCCACCATGCACCATGCCATATTCCGGTAAGAAGCCAGACAACAAATATGTTAAATATGAGGCGGGCTTTTCCCACCCTGCTGCCGCCGAGCGGAATATATACGTAATCTCTGAACCAGGTCTGAAGTGACATATGCCATCTTCTCCAGAATTCGGAAATACTCGACGATATGTACGGATAATTGAAGTTCTCCTCAAAATGAAATCCAAACATTCTTCCGAGACCGATTGCCATGTCGGAATAACCCGAGAAATCAAAGAATATCTGGAGTGTATAAGCAATTGCACCGAGCCAGGACATCAAAACGGAAGACTGATACTGACCTCCGATAATCAGATTAAATGATGCATCGGCGATTGTTGCCATGTTGTTTGCTATAAGAACTTTCTTGGAAAGTCCGATACAGAACCTTGTCACGCCTTCCGTGAAATCCTTCACGTTCTCTTTTCTGTGAAGAATCTCATAAGCAACAGTCTCATATCTGACAATGGGACCTGCAATAAGCTGCGGGAAAAAAGAAATATAGAGCCCGACATAAAGCGGATTCTTCTGAACCTCTCCCTTTTTACGATACACATCTATAACATAGCTCATCGCCTGGAAGGTAAAAAATGATATTCCTATCGGGAGCGGTATTTCCGGCACTTTAATATCAAGATGAAGGAACCTGTCAATATTTGCGATGATAAATCCGCTGTACTTGTAATATCCGAGTATCAGTACATTGGTAAACACCATCAGGATCAGAATCAGTTTCGATTTTCCTTTTGAATCGCGGAATTTATCAATCAGTATTCCGTACAGCCAGTTCAGGATTATGCAGGCTATCATAAGATAGACATAAACCGGCTCGCCCCACGCATAGAAAAACAGGCTGACTATCAGAAGAAATATATTTTTGGCATGTGTGGTTTTTCTTAAAAAGGCGTAATAAATTAATACTACAACCGGAAGAAAAACAAACAGAAAAACTTCACTGGGAAATAACATAATAACTCCAAAAGTAAGGTCGGTATAATAAAAAAGCTACGGAAAAGTCCGTAGCAACAAATGTTCCCGAGGGGAATCGAACCCCTAACTGCCCCTTAGGAGGGGGCTATTATATCCATTTAACTACGGAAACAGCAATAACGCACGTACATTAGTATAACTTTTGCTACGTAAAAAATCAATTGTATTATTCTTCCGGGAAATTAATATGGCCCTGCATCCATACTATCCCTTTAAAACGTCTTCCTATCATCGGCTCACCGATAAGGTCGAGTTTATTGATACAGACATCAAACATTATATCGTTGCAGGCAAGCTGAAGAAGGATAACTTTTTCCCTCGTTACTCTGTTTTCTGTCTCATGGATATCTTTAATTTCTCCAAGAATAGAATATTCATCACACTCTATTCCATATGGCATAAAGGTTGAATTTACTATGGAATACACATCGCTGTCTTTTATTCTTCTGTTAACGGCAGCATATATATCCATATCTCTCATGGTAAGTGTCTCAATTGCATCTTCATTGCCGTTTTTGGCAGCCTGCATCAGCGTTGTTCTTTCCATGGATTCTTTTCTTGCGGCAATTTTCTCACCGACTCCCCTGTATGACGGAAGCAGGATTTTGCCTGACAGTGCAAGAGCAGAAAGTGTAAGGGTAGTTCCCTTTATCGGAAGGAGGCCTGCATTTTTGGCTCTTATGTACGGAATTGCATTCTGAACGTAGAAAATAAGCGTGATTCCGATTCTAAGCTCATCGCATACTCCAAGATAAGCCTCCATTGCAGCCTGTCTTTCGATTGAAAGATCCTCTGTAGACGAAATCACTTCACCCTTGAAATACGGAAAATAGTATTCAAAGGTAAAATGATTGTTTTCGTCATATTCACCTCTTACAGTGATTCCGATTCTCTCTCCGAACTCCATATTAAATTCGGAAAACAATGAATCCTCTTCAGATCCTGTGGTATAACTTTTCTCTTTTGCTTTCTTTATAGATAAAGTAATAAGATCACGCAGCTGCCTCTTCGTTGTTACCTTTGAAAAGCCCACTGCTCTAAGAAATTTGTGTATCATTTTGCCTCTATGAATTAGGACGAAGTTCTGTCTGGCCGCCCATGTAAGGACGAAGTACTTCAGGAATTCTTACAGAACCGTCTGCCTGAAGATTGTTCTCAAGAAATGCAATAAGCATTCTCGGAGGAGCAACTACGGTATTATTTAATGTATGAGCAAAATACTTCTTGCCGTCTTCGCCATTTACGCGGATTTTAAGTCTTCTTGCCTGAGCATCACCAAGATTTGAACAGCTTCCGACCTCAAAATATTTTTTCTGTCTGGGACTCCATGCTTCAACATCAAAAGATTTTACCTTAAGATCGGCAAGGTCTCCTGAGCAGCACTCAAGTGTTCTTACAGGAATATCCATTGAACGGAAAAGATCTACTGTATTCTGCCATAATTTATCAAACCACATTTTGGACTCTTCAGGCTTACATACAACAATCATTTCCTGCTTTTCGAACTGATGAATTCTGTATACTCCTCTTTCCTCTATTCCGTGTGCACCCTTCTCTTTACGGAAACACGGTGAATAGCTGGTAAGAGTCTTGGGAAGTTCAGCCTCGGGAATAATTGTATCGATAAATTTACCGATCATTGAGTGCTCACTTGTTCCGATAAGATATAAATCTTCGCCTTCGATTTTGTACATCATTGCATCCATTTCGGCAAAGCTCATTACTCCGGTAACTACACTGCTTCTGATCATGAAAGGAGGAACGCAATATGTAAAGCCCCTTCCTATCATAAAGTCTCTTGCATAAGCTATTACAGCTGAATGAAGTCTTGCAATGTCTCCCATAAGATAATAGAATCCGTTACCTGCTACTTTTCTTGCAGCATCAAGGTCGATTCCGTTAAATCTTTCCATTATTTCTGTATGATAAGGAATTTCAAAATCGGGAACAACAGGTTCACCATACTTTGTTACTTCTACATTTTCGGTATCATTTTTTCCGATGGGAACAGAAGGATCAATGATATTGGGAATAGTCATCATTATCTTTGTAACCTTCTCGGATAATTCTTCCTGCAATGCAGAAAGTTCTTCAAGCTTCTTAGCCTGATTTGCTACTTCTTCTTTTACCTTCTCAGCCTCGTCCTTTTTACCCTGACCCATGAGTGCACCGATTTGCTTTGAAAGCTTATTTCTATTATTTCTAAGAGTATCAGCTTCTGTCTGAACCTTTCTGAGCTTTTCATCAAGCTCAATTACTTCATCAACAAGAGGAAGCTTGTCATCCTGAAACTTCTTCTTAATATTCTCCTTTACCGCATCAGGATTCTCTCTTAAAAACTTAATGTCAATCATTTCATTTCTCCTTTATTTTATGACACACGTGTCATTTTTTCTAATTAGCCGGCTTTCTTACGCTTGTAAGTGCCTTTTCCAATGCTTCTTTTTCCTCGTCACCGAGAGCCAGTTCACTCTGTCCACCCTTAACTGCTTTGGAATAAGAATAGCATCCGTTCACACTGTGAACTGAATTAATAATAAAACCATTGTCTTTATCATTAAGAAGACACAGGGCAAAACTCATCTGTCCGCCTGTTTCTTTAAACGCATCATATCTTACAAGACCAAGCTTCTGATAACTTATCTCAAGATTCTTGTAAATCTTTCTGATATCCTTTTTGTTCTGTTCAATATATGCCTTTACAAAAGTATTGTCCTCTTTTATTCCTGCAATATCGTCTTCAAGACTCTCAGCATTCTTTCCTTCTGTGAACTTGGAAAGACGTTTGTTCATATCTGATACTTTCTTAATCATCACGATACTTACTATTATGCAGACAATACTGATAACAATAAGCGCAAGAATAAAAATCCCGGGGTCGATGTTTCCAAGACCTATCTTATTTAATATGTTACTGTTCATTATCTTACCTCAGCATCTCCAGGATTCTTTCCATATCATCATTGGTATAGAATTCCAGTTCAATTTTACCTGAACCGTCTCCCTTTCCGGTAACGACAACTTTTGTATTAAACTTCTGTTTCAGTTTTTCTTCTATATCTTTATAGACAGCCATAAGACTTTCATCGACTTCAGGTTTAACAACAGCTTTCTGAGGTTTCGAAATATTCTTAACAATCTTCTCGACCTCACGAACAGAAAGCTTCTCATCCATTACTCTCTGAGCAATCTCAAGCTGCTTATCATCATTATCAATTCCAAGAAGTGCTCTTGCATGTCCTGATGAAATCAGATTTTCTACAAGCATCTGCTGCACTTCATCGCAAAGTTTAAGAAGCCTTAAGGAATTGGTTATTGATACTCGGCTTTTACTTACTCTTTCTGCAACTTCATCCTGTTTCATATTGAAGTCATCAATAAGTTTCTGATAAGCCTTTGCTTCTTCAATAGGATTAAGATCCTGTCTCTGAATGTTATCAATTAATGCAATTTCGACAAGCTCTTTCTGGGAAAAGCCAACAAGCACTCTTGCAGGAACTTCTTTTATTCCGGCTACCTGTGATGCACGCCATCTTCTCTCACCGGCAATAATCATATACATTCTGCTGTCGTCTTTATCTTCAACAACCAGAAGAGGTACTATTACTCCTCGCTGTTTAATATTGTCGGCAAGTTCCTGAAGAGAATCTTCATCAAAATAACGTCTTGGCTGTTCCTTATTTGGAACAAGGTCCGATACCTTGAGTGTCGTATCTATTATCTGTTTCTCTCCGGATTTTACTTTTTTAACAGGAGCAGCCTCTTTTACAGGTGCACCTGAAGTATCATTAGCAACATTTGACCAACTCGATGCTCCCCCGGGGATTAACGAATCCAATCCTTTCCCTAACTTTGACTTTGCCATACTTATACATCCTTTCTCTTAATTACTTCATCCGCAAGTGCGCGATATGCTTCCGCGCCGGCTGAACTTGAGTCATACATACAGATGGGTTGTCCAAAACTTGGCGCCTCAGCCAGTCTGACATTTCTGGGTATCTTTGTTTCATATATATGGAAAACATTACCAAGCTTCTTTGTTACTTCTTCAACAACCTGCATGGAAAGGGCAGTTCTCTTATCATACATCGTGAACACAATTCCACTGAGGGCAAGTCTTGGATTCATTCTCTCTCTGATAAGATTCAGAGTGTTTATCATAGAACCAAGTCCTTCAAGTGCAAGATACTCACACTGAACAACAAGAATTACTTCTGTTGCTGTAGTAAGTGCATTAAGTGTCTGCGTATTAAGCGCAGGAGGACAATCAATAATTATGAAATCATACTGAAGTTTTACGTAGTCAATTTCCTTCTTTAATTTATAATCACGGCCGTCTACATTTACCAGTTCAACTTCAATTGCGGCAAGATTCTCATTTGCAGGAATAATATCTACATTTGGCATTACATTTTTTACAATACATTCTCCTACAGTTGCATCACCAAGAAGAAGATCATAAACAGTATTTTCCTGTTCATTCTTATCAAGACCAAAACCACTTGTTGCATTTCCCTGAGAATCTATATCGATTACAAGTACTTTTTTCTTTTTCATTGAAAGATATGCTGCAAGGTTTACAGCAGTGGTGGTCTTTCCTACTCCACCTTTTTGATTTGCTACAGCGATAATTCTACTCATACATTTCCTCAACTTCCATTTTTATACAACATTCTTTTCGATTATATCACCAAAAAGGCAAAACACCAACAGTTTATTCCTTGTCATCGGTTCATGAAATCTACTATATATAGGACTTCCATTAATGTTTCACGGATTTTCATTTTATTAATCAAAAATGTTTCACGGATGCAATATCCTATATATTGTGTTCATATGTTTCACGTGAAACATATAGGTTGTATTTCATGCCTCTTATATAAAAAGAATGTTTCACGTGAAACATTCTTTAATGATATACAACATATTGATTTATACAGATTCCAGAACTTCTCGAATATTTTCAAGTTTTCCAATCTCGTCCTCAAGACGATTTTGCTGTTTATATAAATCTACATTTTTGTTTTGAAGAGTAGATATAAGAATTTTGGTTTCTTCAACCTGTTCTTTGTATCTGCTCTCATAAACTCTCGGAGAGAAAAATCTCAGATCATTGTCTTCTTTATTTTCAACAGCAAGCAGATATTTCTTTGATTCATTAATCTGATAATTGTTATGATCGATTTCAATTTGAATTTTAGTTTTCTCTTCAACAAGTTCGACTACCATAAGATTAACATCTTTTATTGCAATCTGTAATTTCTTCTTATTCATAATATGAAATATCCCTCTAATAATTATTTAATGTTTCACGTGAAACATAATAAAAACGATATTTGCAACAAGGACAACAATATTTTATAATAGGTGTATCACTCTTTCAAGTATAGACAACGAATATTACTAAAAAATAAATAGATAAAGAGAGGAACGCTTATGGCAAAATACAAAAAATATATTGTAATGGCGGGGATTGCATTGGGAACAATGCATGTAATAAACAAAATCGAAAATGCAATTTATACATCCAAAAAATTGCTGAACAGAGAAGATGAAAACTTATATGAATGGAAATACGGAAAGCTCCGTTATATTAAAAGAGGAGAAGGAAAACCGGTAATCCTTATTCATGATTTGGTACCGGGTTCAGGACTCCATGAATATGACAGGATTATTTCTTCACTTTCCAAAAAACATACAGTATATGCAATTGATCTTCTCGGATATGGATTAAGTGATAAACCATATTTAACATACAGCAATTTCTTCTTTGTTCAGATGATTCACTCATTCATAAAGGATGTAATCAAAGAAAAAGTAACAGTAGTTGCATCAGGTGAAAGTGCATCAATTATTGCAAATGCAAATCTAATGTATAAAGATGCATTTGAAAAGATGGTTTTCATAAATCCTCAAAATATATTTGATGCTGAAATTACACCCGGGTTAATTTCAAAAGTAAAGAAGGTAGTATATGATCTTCCAATAGTAGGAACTTTCTTATATAACTTACTTGTGACAAAAAAATCCTTTGAAGTTATATTTGAACGCAAGTATCTATATAAACCTATAAGACATGAAAATATAGTAGTTGCAGAATATATTGAAAGTGCACATAAAGGTATGGGTGATGGAAGACATTCTTTTGCAAGCAGACATGCAGGATATACAAACCTTCCTTTTGAAAAAGCGCTAAAGAGTAACAAAGTACCGACACTTATTCTTGCCGGAAAAGAATATGACAAATCAGTAATAAATATTGATAACAATACATACCTTAATAAATATGCCGAAGGTAGAACAATTACAAATTCCAAAATTTATCCTCAATTGGAAAATCCAGGAGAAACATCAAAAGCAATAATAAAATTTATAGAGTAACAAAAGAACCGATTACCAATTCAGGTAATCGGTTCTTTTGTTGGAACACCGGCTTTTCTGGGATACTTCTTTGGAGTAGGAGAAACCTTTTCAATAAAATACATATTTCTTATCATATCAGAATCAGCAAGATTAAAAGAAATACTGTTAACACATTTTCCGCCAAGAATAGAAATTGCATTTTGAGAAGAAAGTATTTCTTCACTACCCTTCTCAGATTTGTATGGAATAAAATAACCACCGGTTTTAATATACGGAAGACAATACTCAGAAAGAACAGGAAGAGAAGCTACTGCTCTTGAAACACATAAATCAAAACACTCACGAAGTTTGTCTTTACCTGCATAATCTTCTGCTCTTCCATGAATTGCTATAATACTTTCAAGTTCCAGTTCAGAAATAACATCATTAAGAAAAGATACTCTTTTCCCAAGAGAATCAAGAAGAGTAACATTAAGCGAAGGAAAAGCAATCTTCAAAGGAATACCCGGAAATCCGGCTCCGGTTCCGATATCAATCAAAGTTCCACCCGAAGAAAGAAGATGTTTAATATTTATGACACACGTGTCATTTTTATCCGATAAAGAAAGACCCTGCATTACAGAAAGAGAATCAATGAAATGTTTAAGGATAACTTCATCAAACTCGGTAATGGCAGTAAGGTTCATTACCTTATTCCTTTCAACAAGCATTTCATAATACTTAAGAAAAGAATTTACCTGTTTACCGGACAAATCAATTCCAAATTTATGAAGTTCGGAAATAAAATAATCAGTTCTGTATTCCATACTTAACCTTTACTGTTTCTTCCGAAATTTTCCAGATAAACAAGAAGAACAGAAATATCTGAAGGAGAAACTCCGGAAATACGTGAAGCCTGTCCGACATTAACAGGTCTTTGAATTTTCAGTTTCTGTCTCGCTTCTATGCGAAGACTTGGTACATCATCATAATCAATTGATTCAGGTATTACTTTTTTCTCCATCTTCTTAAATTGTTCAACCTGATGAAGCTGACGAATAATGTAACCTTCATACTTAATCTCAATTTCAACCTGGGTAATTACATCATCAGGAAGGGGCTGCCTCTCAGAATCTATAGGAGCAATAAGCTCGTAATCAAGTTCGGGCCTGCAGATAAGCTCCGCAAGAGAAAAAGCAGTTTTAAGTTCCGCAGAATTATTACTGCGAAGAAACTCCTGAACAGATTTGGAGGCACCGACCATTGTATTTTTAAGTCTGTCTATTTCTTTCTTTATCATCTCTTCCTTTGAATGAAGATCATCCATCTGCTCGGAAGAAATAAGTCCAACTCTGTAACCGTATTTTCTGAGACGATAAATAGCATTGTCCTGTCTTAAAAGCAAACGGTATTCGGCACGCGAGGTCATCATTCTGTACGGTTCGAAATTTTCTTTTGTAACAAGATCATCAATCAAAACTCCGATGTAACCTTCCGACCTGTCAATAACAAGTGGTTCCTCATTCTTTACAAAAAGAGCAGCATTTATTCCGGCAATGATTCCCTGAGCTGCAGCTTCTTCATAACCACTGCTTCCGTTAAACTGACCACCTGCAAAAAGACCTATAACATTTTTGAAAGCCAAGGTATTATAAAGCTGATTTGGATTAATGCAATCATATTCTATCGCATATGCATTTCTGACAATCCGGCAATTCTCAAGTCCGGGAACAGTTCTGTACATTCTGAGCTGAACATCCTCAGGAAGCGAAGAACTCATACCGCCAACATACATTTCATCAGTATGTCTTCCTTCAGGTTCAATAAAAACCTGATGTCTTTCTTTCTCCGGAAATTTAACAACTTTATCTTCAATTGAAGGACAGTATCTCGGACCGGTTCCTTCAATAACACCGGCATAAATAGGCGATCTGTCAAGATTAGCACGAATTATCTTATGAGTTTCTTCATTGGTATAAGTAAGAAAACAATCATCCTGCTCAATCTGAACAGATTCCGGATCTGTTGAATATGAAAAAGGAATTACTCTCTCGTCTCCGTGTTGAGGTTCCATCTTGGAGAAATCTATAGACTTCTTATCCATTCTTGCAGGAGTTCCGGTTTTGAAACGGCGAAGTTCAATACCCATAGAAATAAGAGATTCACTTAAATGTGTTGCACTCTGAAGTCCGTTCGGTCCTGTATATGTAATAGCTTCTCCGCAAAGACATCTTGCTTTCAAATATGTTCCTGTACAAAGAACAACAGCTTTGCAATGATATACGCCACCTGTCAGAATTTTCACACCTGTAATTTCTTTTTTATTTCCGTTATCTTTCCAGAGAAGTTCTGTTACTTCGGCCTGTTTGATAATAAGATTCTCTTCTGATTCAAGAACTTTTCTCATAGCTCTTGAATATTCCGCTTTATCGGCCTGTGCTCTGAGAGAATGAACTGCAGGTCCTTTCGAAACGTTAAGCATTTTGGACTGAATAAAGGTTTTATCAATATTCTTACCCATCTCACCGCCGAGAGCATCAATTTCTCTTACAAGATGACCTTTGGAAGATCCACCGACATTCGGATTACATGGCATAAGAGCAATACTGTCAACGCTTACTGTGAACATGACAGTCTTTAGACCGAGTCTCGCAGACGCAAGAGCAGCTTCGCATCCTGCATGACCGGCACCGACAACACATACATCAACATCATCAATAACAAATTCCATAATCATTTACCCATACAAAACTTACTGAAAATTTCATTAACAAGGTCATCTGATATTTCTTCACCTATAATTCTTCCGAGAGCAGAATATGCATTCATAAGATCAATCGAGAAAAAATCTTCAGGCATACCAAGTTCTATACTGTGCAATACATTTAACAAACTTTCCCTGACATTTTTTATTTCATCAAGTTGTCTCATATTTGTAATATACTTTGTATTATTATCAATATCTCCTTTAAGGAAAAGAGAACAAATCTTTTCTTCAAGTTGATGAAGACCATCACCTGAAGCAGCACTGATTTCAAGAGATGATGAACCTGGAAGAAGCTTCTCTATATCTTCCTTGGATACCTTTGCATCAAGATCGCATTTATTAAATAATACAATGCATCTTTTTTCCTTAAGCATTGAAGCAATTTCATAATCATTGCTGTCAAAAGGAACAGAAAGATCACATACAAAAATAACAAGATCGGCATCCTCTGCTTCTTCTTTGGATTTCTCAACACCAATCTTCTCAACAACATCATCGGAATTTCTTATTCCGGCAGTATCAACAATATTAAGAACAACATCATTAATTACAAGCTTCTCACTGATACTGTCTCTTGTAGTTCCTGCTATGGGAGTAACAATACTTCTCTCTTTTCTGAGAAGTCTGTTAAGAAGGGAAGATTTTCCCGCATTCGGCTTTCCGACAATAACAGTCTTGATTCCATTTTTAATCATCAGCCCGTTTTCTGAATTATGAAGAATCTCATCACATTCAGATAAAAGAGTATCTACAGTATTCTTAAGTTTATTGCTGTAACCATCAAGCGATATATGTTCCGGATCATCAAGTGCAGATTCAATAAATGCAATCTCATAAATTATTTTTTCTCTTAAAGCTTTTACTGTAGAATAAACACTTCCCTTAACCTGGGAAAGAGAAATCTGATATGAAAGACGACTTTCTGAATCAATAAAATCCATAACGGCTTCCGCTTTTGTAAGATCAATTCGACCATTTAAAAAAGCTCTCTTTGTAAATTCACCGGGCTGTGCAAGTCTTGCTCCGGCATTAATAACTGTCTGAAGAACTTCTCTTGTTGAAGAAATTCCTCCATGACAGTTGATTTCAACAGTATCTTCTGTTGTATAGGAATTCGGAGCCTTCATAATTGATATCATGACTTCATCAACGATATCTTTATCAGAAGGATTTATATCCATATTTCTTACAATAAAACCATAGTGAATTGTATGAGATTTATATGAAAACAAGCATTTCTTCATACTCTTATTGCAATAAATGCGGGTACAAATACTTACAGCTTCAGGGCCTGATACTCTGATAATGCTGATTCCGCTCTTTGTCATTCCTGTTGCGATTGCACAAATTGTTTCTGAATTCATAAGTTTCCTATAATCTGAATGAGGCGCCGGAAATCCGACGCCTCATCCTTAGTATTATTTCTTAAGGGTAACAACTACACGTCTGAAAGGCTCTTCACCTTCACTATGGGTAGTAACATATTTGTCATTCTGAAGAGAAGAATGAATAATTCTTCTCTCATAAGGATTCATGGGTTCAAGAGAAACAGCATGCTTTGTTCTTTTAACCTTATAAGCAATATTCTTTGCAAGATTCTCAAGAGTATCTTTTCTTCTTTCACGATAATTCTCGGTATCAACCTTTACACGAATATACTCTCCTGTTCCTTTGTTTACTACAAGGGATACAAGGTACTGAAGTGAATCAAGTGTCTGACCTCTTTTTCCGATAAGAACACCCATATCATCACCTGAAAGATCGATTGAAAGTTCTTTCTCATTCTCATCATAAGAAGCATCAATCTGAACTTCAAATTTCATTGAAAGAAATACACTGTTAAGGAAAGAAACAGCTGCTTCTTTAGCATCACATTCTGCTACTTTAACTCTTGCTTTGATAACAGCATCTTTAGAACCTATACCAAGAAATCCTGAAGATCCCTCTTCAATTACTTCATAATCAAGTTCGGTGCTGGGAACCGTAAGCTCTTTGCAGGCTGCGGTAATGGCATCATCAACATTTTTACCCCTAAACTCTTTATATTCCATAACTTCTCTCCTATTTATTGTTTTTCTCGTTATACTGTTTTACCATGTTGGCTTTCGCAGCAAGTGACCCCGGTTTGGCTGTATTCTTATTATAGAATTCAGTTGACTTCTTTACCATTTCATCTTTTTCTTCCTGAGTTTTTTCAGGCTTATTACTTACAACTTTTTTGGTATTCATGTTAGCATAAGCATTAACTTTGGCAGGAGGAAGACCCTTCTTTTTAAGCTTCTCATTATACTTATCAACATTATCTTTCATCATTTGATCAACATCCATACTGTCGATACGTTTGTTAATGACAATCTGCTGAATTGTTCTGACAACAGCACCCGCAATCCAGTAGATACCCATACCGGCAGGAAGAGTGAAACAGAAAATAGCTGACATAATCGGCATAACAAGATTCATTGTCTTAAGAGAACTTGCCATAGCGCCGCCGCCATTGGGATCATTAGGATTCTGCTGAGGCTGAGGAGCAAGCTTAACATTTATCCACTGTGTAACAGCAGCAAGAATAGGAATAAGAATAGCTCCCGCAACAAGAAGATATGAACCAACAGCTAAAGCATTTTTAATAATAACCGAAGGTGAATCACCGATGTTAAGACCAAGGAAATTATTAAAGGTATTAAGTGAATTCTGACATGAAATTGCATCAGGATCATTATTATAATGCTCAAGAATCAGTTTCCAGTCAGAAGAAGATGCACGGTTAATTACATCAATAAAGCTGTCCGAAAGACTCTGAAACTTCTCCGGAAGGACAGTAGGAGCTTCCGCAGTAGGAAACTGCTTTGAATAATAAGCAAAACTGCTGATATTGTTTCTGAAGAAATCAACATCGGTAAATGTAAGCTTATTAACAAATGCCTCAAAACAAACATGAAGTTTAGAAACATATGCAGGCATAGAATAAATAACTCTGTAAAGAGCAAAAAGAACAGGCATCTGAATGATAAGCTGGAGACAGCTACCTGTAGGACTTACACCATACTTGGCATAAACTGCTTTTGTCTCCTGGTTCATTGCCATCATTGATTCCTGATCTTTGCGATTCTTGTATTTTGCCTGAATCGCCTGAAGTTCAGGATTCATTTTTCCCGATAATTTCGAGAACTTCTGCTGTTTAACCGTAAGCGGCATCAGAAGAAGGTACATAATGATAGTAAAAAGAATAATAGCAATACCTATATTTGGAATTCTTATCAGAGAAAGAAATTCAAATATATAATTCATTATTTTACCGAGAATCCAAACAATATATTTAAATATTGGAGTTGAATTCTGGGTTAACAGTAAATCAAACACTACATCTCTCCTTTAATTCTAGGGAACCGGATCATATCCTCCTTTTGAAAAAGGATTACACCTCAGTATTCTCCACAAAGCAAGAAGACCCCCCTTTAATGCACCGTATTTTCTGATTGCTTCAAGACCGTAATCAGAACAACTCGGTATATAGGGACATTTTGTATGCTTAAGAGGAGAAAGATATTTTTTATATAGAAGAATAAGTCCGATAAATATTTTTTTCATAATAAAATCAATTCTGCTTCACATCATTATAAATTCTGTGAAGTTTCGAAAGATGAATAACGGCGCTTTCCATATCTGTATATAATATGGATTTCGCATTTGCTCGCACCACGACTACAATGTCTAAACCACTATTAAACATTTCTTCATGCAGTCTGTAACTTTCGCGGACAAGTCTTTTCAATCTGTGTCTTACAACACTGTTGCCCACTTTTTTACTTACCGAAATACCAAGTCTGTTAATTCCCGGATTATTCTCCAAAACATACATTACCAAATATTTGTTTGCATAGGATTTTCCTTTTTTATATACATTTTGAAAATCCATATTACTCTTAAGTGAATCCGAAAATTTCATAAACCCGTCTTTCATAAATAGAATAAAAAAAGACGTAACACCTGTAACTGGTTCACGTCCTTTTTTAAGTAACACTAACAACTACCGGTTAATTTATGCTGATAATGTCTTTCTTCCCTTAGCTCTTCTTGCTGCTAATACTTTTCTTCCGCCTGGAGTACTCATTCTGCTTCTGAAACCGTGTACTTTACTTCTCTGTCTTTTCTTAGGCTGAAAAGTCATCTTCATATGCCTTACACCTCCTTTACTGACTACCTTTATATATAATAAGGTAAAGATAATATGCATGTATTGGAAAATACCAAACAAGATTTTATTAGAAAACATATCTTGTGTCAAGGCACAAATCCTTTATTTTTGCGGTTTTTTAAAGAAACTTATCAACATAAATTTACTAACATGTTGATAATTATGTTGATAAAATTACAAAATCATAACAAAATACACAATATGTGGATAATTACTTGTGATTGCACTTTTATTTTATTTCGTTTAATATGGAATGAGGTATCGCATATCCATAGAGGAAGGCATAAAAATGGATGAAATAAAAGAAAATTGGAATAAAATAAAGGAAAAAGTAAAGGAAGAATACCAGCTTAAACAGATATCATATCAAACCTGGATTGCTCCTTTGAAATATTATAAGGAAGAAAATAATGTAGTTACCATTATTATTCCTTCTGATAATGCCAATGCATTTGATTACATCAAATCAAAATACAATACTTTCTTCAAAATTATTATTTCTGAATTTATGGATAAGGAATACGATGTAAAATTCGTACTTGAAAATGAGATTCAGGATAGTGAAGAGAGTTTTTCAGATTATTCCGATAATAATGTTTATAACCTCAAAATAAAAAATGCCAACTTAAATTCAAAATATAATTTTGAATCTTTTGTAGTAGGCAAAAATAATAAATTTGCCCATTCGGCAGCACTTGCCGTAGCAGAAAGTCCGGGTCAGGCATATAATCCTCTTTATCTTTACGGTGGACCCGGACTTGGAAAAACTCATCTTATGCATTCAATAGGTAATTATATTGTTGAATCATATCCTGATAAAAAGGTAATATATGTTACTTCAGAGCAGTATATGAACGAAGTAATTGAATCAATCAGATCAGGTAGTGCCAATGAAATGACAAAGCTTCGTGACAAATACAGAAATGTAGATGTTCTTCTCATTGATGATATTCAATACATTATAGGAAAAGACAGCACTCAGGAAGAATTCTTCCATACATTTAATGTTCTTCATGAAGCAGGAAAGCAGATAGTAATAAGTTCCGATAAACCTCCAAAGGATCTTGAAAAACTTGATGAAAGATTCAGATCAAGATTCATTTCAGGACTTATAACAGATATCGGTGCACCCGAATATGAAACACGAGTAGCTATATTAAGGAAAAAAGCTGAATTATTCTATATAAATATCAGTGATGATGTAATATATTACATTGCAGAAAATGTTACTTCAAATATAAGAGAACTTGAAGGCTCACTTAAGAAGGTTAATGCATATTCCAAAATCAAAAAAGAAGAAATAACTTTGGAACTTGCCAAAAACGCTCTTGAAGATATTATCGGTCAGAAAGGCACTAAAGAAATAACTCCAAATTATATAATTGAAGTTGTTGCCGAGCATTTCTCAATAACATCGGAAGATATTATTTCCAAGAAAAGAAACCAGGAACTTGTTCTTCCAAGACATATAGCAATGTATCTCAGCAGGGAAATGACTGAAGTATCTCTTAAGAAAATAGGACAGATATTCGGTGGAAGAGATCATTCAACAGTTCTTAATGCTATCGATAAAATAGAGAGCTATCTTAATACCGGAGATAATGAGATATACACAAAAATAGAAACAATCAGGAAAAAACTAAATCCTATTTAAAATAAGTATATTGTGTATATCAGTGAATAAAGTTGATAAATACCAAATTATCAACGCTTATTGTTAATGTTACCAACAACTTTTCAATAGTAATTTTATTAGATTTTTAGTATAATTAATAAGGTTATGTACATTATCCACACCCCTTATTATTATTAATATTAAAAATTAAAATAATATATAGCGCGTCACGGGAGAGAAGGGAGTAAGAAATGAAGTTTGTTTGTTCTCGTTCAAATCTTTTATATGGTGTTCAGACTGTTTCAAAAGCAGTTCCGTCAAAGACAACGATGTCTATTCTTGAATGTATTCTTATAGATACTACAAAAGGACAGATTACATTAACTGCCAATGACATGGAACTTGGAATTGAAACTGTTATTGATGGAAAAATTGTTGAAAAGGGAATAATTGCTCTTGATGCAAAACTTCTTCTGGATATCGTAAGAAAGCTTCCTGAAAGTGATGTAACAGTTGAAACAGAATCCTCATGTAAGACTACAATTACATGTGAAAAGGCTAATTTTAACATTATTGGCAAAACAGGAGATGATTTCTCATATCTTCCGAGAATTGAGAGAAACGAATCAATTGTTCTTTCACAGTTTTCTCTTAAAGAAGTCATAAGACAGACAATCTTCTGTATCGGAAACAGCGAAAGTAATAAGACATTAAACGGAGAACTTTTCGAGATAAGGGATAATAATCTTAAGGTTGTTGCTCTTGACGGACACAGAGTAGCAATAAGAAATATTGAGCTTAAGAATAATTATGTTCCCAGAAAAGTAATAGTTCCCGGAAAAACATTAAATGAAATAAGCAAAATCATTCCCGGAGAAATGGATAAGGATGTATCTATTTTCTTTACGGACAAACATATAGTTTTTGAATTTGAAAAGACAATTGTATTATCCAGACTTATTGAAGGTGATTATCTTAAGATTGATCAGATGCTCAGCAATGATTATGAGACAAAGGTAAGCATCAGAAAGAAAGATTTTCTTGATTGTATAGACAGAGCTACTCTTCTTGTAAAAGAAGGTGATAAGAAACCTATTATCATTGATATCAAAGATACAATGATTGAACTTCGTATTAATTCAATTATCGGTAGCATGAAAGAGACAATTGATATAAGTAAAACAGGAAAAGATATACTTATAGGTTTCAATCCAAATTTTATGATAGATGCTCTTAAAGTTATTGATGATGAAACTGTTGACATGTATCTTGTAAATTCAAAAGCACCCTGCTTTATTAAAGATTCTAAGGGTTCTTATATTTACCTGGTACTTCCTGTTAATTTCAATACGGTTCAGTAAGATGGATGAGATAAAAATAAAAGATGAATTTATAAAGCTTGGTCAGGCTGTTAAACTTGCAGGTCTTGTAGATACCGGCGTTGAAGCAAAGTTTGAAATTCAGGACGGAAATGTAAAAGTTAACGGTGTTACTGAGGTTCAAAGAGGAAAAAAGCTTTATAAAGGTGATAACTTTACATATAAAGGCAAGACAGTAAAGGTTATCTAAGGATATATTAATGATAATCAAGTCGCTTGAATTAAAAAATTACCGTAATTACGATAATCTGGCAATTGAATTTGATGCGGGAACCAATATTCTTTTTGGAAATAATGCTCAGGGAAAAACAAATATCCTTGAAGCAATATTTATGTGTGCTACAACAAAATCCCATAAAGGCAGCAGAGATAAAGAAATAATCAAATTTGGAAATGAAGAAGCGCATATAAGAACAATTCTCGAGAAAAACGGATGTACCGAGAGAATTGATATGCATCTTCGTTCAAGTAAAACAAAAGGAATAGCTATTGACGGAAGCAGAATAAAAAAAGCTGCGGATTTACTTGGAATATTAAATGTTGTTTTTTTCTCTCCAGAGGATTTATCCATCATTAAAAACGGTCCTTCAGAAAGAAGACGTTTTATTGATATGGAACTTTGTCAGCTGGATTCTTTTTATTTATATAATCTAAATCATTATAATCAGATAGTTAATCAAAGAAATGTTCTTTTAAAAGATTTATATAATAATCCCGGTCTGAGAGATACATTATCAATATGGGATTCGCAGTTATTATCTTACGGAAGCAAGATAATAGAGAGAAGAAAGATTTTCATAAACCAGCTTAATGAAGTATTAAAGGGAATTCATAAGCATTTATCGGGCGGACTTGAAAATCTCGAAATAGTATATGAGCCTGATGTAAATCTTGAAGATTATGAGAATAAACTTAGGAATCATCAGGATATTGATATAAGACTTAAGCAGACAAGTATAGGTCCTCACAGAGATGATTTTTCTTTTATTTCAAACGGAATTGATTTGAGAAAATTCGGTTCTCAGGGTCAGCAGAGAACTGCTGCTCTTTCCCTTAAACTTTCGGAAATTGATCTTGTTAAGAAGATTACCGGTGATACTCCTGTACTTCTTCTTGATGATGTATTGTCTGAACTTGACTCTGCAAGGCAGAATACTCTTTTGAGTTTCATCAGCAATATACAGACAATAATTACCTGTACAGGTCTTGATGATTTTGTAAAAAACAGATTTACGATAAACAAGGTATTTAAAGTTACAAACGGAACAATATCCGAGTAACTTGTAAATTTTAGGAGGTTTTATATGAGTGAAGAATATGGTGCAGACCAAATACAGATACTTGAAGGTCTTGAAGCAGTAAGAAAAAGACCCGGTATGTATATTGGAACTACGTCAATTCGTGGTCTTCATCATCTCGTATACGAAATAGTTGATAATTCCGTTGATGAAGCACTTGCAGGATATTGCAGTGAGATAACCGTTTATATTAATCCCGATGATTCGATTACCGTTATTGATAACGGAAGAGGAATTCCGATAGGAATTAATTCAAAGGCAGGAATTCCTGCTGTAGAAGTAGTATTTACCATTCTTCATGCAGGCGGTAAGTTCGGAGGCGGAGGATATAAAGTATCCGGTGGTCTTCACGGAGTAGGTGCGAGTGTAGTTAATGCTCTTTCGGACTGGCTTGAAGTAGAAATTTGCAGTGAAGGAAAAGTATATAAGCAAAGATACGAAAGAGGAAAGGTTTGCTATTCTCTCAAAGAAATAGGAACCTGCGAAGAAGGAAAGACGGGAACAAAGGTAACCTTTAAGCCTGACGGAACAATATTCGAAGAAACCGTTTATGAATTTGATATTCTTAAGACAAGACTTCGTGAAACAGCTTTCCTTACAAAAGGACTTAAGATTAATCTTTGTGATACGCGTCCCGATAAGGAACAGGAGAGAACCTTCCACTACGAAGGCGGAATTAAGGAGTTTGTTGAATATCTTAATAAGAGCAAGACTCCTTTATATGAGAACATTATGTATTTTGAAGGAAAAAAGAATAATGTTCTTGTAGAAGTAGCACTCCAGCACAATGATACATATAACGAGAGTGTTTATTCATTTGTTAATAATATTAATACTCCCGAAGGCGGAACTCATCTTGAAGGTTTTAGAAAAGCAATAACAAAAACCTTTAATGATTATGCCAGAAATATGAAGCTTCTTAAGGACAGTGAGCCTAATCTTTCAGGAGAAGATATTAGAGAAGGACTTACGGCAATTATTTCTGTCAAAATAGAAGATCCCCAGTTTGAAGGACAGACCAAACAAAAACTCGGTAATTCAGAAGCAAGAGGAGCAGTAGACAGTGTTGTAAGTGAACAGCTTACATATTTCCTTGAGCAGAATCCTTCTGTTGCAAGAACAATACTTGATAAATCAATTCTTGCACAAAGGGCAAGAGAAGCAGCAAGAAAAGCAAGAGACATGACAAGAAGAAAAACCGCTCTTGAAGGAATGGCACTTCCCGGAAAGCTTGCTGACTGTTCTGATAAAGATCCTAAAAACTGCGAAATTTACATAGTTGAGGGAGATTCCGCAGGTGGTTCTGCTAAAACAGCAAGAAACAGAGCTACCCAGGCAATTCTTCCGCTTCGAGGTAAAATTCTTAATGTTGAGAAAGCAAGACTCGACAAAATATATGACAATGCAGAAATTAAATCAATGATTACGGCATTCGGAACAGCTATTCATGATGATTTTGATATTTCAAAATTGAGATATGACAAAATCATTATCATGACCGATGCCGATGTAGACGGAGCTCATATTGCAACACTTATGCTTACTTTCATCTACAGATTTATGCCTGAACTTATTAAGCAGGGTCATGTATATCTTGCAAAACCGCCTTTATACAAACTCGAAAAGAATAAACAGGTTTGGTATGCATATTCTGATGAAGAGCTTGACAGTATTTTAAAAGAGGTCGGAAGAGATCAGAATAATAAGATTCAACGTTATAAAGGTCTTGGTGAAATGGATGCCGAACAGCTTTGGGAAACGACAATGGATCCCGAAAAGAGAATTCTTCTTCGTGTAAATATGGAAGAGGATGATGAGGCAGAAATAGATATTACCTTTAATACCCTCATGGGAGATAAGGTCGAGCCAAGAAGACTTTTCATTGAAGAAAACGCTAAGTTTGTAAAGAATCTTGATATTTAAGTAAGTAGGGGAAATATAAAATGGATGATCAGATCTTTGACAAAATCGAAGAAGTAGATCTTAAGAAAAAAATGGAAGATTCTTACATCGATTATGCAATGAGCGTAATTGCTGCACGTGCATTACCTGATGTAAGAGATGGTCTTAAGCCTGTACAAAGACGTGTTCTTTTCTCGATGATTGAACTTAATAACGGTCCCGACAAGCCTCACAGAAAATGTGCACGTATTGTCGGTGATACAATGGGTAAATATCATCCTCACGGTGACAGTTCAATCTACGGAGCCCTTGTAAATATGGCTCAGGAGTGGAGTACGCGTTATCCTCTTGTAGACGGACACGGAAATTTTGGTTCTGTTGACGGTGACGGCGCTGCTGCCATGCGATATACGGAAGCCAGATTATCAAAAATTTCCATGGAACTTCTGGCCGATATCAATAAGGATACGGTAGATTTTGTTCCAAACTTTGATGATACGGAAAAAGAACCTCTTGTTCTTCCCAGCCGTTATCCTAATCTTCTTGTAAACGGAACAAGCGGAATTGCAGTAGGTATGGCAACAAATATTCCTCCTCATAATATGAGGGAAATCATTGCTGCTGTTAATAAGATTATTGATAACAGGATTCTTGAAGACAGAGAGACAGATATCGAAGAGCTTCTTCCGATTGTAAAAGCACCTGATTTTCCTACAGGTGGTATCATTCTCGGAACAAGAGGAAGTGAAGAAGCCTACAGAACAGGAAGAGGTAAGGTCAGAGTTCGTGCCGTAACAGATATTGAGGCAATGCCTAACGGTAAGAACAGGATTATTGTTACCGAGCTTCCTTATATGGTTAACAAGGCAAATCTTATTCAGAAGATTGCTGAACTCGTTAAGCTTAAGAAAATTGACGGTATTACAGACCTTCGCGATGAGAGTAGCCGTGAAGGAATGAGAATTGTAATTGAGCTCAGAAAAGATGTTAATGCAAATGTAATTCTTAATCTTCTCTATAAGCATACACAGTTACAGGATTCATTCGGTGTAATTATGCTTGCTCTTGTTAACAATGAGCCGAAGGTTATGAATCTTCTTGATATGCTTGGTCATTACCTTAAGCATCAGGAAGATGTTGTTACAAGAAGAACAAAATATGAACTTAACAAAGCAGAAGAGCGTGATCATATTTTACAGGGTCTGCTTATTGCTCTTGATGCTATTGATGAAGTTATTGCAATTATCAGAGGAAGTGCAAATACACAGGAAGCAAAAGAAAACCTGATTAATCGCTTCGGTCTTGATGATGTTCAGGCACAGGCGATTGTTGATATGAGACTTCGTGCTCTGACAGGTCTCGAAAGAGAGAAACTTCAGAATGAGCATGAAGAACTTATTAAGAGAATAGGAGAACTTAAAGCAATTCTTGGAGATGAGAAGCTTCTTCTTGGAGTAATTAAGACCGAAATCAGTGAAATTGCCGATAAGTTCGGCGATGACAGAAGAAGCCGCATTGGTTTTGATGAAGATGATATTGATATTGAGGACATGATTCCCAATGAGAATACAGTTATTGCTCTTACCAACATAGGTTATATTAAGAGAATGACAGTAGATAACTTCAGAGTTCAGAACCGTGGAGGAAAAGGAATCAAGGGAATGAATACGATTGAGGACGATTATATAGAAGATCTCCTTATGACTACAACTCACGGATACCTTATGTTCTTCACTAATTTCGGACGAGTATACAGAATTAAGGGTTATGAGATTCCGGAAGCAAGCAGAACTGCAAGAGGAATAGCGATTGTAAATCTTCTCCAGCTTCAGCCCGGTGAGAAGATAAGTGCCATGATTCCTTTTGCCGGATATGATGAAGGCAAGAATCTCTTCTTTGTAACCAAGAAGGGTATTGTTAAGAAGACTTCCGTAATGGAATTCTGTAATGTCAGAAAGAAAGGCCTTAACGCAATCAATCTTCGTGATGACGATGAGCTTATCGAGGTAAAGACAACAGACAGGAATAATGATATTTTCCTTGTTACCAAATTCGGTATGTGTATCAGATTTAAGGAGACTGATGTACGTGCGACAAGCCGTTCTTCAATGGGTGTTATCGGTATGGATCTGTATGATAATGATGAAATTGTCGGAATGCAGATTGATACACAGGGTGATTCACTTCTTGTTGTATCCGAACTCGGTATGGGCAAGAGAACATATATGACTGAATTCAGAGTACAGAAGCGTGGCGGAAAAGGACTTAAGTGCTACAAGATTACCGAGAAGACAGGTGATGTTGTAGGCGTAAAGGCAGTAAACGACGATCACGAGATAATGATGATTACCGATAAGGGTACTGTAATTCAGATTAAAGTTGAAGCAGACAAAACGCTCGGAAGAATTACATCCGGAGTAAGGTTTATGAGACTTGAAGAGGGTGTAAAGATTGCGAAAATTGCTAAAGTTAGAGAGAAAATCAGTGATGGTGAAAGAGAATATGATAATCTTGATGATGCCATAGCAAATTTACCGGAAGAAGAGTTTGAAGAAAATGTGATTTTCCCTGAAGAGAAGGAAGAAGACGAGTAAAAAATGGCTGCACTGTATTTTGTATTTTACTTTTTCTTTTTGGAAGTTGCGTTTGCATTGTCCACAGGAGGGCATTTCTTTAGCAGAACTACTCTCTATATGCTGCTATTTTCAATCAGCTACGGACTTTTGTTTACTATACTTACATCATTTTTTAAGAATAGCAAGATTAACAGAAACATAAGAAGGATTCTATCCTTCTTATGTTTTCTTCCATATCCGATTGCATATTACATCAATTGCGAATTCGGTGTTTTCTATGATTTAAAGACTGTACTTGGCGGAGCAGGTGATGCCGTAGGCGGATTTTCTTCCGATATTTTCAAACTGATTTTCTGCGCAAGCGGTCTTTTCCATCTGTTTTTGTTCCTTCTTCCTGTAATTATATATGTTGTTTTTGCAAAGTATGATGAAGCAAAGCAGATGAGATGGTCGACAAGATTTATTCTTTTGGGCTTTGGAACATTTACTTATCTTATTGCAGTTCTTGTTATAAATGACAGCACTGTACATAAGGCAGCTTATTCTGAAGAATATAACTATTCGGCAGCTGTTTCGGATTTCGGAATTGCAACAGCTACAAGACTTGAAGTAAAGAATCTGTTTGTTGGTGATGATGCGGACTTTGATATGACCGCAACAACATTTGAATACAATAAACCAACTCCGGAGCCTACTCCTGTTCCACCTGCAGATGATGTAACAGATACTGACATCGTGGCAGAGGTTACACAGGCTCCGGAACCTACACCTATTGTGTATGGGAAGAATGAGCTTGATATCGATTTTGCTCTTCTTTCTGAAAATGCCTCAAAGGATGTTGCCAAGCTTGATAATTATGTTGCTTCACTTTCGGCTTCATCCAAGAATGAATACACAGGTCTTTTTGAGGGAAAAAATATGATAATGATTTCTGCGGAAGCATTTACTGCGGAAGCCATTGATCCCGAACGAACTCCCACACTGTACAGGATGGCGACTCAGGGAATTCAGATTCTTGATTACTATCAGCCTGCAAGTGCAGGAACTACCGGCGGAGAATATTCCAATATTTTCGGAATGCTTCCGACAGCCGGCGGAAAATCGATGAAGAATATGGTAGATACTTATAACTACTATACTCTTGGAACGCAGTTTGATATGCTCGGATACTACGGAAAAGCATATCATAATAATGACTATACTTATTACAGCAGAGATAAGACACATATCTGTCTTGGTTACTCTGACGGATTTACCGGAAAAGGAAACGGAATGGAGCCGTATCTTTCCAAATGCTGGCCCGAAAGTGACCTTGAAATGATGCAGTGTACTGTTCCATCATACATTGACAGACAGCCTTTTAATATATATTACATGTCTGTATCAGGACACAGTCTTTATACTCATGATTCAAATGCAATGGCAAGAAAGCATTGGGATATGGTTGAGAATCTTCCATATTCCGAACCTGTTAAGGGTTATCTGGCATGTCAGATTGAACTTGATGCCGCTCTTGAATATCTGATAGGACAGCTCGAGAAAAAAGGAATTGCCGACGATACGGTAATATGTATTTCTGCAGATCATTTTCCGTATGGACTTGATACTGATTCGACAGGATGGGATATGCCTTATCTGAATGAGCTTTACGGTTATGAAGTTCATGATTATCTCACCAGAGATCATAACAGACTTATTATCTGGTCAGGATGTCTTGAAGATATGGACCCGATAGTTGTAGAAGAGCCTACCTTCAGCTGTGATATTCTTCCTACACTGTATAATCTGTTCGGAATCGAATTTGATTCGAGACTTCTTGTAGGAAGAGATATTCTGTCTGATGCAATGCCTCTTATTTTCAATCTTTCTTATGACTGGAAAACCGATCTCGGTACTTACATAGCATCAACAGGAACCTTTACTCCTGTAAGTGATGAAGTTGAAATTCCGGAAGATTACGTGAAAATTATTAAGTCGATTGTCGCCAATAAAATCAGTTACATGAAGAGTGTTCCGACGGTTGATTATTACAGACATGTATTTGGTTCTTCCGAATAGACAGCAAATAGATAAGAAAAAACCGAGTAGGCAATAATGCCTACTCGGTTTATTATGGGAACATATCAGAACGGAAAGTGTGTAAATTCTTCATTATCAACTTTACCGGGTACATCAAGATTTTCTGTATTTACTCTCTCATATACAGAATTGAATCTGATATTTGTAATATCGATTGTTGACGTATCTTCCGGACTTTCGGTTGTAACACGGATTTTACCGTCTGAGAGTTCATAAATTGTCATAACACGGATGACATCCGAATAATCTTTGGAATGAAATTCAATCTTTCTTCCGGTTTCAGTATTATCGCCATCCTTAAAAATTACAATTGCTGTTGTAAGAATCTTTGCGATTTTACTGTTGTTATCCGTCTTTATATGATATATAGTATTGTCTGTTTCTGCGTATACATCGGAATTTCCTGTAAATACTCTTCCGCAGTCCTTAAGGAATTCCCGCCCTTTATTTTGTCTTGCCAGAGCATAGATTACTGTACCGAGCAGAAATCCGATTATTAGAACAACGATGGATATAAGGAATATCAATCCTTTTGTTCCTTTTCTTTTCTTCATAGAAAACCTCGCAAGTATTTAATTATTAGTATTATAACATAAGAAGAATTTAGTAGAAAGAAGGCACGCATGAAAGAAAAAAGTACAGTAATAAAAGACCTTAAGAGCTATATCGGTAGAGCTACTTCTCCTTACCATGTTATTATCGAATCCGCTTCTTTGCTCGAAAATGAAGGATTTGAGCGTCTCGATTTCTCATCGGAATGGGAACTTGAGAAGGGAAAGTCATATTATACAGTATCTTATGACACAACTCTTTTTGCTTTTACAATTGGAGAAAACTTTAAAGAGGGCAGTTCTTTTCACATTGCCTGCGGTCATACAGATTATCCTTGTCTTCATGTTAAGCCGCGTCCGGAGATTAGTGATAACGGTTATCTGAAGCTGAATACAGAAGTTTACGGCGGAGCAATATTTAATACCTGGCTCGACAGACCGCTTTCCATAGCCGGAAAGGTCATGACAAAAAGCGATGATATTTATCATCCCATGTGCCATTTTGTTGATGTAAAAAAGTCCCTTCTTACAATTCCGAATCTTGCAATACACATGAACCGTGATGTAAACAGAGGAACATCCATTAATCAGCAAAACGAAATGCTTCCTATAATCGGACTGATAGATGACACTCTTTCGAAAGACTCGTTTTTCATAAACCTTCTGGCAAAAGAGTGTAAGGTTGACCCGAAAGACATTCTTGATTTCGACATAGTAGTGTACAATGCGGAAGAAGGGTCTGTTATAGGTCTTGAGAATGAGCTTTTCAGCAGTCCGAGACTTGATAATCTGACAAGCTGTTATGCATGCCTTAAGGCTATAGCTTCATCAAAAAATGCGTCAGAGAAAAATAGCAGAACAAATCTTATTGCACTTTTTGATAATGAAGAAATAGGAAGCAGGACAAAACAGGGCGCAGACTCTCTTATAATGAATATTCTTCTTGAGAAAATTTATTACGGACTGTCACTAAACATAAAACGCCTTAATGACAGTATATTGGAAAGTATGATGCTCTCTGCCGACGTTGCACATGCATATCATCCGAATTACGGTTCAAAGAGTGACCCCGTTCTTAAAGTTAAATGTGGAGAAGGTGTTGCACTTAAACTCAGCTATTCGCAGAAATATGCCACGGACACCGAAGCAGTTGCCATTATCGAGCAGCTTTGCAGCAAAAACGGCATAGCATATCAGAAGTTTGTTAACCGTTCGGATATTCCGGGAGGAAGTACTCTCGGAACAATTACTTCAGCATATCTTCCGATGAAAACAGTTGATATCGGAGTACCTATTCTCGCAATGCATTCAGCGCGCGAGCTTATGGGAGTTAAAGACGAAGAAGCAATATGCGATCTGATTTATTGTTTTTTCTTATAAATTATTATCGTAAATAAAGGATTGGAAATGGAAACATATTATATTTTTAAGGATCTTGCAATTATAGTTATTGTGGCCAAGTTCTTCGGACTTATTGCAAGGAAGTGTAAAATTCCGCAGGTGGCAGGCGAAATCATAGCAGGTCTTCTTATAGGACCTTCAGTACTTGGCATTGTCGAACAGTCGGATTTTCTTAATCAGATGGCCGAGATAGGTGTCGTTCTTCTTATGTTCTCGGCAGGTCTTCAGACGGACTTAAAAGAGATGAAAAGAACAGGCTTAAAGGCTTTTCTGATAGCCTGCTTTGGCGTACTTATTCCGCTTATCGGAGGAACTGTCTTGTACTCGTGCATGTATGGATTTCATGCACTCGGAAGTGAAGAGTTCTTAAAAGCCGTGTTTATTGGATGTATACTGACTGCTACGTCCGTAAGTATAACGGCGCAGACTCTTCGTGAACTCGGTTATCTGACAGGAAGAGTCGGAACAACACTTATGTCGGCTGCCATAATTGATGATGTAATAGGAATTATTGTTCTTACGTTTGTCATTGCCTTTAAGGATCCCGAAGTAAATCCTGTAAAAATATCCATCCAGGCGGTTCTTTTCTTTGTATTTGCCATCGGAGTAGGAATGATATGCTACTGGGCATTTAAAAAAGTAGATCAGAGATATCCGCATACAAGAAGAATTCCGATTGCCGGTCTTGCACTGTGTTTCGGAATGGCATTTATTGCCGAAAAGTTTTTTGGAATTGCCGATATAACAGGTGCATTTGTTGCCGGTATTATTCTGTGCAGCATTAAGGATTCAAAGTACATTGCCGAGAAGATGGATATCAATTCCTATATGCTGTTCGGGCCGGTTTTTTTTGCCTCTATAGGACTGAAAACAGAAATAGGTGAACTTGATATGTCCATCCTTATCTTCTCGATATTTTTCGTAATTGTTGGACTTGTGACGAAAATAATCGGTTGCGGATTTATTGCAAGAGTATGCAGATTCAGCAGAAGCGATTCGTTAAAGATTGGTGTAGGAATGATGACGAGGGGTGAAGTGGCGCTTATTGTGTCGCAAAAGGGTCTTTCTGTAGGACTGATGTCACCGGTTTTCTTTACTTCGGTTATTCTTCTTATTATTGTAAGTTCAATTACGACACCGATTATTCTCAAAATTTTGTATACAAAACATCCGGAACAGAAAGCAGTTGGGGCGCCCTGATAACAAAGCACCCCGCGTGCCCTTTGTGTCAGATTTTGTGAAGACTGTCATTCCACTTGACGTATTTCCTTGTCAGAATATCAAGGAATTTTCTTTCGTCAAAAGTAAGCATTCTTCCGTACGAACCAAAATCCGGCTTAAGTCCCGGTATCTTACTGATTTGCTCGAACATTTCATCCGGCGGCATATTCAGTGCAGTACAAATATTCATTATTGTTGAAATACTGCAGTCACTCTGGCCTGTTTCGATTTTGCTGAGCGTCTGATAGGTAATATCGATTTTAAGGGCAAGTTCTGCCTGTGTAAGACCGACTTCCTTACGCCGCATACGAATTCTGGTTCCAATTGTACTAAGATATGGAGGATAAGACTTATATTTCATACTTTCACCTCCTTCCTGTACATATATTTTGTAAGGATGGAAAATCCATCTGTAAAATTTGTTTGACAAACAGGAATATCATAAGTATAATAATTTTTGCGTCATTGATATGACGAATTGGTAGTGGATGATTTTCAGACTGTGGAGAAATACTCAAGAGGCTGAAGAGGCGCCCCTGCTAAGGGTGTAGGTCGGGTAACCGGCGCGAGGGTTCAAATCCCTCTTTCTCCGTTTCAGCTACCGAATGATTAAGCAGAAGATTTTCTTCTGCTTTTTTTATTAACTTGTATTTCATTATTGTATGATTTATTACCTTTCTTGAGGGAAAATATGTCGGATACGAGAGAAAGAGTTTCCGGATTATCCGGAAATGCACTGAAAGTAATTGCAATTATATTAATGATAATAGATCATTTCGGAAGTGTGTTTTGTACACCCGGAACAGAGTTGTATGCCGTAACGAGACTTATCGGCAGGCTCTCTTTTCCGATATTTGCATTTCTGATTGTAGAAGGCTTTCTTCATACAAGAAATGTGTGGAAATACATACTTTCTCTTCTGATATTTGCAGTAATTTCCGAAGTGTTGTTTGATCTAATGGCTTCAGGCACTGTCTTCAATATCCATTACCAGAATGTTCTGTTTACCTTTGCCGTTTCTGTTCTTATGTTAAAAATTATATCTTATACAGAGACCAAAAAGATATGTAATAAAATGCATATTTTTGTTGTGACTTTTGCATATGCACTGGCATTTATGACAGTAACTGTTTGTATGTACAAGAGTTTTCCTGCAAAAGGCATTGAAAAGGATAATTTTATTATTCTTGGAGCCGGAATTTTCGGAATAATATTTATGATCATTCATCTGTATCGGGTGGGATATGAGAAAACCGTTAAAAGAGGATACGTGTTGCTTACGGTATCTGTCACGGTTCTGATTTCGATATATCTGAATTTTGATTATTCCTGGGCAGGTGTACTTGCGATTCTTCTTATGTATAAGTTAAGAGGAGATACAATGCTTGCTTATTTTATTGCCTGTACATTTCTGTTTTTTATGAATAGGTCAGAGGTTACATCATATCTTGGTTATATTTTTATAAATATGTATAACGGAACAAGAGGAAAAGGAAATAAATATCTGTTTTATTTATCTTATCCTCTTCATATTTTGATACTGTTGATTATCTTTTACCTGGTGAAATGATGCAAAATATCCCAAAAAAAGAAGAAGGGACACATCATATAGTGGTGCAAAAAAAAATTAAAAAAAATGCTAAGAAAGTTGTTGACACTGTCACTTCGTAATGATAATATATGTTCGTTGCCGCTCGAAAGGGCAGCACGAAAAACCTGGAACCTTGATAAATAAATAACTATGCATCCCTGAAAATTCCTAACCCATATCTTATATCTCTGTAAGACATGGGCAGAAAATTTCAGAGAAGTTCGAGAGAACAAAAACCTAAAAACCAGTAATGGTAATAACAATTGTCAGTTTTCAAAATGACAGGATTTAAAACTTTAATTCGAGAGTTCGATCCTGGCTCAGGATGAACGCTCGCGGCGTCCTTAACACATGCAAGTCGAACGGAAATTTATTGAAACGCAAGTAGATGTAAGTTTTAGTGGCGGACGGGTGAGTAACGCGTGGGGAACCTGCCTTATACCGGGGGATAACACTTAGAAATAGGTGCTAATACCGCATAAGCGCACGGCATCGCATGATGCAGTGTGAAAAACTCCGGTGGTATAAGATGGCCCCGCGTCTGATTAGCTAGTTGGTGAGGTAACGGCCCACCAAGGCGACGATCAGTAGCCGGCCTGAGAGGGTGAACGGCCACATTGGGACTGAGACACGGCCCAAACTCCTACGGGAGGCAGCAGTGGGGAATATTGGACAATGGG
>JAZLHJ010000018.1:0-55255 GCA_045616785.1 Lachnospiraceae bacterium
ACAAAATATGCTCGATATGGTGTACCTTGTATGCTCCGATATACGCATTCCACTTCCTAACCGAAAGTTGAATGCCGCTTGATCTATATAAACACTGGGGTTGTGGCGATTTTTAACCCACCATTACCCCTGAAGAGCCAAATTAAATCACTTTAATTCCAAGTTCATCCTGCTTGATATGGATAATATTGATCAGTTCTTCATCTGTAAGAACGGTAACACGTCCGCCCGCATACTCACTGTCTACCCACTCTTTAATCTTCTCAACAAGAGGTGAATGTTTATCAAGTGCTTTTTCATCTTTAAGCTTAAAATAAGCATTAATCCAGTGAGCAATTCCGGCAAGTCCGGATGTATTACTTACAGCACAAAGAACAGGTCTGTTAAGGAATTTCTCAGTATCAAAAATGTTGTATATTTCTTCATTCTTAAGAAGTCCGTCTGCATGGATACCGGCTCTTGTTACATTGAAATTTTTGCCGACAAACGGAGTTCTTGAAGGAATCTTATAACCGATTTCTTTCTCATAATATTCGGCAAGTTCAGTAATAACGGTTGTATCCATACCGTTAAGATCACCTTTAAGCTGTGCATATTCAAATACCATCGCTTCAAGAGGTGTATTACCTGTTCTCTCACCGATACCAAAGAGTGAAGTATTAATTCCGGCACATCCGTAAAGCCATGCTGTTGTAGAATTAACAACCGCTTTATAGAAATCATTATGTCCGTGCCACTCAATAAGGTCATGAGGAACACCGGCATGAGTATGAATAGCATAGATAATTCCCTGAACGCTTCTTGGAATGACAGCGCCGGGGTAATTTACACCATAACCCATCGTATCGCAGGCACGAATCTTAATCGGAATCTTGTACTGCTCCATAAGCTTCATAAGCTCTAAACAGAAGGGAACAACATAACCGTAAATATCGGCTCTTGTAATGTCTTCAAGATGACATCTCGGACTTATCCCTTCTTCAAGACAGTCTCTGATAACAGAAAGATAATGCTCCATAGCCTCTCTTCTGTTCATCTTAAGCTTAAGGAAAATATGATAATCAGAACAGCTTACAAGAATACCGGTTTCCTTCATGCCAATATCCTTTACGAGCTTAAAATCTTCTTTACTTGCTCTGATCCAGCTTGTTACTTCGGGGAATTTATAACCCCTTTCCATACATTTGTAAACAGCGTCTCTGTCTTTCTTACTATATAAGAAAAATTCGCTTGCACGAATCATGCCGTTCGGACCGCCGAGTTTATGAAGATAATCATAAATGGTAACTATCTGCTCTGTTGTATAAGGAGCTCTCGACTGCTGTCCGTCTCTGAAGGTTGTATCTGTAATCCAGATGTCCTTGGGCATATTATGCGGAACAATTCTGTCATTAAAAGGAATCTTCGGTATTTCTGAATAAGGAAACATATTCCTGAATACATTAGGCTTCTCAACATCATCAAGAATATACATATGCTCTTCGATTTCGAGAAGATTACTTTTCTCATTCATTGAAACAGGACGATTCTGAAAATATTTTGCATCATCTGTATTCATTATTCTATCCTCCGACAAAAATTAGACGGTATAATTGTATACAATTATACCGTCAGTGTCAACAGCTTACTTATTTACTTATACATTAATTTGAATTTTTCTTGGACGGCCACAATAATAAAATAATACCGAGAAGTAGAACTGCTATGCAGGGAAAGATAAAAGGCGATACGGATTTATCACCTGTATCAGGCGAAATATCAAGTTTTCCTTTTATTTTATCAATCGTCTCCTGTGAATAAGAACAAAACGCGTATGGTGAAAAATGCGATACGTAGAAACGAATCATTCGAATTCCTTCTACCTCAAACGTCTCGCAATCAACTGCTTCAAGCTGACCGTCATCATCCAGACACATAACATATATCAGGTCATCTTTCATATCATCAGGAACCTGAAGTGTAATCTCAAGTCTGTTTGTTCCAAACTCTTTTATCTGAATATCATTATCATCAGTGCAGGAAAGATCAAAACCGTGAATATTAAAGGTATGCTCCTTGCTGTAAAGCTTATCATAACATTCAACAATAATATCCTCTGCCTCTTTGCTGTCTTCAAGTGTTACAAATAAAGTTTCTTCATTACCGGGAAGCATAACTGTTGCAGCTTCATTTGCAGGAAAGATACTGCTTATTACAGAAAGGTTTATCTTCTTATTCTTTGAAACATCGCCTTCCCATTCCGGAGATCCATAATATTCGAAAGCATTTTTATCAGTTCCGATAATACTATAGGTATTATTAAGATAAGAGAAATCCTCCGGAAGACTTGATGTCTCCTGCGAAAATCCCGGAATTGTAACGCGGTAAATTATATAACCGTTTTCACCATTCTCATTTACATCCTTTGTCTCTTTAAGAATAATTCCGCGAAATCCTGCTTTGTCAGGATCAAGAACCGAGCCTTCAATAACTGCATTTTCATTTATTATTGCATAGTCAGCATCAGGGAAAGTAAGTCCTCTGTATTCCCTGTTATAATACTTGGTTGTAGCTTCATTATATGTCGTAACCGGAAGTATATCGCCGGAGAATTTAACAACAGAATCATGCTTCTCTCTTATTGTTCCCGAAACAGAAAATGCCATTACGCCGATACTTCCGATACTTTCGGGAATCGTTACATACTGTAAAGGACAACCGTAAAATGCTCTGTCACCGATAGCCGAAACATTATTAAGGCCTGTTATTGACGAAAGTGTCGAACATCCCATAAATGCTTCATCACTGATTTCTTCAATTGAGGAAGGAAGTACAATGCTGACAATTCCGGATTTATTCCTAAAGCATCCGGGAGCTATTCTTTTAACTCCTTCCGGAATCTCAATTTTACCGGAATCCGGTTTTGCGCACAGAAGAATTCCGTCACCAACAATGAGAAAATCTTCCGTTCCCGCCCTGAAATTATCAAGATATGGCGTATTCTCAAATGCCGAGTCTCCGATATAGGTAACGCTTTCAGGAATGATTACTCCCGAAAGAAGTGATGCATGATAAAATGCACCGTACTCAATTCTTGTTACTGTATCAGGAATTTCAATATAGGAAAGCCCCGATCTTGCAAAAGAGAATTCTCCTATTCTTGTAACATTATCGGGAATCAGGTACTCATACAAATCCATATTCCCGTAATATGCGTGATTGGCAACGGAATCACCGGCTATTGTAAACTTCGGAACATAAAGCCCCTTCTCATTTGATGAGCCAATCATTTCCTCCGGTCTGTTCTTCTTATAATCAGCGATAGACTCTTCTTCAGGAACCTCCTGAAAAATAAGAGGCGTATCCATACTTCCGTCAAAGACAGGAAGAGTTGTGTTATCAATGAAAAGGACGGCCTGCCCTGATACAACAGTGGTCTGGCCGAAAAGTGAGTCATCACAAGCTTCATCATCGGAGTCTTTCGCGTCATAAGAAGTTTTGTCAGCTTCATAATCTTCCGAACCATTAATGTCTGAATTATCGGTACTATCTGAAATATCTGAATTATCCGAGTTATCAGTATTGTCATTATTCGAATCAGATGAATCTCCCGTTAATAAACCATCAGATAATAAATCCTCAGAATCCGTACCTTCCTCGGGAACCGCTTCATCACTGCCTGATACTACACCTGCAAGAAGTTCTTCATATTCAGCTCTTGTTATAAAAGTAATACTGTTTTTTCCGGCATATTCTCCTGCAGTACTGTAACTGTTTGCAAGAATTTTAACGCTACCGCAGCCATCAAAGGCAGTATCATGAATAAAACGCACCGAATCAGGAATTTCCACCCCCGAAAGTGCACTGCAGTTTTCAAATGCTTTGGCAAAAATATTACGTACAGATGAAGGAATACTTATCGCTGATAAACTTCGGCAATTACTGAATGAATAATCGGGAATATCCGAAAGGCCCTGGGATAATGTAACAAATTTCAGATTGTTACACCCCCAGAAAGAATACATGGAAATGTCTTCAACAGAGTCAGGCATTTCATAAAAGGTAATATCACTTCCCGGAAGCATTTCATAAAGGTGTTTCATTTTAGCGTCGTATATAACACCGTCAGTACAAACAAAATCTTCTCCCGAAAAAGATACAGCAGATAAAAGTCCATCGCCTGCAAATACACCGTAGCCGAGTGATGAAAGCTTACTTCCTACGGAAACTTCAGATAAAAGGTCGCATTCTCCGAAGGCACCGTTCCCGATTATCTCCGTTTTGTCACCAATTTCAACCTTCTCGAGATTATTGCAGTCAAAGAAGGCGTGATAACGAATTTCCTTTACCCCGTCTCCGATTTTGATTTCTTTAATATTGTCATTGCCCTCGAAGGCTTCGTCTCCGATAACTTTGACAGAAGCGGGGATTTCAACGATATCCCCGCTTCCGGTGTATTTAACTAAAGTATCTCCGTTAATCTTAAAATTCGGATCATTTGCCGAAACCTTAAGTGCCGGAATCTGTGTTACCACAAGGGATAATACAATAAGTACAGCCCCTGTGATTTTTCTTACTTTAGAAGTCATACGATTCCTCTTTTATGCTACACTTTTAACCTTTTTCTTATCCTTCTTAAGTAAAAGAATAAGTGATGCGCAGGCAAGACCAATGGCTATAAACCACTTGGGATGAATAAGGTCACCCGTCTTTGGATTATAATCCGTATCACCACCGCCAAGACTGCTTCTGTCAACATAAATGGCATAAGGTGAGAAGTGCGTTGCCGTAAATGATATACATGGAACTCCGCTTATTGTGGTAAATCTACCCTCGAGTGCTTCAAAGGTGTCAGAACCTACAACAGCCATAATTCTGTTATTACCTGCATATTTCTGCAAATCATCAGGAATAGGCATTGTAATCGTAATTGTAAGTCCGGTAGTATCATCAATCTTATTTACTCCGGATTCATCATACAGACTGATATCCATTGCGTAATAAGAAATATTATCAAGACTGCCGTATTTACCGATAAGAGCATTCTCAACCGCTTTTCTCGAAGCATCTGAATCAGAAATCTTAACCCTGAAATTATCGGTTGAGCCTGTTACATAAGCATTGGCTACATCCTTGTTGGAGATACCGGGTTTGGTAATTTCTACTGTAGTTCCTGTAATTACTCCTGTACCATGTTCACCGGGATCATCTTTTTTCTTGCTCGGATTGTCATCATCTGAATCTCCGCCACCGGTTCCGCTGCTGCTTGAACCCTCGTCTTTTCCATAATTAGCGGTGATTGTTACATCATGACCCGGCATCTTTATTGTTGTAACTGTATTAAGCGAACTTACAATATTAAAATCATTTGATGTTGATGTCCAGTTCTTAAATACCTGTCCCTTTTGCGGTGAATTGGCTGTAATATTTACAGATGCACCTTCTACATAAGAACCGCTTCCCGAGCCGTTTATTACAGTAAGTGTATACATATTACCCGACTGCTGTGCTCCGGGGCTTGCTCCGGGACTTGCCCCCGGACTGGTCTTTGGAGCAGAAGTCGGTGCCGGTGTATTCTTATTGGCAGCTGCCTGAGTCAGGGCTGCGCTTGTAGCACTTGCTGCGCTTGTAAGGGCAGCAGCTGTAAGAGTAGGTGCGGCACTTACACTGACAAGAGCGCTCTGATCAATCTTATATTTTGCAACAACAATCGTATTGGCATGAATCTCAAGAAAATCTACCGACCAGCAGTCAAATATAAATCCTGTTCTTTTCGGTACTTCCGGAGCTTTTGCTGCACCGCCGTCCTTTACATACTGTAAATCAAGCTGAGTACCGTCATAATCAAGGAAGTAAACAGCATAATTATTGCTGAGAGGCTGGAACTGATGTCCGTTTCTCTTGGCATACTTCTCAACAGCCGAACCCTCATATGATTTAAGAATAGCAGGCGATGATTTCTCATTAAATGCACTATCCGAGAAGTCTACTTCAGTTGAAGGAATAGTAACATTGATGTATTTATTTGTATCTGCAAAAGCATTCTTGTTAATCTCATGAGCCGACTCGGGAAGTGTTACCATCATAAGATTTGAACAACCGTTAAAGCAGTCCTCGGGAATGACCTTAAGCCCATCTGCTTTTGATAAATCAACAGAAAACAGAGAAGTACAATCACGGAAAGCTCCGTTTCTTATCATGGTTACATCTTTAATCGGAGTATCGGTTGAAGCAGTAACAGTTGAATCACCGACAAGTGCGCCTCTTGAAGAAAGACATTCAACAATAGTCTCACCTGTATCGTTCTTCTCATAAATAATTCCGTTAGAACAGGTGTAATAATCATTACCACCTATACTTGTAAGCTTGTTACATCCGGCAAACGGGCTCTCTCCCATTTCCTTCATATTCTCGCCAAGTACGACGGACTGAAGATTCTCACAGCTGTAGAAACAGTTATCGGGAAGTGCCTCAACACTCTTCATGGAAATTGAAAGAACACGGTCATTACCACGGTCCACAAGCTCTTCCGAAGAGCCCTTGGGATACTCTCTTTTATCATCATCTCCTGAATATGTACCATAATAGCCATTAAACAAACCATACATTCTGTATGTTCTGTAATAATCTCCCGATGCAAGATAGGAAGAAGCATTATTGGCATTATTGGTTGAATCAAGATATTTCTTAACATCAATGGATTCAATACATTCGGGAATATTGATATTAAGTGTCCATTCAAGCTGTTCAGATTCTTCTGCTGTAAGCGCTATTTCATCGGAAGATGTATAGGCACCGCTTAAATAAAGCTCATATCTCTCCCTGATGTTGTCTGAAAGCTGCTCATAATGAGGATAATCAACAAGGGTAATCTTATAATCACCCGAATCCGGATCTATATCATTATTAAGAATTACGGTAAGGTTAGGGAAAGAGGGTTTTCCCGACTTATAACATACTCTTCTCTGGGCGGCCTGATTAAGGTAATTATCCTGTCCCATAGCCCAGTCAAAAGGAGCATAACCCTCCGCTATATCTCCGTACATGATAAGATTGCTTCCGCCGGTTGAGAAAGCATTTGTACCGATTGAGAAATTGCCATAGCCGCTCTTAGGTGAAGAGAATACAACCGTGGTCATTTTGTTACAGCCTTCGAAGGCAGAATCTCCGATATTTTCAATCGTATTTCCTATATAAGCTTCTTCGAGAACCGGGTAATCCTTAAATGCATTGGCCGCAATAGACTTAATATCACCGTTATCCGGGAATACAATTTTCTTAAGTCTGCTGGCAATTGAATCGGATTTGGCAATACTGCCGAAACAGCCTTCCGCAACACCTGTAACCTTTGTGTCACCGATTTCGGTAGGAATATTAACTGTTCCGTCAAAAGTAGCCCCCGGAAGAAGTGTACATGATGTAAGAACACCTTCATCATTTATATCAAAACGATATGTTCCGTCTCCGAGTTCCCAATGGTCGTTACCGCTTCCTGTGGGGTTATCATTATAAACATAAGGAATTGCTGCAGCCCAGGCAGAAAGTCTCGGGCTGGCAGTATTACTGTTACTGTTCTTCTCAGGTCCTCTGATATAGAAATCTTCTGTATTAACATCCGAAAAAGCCTTGGGGTTAAAAGAGGCATATCCGCAGGAACCGCCGCCGTTATCAGGGAACTCAACGCACTCGAGATTGATACAGTTACCAAAGAATCCGTCTCCTAAGGTAACTTCACCGGAAGCACCGAACTGTGCCGGCATAACAACCTTTTTCATGTTGGTTCTTCCGTAAAGAACATAATCTCCGAGATTCTCTACCGAAGTTGGGAATTCAACTAAATTCCAGCTTCCGGTAGGTGTTGTAAGAAGCGCAAACGAAGCATCTCCGATTGTCTTCGTAAAGTTTCCGAAGGAAACAGAAGAAATGGATCTGCAGTTAAAGAAAGCATACTGTTTAATCGTAAGTCCCTGTGTAATCTTGGACATATCGATTGAAGAAAGACTTTCACATGAAGCAAAAGCTCCGGCACCTATTGTGTTGATTGTTGACGGGAACTCAATAGTAGAAAGAGTATTACATCCAAAGAAACATTCCGTACCGATAAGCTTAACACCCGTACCTATTGTAACGCTCTGAAGTGAGGAGCAGTTATAGAAAGCTCTGTTACCGATTGTTCCGGCATAAGCAGAAACAGACTGAAGACCGGTACAATCCTTAAAAGCATCATTTCCGATCTGCTCAATTTCAGAAGGAATAATTATATTGGTAAGTCTGGAAGCGCCTTCGAAAGCATTGTTTCCGACATACTTTACGACAATTCCGTTAACTTCCGGTGTATAAAAACCTGCAGCTACATTGTCAGGTTCTTCATTGGACGGATTATAAGGAATATAAACAATCTTAGAAGAAGGCGTACCTGTAATATCAATCGCAGCTGTGGAATCTGTTACGGCTTTAAGAATAAATCCGGAATTATGAATGCTTGCAAGATTCTTCTTCTTAAGTTCTGCAGTAGACTCATCATTTGCATAATAATTACAAAATGCATCAAGCATTTGTCCCTGATTACCGAGAAGATCCGAAAGCTTATGAAGCGGCTTTGCGGGAGCTGAACCGGGATTATCTACAGGTGCAGGTTTAGTTGCGGGATCCGATCCGGCATCTTCCCAGGCCTTAAGCTCGAGAACATACGCATCATAGGCTGATTTTGCTGATGTCCAGGAATCATAATCCGCTTCGTACTGAGCCCATTCACTGCTGAAATATTTCTTGTCATCGTCTTCCGTAAGGGAAATAGCAGCAGCCGCAGAACTTCCGTAATAAGCATTTAACTCTTCATAAGTCCAGTTAGGATAATACATCTTAACCTGTGAATTGATTGTAAGAGTACCGTTCTGGGGAGAGAAATTCGGGTTATATTTGGTAATAACACCGAAATTACCACCGTCAACTGTAGTAAGCTTAAGATAATAAGCATTTGTCATAACATATGTTCCGTCAGAAAGCTTGTAAATTGTCATGGAATCATATGTATCGGTTGAAAGGGTAAGATTTGAAATATCCTCATTAGCAAGCGTAGACGGATAAACCGGCGGAACAATCGCTCCCTCGGTTTCTTTATCATAATTTCCTGCGGCTGCATTTTTAGGTGTAGGAATAGCCGCAATGATAATTGCCATAATCAGCGTAATAACACCAATTGTTTTTCTGGCAGAACTTTTTAGTTTTTTCTTTTTCTTTCCGGTTGTACCCATCTGTCCTCCTGTGGCAAGGCCTATCGTACATTTTTAATCGATTTTCTTGGCAACAACAACAAATCTCCCGTTTTTCTCCTGATAATCACAGGTAGAAAGTGTAAGCAGTTTATCTCCGTAATTTACATCAACTCCGGTATCATAGAAAGACATCTCTTCCATCTCATCAATATTGGAATCAAATTCCATTCCCGATCCGACATCTATAAACTGATAATATTTAAAAACTATATCGTCTTCATTATAAATCTTTGACCTGAATACATACGCGATCTGATAAATTCCTTTTTCATAAATCGTATCAAACTGTATGAATTTATGTTCCTCGTAATACTTCTTACTCTCATACTTTTCAAGCGATCCGAACATTCTGCCGCTCTTCATATGATGACCGTATAAAATAACATTATCGGAGCGTCTCACAAGATCGCACTCAGGATCCGCGAAGATGCACCCGTTCTTATCATATTCCTGGTAAAAATTATGAGTAAGATAATAATCTGCATCCTCACATTGCATTACGGGGTAATCTATATTTGTATCGGCTATTTTTATCCATCCGATAAGACTTTTATTCTTATTATATAAAGTTTTATATTCTTCAAGGACTGTCAGAGTCATTTCTTCAAGTGTTCCGTCTTCATCGGTGTAATGAATTACAACCTTCTGTTCGGGAATTGCGGAAGAATCCGCCTCCTTAAGTTCTGCCATATCGCTGAACACTTTTTCTGTCTTAAGCGTCATAAAATAGTAAAAAACATAATAAGAAAGACAAAGAAAAGCAACAACAGCACAAAGAATCATAAATACTTTTCTTCGTTTGTCTTTTTTTACAATCAGTTCCTTGGCCTTTTTATCAATATACGCATTCGAAAACTCCGATTTTCTGTCCGAACTTTTCTTTATTTTTGAAGAAGCCTTTTTACCCTCTCTTCCGGCGCGTTTACCCGGGGATGACGCTTCTTTTTCCTTAAGCTTCATCGTAAGCTCATATATTTCGTCATCAAATTCTCTTCCGAGAACAGACTCAAAAGAAAGACTGCCGTTTTGCATGGAAGCATAAAGCTTTTTTACTTCCTCACTGTTTGTGAAATCAGTTTTGGCCCTGATTTCTTCGATGATTTTCTCATCTCTCAGGGCACTTTTATATTCACTTTCGCTGTTAAATGTGTGAGTGCCTATTTTATACATACATTCTACTCCCAAGCATACACATTATATTTTACAATATATGGGAATAAATGCAACTATATCTTGATAAGAAATTATAAATCTTCCAACATATAGTAAAAAAGCCCTGCCAATAGGCAGGGCAAAAATCACAATTTTAATTCTCGTTATTATAATTCTGAATTGTATCGTAAACACCTATTCTCTGGGCATCAAGTTCAGGCATTCCCACGAAAATTCCGCCGTATTCATAAGTGTTTCCCTTTTTCTCGATTCTGACAATCTCGATAAAAGCATGTATAACTTCCTGTGTCCAGATACGAAGAAATGCTTCATAAACGGCTCCGATTGTAAGTATCTTTTCGCATACAAATCCAACACCGGTCTTACTTACATCAACAATATCAATTGCTGTTTCCGTTCCCTGGCCACCGTTATCAAGACGTTTAATAACAATCTTGGATTCCATTTCTATTCTTCTGTTTTTTCTTCTGTCTTCCATTGCAACCCTCCATAAGTCATATAGAACATATTCATTATACAATACCAAGGACGCTAAAAGCAATAAACATGAAATGCTTATTCTTTAATAAACATGGCATCTCCAAAGCTGAAAAATCTGTATCTTTCCTTTACAGCTTCATTATAGGCATTCAGGACGTTTTCTCTTCCCGCAAGAGCAGAAACCAGCATGATAAGCGTGCTTTCCGGCAAATGGAAATTCGTAATAAGTTCATCAAGCACCTTGAATTTGTATCCGGGATAAATAAAAATCTCAGTATTGTCACATCCCTCATGAACAATTCCGTTCTCATCCGAAGCACTTTCAACAGTACGGCAGCTTGTTGTCCCGACGCAGATTACTTTCCCTCCGTTTTTCTTGGTATTATTAATCATGTCGGCAGCTTCTTTCGTAACAACGTAATACTCGGAATGCATATGATGATTGAGAATATTATCTTCCTTTACAGGTCTGAAGGTTCCAAGTCCGACGTGAAGAGTAACATAGGCAATATTTACGCCCATATTACCTATTTCTTCGAGAAGCTCTTTGGTAAAATGAAGGCCTGCTGTAGGAGCTGCGGCACTTCCTTCATACTTCGCATATACAGTCTGATATCTGTTCTTATCCTTAAGTTTGTGCGTAATATACGGCGGAAGGGGCATCTCTCCGAGCCTGTCAAGAACCTCTTCCCAGATTCCCTCAAACTCTAATTTAATAAGCCTGTTTCCTTCATCCACGACATCAATGACTTCACCGCACATAATACCGTCACCGAATATTATTCTGGTCCCGGGCTTTGCTTTTCTTCCGGGCTTTACAAGAGTTTCCCACACATTGCCTTCTCTTCTTTTAAGAAGAAGGACCTCAATTGCAGCACCGGTGCCTTCCCTTGTTCCCATAAGTCTTGCCGGAATAACTTTTGTGTTATTAAGTACAAGACAATCGCCTTCATGGAAAAAAGAAAGCACATCCCTGAAGTTATGATGCTCATATTCACCTGTTTTCTTATCAAGCACAAGAAGTCTTGAAGATGCACGGTCTTCCAGCGGGTCCTGCGCAATAAGTTCCTCGGGAAGATCAAAATAAAAATCAGATTTTAACAGTTCACCCATAAAACTCACATATCGGCATTCTTAAGGAATGCAACATATCCTCTTTTTGTTTCATAAATATCTGCTTTGCTCGTGACTTCATAAGGAGCATGCATAGACATAACAGCAACGCCGCAGTCAATAACATTCATTCCGTATAAAGCAAGAATATATGCTATCGTTCCGCCGCCGCCAAGATCAACCTTGCCAAGTTCCGCTGTCTGGAAAGAAACCTTTTCCTTGTCAAAAATCGATCTGATGTGCGCAATGAATTCTGCATTGGCATCATTTGATCCGCTCTTTCCTCTTGAACCTGTAAACTTGTTAAAGACCATACCTCTTCCAAGATATGCAACATTCTTCTTCTCAAAGCTTGAAGCATAGGAAGGATCGAAAGCGCTTGACACATCCGAAGAAAGCATCGCCGAAGAGCTAAGGCATCTTCTCAATTTAATGTCGCTGTAATCCCCGAGAACTTCCATAAGTTCGGCAACAGCATTTTCAAAGAAACGGCTTCTCATACCTGTTGCGCCTACACTGCCGATTTCTTCTTTATCAACAAGAATGCAGCAGCTTGTTCTCTCAGGATTCTTAACCTCAAGCATTGCCTTAAGCGATGTAAATGCACAGACTCTGTCATCCTGACCATAAGAAAGAACCATGGATCTGTCAAAGCCGGCCTCTCTTGCCCCTCCCGCAGGTACAACTTCAATCTCGGCCGATATAAAGTCATCTTCATCAATCTCATAGTAAGATTTAAGAATTTCAAGGACGTTCTTTTTTACCGTTTCCTTATCTTTACAATTCTCATCATCACTTACAAACGGACGATTTCCGACAACAATATCAAGTGCTTCGCCTTCAATAACCTTTGAGGCTTTCTTCTCAATCTGCTCCTGCGCAAGATGAGGAAGAAGATCCGAAATGAAAAATACAGGGTCGTCCTCTTCTTCTCCGACATTAACAATAACGGTTTCTCCGTTTTTCTTAACAATCACGCCGTGAAGTGCAAGAGGAATTGTAACCCACTGATATTTCTTGATACCGCCATAGTAGTGTGTATCAAGGTAAGCTATTCCGTTATCCTCATACAAAGGATTCTGCTTTACATCAAGTCTGGGCGAATCAATATGAGCGCCAAGAATATTCATGCCTTCCTGTAAATCCTTCTTGCCGACCTGAAAAAGAACAATCGCCTTATTCATCCAGGTGTAATAAAACTTACTTCCGGCCTTTGCCTTAGCCTTTGATTTAGCAAAAACTCCCAGATCTTTGTAACCTTCTTTTTCAGCCATTTCCACGATACGGTCGACACATTCCCTTTCTGTCTTTCCGTTATCAAGAAAATCCCTGTATTCATCGCAGAGCTTATCACATTCGCTAAGACTCTTCTTATTCATTTTTTCCCATACAACTTTTTTGTCCATACCTTACCCCCATTAATTTCTGAGTTCGATTTCGTATTCCTTCTTAAGTGCTTTTAAAATCTTCTTTACGTATCCGTCAACACTTTCTGAAGAAAGCTCCTCATCCCTCGGTGTAAACTCAACAGAAAATGCCATACTCTTCTTATCTTCCGCAACACCGCTTCCCTCATATACATCAAAGAGAGTTGCCGAGGTAGCAAAAGAGCATGCATCAAGAATACATTTCTCAACCTGACCGCATGTCCTGTCCTTATTCATAACAAGGGCAAGGTCACGCTTTTCCGAAGCAAATTTGGAAAGCGGTTTAAATACAGGTGTATTTCCGTAATATGTTTCAAGACATCTAAGGTTAATTTCAAGAACAAATGAAGAAAAACGCATATCTTCTTCGTTCATAAGTTCATAGCTTACCTTACCGAGATATCCAACGCAAACATCATCCACAAAGATTTCTGCAGCCTGATAAGGATGGAGGAACGGAATTTTAGCTTCTTTATAATCGAAGGTAATATTTAATGTCTCTGCAACATTTTCTGCAAGCCCCTTTAATGTAAAGAAGCTTTCATTTTTGCCGAATACACCTATACAGAGAGTTTCTCTTTCTTCAGGATATTCGGTAAGCGGAAGGCTCTTTGGAATAAAAGCATTTCCGATTTCGAAAATTCTTCCTTCAAGATTTCCTCTCTTCTGGTTTCTTCCCATTGCATGAATCATCTGAGGAGCAAGACTTGTTCTCATAATGGAGAGTTCCTCATTTATTGGATTCATTATGCGGATTGCTTCTCTCCTGTAATCATCCTGGGGAAGTCTTAAGAAATCAAGATCGGAAGGACTGAAGAAAGAATAATGTACGCCCTCATAACATCCTGCTGCGCAAAGATTCTTTTTTATCTTAAGTACAGTCTTCTGACGAAGATCGCATCCTCCGATTGTTACCTTGGCCGAAGGAAGGAAGGTTGGAACAATATGGTCATAACCGTACATTCTGATGACTTCCTCAGAAATGTCGGGATAATCTTCCATATCTTCACGATATGCGGGGATCTGAATTGTAAGTTCATCTCCCTTTATCTCCGGATTAAAATAAAGACGCTTTAAGATGTCTTCAATATCGGAAGAAGGAACTTCAATACCAAGAACTGCATTTACCTTGCTTACTTTCGTTGTAAAACTTCTCGGAGCAATGGAATTACCGGTATTTACATCTACATGAGTAGATGAAACCTTACCTGCGCCAAGCTCTTCAATTAAGTGAAGAACTCTCTTCATTGCCATAACTGTTGTATATTCATCAACGCCTTTTGAGAAACGCTGTGATGAATCGGAAGACTGACCAAGTGCTCTTGAACTCTTTCTTATGTTGTCTCTTGCAAATTTGGCAGCTTCAAATACAACCTCTTTGGTATTGTCCCTGATTTCCGAATTAAGACCGCCCATAATTCCTGCAAGTGCCACAGGCTTATTTTTATCGCAGATAACAAGATTATCTGTTGTAAGTTCAAATTCCTTCTCATCAAGAGTAACAATCTTCTCTTTATCAAAGGCACGTCTTACATTAATCTCATTGCCCTCAAGGAAATCATGGTCAAACGCATGAAGCGGCTGACCAAGCTCGCGCATAATGTAATTTGTAATATCAACAATATTATTGATTGCATTATTACCTACAAGCGCAAGTCTTCTTCTCATCCAGAAAGGAGATTCCTTAAGCTCAACATCATATACATAATGAGCTATATATCTCGGACAGATATCTCCTGCTGTTACACTAACCTTAAATCCCTGAAGCTCTTTTTCTGTTTCTGTATAAGATAAATCAGGCTCCTTAAGTTCTCTTGAAAGTACAGCTGCAACCTCACGTGAAAGGCCGAAAATACTCTGACAGTCCGGGCGGTTGGCAGTAATCGAAACATCAAAAATATAATCATCAAGACCGGTTATCTTCTTAATATCTTCTCCGATTACGGTATCTTCGGGAAGAACAAGAAGTCCGTTATATCCGCTACCCGGATAAAGATTCTCATTAAGACCAAGCTCAGTTCCGGAACAAAGCATACCAAAGGAATCATATCCTCTTAATTTACCTTTTTTAATGGTCATAACGCCTTCAATTGTCACATGATCCTTGGCAGTTGCATATACTGTAGCCCCGGGAAGCGCAACAGGGAAAATGCCTCCTGCTTTAACATTATCTGCTCCGCAGCAAATCTGAAGAGCTTCACCCGTTCCCGCGTCAACGGTACATACATGAAGGTGCGTATCGGGAATAGGCTCGCAGGTAAGAACAATGCCTGCAACAACACCGCTTATATCTTTTCCAAGCTCCCATTTCTCTTCTACTTCAAAACCACAGGAGAAAAGTTTTTCCTCCAAAAGGTCAGGAGTAACATCACTTAAATCAACATATTCTGAAAGCCAGCTGTATGGTACTAACATATATTTCTCCCTTCCTTTCCTTAATCATCAATCTGAGACAGAACTCTCATGTCTGACTCAAACAACATCTTAATATTATTGATACCGTATTTAAGCATTGCTATTCTTTCAAGTCCGAGACCGAATGCAAAACCGGAATATTTCTCAGAATCTATGCCACAGTTCTCAAGAACCTTTTTATTGACAACACCTGCACCGAGAACCTCTATCCAGCCTGTTCCCTTGCAAAGTCGGCAGCCTTTTCCTCCGCATTCAAAGCAGCTTACATCAACCTCTACAGAAGGCTCTGTAAAAGGGAAATATGAAGGTCTGAGTCTTGTTGTCGTATTATCACCAAAAATCTTCTTAACGAACATATCAAGGCTTCCCTTAAGGTCACAAAGTGTAATTCCTTCATCTACAACAAGTCCTTCCATCTGCGAGAACATTGGAGAATGTGTTGCGTCATCATCTGAACGGAATACCTTTCCGGGGCTGATGATTTTAATGGGAGGTTTGGTGCTCTCCATAACATGAACCTGACCTGCTGAGGTCTGCGTTCTCAAAAGGAACTCAGGTGTAAGATAAAATGTATCCTGCATATCTCTTGCCGGGTGATCCTGAGGCGTATTAAGTGCAGTAAAATTATAGAAATCAGTTTCGATTTCGGAACCTTCATATACTGAAAATCCCATGGATGCAAAAATATCAATAAGCTGATTTCTTACTGTAGTCATAGGATGAAGATTTCCGTGAACAGAACGGGCAGCAGGCATCGAAATATCAATTTTCTCACTTTCATATTTAAGTGCCAGTTCTTTTTCTTTCATTTTGGCATCAAGTTCTTCGAAAAATGAAAGTGCCCATTGTTTTGCTTCATTTACGGTTTTACCAAAATCAGCCTTGAGTTCGGCGGGAATTTGTGCCATTCCCTTCATAAGCTGTGAGATTTCACCCTGCTTTGAATCAAGGTAATTTTTTCTAAGCTCGTATACGGCTTTGGATGATGATGCATTTTGGGAAAGTTCTTTTATCTTTTCCTTAATGCCGTCAATTTTCTGTTTAAGTTCGTTCAGATCCTGCATTTCTTCTCCTTTTCGTTATGTGTAAACGTAAAAAATCCCAGATGACTTCTCATCTGGGACGAATTTATCCGCGTTACCACCCATTTTCCTGATAATCAGGCACTCATCATATGTCTTACGGACACGAATCGCCCATTCCTAATCAAAAGAAAAAATCTCTTTTTCAAAACGGGAGCTCCGGTGTGAAGATAAGAACAAGTAAATCATAAACCCGCTTCCAGCTAATAACGGATTCTCTCTGTATGCATCCTCATTCCTTTATGCACCATCATCGCCAAACATTACTTATAATAAACATATTCCAAAGGAAAGTCAATCATTTAAGCTTTATACCGTCATATTCTTCCGGCAGATTAATATTGACAAAAGCCTTGGAATTACATACCTCAAAGTACCCGGTTTCGCATAATGCGGCGAGATTTCTGATCGCATACTTTCCTTCTTTTTCCATTTTCAGTAAACAGGAAAGAGCTTTCTTTGCTATAATTCCGCATACATAATGAACATTTTCCTTATCTCTCGGGAAAAAAGCACACTGCCCCCCGTAGGAATTAATCAGATTTTCAGCATCTGTTTTCCCATAATAAGGAAGGTCGACAGGTACAAAAAGGACTGCATCACACTTTGTATTTACAAGCGCACTGATTATCCCGCCAATAGGACCTTTATCTCCTTCGTCATATACACTAACATAGTCTTTCAGAGTTCTCGTATCACCTTTTCTTAAAGAAATCATTTTCTCATCAATAAATGAAAGCTCTTTTGAGATTCTTTCAAGAAAAGTAACATCACCTATGTACAAATCAGCTTTGTCTCTTCCCATTCTTTCGGATTTTCCGCCTGCAAGAATGCAAAGACCGATTTTATCAGGCATATCTGTTAACCCTGCCCTTTCCCGAAAAACCATACAAAGAAATACCGTTTTCCAATGCCATTTTGACTGAAAGCTCAGTAACTGCACCTTTTGATACAACAGCTCTTATTCCGGCATAAGAACATAATTCCATGACACTTGCAGTAACTCTTCCGGAAATAAAAAGAACATAATCCGAGGGTTTATCCTCCTCACAAAGACACGCTCCTATTACCTTATATATGGCATTATGTCGGCTTATATCCGTTCCGGTATACTTTATTCCGTTCTTCCATAACCCGGCAATATGAATACAACCGTTGGAGTCTTTGTTAAGTGCAAGAAGTTCATCGCTAACCGCATATATTTCAGACGGAAGAAGGGGAAAAACTTCCGAATTCATGTGGCGTTTTCGGGAAATGCAGTATTTGAACCCTCTTTCAAGAAGATCAAGTTTTTCCGGAAGTGCATAAATTGTATGCTTTACACCTTCGCATATTATCTCTGTCTTAACTTCTTCCGAAACCGTATCATAAAGAAAAGTTTGTACATCTTTCTCAATCCTGAGTGTTTTTACTTTCTTTGCTTTCAACTTTCTCTTTTTTCCTACTCTTTCTGTACTTAATCCGGACAAAAGCAATTGCTATGTAATCATGAAGAAAAATATTAATCTCGGCTCCAAGAAGAAGGATTGTCATACAAAAATAAAGCCAAAGCATAAGAAGCACGAGGGTTGTAAGACTTCCGTACATCGAGAAATTCCCGAAATAGCTGATATAAACCGAAAAGCCCCATGAGAAAAGAATCCATCCAAGTGCTGTAAAAAGCGCCCCCGGAATTTTGGTGACAAAATTATTCTTCTTATTCGGAAGATATGTATACATCAAACTGAATACAATGATAAGAAGCGCGAAAGAAAATACGTAGCGGACATTCAATATGAAATCCGTAATGAGCTTTGCCTTCGGAAGCTTTTCTACAATCATATTTACAATCGGTCTTCCGAAAACGCCCGCAACGACAAGAAGAAGCATAAGAATAACAAGCATCACTGTGTAAATAATGCATCTTAAACGAAGTCTGAAATAATTACGCGTCTCAGTTACTTCTTCGGCGGCATTAAGTCCTTTTACAACAGCCATCATTCCCTTTGCCGAAGACCAAAGTGCCAGAATAATGGAAAAAGAGAATACCGCAATACTTGACGAATAAGCTTCATTAACCATGGAATGCACAATCGGATTAACAAAATCAGGAACTACCTCATCAAGCGCAGAAATGATATTTCCAATTGTAAGCGGAGTATAGGGAAGAATCGAGCATAGAATCATGAGAAGCGGAAAAATCGATAAGAAAATAAAGAACGCCGCAGAAGATGCATGCGCCGCGTTTTGATCTTTTCCCGATTTAATAAAAAAGCCGAAAAATTTCTTCATAGGTGGATTATAATCCCAGATGCCATTTAAGTAAAGAAAAAGCAGCCAACGGGAAGGCTGCTTTTTCTGAAATGACGTGTAACAGGTACACTACTCATTATATAGATGCCGAAATGCCGGTCCTTGTATTTTGACTCCTAGCACAAAAGCCAGGTGGGTCACCGCAATCAAGATTTCTGCCTTCCACTGCATCGTATCGCTACGGGAGGCTTGACATCCGTCCGATAATATAGGAATCCCGTTTAAAGTAACTGTAGGTTCAAAACAACAAGGGTTATCGAACATTTCAGGTTAATTACATATTACCACATTCAAAAAAAATTGCAACCCTTTTGTTGAAAAATATTTATATTTTTTATTAAATTGTCTGAATTATTACAAATTTATTAACAACTCTTTACAATTATAAAAGAAAAATGCCCCGGCAATGCCGGGGCATACAAATCTTAAATTAAAGGGTGTTAAGTTCAGCAACAACCTTCTCGAGTGCTGCAAGAGCCTCATCGGGAAGCTTATCGAATCCGCCGGCCTTCTCGCCAAAGTCCTTAACAGACTTAACACGAGTCTCCATAGCGTTCTTAAGCTGAGCAACATAATCCTTATTGGCAAAGTCAGGTGTGAAATCTCCTGTCTGGCCTTCCCATGTGTTCATAATCTCGATATCAGAGAAAGGTCCCCACTTCTCGAATTTAGCCTTGCCTTCAACGATAGTCTCAAGAATTCCGAGAGTATCTTCCTTCTGGCACTTGTGGCCCATGAAATCACCGGTGTTAACGATGTAACATGCAACATTCTTCTCTTCGATGAGCTTCTTGAACTTCTCATAATCCTTAGCAAGAGGATATGTTCTGAAAGGATTTGCATAAGGAACGATACGAATAGCATTCATATCTGTACCTGCAGCAACACGCTCTGCAGAAGAAGTCTTTGTAGCAAGAGTTGCACCCATAACTGATGCAAGAGCTGCTCCCTTAAGCTTAACAATGGGAGGAATGGTAGGATCCTTCATAATCCAGAAGATAGCATTAACAGGGCTGTCAATCTTATCTACACGGTTAGGGCTCCAAAGCTTAGACTTGATTGCACGTCCGTTACCATTTCTGATATCCTCGGTAACAATCTGAATCTTTCCTTCTTCATCCATTGTGCAGGAAACGTTCTGAACAGTAAGAAGATACTTGTTATCAGGACATCCTGTAGGATAATCAGCAGTCTTATCGAAATATGTAGGGTCAAGTGCTACAGATGAGCAGGTATCTGTGTTAATGATGAATGCATCATCATGAAGAACCTTGATTGCAGGATACTTATCACCATGCTTTGCATGTGTAAGTGTTGACTTTCCTGATCCTGAAAGACCATATACGGAAGCAACGAACTTAGAACCGTCAGCAAGTGTGTACTCCTTCTGTCCACCGTGGCATGATGCATATCCGTTACGGTTTGCAATAGCCCAAGCCATTGTAAGAGTACCCTTCTTGTGCTCACCGAAGTACTTCATACCAAGGATACAAGCACAGTTAGCATCTGTATCGAAATAGCAAAGAGTAAGAGGATCTGAAAGGCAGCTGTAATCTACATCAGGGCTTTCTTCGGGAACCCACTGAGGATCTGAGAAGATGTAGATATCAGGCTCATTACCGTTACCAACGGGCTGGCTGTTCTTATACATCTTAATATATTCATCAGACATATACTGGAAGTTAAGCATCCAGTTGTAAAGAAGATTCTCTTCTCCTTCGGGAATAAGAAGGTGAGCCTTTACCATAAATTCAGGATCAAGACCTACGAAAACCTGTGCATGATACATGGTCTTCCAACGGCTCTTGTAAATAGCATCCATAGCTACTTTATCAAGCTTTGCAGAATCAACGCCTGCCTGGCCTTTAATTCTGCGGGCTGCTGCATAACGACCTGTTACTGCACCGTCATTGAAAAGAAGAACCTTGGCATCTTTCTCAAGGCCAAACTCTTCACCTCTGTAAACAGGCATATCGGTAACAACAGTTCCGGGTGAGTTCTTTGCAAGTTCATATGCTTCCTTTAAGGTGTTAACCTTAATTACGTTGTTTCCGTAAAAAGGTGCTTCGATGATGGAACGGGTCTTGGAAAATCCGACTTTTCCGGCACCAATCTCGTTCAAAGGGTAATACGCTTTTGTTGACATTAAAGTGTCCTCCTTAAATTTATAATTCTTAACTCAGCTTAGAGTTAATAATGCATAAAACATCTTGCCTATTATCGCACAAAGACGCGCTAAAATCAATTAAAAATTATAAGAAATCATTGCATCAAATATGTTTTCACCGTTACTGCTTTCACCGTGATAATGTATCTTTCCGTCTATTTCGCTTGCAAAAAGAGTACATTCATCTGAAGGAAGAAGTTCTTTATGATAATCAATGGCAAATTCACTGACCTCTCCTACAGGGTAAGGCAATTTCATATTCTGGCAATATCTTGCATAATGAATATTATTCACATGCTTATTGGAATCAATATCACAAAACGCGGGAACAGCTTTCTCTGAATAAGGATTATCCATCTTAACAAATACCTTGCGGATTTTTTCCTCAGGATATGAAAGCTCGTCCATGAATTCACCTTCCGGATAAGCATCACCCGAAAAATCAAGCTTTCTCGTGTTAAGATTCATAATTACCCATTCTGAAGTACCCAGAATATATACTTCGGAATTCTCACCGGTAACTCTGTATTCTCTTCTGTAGGTTACTCCTTTACGTACAAGAGGCCAGGTTTCTACACTCACCTTTTCGTATACGGACGGTGATTTTCGTACAACGTACCTTGTTTTTGTAAGAACCCAGAGCATATCCTTCGGAAGAAGATCGTAAAACCCGCATCCCATGATATCGGAATGTGCACCGGCAGCAGACTGAAACAAATCAAGAACAGATGAAATCTTGATTTTTCTGTTCATGTCAAAATCTGATGCTCTGAGCGCATAATCCGTTTTATAATAAAATTTCATTAAAGTGCACCAAGGAATCCTTTTACTACTTTTTCCATATCTTCTTTATCACATACAGTTTTATGGATGACAGGCGCAGTCTTAATCTCTTCAATGGCTGAAGGAATCTGAACATTTCCGATTCTTGAAAGTTCGTCACAAAGAGCAAAATCTTCCATACTTTCGTAAGATGAATCGATTGAAGACATTACGCTTCTTGTAAACTTGAAAGGACTTGCTGTAGATGCAATAACCGTAACATTTCCGTCCATATCCTTGTTATCTTCATAAACAGAATAAGCTACAGCAGTATGAGTATCGATTACATATCCCGTATTCTCATATACTTTCTTTATTGCAGCCTTTGTTTTCTCTTCTGTGGCAAAACCGGATACAAACGAATCAAGCCTTGCCTTCATTTCGTCTGTAATCTCATATTTGCCATTTTCCGAAAGAGCTTTCATAAGCTCAAGGTTCTTCTCGGGATCATTTCCTGCAATCATATAAATAAGTCTTTCAAGATTGCTTGAAATAAGAATATCCATTGAAGGCGAACTTGTAAGAACAAACTCTCTGTTTTTATCATACTCACCGGTTGTGAAGAAATCATAGAGAACCTTGTTCTCATTTGATGCGCAGATAAGTTTATCAATCGGCAGACCCATGTTCTTTGCATAATATGCAGCAAGAATATTTCCGAAGTTACCCGTCGGAACAACAAAATTAATCTTATCGCCTGCTTTAATCTTCTCTTCACTTACAAGCTTTGCGTAAGCAAATACATAGTAAGCAATCTGAGCTACAAGTCTTCCCACATTAATGGAATTTGCAGATGAGAACTGGAAACCCTTTTCATCAAGTTCCTTTGCAAGTGCTTCATTGGTAAATATCTTCTTAACACCTGTCTGGGCATCATCAAAGTTGCCTGTAATACCTACAACAAATGTATTATCCTCTTTCTGGGTTACCATCTGCTTCTCCTGAATAACAGAGACGCCGTTCTTGGGATAGAAAACAATAATTCTTGTTCCCTCAACGCCGGCAAATCCTGCAAGTGCAGCCTTACCTGTATCTCCTGAAGTTGCAGTAAGAATTACTATCTCATTCTTAACGTTGTTTTTTCTCGCAGAAGTAGTAAGAAGATGCGGCAGAATTGAAAGTGCCATATCCTTAAATGCTATTGTCTTGCCGTGGAAAAGCTCAAGAAAATATACATCATTCGCATATACAAGCGGAGCAATCTCAGGAGTATCAAACTTGGAATCATAAGCTTTATCTATACAGCTTTTGAGTTCATCTTCCGTAAAATCAGTGAAATAAAGCTTCATTACCTCGTATGCAACCTGCTTATAATCCATACGAGATAATTCTTCTATCGATTTATCAAGAGAAGGAATAGTCTCGGGAACGAAAAGACCTCCGCCCGATGCAAGTCCTTTTAATATAGCCATTGAAGGCGTTACCTTCTCATCTTTTGACCTTGTACTGTTAAAAAACATAACCTGTCTCCTTTTGTGATTTTTGCCTAACGAAGCGAATTATAGCATATATTTACCAAAAACAAAATAACTGATAAAATGAAATCTATGGAAAAAGGCGTATTTACAATCAAACAAAAAAACGGAGAAACGGTTTACCGCGCTTCTCTCACATATAAAAGCAAACATATTTCACTCGGCAGCTACAAGTCTGAAAAGGAGGCCGCAAAGGCCTATGAAGAGGGATTATCGGTAATTAATTCCACCGTTCCTTTTGATGAAAATGCCCGCTTTAGTGTTCTGCCTTTTGAAAAGTATATTATTCTTGCTAATTTCAGGGATAATAATCTCTATATTCATAATCCAATTTATATTTTTAAGAAATACTTCAAATACTATCTGTCAAAAGAGAATATATACATTTTTGACACAGATGACTTATTCTACTACTCATCTCACAAAATACAGGTAAGGGGCGGACATCTTTTCGTGTCCGATTTCGGAATGCAGGTATCTGTACTGTCCCGCTACGGAATATGGTCTTTTGCAAGAGAAGGAAAAGACTATTTCTTCAATAACGGTGATTCAAAGGACCTGCGATATGAAAACATACGTGTTGTTCTTCCATACAGGGGAATAACAATAATTAACAAAAAGGGGAAAATACTGTACAAGACAAAGATTCATATCAAAAGTTCAATCGTCGTTGGAATATATGATTCACCGGAAAAAGCCGCAATTGCTTACAATAAAGCTATTGACGTACTCATTAAGAACGGATTCAAATCAAGGAATTTTATGCCAAATTACATAGACGATTTATCTCCGAAAGATTATGCCGGTATTTATATAGGTCTCAAAATATCAGAAAAAATCCTTCAAATGACACCTTAGTCATCTGAAGGATTTTCTTTTAATCTATAAGGACCATAAGTCCTCTTACCGGAAGATGGGAAGAAAAGATAATACCGATATCCTTTTTCGTCTCATCAGCCGCTATTTCTTTATTGTAGCTTTCAGGAGTAATCACGAGCTTTCCGTCTTTCTCGGAAACACTGCAGCACCAGTTCTGCGAAATTTCAAGCTCTTCATCACCCATTATGGAAATTTTCCAGTCTTTTACTGTTTTACTTCCGTTATTGGTAATGTAAATATTACACTGACAGAAGGTATCACCGTCAGCTTCCCATGTGTTTACAATTTCAGCCTTTGCAACAATGTTACCCTTTGAAGTCTCTACTGTAATGAATTCAGGACCTTTACTCTCGCTATCTTCCTCTTCATCCTCTTCGTCAGAACCTTCTTTAAGTGTACCGCCTTTACCCGAACCTATTGCTCCTGCATTTTCAACCATCCAGTCAACAAACCATTTGCCGCTCTTTGTAAGGTCGGAATATTTAAAGCCGCTTGTCTTTGAAACATCACTCTTTATAAGTGCACTGGTCTCATTCTTGTTGGAAAGATTCCAAATACAACTGCTTACATTATACTTAACAAGAAGATCCATCCAGATATTTGACTGTTCTTCATTTATCTGTCCACCGCCCGACGCATCACAGGCACCGAATTCAGTAACAAAAATCGGAAGGCCGTCTTTAATCGCAACTTCCATTTTCTTTCTAAGATCATCCCTGTGTGTATCCGCATAGAAATGCAGAGCGTACATAATGTTATCATATCCGGAAATAGGATTATCGGCTGCCTTGTCAACATCCTGTGACCATGTAGGTGTACCTACAACAATTATTGCATTGTCATCATTCTCTCTGATAACAGGAATTACATTTTCAGCATAATCCTTAATTGTCTTCCAGTCTGCACCGTTATTAGGTTCATTACAGATTTCATAGATTACATTATCCAGGTCAGAAAACTCATCACTCATTTCATCAAAGAATAAAAGAGCTTCGTCTTCATGCGCTTTGGGCGTATTATCGCTTAATATATGCCAGTCTACAATAACATAAAGTCCAAGATCGCTACAGGCTTCGACTGAATCAATGATTAAATCCTTAAGCTCCTTCTTACCTTTGGCGTCACGGTCGCAATAACCGCTCTCACCAGTATACATGGCAAGTCTTATTACATTGACTCCCCATTCATCACGCATCTGTTCGTAAGCATCTTTATTGGCATATTCGGGAAACCACTGAAGCCCGTGAGTGGAAACACCTCGAAGCGCAACAATGTTTCCTTTTTCATCAACAAGGGTTGTCCCTTCAACAGAAAGAGCACCATGGATTTCAAAAGGAGTTCCGTCAGGTATCTCCTCATCAGCGCCGCTTAAATCACTGCTGTCATCATCTTCACCCTCTGAATCTTCGCTTTCTTTACCGTCATCCGAATCTTTATCATCGGACTCTTTATCTTCTTTATCTTCTTTATCTTCTTTATCTTTTTTATCTTTTTTATCTTCTTTATCTTCTACATCATCTTCTTTATCATCAGAATCTTCGGTATCAGTATCGTCTTCTATTCTGTCTTCATCTTCATCTTTATCTTTTTGTTCTTCCTTATCCCCTTTTTCATCCACTGCGTTTTTCTGCGAATTACCGTTCTGTGCATTTTTGGCAATATCACCACCTGTTCCGCATCCGGAAAGAATAAGAGTCCCTATAAGTAGAACAGATAACAGATTAGCAAAATATTTCTTCATTTTCATAATGTTGTTATATCCTTATTATCTTCAAGAATTTTCTCTATTACAGAAGATGCTTCTTTTGCAAAAAAGGGTTTCTTAATAAATCCTTTTGCACCCGCATCAAGACATTTCTTCTGAACCTCTTCATCCTCTGAACCGCTTACAACAACCACCGGGATGCTCTCAATCCATCCTTTTGAATTAATATATTCAAGTACTTCGAATCCATCCATTCCCGGCATTATCAGATCGAGCAGAATAACAGCGACAGAAAAAGCCTGAAGATTTAAAACTTCAATAGCCTGTCTGCCGTTTGCCGCCATAATAATTTCATATCTGTCTTCAAAAATGGAAGCCAGAATATCACGACACGCTCTTGTATCATCTACTACAAGTATTTTCTTATTCATAGAATAACTTCCCTCCATTATTCTTTCACAGCCTGTCTTAAATTTAAATCTTCGAGACCGATTAACAGTCTGTACCTGCCTTCCGTCCCAGGAATACTTTCCCCTTTTGAATAACTCCATATTGCAAATTCATACGGATAATTCGGAATATCATCAGGTTCAATAAGCCAGATTTTCCTGTCTGCAAACATTGACAAATCAAGCTTCGTAACAAGTGTTTCCTTGTCACCACCGACCATCGTCAGATATCCTTCATCTTCAAGGATAGATAGTGCCTCAAGAACATTGTCTGTTCTAACCGTAATTCCTGTAGTATCCTTGGCTTCGGCAGTGTCTTCAAAAGGTTCCAGACAATAAGTAACAGGATATGTAATCTCTCTGTCGCTAACCTTGCCAAGAAGAAACTCGGCTTCTTCTCTTGCTGATACAATATCATCGGCATACCCATTAAAATATACACCAACATACATATCTTTTTCAAATGAATTTCTGACATTTCTGTCAAAATTTGCATCAGCAACAATCTCACCTGTAATTCTGTCTCTGTAGCCGGCGCATACCATTACAAAATCAACTCCGGCCTCCTTAAGTTCGGTGAAATTCACATTTTTGTCACGTTCCGAAATCATTACTCCGTTAAATGAAGTTTTGACACCGCTGTCATAATACTTCATAAACGGCTTCTGATAAACAAAAGAAGAAACATCATATTTATTCTTCTTTATTCTGTTACTTATTGCTACATATCTGGTACTGCCATCACTGTAGGTTATCAGAATCTCATTTGAATGTTGCGAGGCCGGAGTAACATCTTTTATTTCTGCATTCTCTGTCGTATTCTTCTTTTTCCTGTCAAAATGAATATCCCAGATATCAAGTTCATCGCTTGTTCTCTTGTCACCGGATAAATTTTCCGGATAAAAAGAGTCATCCGAACCCGTACTTTCTGATACAGTAGGAAGATGATTATCTGTAGAATGTTTCTTACTACCTTTATACTTATTAACAAGAAAAACAGTAAGAAGAATAATAATTACAACCACAACCATAATAATTGCAATTGTGCCATCCTTGGAACCACTATTTTTATGTTCGTTTGGATCAAATACAGCCATAACTTTCTCCGATTCTTACATACACAGTTATTTTACCAAATTTTCGCACTATTTTCAATTCTGTGTGTTATACTCATATTTATGAAAAATCTTAATTCCGTTATAAAAACAATTTGTATTATTTTCTCTTTTTCTTTTATATTATCTGCCTGCGGCTCAAAAGAAATCCCTCAAACAACAGTATACAATTTCTACTTTGACACCTACACGTCAATTACAATACCGGAAAACTTTGCAGAGTGCGGAAATGAAGCTCTTTCGAAACTTGACTTTCTCGAAAAACAGTGTTTTTCAAAAAGCTGTCCGGATAGTGATATATACAGAATCAATCATTCAAACGGGGAAACAGTCAAATGTCATGAAGAAACAATTGAACTTCTGCTTAATGCAATTGAATTTGCCAAAAGTGATATTGTAAGCGAAGAATTAACGCCAACGCTCGGTGCTTTGATTGAACTTTGGAATATAAGTCCTTCCAATGAAAATTTCCGCATTCCGGATATAAAGCAAATTGATGAAGCACTCTCACATTCCTCTCTGTCCGATATCATTATTGACGAAGATAACCGGACGGTAACAGTAACAGACATTAATCTCAAACTAGACCTCGGCGCCTACGCCAAAGGTTATTCCGCCGATCTCATTACCGCTTATTTGAAAATGAAAAATGTTCCCTACGCACTGATTAATCTCGGTGGCAATATTATGGCAATCGGTGAGAAATCAATAAACACTCCTTTTACGATTGGAATTAAAACTCCGTATTCAGATAATGACTATATGAAAACTATCCCTCTTTATGACTCACAAAGCGCTGTAACAAGCGGTTCTTATGAACGTTATGTCGAATTCGAAGGAACAAAATACTGCCATATCCTTTCTCATTCTACAGGTTATCCTGTTCAAAACGATTTACTAAGCGTAACAATAATAGGGCCATCTTCTCTTATATGCGATGAAATTTCGACACTGTGCTTCTTAAAAGGAAAAGAGGAGTCGATAAGACTCCTCCGTGATTTTCCCGATTATTATGCTGTGTTTATAGATACCGATATGAATGTCAGTTTTTCACGATAACCTTTTTGGGGCACTTCTCAAAGCAGGTCCCGCACGCTGTACATTTCTCCTGATCGATATAGGCATGATTGTTCTGAACATCGACAGCAAGAGACGGACAGTTTCTCTTACATATGCCACAACCTATACATCCGGCCTGGCATGTTTTCATAGTAACAGGTCCTTTATTCTCAGACTTACATGCAACAACATATTTTGCATTATACGGTATAAGCTCAATCAGATTCTTCGGGCAGGCACTAACGCATTTGCCACAGGCTTTACAAAGCTCTTTATCAACAACCGCAACACCGTTTTCAACGTGAATTGCGCCAAACGGACAAGCTTTTTCACAGCTACCGTACCCAAGGCATCCATAGTTACAGGATTTTGGACCACCGTTTGGAACAAATGAAAGCATTCTGCAATCTTCGACACCATTGTATTCATAATCAACGGCTGTCTTATCACAAGAGCCGCTGCACTTTACAAATGCAACCCTTCTCTCTGTTTCACCGGCATCAACTCCCATTATTTCCGCAACCACTTTTCCGACTTTTTCACCGCCCACAGGGCAACCGTTAACCGGAGCTTCACCCTTAACAATTGCGGCAGCAAGTCCGGAACATCCAGGATATCCGCATCCTCCGCAGTTATTCCCCGGAAGAGCATTCAGTACTTTTTCTTCTCTCTCATCAACATCAACTTTGAACTTAATTCCGGCAATTCCAAGGAATAAACCTATGAACAGTCCAAGTCCGCCAACAAGAATTACGGCAAGTATAATTCCGTTCATAACCTTCCTCCTTACAAAAGCCCCGAGAAACCACAAAAGGCAATTGCCATAAGTCCTGCAGCAATCATTGAAATAGGCATACCTTTAAATGATTCGGGAATATCATTGTTTTCCATTTTCTCCCTGATACCGGCCAGGATAACAATCGAAATCGTAAATCCAACAGCAGTTGCAAAGCCGTTAACAACACTTTTAAGAATTCCGTATTCTTTTTGCACATTCGTAAGTGCAACACCAAGAACTGCACAGTTTGTTGTAATAAGAGGAAGATATACTCCAAGTGCCTGATAAAGACTTGGAATGTACTTCTTAAGAAACATTTCCACAAACTGAACAAGAGCCGCTATAACAAGAATAAATACAATTGTAGACAAATATGAAAGGCCAAGTGGATCAAGAATAAAATTGTATATAAGCGCTGCCACAAGGCTTGAGAGAGTAATTACGAAAATTACGGCAGTTCCCATACCGGCCGCAGTTTTTACTTTCTTGGAAACTCCAAGGAAAGGACAAAGACCGTAGAACTGACTAAGTACAACATTATTAACAAGCGCTGATGCTACAGCAATAATAATAAGTTCCTTCATCACTTCTCCTCCTTATTCTCTTTATTTACAGGAGCATCGGTATCATAGAACTTATGATTGCAGGTAGATGCACAGTTCATACAATCATGATCACATGCAAGTTCCTCTGCTTTTCCCTTTGCAATAACCTTACCTTTAAGCGCCGCTTTTCTCTTAATCCTGTTCATAAGAGCAATAATAAAAGCGAGAACAAAGAATGCTCCGGGCGCAAGTCCGAAAATTGTAATATTCACATAATTACCAAGAAACATTCCGACAGGTTTAAGAGCTTTCACATTATAGAATACATTTCCTTCACCGAGAATTTTAATTCCAAAAACGCATCCCGAGGCAAGAAGCTCTCTGATTGCGCCAATTATTGTAAGTGCAGCTGTAAATCCGAGTCCCATTCCAAGCCCGTCAAAGAGCGAAGGAATTACTTTATTGGAATAAGCATAAGCTTCTGCTCTTCCAAGAATAATACAGTTAACTACAATAAGCGGAATATATATCCCCAGGCTGTCATAAATGCTCGGAACATAAGCCTGAAGAAGAAGTTCAACAACAGTAACAAAGCTGGCAATAATTACAATAAATGCCGGTATTCTGACTCTCGAAGGAATTACCTTACGAAGAAGCGAGATAAATACATTACTGAGAATCAGAACAACCATTGTGGAAAGGCCCATACCTGCGCCGTTAATTGCAGAGGTTGTAACGGCAAGAGTAGGACACATACCAAGTGTAAGAACAAAAGTCGGATTCTCTTTAATGAGACCGTTATAAATTCTTTCAAAAACTTTATTCATTCCCGCTGCCCTCCTCTACATAATATCTGTAGTAAGCTACGCCTGCATTTACGCCGCTTGTAACAGCCTTGGAGGTTATCGTGGCACTTGTGATGGCATCAATCTCATTATCATAAACAGCACCGTTTTTGGTTACAACAAAACGTGATGAAGTAGACTTGTTCTCAAACTGCGGAGCAAGAACTTCGGGAGCCTTCATACCAAGACCCGCTGTTTCGGAAATTGATGTAATGGATATTCCGTTCATTGTACCATCAAGCTTTATTCCCATTGAAAAGGTAATATTGCCGTTGAATCCCTCGCTGTTAGTAACAGTAATAACATACCCGATAAGAGAATTGTTACTGTCATAAGCGAAAGAGAATTTTTCAATTACAGAGCCTGAATAATCATGTTCTTTATCATAATTTCTTAAAATTGTTTCTGCCTTTTCGGATGAAAATGTTTCATCATCGGCAAAGCTTTCGGCTTGCGGGAAAACTGCCCTGTAAGCCTCCTTAAGTTTAATCTCATTCTGCTTGTCAATGGGGCCCTTGGTAAGCTGATATACATATCCGAGAGCAAGTCCTGCAATAATGGTTATAATAAAAAGAATAGCCGCTTCTTTCAGCATCTGTTTCATTCGGACTCGCCTCCTTTCCCAAAAGGCTTCGGCATTGTAATTTTCTCAATAAGAGGTACAAGAAGGTTGCCGATAATAATTGCATAGGAAACACCTTCTGCTGAAGCACCGTACAATCGGAATATACCTGTCATAATACCGAGAAAAGCTCCAAAGAGATATTTTCCTCTTTTCGTAATCGGACTCGTAACATAATCTGTTGCCATGAAAAAAGCACCAAGCATAAGTCCACCGCCGCAAAGCTGGGCACAGATATATTCCGGATCAAAATGATTCTCACCGAAAATTCCGATAAAAAGAATAAAGAAGCCGATGTAGGTTGCAGGTATTCTAAGATCGATAATACCAAGTAAAAGAAGAAAAGCACCACCGGCAACAATTGCGATAACACAAGTCTCACCGATTGTTCCCTGTGTGTTACCAAGAAGCATGTCAAATACCGTTGTACCGTTTAATCCACCCTCGCGAAGCTGCATAAGCGGTGTAGGTCCGGTAAGAGCATCTACATCAAAATCAGTCATCTGCGCAGTAAATGCAAGAAGAAGGAAGCATCTTGCACCAAGAGCGGGATTCATGAAATTCTGTCCAAGTCCGCCAAAAAGCATTTTTACTACAACAATTGCAAAAACACCTCCGACAATACCAATCCACCACGGAGCTTTCGGCGGCAGATTAAGCGCAAGAAGAAGACCTGTAACTACTGCAGAAAGATCATTTACCGTAATCGGTTTTCTCATCATTATTTCATACAGAAGTTCCGTAAACACACAGGTAATTACGGTAACGCCCACATGAATAAGTGCGGGAAAGCCAAAATGAATTATTCCGAAAACCGTTGTGGGTGCGAGCGCCAGAATAACCATAAGCATTATTCCGGTTGTAGTTGTCTTCGCACGTACATGCGGATTGGAGGATACTTTCATAAGATCACTCATTTCTTCACCTCCGCACTCTTCTTTTTCTTATTTGCAAGAACAATACTTCTCATAGATTTAATTGACTGCGTAAGCTGCCTCTTTGCAGGACATACGTAGCTGCAGCATCCGCATGCACAGCATTCCATTCCGCCGTGTTCTTCAAATGCTTTTTCATCGCCCCTGTCTGCATCACCTGCAACCATTGTAGGAACAATTCTTCCGGGGCAAACCTCTACGCATCTTCCGCATTTTATACATGCCGAAGGTTTCCATCTTGATACATCATCTTTTGTCATGCAAAGAAGTGCCGAAGCAGTTTTGGTTGTCGGAAGGTCAAGATCGAAAATTCCAAATCCCATCATAGGTCCGCCTGAGATAATCTTTACAGGGTCTGCCTTAAATCCGCCCGCTTCGTCTACAAGCTCATGGTAATTCGTTCCTATTCTGACTTTAAAATTCCTTGGGTCTTTTATGGCATCACCTGTAACCGTTACAATACGCTCCATAAGAGGCTTTCCTTCCATTACTGCATTATATACTGCAACAACGGTATCAACATTATCTACAATGCAGCCTGCGTCTGATGGAAGCTTGGACGAATCAATAGCCCTTCTTGTAGTAGCATAAATAATCTGTCTTTCAGCACCCTGCGGATATTTTGTTTTAAGAGCCTTTACAACAATCTGATTGTCATTAAGTGTTAGTCTCTTTAATTTGGCAATACAATCCGGTTTATTATCTTCAACCGCAAGAATGCCCTTGGCATTATCAAATAACTTAAGAATACATTTAAGACCACCGATAAGCTTCTCCGGTTCTTCAAGCATTCTTCTGTAATCCGATGTAAGATAAGGCTCACATTCAGCACAGTTTGCAATAACAAAATCGATTTTGGAAGGATCTTTCGGAGAAAGCTTCACGTGAGTGGGAAAGCCTGCTCCGCCCATGCCTACAACGCCGGCTTCACGGATTCTGTTTAATACTTCCTCTTTTGAAAGGTCATCAAGAGATGAGATTTTGTCATACCCAACTTCTTCGTACAAGCCGTCGTTTTCAATAATAATACTGTTAATCATGTCACCGGTTACTACTCTTCTCGGTTCGATTTTCTTAACTGTTCCCGAAACCGAAGCATAAATCGGAGCAGATACAAAACCGCCGGCATCGGCTATTCTCTGTCCTGTAAGGACATGGTCACCGACATTAACTATAGGTACAGCAGGTGCACCGATATGCTGACTCAAGGGATATACAAGCTCCCCCTTGGGAAGCACCGCTTTTATCGGTTTATCCTTTGACAGTTCTTTACCGTCATATGGATGGATACCCCCATGAAAGGTTAATTTTCCCATAATTTTCCCCTTTACGATATTTCTTTTGGGCCAAAGCCCATATATAAATATACTATTTTTTACAGTTAATTACTACAGACAAACGCTATTTTGTGATATGATAATCGAAAAAGAAAAGTGATTTTAGGCGAGGGATATAAATTGATTAAAATCGAGAAAAAACTTGACAATTTTGAACTGAAATATGATTTTGGAGAGACCTTCAAAGCAGAAGATCTTCTTTTTATGGACATCGAAACAACCGGATTTACAGCAAGGTCAAGTCAGCTTTATCTTATCGGATGCATATATTACAAAGACGACTGTTTCAATCTCATACAGTGGTTTGCTGATTCTGCCGAAGATGAAAGCTATGTCCTTAATTCGTTCCTTACTTTCATAAAAGGCTTCAAAGTACTTGTCCATTTTAACGGCAATCACTTTGATCTTCCATATCTTGAGCAAAAAGCCTCCATGCTTGGAATACCTTTTGATATAAGCTTTATGACAGGCATTGATATATATCAGAGAATTCATCCTTTCAAGGGCTTCCTTCGAATGACAAGCCAGAAGCAGAAAAAGGTCGAAGAATTTCTCGGAATAAACAGAGAAGACACATATACTGGCGGAGAACTTGTAACCGTATATCATGAATATCTGGGCAGTCCCACTGAATACAACAAGAATCTTCTGCTTCTTCACAACGAAGATGACATAAAGGGACTGGTTAATATTCTACCTGTTCTTTCTTATTCCGAACTTCTTGAAAAAGGGGTTATTGTAACAAAAGTTAATGCCAATTACTATACTGATTATAACGGTGAGGATAAAGGGGAACTGATTATGAAATTAAAGCTTCCTTCTCCCATTCCGGTATCCGTATCATCAAGGGAAAATGAAATAACCATTTCAGCACGTGATGATGAAGCTCTTCTTAAAGTTCCGATTTACAGCGGCGAACTTAAGTATTTCTATTCAGACTATAAATCTTACTATTATCTTCCCGGTGAAGACACTGCCCTTCATAAATCTGTTGCTGCTTATGTCGATAAGCAGTACCGCGAACAGGCAACAGCCCGAAACTGTTATACAAGAAAAGAGGGAGAATTCCTTCCTGAGTTTTCGGGAATATTTGAACCTATTTTCAAAAAAGAATATGAATCAGATGAACTGTTCTTTGAACTGACTACCGATTTCAAAAAAGACAGAGAAGCATTTGCAACCTACGCTTCTCATCTTGTGCAAATGATGATTATTGCAAGCAAGTAAAAAAAATGCACTGACTGTTGTCAGTGCATTTTTTTATGCTTTCTCATAGAAGAAGGAACTCTTTCTCTCAAATCCGGCTGCTTTATGGTCAGCAATCTGTTCGGTACTTCCGATAAAAAGTGCGCCTCCTGTATGAAGGGATTTACAGAAATTCCTGTAAACTTTTTCTTTTGCTTCATCTGTGAAATAGATAACAACATTTCTGCAAAGAATAAGATGAACGCCAAAAGGATAAGGATCTTTTAGAAGATTATGCTCCTTAAATTCTACTCTGGCTTTAATCTCGTCAGCAATCTGGTATGATGGTCCGACCTGTTTGAAATATTTTTTCTTAAGGTCTAACGGAACCGAAGCAATACTTTTCTCTGCATATAAGCCTGTTTTTGCTTTTTCAATTACCCGCTTGTCAATATCGGTCGCAATAATCTTAATCTGACTTAATGGAAGATGTCTTGAAAGACACATTACAAGCGAATAAGGTTCATCACCTGTTGAACATGCTGCACTCCATACTTTAAGATTATTACCGAATTTCTTAATTAGATTGGGAATAACCTCTTTATCAAGGATTTCCCACTGATCCGGATTTCGATAGAATTCCGAAACGTTAATCGTCAGATAGTTAACGAACTCATCAAATCTTGATTTATCCGTTTTGATAAGCTTCACATATTCAGTATAGTTTTTGGCCCCCGATTTGGATATAAGCGTATCAATTCGTCTTTTCATCTGCTTCTCTTTGTACGCATTCAAATCAATTTTGGTAAGTGCAAGAATATCCTTCTTAAATAATTCATAATCATCAATCATATTCTTTACCCCCTTTATAAATTTTAATAATAATTTAAAAAGCGGAACCCTGCAGGATTCCGCTCTAAAATTTTTATTCTGCCTTATCTTCGTTTGCGATAACTTCTTCGATGTTTACATCCGCAACATCTCCGTCATCTTCTTTTTCGGAAGGCTCAGGAGCAAACATTGCTTTAATGCTAAGGCTGATCTTATGATCGTTCTCATTGAAATCAACTACCTTTGCTGTAACCTTATCGCCTACTTTAAGAACGTCTGAAGGCTTCTCGACTCTGTCCTTGGAGATCTGTGAAACATGAAGAAGTGCATCAACACCGTTCTCAAGTTCGATAAATGCTCCGAAGTCTGTCATTCTTGCAACAGTTCCTTCAACAACATTGCCTACTGCAAACTTCTCTGCTGCATCTTTCCAGGGATTTGTATCATCAAACTTGAGAGAAAGAGCAACCTTGCTTCCGTTAATCTCTTTAACCATAACCTCAAGTTCCTGACCAATCTTAAATGCCTTCTTGGGATTCTCGACTCTGCCCGAGCTCATCTCTGAGATATGAAGAAGACCGTCTACACCGCCAAGGTCAACAAATGCACCGAAATCTGTGACATTCTTAACAGTACCCTTTACAATGTCACCTTCCTTAATCTTCTCAAAGAGTTCTTTCTGAAGAACTGCCTTCTTTGCAGCTACAAGCTGCTTTCTGTCACCGATATATCTTCTCTTCTTGGGATTATACTCGGTAACAACAAACTCGATTTCCTGTCCTGCATATTTGCTCAGATCCTTCTCATATGTATCTGAAACAAGACTTGCGGGAATGAAAATTCTTACTTCCTCGACTACAACGGAGAGACCTCCGTCAAGTACCTGAACAACTTTTGCTTTGAGAACTTCTTTGTTATTGAAAGCTTCTTCGATTCTCTTGCTTCCTCTGTCGGCAGCAAGTCTCTTGTAAGTAAGAAGAACCGAACCCTCACCGTCATTTACCTTGAAGACTTTAACTTCAAGAGTATCGCCGGGTTTGAGCACCGTGGTAAGGTCAATGCTGGAATCGTTGGTATATTCGTTACGGGTAAGAATACCATCTGACTTGTATCCGATATTTAAAACAGCCTCAGTCGGCTTAACATCAATAACGGTGCCTTCAACTACCTCTCCTGTATGTATTGTTTTGAGTGAATCCTCAAGCATTTGTTCAAAGGTCATTTCTGACATAATTTTGAACCTCCTCAATAATATTTTTTGGGGTAGAAGCACCGGCCGTAATACCAACCCTACCGGTAATACCCTTAAAATCATCACTTAAATCATTGGCTGTCTGAATGAAAACTGTTCTGTCACATTTCTTTTTACAAATATCATAGAGCTTTTTACTGTTAGAACTCGTCTTTCCGCCAATGACAATCATAGCGTCAACCATTCCTGCTATCTTTGCAGCTTCGGTCTGACGTTCACATGTTGCGTTACAGATAGTATACACAACAGTAGTATTATATCTTTTTTCTTTCAAAACTTCAACAATTTCTTCAAAAATCGTACTACTCAAGGTCGTTTGAGATACAATACAGAATTCTTTATCATGATTTTCATTAAAATTCAAAGCCTCTTCTATATCTCCGATAACATAGCTTTCCGTTTCGCACCATCCCTTTATTCCAATAACTTCAGGATGCTTCCTGTCTCCGATAATAATTATATTTTTACCGGCAAGGCTTTCCTTTTGTACTGTATTGTGTATTCTTTTTACAAACGGACAGGTACAGTCAACAATATTAATATACGGATTCGACGAGAAAAGTTCAAACTGCCTCTTTGTAATTCCATGTGACCTGATAATCAGCGTACCTTCCAAAAGCCCTGCAGCTTCATTTTCATCTTCGATTACACGAACACCTTTTTTATCAAAATCAGCAACAACCGTCTCATTGTGAATAATCGGGCCAAAAGTATAAATTGGTCCGTTATTCATCTCAATTTTCTCGTATACTGTATTAACAGCCCTCTCTACACCGAAACAGAATCCGGCAGATTTAGCAGTAATGATTTCCATTATACTTCTCTCACAAGTGCTTCAATAGCATTTACAACTTCATCAATACTCATATATGATGAATCAACAAGTGTCGCGTCCTCAGCTTTCTTAAGTGGCGAAATCTCTCTTTCCATATCCTGTTTGTCTCGAATAATAATATCATTTTCAATTTGTTTGAGATCGCAGTTTTCGCCCTTAGCTGTCAGTTCATCAAATCTTCTTTTGGCGCGAACAGACGAATCGGCTGTAAGATATACCTTAACATCGGCATTTGGAAGAACCGCAGTTCCAATATCTCTTCCATCCATGATAACACTGTTTGTCCTTGCAAGCTTTTTCTGAAGCTCGGTAAGTTTAACACGTACTTCAAGAATAGCGCTTGTCTTTGATGCCATATTTCCGACTTCTTCCGTTCTGATTAAACCGTTTACATTTTCTCCGCCCAGAAGAACAACCTGTTCACCGTCTCTGTATTCGATGGAAATATCGGCTTCGTCGCAAATACGTTTAATTGTATCCTTGTCATCTCCGGATACATTTCTCCTTATGAAAAATAGTGCCATAGCGCGGTACATGGCCCCTGTATCAACATAAATATAGGATAAATCCTTTGCAATTTTCTTGGCTATTGTACTTTTTCCTGCACCTGCAGGTCCGTCAATTGCAACATTTATTATTCTTTCAGTCATTTTCTGTCTCCTTTGCCGCATTTTCGCCTGCAAGATATCCCGTTGACCATGCAATCTGAAGATTAAATCCTCCTGTAAGTGCATCAACATCAATCATCTCGCCTGCAACAAATACATTTCTAAATTTCTTAAGTTCCATTGTGGAAGCATTAATCTCCTTGACATTTATGCCGCCCTGCGTAATTATTGCCTCGTTAAAACCGGCTGTGCCACTTATATTTATTTCGAAATTTTTAATCAGGCGCACAAAATTCTCACGTTCTGACTTTGTAATCTCATGAACGGGTTTTTCTCCTCTAATCCCGCTTTTTCTTACCATAACAGGAATAAGCTTCCCGGGGAAAAGAGAATCAAGTGAATTCTTAAACTGCCTGTTAATATTCTCGCTGAAATCACGAAGAACTCTTTTATCAAGAGTATCCATATCAAGTGCAGGCTTTAAATCAATCAATATATTGGCTTTAATATCATTTACGCCCTTTTTCTCAAGCTTTCCGGCATAATCGGAATAGTAACTGCTTGCGGACAGAATAAGTGGTCCGCTTACCCCCTGATGTGTGAAAAGCATTTCTCCGAAATCTTCATAAATTTTCTTATCATTTACCAAAAGAGAAACCTTCACATTTCTAAGAGAAAGCCCCTGCATTTCCCTGCAGGCTTCATCACCGGAAATTAAAGGAACAAGTGCCGGCTTCATATCGATAATATCAATTCCTTTTGATGAAAGAATATCAAATAATTCACCGCTGCTACCGGTTACCGGATATGAAAGACCACCTGTTGCCAGAATAAGACTGTCACAAAGTCTTTTTTCTTTTTTCCCTGCTTTATCCTTAATAATTATGCCGACGGCTTTATCATTCAGAGTAAGAATATCAAGAACCTCGGTTTCAAGCTCCGTTTTAACATTTAAACTGTTAAGTGCTCTTTTAAATGCACCGATAACATCGGAAGAATGGTCGGATACCGGAAATACCCGCTCGCCTCTTTCTGTCTTTAACGGGCATCCCCATTTCTCAACAAACTCAAAGACACTGTTGTGGTCAAATCCGTAAATACTGCTGTAGAGGAATTTCGGATTATGAATAACATTTCCGAAGAATTCCGAAGTGTCTACCGAATTTGTTACATTACATCTGCCCTTTCCGGTAATATATACTTTTTTCCCAAGTTTCTCATTCTTATCAAGAATGGTAACATCTGCTCCGTTTTCGGCAGCACTGCAGGCAGCCATCATTCCTGCCGCACCTCCGCCGACCACAATAACCTTTCTCATTGTCCGTCCTTCCAAAGAGATGGTGTATCGATTGTATCTTCATCAATAAAATTAATTTCGTCGTTAAGATAAACCTGATAATTACTCCATGCAAATTCAAGCTCCTGAAGATTCTTCTTAACCTCCTCAGGGCATTTAATACAAAGAGCAACAACAAGCGCATTAATAAGACTGAGCGGCGCAACAAGCGAATCAACTATGGAAATAGAATCGCTTCTTGCAATAAGATCGCAAGTCGAATAAAGGCTAAGTGGTGATCTTGCAGAATCTGTAATCGCTATTACACCGGCATTTCTGTCACTCGCAAACTGAAGTGCTTTTAACGTACGCATCGAATAACGGGGAAATGAAATTCCTACAACAACATCCTCATGCGATACTCTTATCATCTGTTCAAAAACCTCTGTGGCTGAAGTCGATTTAAGGATATGAATATTTCCACGAATCATCTGCAAATAAAAGCCAAGGAATTCAGCAAGCGGTTCACAGCTTCTAAGTCCCACAATATATATATTCTCGGCATTAAGGAGCATATCAACGGCAAGGTCAAAGGTCTCCCCGTCAACATTTTCAATTGTATCCTGTATCTTCTCAATATCCGCGGCAAGAACGCTTCTTACAATCTCCGACTGCGAATTTCCGCCGTATTTTACACCGATTTTGGAGATACTGTTAAATTTATCCTTAACCCATACCTCAAGTGCCTTAAGAAACTCAGGAAAACCGTCAAATCCGATTGCGGAAGCAAATCTTACAACAGTCGATTCTGATACTCCTGTTGCAGAAGCAATCTCGGCTGCTGTCATGAATACAGCTGTTTCATAATTTGCCATAATATATTCAGCTACAGTTTTGTGGCCCTTACTGAGTTTCGGAAGTTTCTCCTTGATGTACAGAAGAAGATCTCTTTTCTTAAGATTACCGTATTCCATTTCTTATCCTACTTTGTATATGCGTAATAGGTTGCAATAAGCATTCTTGCCGTTGCATCCTCATCCAGATCATAATCACCGGTCAGTGTCATCGAAGCAGCGCCGTGTATGAAAATCCACATTCTCATAAAAAGATTCTGTGAATCTGAGCATCCGTTTGCAGAAGCCTTTCTGATTTCCTTGGAAAGATTTCCGTTTTCGCCGTTAAGCGTTTCATACAAAGAAAGCTTATGCTCGCCCCTTGCCATAAATAAAAGTTCAAATAAATTCGGGTATTTTCCGGCAAATGAAATATAAGCAAGTCCGAGATCCACAAAAGGCTCTTCGTTATTTCTCGGGAACGAATCATAGAATTCATGGAAAAAAGAAACAGCCTTTCCGGTATAGTCTTTAAGAAGAAGCTCCATGTTATCGTACAATCTGAAAATAGGCTGTGTTGAACATCCCATAAATGAAGCAAGTTTTCTCGCCGTAACTTCTCTGTACCCATTTCTGGACGCAAGTTCAAATGCCGAATCAAGAACCATCTGTTTTGTTATCATTTCTTTTCTTGCCATATTATGCCTCCGCCTGGATTCTGCCATTTATTTAACGTTAGAAATAATGTATCACAAAAAAGAGAATTTAACAACACGTGGTATTAAATCATGTTTGCAAAAAAAGAAACAGCCGGTGCTTTCGCACCGGCTGCATAAAAAGCCAAGAAAATTAAACAGGATATGCTCCGTTTTTGGTATCTGCCATTGTAAGATCCATCTTCTCCTGCTGAGCAAGACGATACTTGAAGAAATCAACAGCAACCTGAGGGAACAGTGCATATGAAAGAACATCTTCATCCTGCTGTTTCCACTCTTTACACTCTTCTTCAAACTTGGCAAGTGAAGGAGCAAGCTTATCTGCGGGACGGCATGTAAGAACTTCTGCGTCACCGATAATCTTCTTCTGAACTTCGGGATTGAAGGGCTTAACAGTCTTTCCGTATTTACCTGCAAGAAGGTCTTTGGTCTGACCAGTTGCCATCTTATATCTCTCACCCATAAGTACGTTCATAACTGCCTGAGTACCAACGATCTGTGATGAAGGAGTAACAAGAGGGGGCTCACCAAAGTCTTTACGAACTCTGGGGATTTCCTTAAGAACTTCATCAAACTTATCTTCAGCGTTCTGCTCTTTAAGCTGTGAAACCATGTTTGAAAGCATACCGCCGGGTACCTGGTATCTGAGGGTATTGATATTAACGCCAAGAACCTTAACGTTAAGAAGGCCGCTCTTTAAGCACTCTTCTCTGTAAGGCTTGAAGTAATCGGAAATCTCAGAAAGAAGTGTCTGGTCGTATCCTGTATCATAAGGAGTACCACGGAAGGTCTCAACCATAACTTCTGTTGCAGGCTGTGAAGTACCAAGAGCAAGAGGGCTCATAGCACAGTCAATTACATCAACACCTGCTTCAACTGCCTTAAGGTAAGTCATTGAAGCAACACCTGAGGTGTAATGAGTATGAAGCTGAATAGGAAGCTTGGTAGCGCTCTTAAGAGCACGAACAAGTCTGTCTGCCTCGTAAGGAACAAGAAGTCCTGCCATATCCTTGATACAGATTGAATCAGCACCCATATTCTCAATTTCTTTTGCGATATTCATCCAGTACTCTTCGGTATATGCATCTCCGAGAGTATAAGAAAGAGCTATCTGAGCGTGTCCGTTTTCTTTTTTGCAGGCCTTAACTGAAGTCTCAAGGTTACGAAGGTCGTTAAGGCAGTCGAAAATACGAATGATATCAATACCATTTGCAATAGACTTCTGAACGAAATACTCAACTACATCATCTGAGTAGTGGCTGTATCCAAGAATATTCTGTCCACGAAGAAGCATCTGAAGAGGAGTCTTCTTGAAGCCGGCTTTGAGCTTTCTGAGTCTCTCCCAGGGATCTTCATGAAGAAAACGAAGTGATGCATCGAATGTAGCACCGCCCCAGCACTCTACTGAGTTATATCCAACCTGATCCATCTTCTCGATGATGGGAAGCATCAGTTCGGTAGGCATTCTTGTTGCAATAAGAGACTGATGAGCATCACGAAGGATGGTTTCCGTAATTTTAACGGGTTTCTTAATATCTTCTGACATAATACATTTCTCCTTCTTATTTTTACATTACACCAAAGATTGCCATGAAGGTACCTGCAACAACTGCAGTACCGATAACACCGGCAACGTTGGGACCCATAGCGTGCATTAACAGGAAATTGGTAGGATCATATTGTGCACCGACCTTCTGTGATACACGGGCTGCCATAGGAACCGCAGAAACACCTGCTGAACCGATAAGCGGATTAACTTTACCCTTTGTAAATACATACATGAGCTTACCAAACCAGACACCCGCTGCTGTACCAAAGGCAAAAGCAACAAGACCGAGAAAAACGATCTTAAGGGTAGAAAGATTAAGGAAAGCTTCTGCACTTGTAGTTGCACCGACAGAAGTACCGAGAACAATAACAACAATATACATAAGTGCATTGCTGGCAGTATCCGTAAGCTGTCTTACTACTCCACTCTCTTTAAAGAGGTTACCGAGCATCAGCATACCAACAAGGGGAGCTGTGGTAGGAAGGATAAGACATACAACAATAGTGATAACGATGGGGAAAAGAATCTTCTCAAGCTTTGTAACCGGACGAAGCTGACCCATCTTAACAAGTCTCTCCTTCTTGGTTGTAAACAGCTTCATAATAGGCGGCTGAATAATAGGAACAAGAGACATGTATGAATAAGCTGCTACTGCGATAGGTCCAAGAAGAGCTGTCTGTCCGAGCTTTCCTGCAAGGAAGATAGATGTAGGGCCATCGGCACCACCGATGATGGAAACTGCTGCTGCAGCTTTATCATTAAATCCAAGGGCAATTGCACCAAAGTAAGCGGCAAAAATACCGAACTGTGCAGCCGCACCAAGAAGGAAGCTCTTCGGATTGGCAATAAGAGGACCAAAGTCCGTCTGAGCTCCGACACCCATAAATATGAGTGAAGGAAGAATTGCCCATTCATCAAGCTGGTAGAAATAGTAAAGGAGACCGCCGGCAGAGCCGTCTGCTCCGGGTTCTGCGATAATATCAGGATAGATATTAACAAGCAGCATACCAAATGCTATCGGCAAAAGGAGAAGTGGTTCAAAACCTTTTGCGATGGCGAGATAAAGGAAAAGACACGCAACAGCAATCATCAGGTAATTTCCCCAGCTAAGTCCGAAGAAAGCTGTCTGATGAACAAGACCATCGAGCGCATTTCCCAAATAACCTAATACGTCCATTTAAGTTGACCTCCGTCTTTATTTCACTCTTAGGAATTAGCTCTTAATCAGTTAAGAGTTGCAAGTACTGCACCAGACTCTACAGCATCACCAACTGCTACATTGATGCTTGCTACAGTTCCATCCTTGGGAGCAACAACGGGAATCTCCATTTTCATAGCTTCGATTGTAACAACTGCATCTCCTGCCTTAACAGCCTGACCTACAGTTGCATTGATCTTAAATACCTTACCTGCTGCGCCGGCCTCAACCTTAATTCCACCCTGTGCGCCTGCAGGTGCAGCTGCCTTGGGTGCTACGGGAGCTGCCTTGGGTGCTGCCTTGGGTGCTGCTGCTACGGGAGCTCCTGCACCCTCTTCTACTGTTACATCATATACATTGCCATTTACTGTAATGGTATAGTTTTTCATTTTAATTATCCTCCTAAATTATCTCTTAACTCTCTTTATACTTCTTACAACAAAACCGTCTGAAGAAGCACTTCCTTCATAAGCGGTAATTGCTGCAGTAATAACTGCTACAAGTTCAAGGTCGGAGGATAAATCCTCTTCCTCGCGTTTCTCAATCTGAGCAACAACCTTATCTGACGCCGAAACACTTTCTTTAGCTTTATTCTCTTTCCTATTCTGAATCTTATAAATGATTCCGAAACAAGAAATAATAACGATAATAAAGATAAGTACAATAAATACCGTACCCATTCCAAGAAGCGTATTAAGCGCTGCCTTTAGCATCTTCTCACCGAATGTATAATCAGGATTAACTACAATACCGTCAATTGTATAGTCATCCTTCATTGTAACTTCCATCGTTGCAGAACGTGAAATTCCCTGAAGAGGTATACTTACGGTAACATCACCATTAGCTTCCGTTACCTTCCAGGATTTATAATCATCGTTAAGAACAACAAGGCATTCCAGTTCATCCATGGCATTCCACCATGCGGTAACGGCATCCTCAAAAACAAAGCCATTCATATATACCTGGTAATCATTTCCTATCTCGGCCATTTTAGCCCAGTCTCTGTCTGTCATGGCAGAAAGGAATTGTTCCTTTGATTCTGCAGTAATATCATCCTTATTTGTCCCGGCCATATCACTCAGTAATCCAAAAGAATTAGCTGCTACGATCTGATAACCGGAATAATCTTTTACTTCATTTCCGCATGCGCAAAGACCAAGAATACATAAGGCCAGAAGGAGAAATACTTTTGTTAATTTCTTCATATCCTGTCTGTCACCTTTCTAAACTATATTGTGCTGTGCTTTTTGGAAGGCCGTTCGAAATTCTTATTAAAAAGCATTTCGAAAGCTCCAATAACATACTTTCTTGTATCATCAGCTTCAATAATCTCGTCAACGTACCCTCTTCTTGCAGCAGAATCAACGCTGTTCTGAAGCTTTTCATAGCTCTCTGCTACTTCAGCTTCTTTGGAAGAATCCTCAGCAATAATCTTTGCGGCAAGTTTGGCATCCATCATTCCGATTTCAGCATTTGACCAGGCAAGAGTAATATCACAACCAATGGCTTTGCTGTTCATAACAACATATGCGCTGCCGAAAGCTTTACCAACGATAAGATTAACCTTTGCAACTGTTGCATTTGCGAATGCAGCTGTAAGAGTTGCTGCAGCCTTTGCCATGCCCTTATCCGAGCATCCGCAGGTGCAGAATCCGTTAACATTTGTAACTGTAAGTACAGGAATACTGAAAGCATCGCAGAATTTAACAAATTTAGCTGCCTTTTCAGCGCCCTTTACAGAGATGACATTACTTAGCTTCTCGCTCTTTCCGTCTTCTCCGATAATTTCGCCGCGGTTTGCAACGCAGCCTACTGTAGTTCCGTCAAGACGGATGAAACCGGTAACCATTGATTTTGCATAATCAGCTTTAACTTCAACAAAATCATTATCATCGGCAATCTGTGTAAGAAGAAGCGCTGTATCTCCTGCAAAGCCTGCAAGATTCTGACAAGTTCTGTTAAGGTCATCAGTACACTCAACAAAAGAAAGATCCTCTGCATTATTTGCGGGAAGCATTGATACAAGATCTCTTATTCCCGAAAGAACACTCGCTTCATCTCCTACAAAATCAACTGTTCCTGCTTCTTCGCTCTGGAATTTGGCAGATGCAGTATTGCACTTGTCAATATTGTTTCCTGCGATTGTGTTGGGTGAATTTACGAAAAGATTAGCATTCTTCTCTTCCATAAATGTAAAGTCGGTAAGTGAAGGAATAATTGCAAGACCACCACCGCAATTTCCGAACACACCGGTAATCTGAGGAATAACACCTGAAGCCTCTACCTGTTTGGCATAAATTGTACCGAATGCATTAAGGGCATCTGTTGCTTCCTGAAGACGAAGACCTGTGGAATCGATAAGTCCGATAACAGGAGCACCTGTCTTAAGAGCAAGATCGTAAAGATTAACGATTTTTCTTGCATGCATCTCTCCTACGGAACCGCCGAGAACCGAAGCATCCTGGCTGTAAACGTATACGAGATTACCGTTAATTACTCCATAGCCGGTAATAACACCGTCTGAAGGAGTATCGCTTTGTTTCAGATTAAAATCAGTAGCTCTTGCTGTAACACGAGATCCGATTTCAACGAAACTGTTGTCGTCAAGCAAAGAAAGAATTCTGTTGCTTGCAGTGCTGTTTGAAGCAGTACTCATTTGTTGAACCTCCATATATATAAATATTAATAATATTACGTTCTGTGGCGCAAAATTACGCACACTAAAGTAGTATAGCACACAAATCCCACTCTATCAAAATAAAAATGAAAAAAAAGATAAAAAAGGCTGATATCAAATATCAACCTTTAAATCTGCTTCAAGCTCTGCCTGTTCTTTGAATTCAGCCATCTTATCCGTTGAAAGTTCAGGTAGATCGTCAATACTCTTCACTCCAAAACTCCGAAGAAATTCTTCTGTTGTTCCGAATAAAAGAGGTCTTCCCGGAGCATCAAGTCGTCCCACTTCCGAAACGAGCCCGTATTCAATAAGCTTATTAACCGCAAAATCACACGAAACTCCCCTAATTTTCTCTATATCAACCTTCGTTACCGGCTGCTTGTAGGCAATTATCGACAATGTTTCAAGCACGGTATCACTGAGTACGTATTTTCTCGTATTCTTGGCAATCTTTATCAGATAATCATACATTTCAGGTCTTGTACACATCTGATAACTTTTATCAAGAATAATTATATCCATTCCGCGATTATTATTTCGGTAGGAATCGGCAAGATCCCCAAGAATTTCCTCTGTTGTGGCTTCATCTTCATCTATAACTTCGGCAAGTTTGGAAAGTTCTACCGATTCTCCCATTGTAAAAAGAACCGCTTCAAGAACCTGCATTGCTTTTTCTTTTTCCATAATAATCCTCTTTTTATACCATTGCGGTAAATATAAGGCCGTCTTCTTCAGAACTTACTTCCGCATCATCATTCCACACAAGACTTATTGTATCAAACGTATCATCCTGCTTTGCTGTAATCTTTCCGGTTTTCATCAGTTCAAGAATAACAAGGAAAGTTACTATCGTCTCCATTTTGGACTTTTTCCCATCAAGAAGAAATGCAAAATCAACCTTTCTCCTCTCATACAAAAGTCTCTCAACTCTTCTAAGCTTTTCATCGATATTGACCTCATCCTTTTCAATCTTTCCGAAATGATTACGGATAGGGTCAACACGAAATTCCTGCCTCTTGACAATTCCTCTGAAAATTTCCTGAAGCTTTGTAAGTGTCATATCACCTATAAGTTCTTCATAATCTATCGGAGGTGTATAATCTGCAACATCCTTCGGAATAGTAGGTTTCTTAAATAGAGAATGAGACGCATCCATCTGAAGGTCTTTGAGTTCGTAAGACATATATTTATAAAGCTTATACTGAAGAAGTTGTTCAACCAGTTCTGTTCTCGGGTCTTCTTCTGGCTCTTCACCCTCTTCTTCCTCTTTTCTCGGAAGCAGCATCTTACTCTTAATATCAAGAAGCGTCGCCGCCATGACAAGAAACTCGCTCATGATGTTCATATCTTCTGTTTCCATGTTTTTAATGTACTCCAGATACTGATCTGTAATCATGGCAATCGGAATATCATATATATCAACCTTATTTTTCTCAATCAGATGAAGAAGCAGGTCCAGTGGGCCTTCAAAAACATCAAGTTTGAATTTAAGCGGTTCCATTCTTTTCTGCCTTTAATTTAATATATACAAGCTCGGCCTTATCCATAAACCGTACAGGAATTGTATGCGTTCCGAGGCCTCTTGATAGAATCATTTTCGAATTACCGTCGGTAAATTCTCCTCCGTCGAATTTAGGGAAGAATTCTATTCTCGGAGATATAAGTCCTCCGAAAAACGGCACTCCGATTATTCCTCCGTGATTATGTCCCGAAAGGACAAGGTCAGGTTCCCATTTCGCATATACAGGAAAAAAATCAGGATTATGAGCAAGAAGAATATTAAATCTTTCTTTCCTGCAGGCACCTATTTTCTCCTCAATATCCTCTTTTGAAGGAGTTAATTTGTTCCTGCTTTTCCATTCAAAATACTTTTGCGGAAGAACAAACGAATAAATATCTATATTGTTCCCCTGAACACTTCTTACTTCGTTACCCATCATGGTTACGCCGGACTTCAAAAGCTCTGCACTGTAATCATCGTACATACTGCCGTACATTTCTTTGCATTCGCAAATCTTATTCTCATGATTACCCATACCGTAATAAATGGGATACAGACCGGAAAGACTTTCGATAAGTTCCTCCGCGGGTTTCGTTGAAACTCTTTTATTCGCAGTAATAAGGTCTCCGGATATAAGTACGCTGTCAGGATTTAATTTCTTAACTTCCGAAAGAAGTCTTACATTCTTTTGGCCGAACCTTTTGCAGTGAAGGTCGGTAAGAAGAACAAAACTGTAATCTTTTTCGAGCTTTTCAGAAGAAATCTCATATCTGACGGTTCGAAAAAAATTAACATCACTTATCCATTTAATTATACATATGATAATAAAGATGCCAAGCACAATCAGAATATAAAGCATGGTTTCTCCCGTTTGTTTGAAATGTGAAAAAAGTCTCCGACATTTTGCCGGAGACTTCCTGATAACAAATTAGTTATACTTTCTTTTTCTAGCAGCTTCAGATTTCTTCTTACGTCTAACGCTCGGCTTCTCATAATGCTCTCTCTTACGGATCTCCTGCTGGATACCGGCCTTTGCGCAACTTCTCTTAAAACGACGTAATGCGCTATCTAAAGTTTCGTTTTCTTTAACGATAACGTTTGACATGCTATCCCAACCTCCCTTCAGTCCCTTCAAGCTTTTGACTGACAGGTTATTTTCTTGTGCTTACACACGATTCATATTATTGCATAATATATTTATCGCGTCAACAACAAATTATTCTTATTGATTAATCTGTGATAAAACAACTTTCTCAGCTTCAGAAAGTGCATTATCGATTCCGGCAGGATTCTTTCCTCCGGCCTGTGCCATATTGGGTCTTCCACCGCCGCCGCCACCTACAAAAGCAGCAACTCCCTTAATAAGGTTACCTGCATGAGCACCGCTCTTAATTGCGCCTTCGGTTGCCATCGATACAAGATTTACTTTTCCGTTTTCTTCAGAAGCAAGGAGCAGAATTCCTTCTCCCATCTTAGCTTTAAGTGAATCGCCAAGGTCACGAAGTGAATTCATGTCTGCTCCGGGAACCTTTGCCAAGAGTACCTTAACACCTTTTATATCCTTAACCTGACTCATGAGATCTCCTGCAGCGCCCTGTGCGGCTTTACTCTTCAGGCTTTCGATTTCCGAAGAAAGAGCTTTATTCTCTTTTACAAGATTTGAAAGCTTGTCGCAGATATTGGAAGGATTTGCTTTTACAATTTCAGAAGCCTTAATAAGTCTTTCCTCAACATCGCGGTAATATTTAAGAACCGCATTACCTGTTATGGCTTCTATTCTTCTTGTACCTGCTGCAACACCGCTTTCTGAAAGGATCTTGAAATTACGAATAAGTCCGGTACGTGCAACATGAGTACCACCGCAAAGTTCCTTGGAGAAATCACCCATTGTAACTACTCTTACACTCTCGCCGTATTTCTCACCAAAAAGTGCCATGGCTCCTTTCTTTTTTGCTTCTTCAAGTGACATTACAAGAGTATTTACCGGAATGTCTCTCTCAATTTCTTCATTTACAATATTTTCAACTTTTTCGATTTCTTCAGCAGTCATTGCCATTCCGTGAGAGAAGTCAAATCTTGTTCTCTCTTCGTCCTGGAAAGAACCTGCCTGTTCAACATGATTTCCGAGAACCATCTGAAGTGCTTTCTGCAGAAGATGAGTTGCAGAGTGATTACTTGAAATCATGGCTCTTCTGTTCTCATCAATACTAAGAGTAACCTTCTCGCCGCACTTAATTGTTCCTTCTGTCACCTTGCCGATATGAGCAACCCTGCCACCTTTTACCTTAACAGTATCTTCAACAGCAACAGTCGATGTGGCAGTCTTAATTGTTCCCTTATCTGCGCTCTGACCACCCATGGTTGCATAGAAAGGAGTAACCTTTGTAATAATTGATACAAAGTCGCCTTCTCTTGCAACGTCTGAAAGTTCTTCGCCTTTTGCAATTGCAAGAATCTCGCTTTTTGCAGCAAATTTCTCATAACCGACAAATTCAGTGGTAATATCCTCTGCAAGATTATCCCATACCGAACTGTCACCAAGCTTTTGAGAGAAATTACCGTTTTCTCTCGCCTTCTTCTTAGCCTCTTCCATGGCCTTCTTATAGCCTTCTTCATTGACTGTAAGATTTTCTTCTTCTGCCATCTCGATTGTAAGCTCAATAGGGAATCCGAAGGTTTCAAAAAGATAGAATGCTGTAGCACCATCAATATCCTTTGCAGCCTTCTCTTTTACCTCATCAAGAATCTTACGGAATTCCTTCATGCCCTGCATAAGAGTTGACTCAAATCTGTCAATTTCTTTTGAAAGCTCTGAAAGAACAAATTCTCTGTTTCTTGTAAGATTTGTATAGCTTTCCTTATATATTTCATCAATATACATTGATGCAATCTTAAGGAGATTGTCTTTTCCGAGATTAAGAGTTCTTCCGTGGCGAACAGCACGTCTGATAAGTCTTCTTAAAACGTATCCCGCACCTGCATTTGAAGGAACAAGCTTCGCATCATCACCGATAAGCATTACGCTTGTTCTGATATGGTCAGAAAGAACACGCATGGATTTGGTAAACTTCTCATCCTCTCCATAGGTCTTTCCTGTTTCCTTCTCAATATATGCAATAATCGGTGCAAAAAGGTCTGTCTTATATACATCTTTTGTTCCGTTAAGGAAAGCAAGAATTCTTTCAAGACCCCATCCTGTATCAACGTTCTTCTGCTTAAGAGGAGTAAGACTTCCGTCTTTATGCTTCTCATACTGCATAAAGACATCATTTCCGACCTCGGTAAATTTTCCGCAGGAGCATCCCGGTCCGCAGTTCGGTCCGCATGCAGGTACATCTGCAATATAGAACATCTCACTGTCAGGTCCGCAGGGGCCGTATTCAAGTCCCCACCAGTTATCTTCAGCAGGAAGATAATAAATATTCTCTTTTTTGAAACCGGAAGCCAATCTGAAGCCTGCACCCTCTTCATCCCTGGGCGCATTCTCATCACCTGCAAAAACGGTTGCTGCAAGATGATCGACATCAAAACCAAAACCTTCGGTAAGGAGTTCAAAACTCCATTTACATCTTTCTTCCTTAAAGTAATCACCAAGACTCCAGCTACCCATCATTTCAAAAAAAGTAACGTGGCTCTTGTCACCTACCGAATCAATATCATTTGTTCTTACACAGCCCTGAACATTACAAAGTCTTGTTCCGAGAGGATGCTTCTCTCCAAGAAGATAAGGCATAAGAGGCTGCATTCCCGCAACATTAAAAAGAACACCTGTAGAACCATCACTTACAAGCGATACGGCACCTACATCAACATGTCCTCTCTCTTTATAGAAATTCTTCCAAAGTTTTCTAAGTTCATCCGAAGTATATTGTTTCATCTCAATCTCCCTTTGAATATTGTAACAAACATCGACTAAATATTATAAAGAACGGATATACACATGTCAAACCAATCTTTTCAGTCAAACAGCGACGCTGCGCCGATTATTCCCGCTTTATTTCCAAGCTTTGCAATTTCAATTTCGGGAATGAAACTTGCTTCGCTTGCAAAACAGTTATTTCTTACATAGGCCCGAAGAGGAACAGTCAGAGTATCACCCTGTTCGCATACACCTCCGCTTATTAATACCTTATCAGGTCTGAATATATTTACCATATCAACAATGCCGTCACCAAGATATGAAATATAATTTTCAAGAACCTTTATTGCTGTCTTATCACCGGTTTTCGCTGCATCAAAAACAGTTTTACCGTCTATTCTTTTATGGTCGCCGGCACATATTCTCCAGATTCCGGAATGTATATTGTCAAGCGCCGCTCTTTTGGTGTCTCGTATAAGTGCTGAGGCGGAAGCATATGCTTCAAGGCAACCGTTTCTTCCGCAGGTACATTTCTCACCGCCTGCAATAAGCATGGTATGACCAAGTTCAGCGCCTCCCGCGTGTCCTCCTTCAAAAATATTTCCGTTAATAACAACTCCTCCGCCAACACCGGTTCCAAGTGTAATAAGAATACAGTTTCTGCATTCTTTGGCAGCTCCGGCTTTAACCTCTCCGAGCGTTGCACAATTGGCATCATTGGAAATTCTTACTTCATGTCCTGTCTTTCCCGAAATGTAATCTGCAAGGTTAACATCATTCCAGCCAAAGTTATTGGAATATATAACCACACCCTTCCCGGCATCAACCGTTCCCGGGCTTCCTATTCCGATTCCTTCAATATCTGTTTTCTTAAGACCATATTCCGTATACAGTTTAACAGCGTGAGTTGCCATATCATCCATAATTTCTTCCGGGGTTCTTTCCGTTTTTGTGGGAATATTATTATGGAAAAGAATATTATACTCCTCATCAACAAGTCCGAATTTAATAAACGTTCCGCCAAGGTCAATTCCAACTCTGTATTTCATCAGTTTCACCTTTAAGCCATGTTCTCTCTTCCTCCGAAAGATAAGGGGAAAGAGCTTCATAGACTCTCCTGTTATATTCATTCAAAATCTTAATTTCTTCTTCGGATAAATCTTCTGTTTCAATTGATGCCCTGTCATAAGGAACAAGCGTAAGTGTCTCAAATTTCATAAAACGGCCGAATTCATTCACATGATCAGCAAGACACATAACAAGATTCTCTGTTCTTATTCCGAATTCACCTTCAATATAAACACCGGGCTCATTTGATGTAATCATTCCTTCTTCAAAAGAGGCGGGCGTACTTCCTTCAGGTGCTTTCATTCTGATTGACTGAGGTCCTTCATGCACATTCAGAAGATATCCTACGCCATGACCTGTTCCGTGATTATAATCAAGTCCTATATCCCAGAGAGGTTTTCTTGCTATATAATCAAGATTCTGTCCTGTCGTTCCATATTTAAACCTCGCATTTCCCAACATGAGGTGCCCCTTAAGTACCGCTGTATAATATTTCTTCATTTTGGCAGAAACCGTTCCTATTGAAACAGTTCTGGTAACATCGGTTGTTCCTGTCAGGTACTGACCTCCGGTATCCATAAGAACAAACGTATCATTAAGGATAGGGATATTTGTTGTTTCATCCGGATCATAATGTACAATTGCTCCATGTTTACCTGATGCAACTATAGGTGCAAAACTCTGATACAGATACCCTTCCCTTTCTTTTCTTAAAGCTTCAAGCTTGTCGCAAACCGACAGTTCCGTCAGTTTCTCCGAAAGAGGTTCATGCTTAATCCAGTAAATCAATTTCGTAAGAGCAATTCCATCTTCAATATGTGCTTTTCTTTCATTGTCCATTTCGGTTTTAGTCTTAACCGCTTTCATCGCAATTGTCGGATTATCCGAGTAAATTAGTTCTCCACTGCACTTAAGATGACTTAAAAGTTCGGCACTCGTGTTTCTTTTGTCCACAAGAATTTTCCCCGATAAAGACCTTGCATCAGGAAAAGACTCATTGTAACTTTTCAGACTTACGCCTCCCTTTTCAAGTATTTCCCTGCAGTCCTTATCCATGCTTTCAACAGAAAGGTAAAGGAAAGCTGAATCCTTACCAAGAATTGAATATGCCATTGCAACCGGATTATAAGCTATATCCTCTCCTCTTATGTTATATAGCCAGGCAATATCATCGAGCGAGGAAAGTACAAAATAGTCTACCCCTTTCTTTTCCATTTCCAGTCTTACTTTTTCTATCTTGCACACAAAGGACATTCCGGTATATTTTTCGCTCAGCGCATAAATCCGTCCCTTTGGAAATGACGGTCTGTTTGTCCAAATATCACCGACAAGATCAACACTCGACCTTAATTTGCCTTTCACATTTTCAGAAAGCTTCTCATAAAGAGTTGCTGGAACACTCTTACCGTTAAAGCCGAGAGTCTCTCCCTCCCTAAGATTGTCTTTGATATAATCCGTAATATTCGGAACTCCTTCTTCTCCCATCTTATAAAGCCTGATACCACTCCCCTCAAGCTCTGAAGTTGCCTGTATAAAATATCGACCGTCTGTCCATAAACAGGCATCAGTCATGGTAACAACAACACTTCCAGCCGACCCGGTAAAACCGGATACATACTCTCTACACTTAAAAAAGTCTCCGACATATTCGGAGGAATGATAATCATCGGAAAGAATAAGATACATATCAATATTCTCTTCCTTCATTCTATTTCTTAATTTTACAATCTGTTCTCGCACACTGTTCCTCTTTTCGCAAAAAAATTGGCTCAATCACAAATTTTGTGGGATTTAGGATTCCTCTCATAGCTCCGGCGGCTCATGTCGAATAGCTTCAGAAAGAAATATTCGTCATCAGGATATCCGTATCCCTGTCTGCGAAGAGTCTTGATCTTGTT
>JAZLHJ010000019.1:0-10879 GCA_045616785.1 Lachnospiraceae bacterium
ACGCTTTTGCCGGTGAAAAAACGGCTCCAAAAATGCTGTTATGTTAACTGAAAATTCTGGGGTTTACATAAGAATTCACCGAGAAAGTTGAAGGCATTGATTATCGGTGAATATTGCAGAAATCTGTTCACCGAGAATTCCCAGAAGAAACTATAGCGGTGAAAAAACAGAACATAACAAAAATGGTAAAGAGATTATGTAAACAAAATCCACCGTTTTCTTTGACCCTCAAAGAAAAATGTTCACCGGGATTTGTGAAATCAGGAATTTCGGTGAATTTCATAATACGCTGTTCACCGATAATTTCAAAAAGCAACTTCCTCGGTGCAAAATCAAGGCGTAACAAATTTGGTAAAGAGATTATGTAAACGAAATCCACCATTTTCTATGCCTTTCATAGAAAACGTTTCACCGGGATTGGAGAAATTCTGAACCTCTGCTTCCTTGTCGCAGGGACGGTTCTTTCGTAATAATGAAAACGGGATGCCTATGGCATCCCGCAATAAATATGAATTTATTTGTTACAAAGCATATTAATAGTTTTTAATGCGATATCGACGGTAGACTTATCAACTCCGCTTTTCACAAGGTCATCAGGCGTTTTTCCTTCATGAATTGCTTCTATTACTTCATATAAGGAATCTCTTCCCTTTTCAATTCCCTTTTCAATTCCGATTTCCATTGCCTCCTGCCTTCGGAATTCATCATATTCAGCTTCATCAAATTCCTTCAGAACAGAATTGAAAACCTCCGTCTTATTTTTCATTAAATACTCCTTTAGAATGCCATCATGAATGCAACTGTTTACAGCCCTGTCAACAGATTCCTCAATGGACATTTCGTTCGCGAGATTATCTCTCACCCGTTCCACAAATTCCATATATTCCTTCAGCGGTTTACACTTATTCAGAAGTTCCTCGTTTTTACCTCTGTTCAGATTATACATTGTGGCTGTCCACTCAAATTCACCGTTTTCGGTCGGATGTATAAAAGTGTCGGAATTTTAACGAGAGTTGAGCCGTGAAGCCTGTTCTTCTCCTTAATGATTAAGTTACCATAAAGCTCTCCAAAATACAACAAACCCCTGAGCGGCATATTGGGATTTACCGTGCTTTGATGTTCCCAGAGCGGAATATAACCATCAATAACAAAAGAAATATCATTTTTCAGCTTTACATATATGACATCCTCGAGGGTTGTTATTGTTATTATTTCATCACTCCCGTAGTCTGTACCGTTCACAGCGTTGAACAGGGATATTGTATATTCTTTTGAATCTTCTCTTCCGAAGAGCATTCTAAAAAGGCGATCTTTGTACTTCGAATTAATATGTATTCTTCTCATACACTCAAAGGTACGCCTCCGTTTCTTTTCTTAATCATCCGCACTTCACGTTTGCTCCTGTTATAGTAATACACATTGTCCGACAGAAAGTCTTCTTCTTTTACGGATGTGCAATTTACTTCCCGGACAATGTCGAGAAGATGCTCACATTCGCTTTCGCAGTCAACAGGTATTATTATCATCTCATGCACAGAAGAAGGCAGTATTGCAAGGTTTTTGTCAAAAGAATCCGCTGACGATTTCAAAATTCCTTCATATAGAATTACACCGGCACCGAATACGTTCCTGGTATTGGTTACTATGTGCATAGGGAGGTTCTCAAGAAGTTCCTCGGGAACCATGTCATCCGGAAGCGTGCCGAATCTCTTCATATATGAATCGCAGATGAATTTCCCAAGAGGAATTACGACAGGGGGAAGCAATTTCTCACAATTTGAAGCGGCATCCTCAAGCAGAGTTTCTCTTGTTACTCCCCATTTTTCCATATGCGCATTATGAATCAGAATCGATCCTATTCCATCATCTTCGCCAAATGTAACCTGTACATAGAACACGATTGCAAGATCGTGATAAGGTATATACGGTACATCTTCAAGAAGTTCTTCATTTCTCTTACGATTTATAAGTTTATAGAGAATATTCTTTTTTACCGAAGAGTAATTGAGAAAATCCTTAATTCCTTCAGGAACCTTCCTCTTGTTGTTCTCGTAAAGCGAAATAATCATATCAACAAGATTCTCCATCGGAACTCCGCTTTGATAACTCTTGTAATAATCCTCGAGATATATTGTCGGCATTACCTCTTCACCGTTTCCGCCGAGTGTAAGCCCAACATAAACTGTTCCGTTATTCTTCATAACCTCCCTTGTCTCTACAATACTTTCGCCTTCAAGCTTCATACTTACTTCATCCCTCATTGTTACAACAAATTCATTATAGCTGTTTACTATTTCCATAATAATCTATCCTTTCTAAACCCCATTAAGTAAAAACCACTGTAACAGACATAAAAAAAGACAGCGAAGAAATCTTCGTTGTCTTTTAATAGAAACTTTTCTATGCAGAAATTTATGCTCTGGAAAGATACTCACCTGTTCTGGTATCAATCTTGATCTTATCGCCCTGATTAACAAATAAGGGAACAGATACCTGAGCTCCTGTTTCAACAATTGCAGGCTTGCTTGCGCCTGTAGCTGTATCACCCTTGAAGCCGGGTTCTGTTTCGGTAATCTCAAGTTCAACAAAAAGAGGGGGCTCAATGGCATATACATTGCCGTTGAATGAGCACATCTTAACCATCTCATTTTCCTTCACGAATTTGAGTGAATCACCTACTGTTTCAGCGTTAAGAGCTACCTGATCGTAAGTCTCGGTATCCATGAAGTTGAATAAGTCACCATCTGAGTACAGATACTGCATTTCTTTTCTATCAATACGTGCCTGTGGACATTTCTCGGTCGGTCTGAATGTTTTTTCAACAACACCACCATTAACTACATTCTTAAGCTTGGTTCTTACAAAGGCTGCACCTTTACCCGGCTTAACATGCTGGAACTCGATAATCTGAAAAACATTGCCTTCGAGCTCGATGGTAATGCCATTTCTAAAATCACCTGCAGAGATCATAAAATAAATCCTCCTAAATATTCACGATATAATTCGTACATAGTTTAAACTATATTATCCGCTTTTTCAAGTCTTTTCTTGCTTCGTCTGTAAAAATAAAGAACAATCTTTTCAAGTTTTCTCTTAAGTACAATCTGTATCTCTTCTTTCGAATCAATCCGGCCTACAAGAATCGAATGAATCCCTGCTTTATTGGCTCCCCAGACATCAGTGAAAATCTGATCTCCCACAAAAAGAGTATTTTCTTTATCAGTACCCATTTTCTTCATGGCCGCCTCGTAGCCGCTTTTTTTCGGTTTTCCGGCCTTATAAATATAATCACCGTACCCTACTTTGTCGCGAAAACTCTTTACGCGCGGTTCTTTATTGTTAGACAAAAAAAGAACCTTATACCCAATTTCCTTAAGTGATTCGATAAGCCTGATACTTCGCTCATCAGCAGGAAATCCGTGTGGTACAAGAGTATTGTCAATATCGAAGATAATCCCCCGATATCCTTTCCCATATAACTTTTCAAAATCGATTTCATAAGTGGAGACAACGTCTTCACTTGGGTAAAATTTGGCAAACATACGACTATATTACAGGATTAACTCCTTCTCTTCAACTGATATATACAAAAAAATACCCCCTCCGCCGTCAGGGAAGGGGGCAAAGATGAAATGAAAGGGAATATAAAAAAGAATTATTTTACAACTACACTTCCGTCTTCCGATGAAAATCCCGAAGGACCTACGAAATACTGATACTGTTCAAGTACCTGATCCTTTTTCATGTCGGAAATAGCCTTATCCATATCAAGCTGACTGATATCGGCTTCACTTCCGAGATAACCGAAATCATCATTTTTATTGAAAGAAAGAGATACATCCTCGAGTTTTGCAATTCGTGAAGCTTTTTCATAGTCCTGTACAACAGGTGTTTCTTCCTGTACCTTCTTCGCAGCGGCATCCTGGGCTTTTACTTCTTCTTCACTTACAACTTTAATATTCATTGCTTTGTAATTACCGTAAAGACCGCCGTAATTCTCAAAGCCTCCGATTATTCCGATTCCCATGATGCTCACCACCTTTCCCGGGACAACTGTACTAATTAACATAATTGGATGACATAACTAATTGTACAATCATTCTTGTTGTCATGCAATACATATTTCGGCAAATTGTGTAAAAAAATAACCCCTTTCGGGATTATTTTTGAAAAATTTTCAAAACTCTCCGATTCCGGCCGCATTAAGAAGCTTTTTCGTATAATCAGACTTAGGATTAAAATACACATCCCTGGAACTTCCCATTTCCTGTATTTTACCATCCTTCATAACAATTACACGGTCGCAAAGCTTGTACACCACTCTCAGGTCATGAGAAATGAACAGAATCGAAAGGCCGAGTTCTTTTTTCAGCTTCATAAGAAGGTCAATTACCTGCGCCTGTACAGTTACATCAAGTGCGGATACCGGCTCGTCGGCAATAAGTAGCTTTGGTCCTATCATAAGCGAAGCCGCAATACATACCCTCTGCCTTTGGCCGCCGGAAAGTTCTCCCGGAAGGTGATCCATGTATTTCTCGGAAAGGCCTACACGTGAAAGCATCTCTTCTGCCTTTTCACGCCGTTTCTCGGGACTCATTCCGGTAAGATTCCTTAGAGGTTCTTCGAGAATAAATCCAACCGTTTTACCCGGATTTAATGACATGAAAGGGTCCTGAAAAACCATTTGCGGATGCTCATCTTTTAAGACAATCTCACCGTTATAATCGGAAACCATGTGAAGAATTGTCTTCGCAAGCGTAGATTTACCACAGCCGGATTCACCTACAAGCCCAAGAATTTCCCCCTCTCTCATAGAAAAAGAAATATCTTTAAGAATATGCACTCTTTCACTCGCAAAACGCCCTTTTATCCGCTTCTTGTAATATGCATTTAAATTGTTTACGGTAAGTATTTCTTCCATATATTAAATCTCAACTCTCGGAATTGATGAAATCAGCATTTTGGTGTATTCCTCTTTGGGATTGTCAAAAATCTCTTCAGCCCTGCCCCTTTCAACAATGAGTCCGTGTCTCATGACAAGAACGTTCTCGCAAAGCTTACGGACGAGAGACAAATCATGCGAAATAAAAAGAATTGCTGTTTTCTTCTCCCTGTTAATTTTCCGAAGAAGCTCCAGAATCTGCGCCTGAATTGTAACATCAAGTGCGGTCGTAGGCTCATCTGCTATAAGAAGCCTGGGCGAACATATCATTGCAGCGGCAAGACATACCCTCTGTCTCTGCCCACCTGAAAGCTCATGCGGATATTTGTTATATACAGTCTCGGCATCATCAAGTTCCACCGCAGAAATCATTTCAAGCACACGGAATTTAATCTCTTCATTATCATAATCTGTATGAATTCGAAGAGCTTCTCCAACCTGTTTTCCGATTTTCATTGTAGGGTCAAGCGCCGTCATCGGTTCCTGAAATACAACTCCGATTTCCTTGCCCTGAATTTTCCTGAGTTCATCTCTCGGGCATTCAAGAAGATTTTTGCCCATAAAAAGAATCTCTCCGCGTTTCTTCATATCATGTCTGTTAAGAAGACCTGAAATAGCATGAGCAGTCATACTTTTTCCCGAACCTGACTCACCGACAATTCCGAGTATTTCACCTTCATGAAGCTCAATATCAACGTCTTCCACAACAGTTTCCGGAATAATATGATCATGAAATTCTATATTTAAATCTGTCACCTTAAGAAGAATTTTATCTTCCACTTTTTCCTCCAAGTCCGTCTGCCAGCATGGAAAATCCGAGTATCATTACAATCATCACTATTCCCGGGAAAAGAGCATAATGCGGAGCCGCAAAAAGATATGTCTGCGAACTTGCCAGCATTGCACCGAGACTGGCATCCGGCGGCTGCACTCCTATTCCGAGGAAAGAAAGACCTGCCTCAGCAAGAACAGCATTATTAAAACCAATCATTAAAGACGATGCAAGAACAGGCAGAATGTTGGGCATTATATGAACAAACATAATACGAAGGTGCGATGCTCCGAAAAGTCTTGCAAGCTTAACATAGTCAAGATCCCTTGAGCGCATAAACTCCGCTCTTACAATTCTTGAAAAGCTCGGAATAAAAGCAATACCGAGCGCAAGGATAACCTGATACTTACCGCTTCCCAGAAGGCTCACAAATACAAGCGCAAGAAGAAGACTTGGAAAAGCAAAAAGAGCATCCATGACACGCATGAGAACTTCGTCAACAACTCCGCCGAAATATCCGCAGAATGCACCTATTGCAGTCCCGATTACGCCACCGATAAGTACTGTTCCGAGTGAAACAACAAGCGTTGTTCCCATCCCCTTCATAACACGGCTGAATATGTCACGCCCGAAATTATCGCATCCGAAAATATGCGAAAGAGATACACCTGAAAGCTTGAGACTTCCGTCCATTGCTTCGGGATCATACGGGGTGAAGAAAAAGCCGACTACGGCAAACAAAAGGAAAACCGCAGATATAATTAAGCCGATTTTAAAACTCTGTTTCTTCATCATGACTCCTCCTTAATTCTCGGATCAAGAAGGCGGCATGCTATGTCGCTTAAGATATTTACAAGAACAACAATAAACGCAAGAAGAACAATTATCATTTCAACAACAGGATAATCCCGTCCGGAAATTGATGAAATCAGTATTCTGCCGATTCCGGGAACAGAGAAAACCTGCTCCATGATAACGCATCCCGCTATCATATCGGTAAGTGTCATTGCAAGAAATGTAATTACAGAGACAAATGCGTTCTTAAGTACATGTCCGTACAATACCATGTTGGTCGAATTGCCACGGCTGTACGCGGTACGAACGTAATCTTTTCCGGCTTCCGTAAGAAGCGAGCTTCGAAGAAGCTTAACAGCCATCGCAGATTTGGGAAGCGCAATTCCGATTGCCGGGAACAACAGATAATAAATGCTTCCCCAGAAACTTTTATCAAACGAAACAAAACCGCCCGGAACAAAAATCTTTAATAACAGACCGAAAATCAGAGTAATAATAATTCCCGAGAAAAAAGGAGGAATAGCCATTATCAGCTGATTTACGGCCACAATAATCCTGTCAATCCACCCGCCTTCATGCTTTGCGGTATATATTCCGAGCGGAATTGATATAACAATCATCAGGATGAATGCCATGAAAGAAAGCGTAAGTGTAATCGGAAGCTTGTCGGCAATAAGTGATTTAACGGACTGATTGTAATTATACGACTGTCCGAAATCACCGTGAAAGGCTCCGATAACCCACTCACCGTACCTCTCCATAAGCGGCCTGTTAAGTCCCATTTCTTCCCTTAATGCCTCCACCTCTTCAGGCGTTGCATTTGTTCCGAGCTTTGCGGTAGCCGGATCTCCCGGAATAACAGCAAACGAAAGGAACACAAAAAAAGAGACAAGAAGAAGCGTCACAAGCATTGTAATAAATTTCTTGCACACGTACTTCATATCCTGTCTCCTCTGAATTATCTCAAATGAAGCTTTGCGAGATCAAGAACATATAACGGATAGAATAAATAACCGTCATAGTCTTTACTGATTGCAACAAAGCTTGCCATATCCTGAATGTAAACATTTGCCGCATCGCTTGTCAGCATTTTCTCACATTCTTTGTAAAGAGCCGTTTTCTCACTGTCATCAACGGTTTCTTTGGCAAGAGCAAAAGTCTTGTCATATTCCGGATTATTGTAACCGATAAAGTTCTTACCGTTATCGGATACAAAACGGTTAAGCATTGCACCTGCAGTAACTGTGGATGCATCAAGGCCGACTACGGTTGCCTCAAAGTTTCTTCCGACATAGGCATCACTGACCCAGGTATCCCACTCAACCAAATTTATCCTGGCATCAACGCCGATTTCCTTAAGCTGTTCAACAATTATAGTAGCTGTATCAACATGCTGCTGATAATTGGACGGAACTGTGATAGTAAATGAAAATCCGTTCCCGTAACCTGCTTCCTTAAGAAGTGCTTTGGCTTTCTCTATATCCTTTGTATAGTAGCTTCCAAGGCTTTCATCATAGTACTTGCCAAAAGCGGGGAACATTGACGAACCGATAATCGTACCTTTTCCGTCAAAACCGATATCAAGAATCTCCTGTCTGTCAACAGCATAGCAAAGCGCCTGACGCACTCTGATATCGTCAAACGGCTCTACCGTATTATTAAGGTACAGCGCCTGAACAAGATTCATCGTGCCCTCAATAACATCAAACTTGCTTCCTGCAAGCTGGCTTGCCTGATCTGCGGAAATTCTTGCAATAAGGTCTACACTTCCGCCGAGAAGATTTGTGACAATCATGTCACCATCGGCAATTACCTTAAGCGTTACATCCTTAATGAATGCTTTCTCGCCCCAGTAATCATCAAATCTCGTAAGAATGAAATTCTCCTGTGGGCTTCTTGATACAAAAACGTAAGGTCCTGTTCCGATCGGAGTTCCTGCAATATCCGTATTATGCTGCGGAATAATTGCGACTGTGAACTCGGAAATAAACTCCGTATCAGGATTTACAAGGGTTACACGAACATGCGAATCATCAATTTGGGATACGCTTTCTATGTTCGAAAATGCCGCAACAAGCGGCGCACCGTTACCGTCATCGGCACATCTGTTAAGTGAAAAAACAACGTCCTCGGCAGTAACTTTTGTGTTGTCATGGAACTTAATTCCATCACGCAGGGTGAAGGTATAAACCTTACCCTCTTCTGTGATCTCGTAATCACAGGCCACTGCCGGCAGCATATTACCATTCTCATCCGGTTTCACAAGACCTTCAAAAATATTGAAGTAAATTTCCTTTGTTCCCGCTGCAACCATTGTATGCGGGTCAAATGATTCGGAAATATCCTGTGGAATTCCTATGGTAATAGAGGAGTTTCCAGCATCGGAAACTTCTGCCTTGTCACCTGCGCATCCGCACAGTGCAACAGCCAGTACAAAAATCACAGAAAAGAAAATGTTCATTTTCTTTTTCATGTTCTTTTCCTCCATATATAATAAATGCCGCAGGATTTGCGGCATTTTTATCACTTAAGTACTTTTTTCAGTTCATCCATGAATGTGTTAACATCCTTGAATTCCCTATATACAGAAGCAAATCTGACATAAGCTACCGCATCAAGGTCCTTGAGCTTATCCATAATCAGCTCTCCGATGACAGCGCTTGAGATTTCCTTCTCTTCCATGCTGAAAATCTTGGTTTCAACATCATCTACAAGAGATGTAATCTGTTGTGCCGAAACAGGTCGTTTATGACATGCACGAAGGACGCCGCCTTCAATCTTGGCTCTGTCATATGCCTCTCTGTTATTATCTTTCTTAATAATAATAAGAGGAATTGTCTCAATTTTCTCATATGTGGTAAAACGCTTTGCGCACTCATCACATACTCTTCTGCGGCGAATTGAATTATTATCCTCCGCAGGTCTCGAATCAATTACTCTTGTGTTCTCATGACCACAAAACGGACACTTCATAACATCCCTCTTCTTTCTTATGAATTCTTATCTCTCTGAAGAAAATCCGGAATCTTAAGTTCCTTCTTCTGTACGTTGCTTGAAATCTTTCCGGGTGTCTGTATTCCGTTAACAGGAGCTGCTACTCTCGGAGCAGGTGCTGAAGGCATGGATCCTGTACCGATAGGTCCTGTTCCCATAAGCGAAGGATTAACAGAAACCTGTGACGGTCTCACTTCACGTGTTACAGTGCTCGTTCCTCTGAAATTCTGTCCGGTACCTACAGGACGTGCACTTACGGAACCGGATTGCATCTGCTCTGCCGGCTCGGCAATACCTGTTGCAATAACAGTAACCTTGCAGACATCAGAAGTTGAATTGTCATAATTGGCACCGAAGATGATATTAACATTTTCTCCTGTAAGCTGCATTACATACTCTGCTGCTGTCTGAGCATCAATGAGTGAAATATCTCCGGAAATATTAACAATTGCATCACTTGCGCCTGAAATAGTTGTCTCAAGAAGAGGTGACTCAACAGCCATCTTAACAGCTTCAAAAGCTTTATCCTCTCCCTTTCCGTATCCGACACCGATATGGGCAATTCCCTTGTCCTTAGTAACGGTCTCGATATCGGCAAAGTCAAGATTGATAAGTGCCGAATCACTGATAAGAGTTGTAATACCTTCAACAGCCTGCTGAAGAACTTCATCAGCCTTCTTAAGTGCATCAGGTGCGCTGTTCTTCTTATCTACAAGTGCAAGTATCTTATCATTTGGAATAACAATAAGTGTATCAACATTCTCTTTTAATTTGGCAATTCCGCCACGCGCATTCTCTCTGCGGATTGTTCCTTCGAAAAAGAAGGGCTTTGTTACAATCGCAATGGTAAGAATTCCCATTTCCTTTGCAAGCTTTGCAACAACAGGCGCAGCACCTGTTCCGGTACCGCCTCCCATACCGCAGGTAATAAATACCATGTTGGCTCCCTTGATTGCATCGGTAATCTCTTCGATACTCTCCTCTGCAGCCTTCTCACCAACTTCCGGTTTTGCTCCTGCACCAAGACCCTTTGTCAGCTTCTCGCCAATCTGAAGAGCCTTCTGAGCCTTACATTGATTAAGTGCCTGCTTATCGGTATTAATTCCGACATAATCAACACCGGAAATGTTCTCTTCTATCATTCTATTAACAGCATTATTTCCGCCGCCACCTACACCAACTACAATAATCTTAGCGTTTTCCTTGGCGTCGCTTTGCATAATTTCGATCAAAACGAGTTTCCTCCTTTGGTATTACCCTATTTTCTCCCACACTTTAATATCATATATTTATTCTCGGAAATTATCAACCGATTTTTACATTTTTACTCTTTGTCACGAATAAAAGTAACAGTATCTTCTTCTCCCGAGAAATTC
>JAZLHJ010000020.1:0-23507 GCA_045616785.1 Lachnospiraceae bacterium
TCTCTATCGTTTTATGCTTCTCAAATAGCGGTGTTTTAATCTTGCAGATGCTTCATCAAGACGTTCGCTGCATTTCCTGGCAAGTATCTTTGCTAGGTGGTTGCCGCCTCTTATGCTTCAACATGCGTGATTATGCTTCATACGCCTTGCTATTATACTCCAGATGTAGTTCTCCCTAAGCCATTCACCGATAATGGCGGAATCCCAAATCCCGGTGAATTCCTTGAAGTGCCGTTCACCGATAACGGCGGAATCTCAAATCCCGGTGAATTCTTGACTGATATGAGAGGGGAAGAAAGGGTTTTTGTGATGAATTGGTTTACATAATGATGAAAATTTCACCGAGATTCTGCTAATTGAGAAAATGCGGTGAAAAAAGGAACATGAAATTTCTGTTATGTTAACCGCGAGGTACAGCTGTTTACATAAGTATTCACCGGGATCTGTGGAATCTGCTATATCGGTGAATTCCTTGAAAAGCTGTTCACCGAGAATTTCAAAAAGAAGCTTTATCGGTGAAAATCTGGGACATAACAAATATAGTAAAGAGATTATGTCAACCCAACTTACCATTTTTCCATGTTTCTCCATCCTGTGCTTCACCGATATTTGTGAAACAAGAAATCTCGGTGAATTCCTTGAAGTGCCGTTCACCGATAACGGCGGAATCTCAAATCCCGGTGAATTCCTTGAAGTGCCGTTCACCGACAATGGCGGAATCTCAAAATCTCGGTGAATCTTCTTCAAAACCTACGTCAAAATCCACTTCAAAACCTACTTCAAAACCCACTTCAAAAATACTGTAAATAATTCTGCAATATTCTTATCAAATTCTATTGACATTCACCCTTGCAGATGTGATAATACGTCTTGCTGGTTTAATTTTACTAAACTCGTGGTTTAGTAAAAAGTGACGCCGAAAGAAAACGGTAATGGTATGAAAATTGGTTACAAGATTAAAGAATTAAGAATGCAAAAAGGTCTTACGCAGGAGGAACTGGCGGACAGGGCAGAGCTTACAAAGGGCTTTATTTCGCAGCTTGAGAGAGATTTGACAAGCCCGTCGATTGCGACGCTTGTGGATATTCTCCAGTGCCTCGGAACAGACCTCAAAAGTTTCTTTTCTGACTTTGAAGATAATCAGATAGTTTTTCATAAATCGGACTATTTTGAGAAAGAGGATAATGAGCTTGGCAATAAGATAGAGTGGATTATCCCGAATGCCCAGAAGAATATGATGGAGCCGATTCTGATAACGCTTAAGGCGGGAGGAAGTACTTATCCGGATAATCCGCACGAAGGTGAAGAATTCGGATATGTTCTTTCGGGAAATGTGGAGATTAATATTGGAAGTCGTAAGATTAAAGCGGCAAAAGGAGAGTCCTTCTACTTTACCGCAAAATATAAGCACTTTATAACATCGAAGGAAGGTGCAACCCTTATCTGGGTCAGCGCGCCGCCTTCATTCTGATTAATGGGAGAGAAAGACGATGGCAACTACCGGTAACTGCATACTTGAACTTAAGAATATAACCAAGAATTTCGAAGACCAGCAGGTACTTCGAGGAATCGACCTTAATATTTATGAGAACGAATTCCTTACGCTGCTCGGACCTTCGGGTTGCGGAAAGACAACGATACTTCGAATAATTGCCGGTTTTGTGGAGCCTACCGGTGGAGAGGTGCTGTTCAACGGTCTCGATATTTCCAAAGTTCCGCCATATAAGAGAGAGGTTAACACTGTATTCCAGAAGTATGCACTGTTTCCGTTCCTTAATGTATATGATAACGTGGCTTTCGGACTTAACATTAAGAAGGTAGACAAGTCAATCGTTGACCAGAAGGTCAGAAAGATGATAAAGCTTGTCGGTCTTGAAGGCTTTGAGAAAAAAGATGTTACCCTTCTGTCAGGAGGACAGCAGCAGCGTGTCGCCATTGCCAGGGCCCTTGTTAACGAGCCTAAGGTTCTTCTTCTTGACGAGCCTCTTGCAGCTCTTGATGCAAAACTCAGAAAAGAAATGCAGGGCGAGCTTAAAAAGCTTCAGAAGGAAGTCGGAATTACATTCATTTTTGTAACACATGACCAGGAAGAAGCACTTACCATGTCAGACACAGTTGTTGTTATGAACAACGGTAAGATTCAGCAGATCGGTTCACCTGTTGACATCTATAATGAGCCCGAGAACCGTTTTGTTGCGGACTTCATAGGTGATTCCAATATCATTCCGGGACATATGCTTCATGACTGTCTTGTTGAGTGGGACGGATATGAGTTTGACTGTGTTGATAAGGGATTTAAAGAGAATGAAGAGGTTGAAATCGTTCTTCGCCCTGAGGATATAGAAATCGTTGCACCTGAGAAGGCAAAAGTAACAGGTGAGATAAAGAGCATTGTTTTCAAGGGGGTTCACTACGAAATCATGGTCGAGACAAAGGATCGTGAATATAAGATTCACACAACCGATATCCATGAAGTAGGGAAAAAAGTAGGCCTCACACTTGATCCGGAAGACATTCATGTAATGTACACAATGGAATATTAGGAGGATGCCATGAGAAGATTTAAGAAGCTTGTGGGACCGTATATTTTATGGTCTTTTCTCTTAATAGTGATACCGCTTCTTCTTATTGTACTTTATTCTGTTACAACAAGCGGCAATTCACTTCTTAACATTCAGTTTACACTGGATAATTTTAAGAAAATAGCAGATCCGATTTATGTACAGGTATTCTTAAGGTCGTTCAAGCTTGGTCTTATTACGACGCTTATCTGCCTGATTCTCGGATATGTTCTTGCATACGTAATAACCTGGTTCGAAGAGAAAACACAGACAAAGCTCATTCTTTTCGTAACAATTCCGATGTGGATCAATACGCTTCTTCGTACTTATGCATGGATAAGTCTTTTGTCCGATAACGGAATTGTCAATTCGTTCCTTGAAATGATAGGACTTAATCCTATTAATATGATGTACACAGATTTCTCGGTAATTGTAGGTCTTGTCTGTGACCTTCTTCCGTTTATGGTTCTGCCTGTTCATACGTCTCTTTCGAAGATGGACCACTCGCTTATTGAGGCTGCATATGACCTCGGTGCGCATAAGGTGCAGACCTTCTGGAAGGTTATTTTCAAGCTTTCAATTCCGGGTGTGGTTAACGGTGTTACGATGGTTTTCCTTCTTTCAATTTCAACCTTCGTTATTCCGAAGCTTCTCGGAGGAGGACAGTATGTACTCATCGGTAACCTCATTGAGAACCAGTTTGTATCAATAGGAGACTGGAACTTCGGTTCGGCCATTTCGCTTCTTCTTGCCGTGGTAATTCTGATTATGATAAGGGTTACGAAGAAGCTTGATAAAGAACAGGAGGGCGCAGAATGAAAACCGGAAGAAAAAAGAAAATCTTCGCCGTATTGTACATTACAATATGCTTTTTGTTCTTCTACGTGCCTATCCTGGTGACGATGTTTTTCTCTTTTAACTCGTCCAAATCGCTGACGCACTTTACAGGCTTCTCGCTCAGATGGTACGAGCAGCTTATCGGCGACGGAGAGATAATGCACGCAGTGTATGTGTCGGTCAGCATTGCTATCCTGGCTACCGTGATTTCAACGGTTCTCGGAACGATTACGGCAATCGGCCTGTCCAAGCAAAGGAAGCTGCTTCGCGAATGGATTCTTAATGTAAACAATCTTCCGATTATGAATCCGGATATTGTAACAGCAATCGGACTTATGATTCTGTTCTCATCCATGAAGATTGAAAAGGGATATCTCACGATGCTGCTTGCGCATATCGCGTTTTGCACACCTTATGTAATTACAAGTGTTTATCCGAAGGTAAGAGGACTTGACGATTCGCTTGCAAACGCGGCAATGGACCTTGGCGCAACACCGTTCCAGACACTTACCAAGGTAATCCTTCCGTGCCTTAAGCCCGGAATTATCGCCGGAATGCTTCTGGCATTCACAATGAGCTTTGATGATTTCGTTATTTCATATTTTGTTACCGGTAACGGGGTTCAGAACATTTCGATTATCGTCTATAACATGACGAAGAGAACGAATCCGACGATAAATGCGCTTTCGACAATTGTTATTATCGTCATTCTGCTGTTCCTTGTAATCGGCAACATGATTCCTGCGATTCTTGGCAGAAGACAGAAACGAAGAATTGAGCGTGAAGACGCTTTAGATTCTATAAGTAAAACACAAGGAGAGTAACGTATTATGAAAAAAAGAATTGCCATTACCCTGATGCTTATCATGGGACTTGCCGCTCTTGCAGGATGCGGCAAAGGCGAGGAGAAGAAGAGCCTCAAGGTTTACAACGCAGGAGAGTACATCAACAAACAGCTCCTTACTGATTTTGAGACCAAATTCAACTGCAATGTAATATATGAAACTTTTGATTCAAACGAGAGTATGTACACCAAAATCATGAGCGGTGAGAACTATGATGTTCTTATTCCTTCCGATTACATGATTGAAAGACTTATTAAGGAAGATTATCTTATGCCTCTTGACTGGGCTAAGATTCCCAATTCGGCAAACCTTTATGAAGGTGTAAAAGAGAATGCTGTATACGATCCGGAGCATGTCTATACAGCACCTTACTTCTGGGGAACCGTAGGAATAATCTACGATACCACTGTAGTTGATGCTGCTGATGCAGAGGCAGGCTGGGATCTTCTTACCAATACCAAGTATGCCGGAAACATTTATATGTATGATTCCGAAAGAGATTCTTTTATGGTTGCACTTAAGGCACTCGGATATTCAATGAATACAACTGATACAACAGAAATAGATGCAGCTTATGAGTGGCTTGTTAACCAGCGTGATACAATGAACCCCGTTTATGTCGGTGATGATGTTATCGATAACATGATTTCCGCAAATAAGGCAATGGCTGTTGTTTACTCAGGTGATGCAGCTTACATGATTACCGAGAATCCCGACCTTGATTTCGTAAAGCCTTCTCAGGGAACAAATATGTGGTATGACTGCATGGTTCTTCCCAAGAACTGTCAGGAGGTTGATCTTGCACATGAATTCATCAACTTTATGCTTGATGAAGAGAATGCGCTTATGAATACGGACGAAGTAGGCTACAGCTCAAGCGTTTCCTATGCTTACGAAGAGATGCAGAAGACCACCTACGAAGGAATCAGTGCATACACCCCTGTTACTACAGATAAAGATGAAGTATTCAGATATCAGGATACTGAGACAAAGAAGTATTTCGCAGATCACTGGACTATGGTAAAATCATATTAGTTCTTGTTTACTGTGATATTATATACAGCGTAGTTTTGAAAGAAACGGGTTAAATGACAGAGGAAGGACTAGAATTAGTCCTTCCGTTTGTTGTTTTACATGAAATATGCTTCAAGGGGATTCATAATGGCTTGTTGTGATTATTGTGCAAATCTTGTATATGATGATGATATGGAATGTTACGTTTGCGACGTGGATCTCGATGAGGATGACATGGAGAAATTCCTTCGCGGCACTGATTTCGAATGTCCGTTTTACCAGAACGGCGATGAATATAAGGTTGTACGTCACCAAATTTAATTGAAAAGAGGTTATTTTTTTATGGCAGAGAAAATTATTCTTACCGGAGACAGACCTACCGGAAGACTTCATGTTGGTCACTATGTAGGTTCATTAAGAAGGAGAGTTGAGCTTCAGAATTCAAGTGAATTTGACAAGATTTTCATTATGATTGCTGACGCTCAGGCACTTACCGATAATGCTGAGAACCCCGGCAAGATCAGAGATAATATTATTGAGGTTGCGCTTGATTATCTTTCATGCGGAATTGATCCGGCAAAATCAAGCATCCTTATTCAGAGCCATGTTCCGGAGCTTACGGAGCTTGCATTCTATTATATGAATCTTGTTACCGTGTCTCGTCTTCAGAGAAACCCTACCGTTAAGGCAGAGATTCAGATGCGTAATTTTGAGACAAGCATTCCTGTCGGATTCTATACATATCCTATTTCACAGGCAGCAGATATTACGGCCTTCCGCGCAACGACAGTTCCCGCAGGCGAGGATCAGATGCCGATGATTGAGCAGACCAAGGAAATTGTTCACAAATTCAATTCTGTTTACGGCGAGACACTTGTAGATCCCAAGATTCTTCTTCCGGAGAATAAGGCATGTCTTCGTCTTCCCGGTACCGATGGAATGGCCAAGATGAGTAAGTCACTCGGAAACTGCATTTATCTTTCAGATCCGGAAGCTGAGGTTAAGAAGAAGGTTATGGGAATGTTCACAGATCCCAATCATCTTCGCGTCGAAGATCCCGGAAATGTTGACGGAAATCCTGTATTTATCTACCTTGAAGCTTTCTCCAATAAGGCTCATTTCGAGGAATACCTTCCCGATTATGCAGGAATCGAAGAACTTGAGGAGCATTATAAGAGAGGCGGCCTCGGAGATGTTAAGGTTAAGAAGTTCCTCAATAACGTTCTTCAGGAGACGCTTTCACCGATTCGCGCAAGGCGCACCGAGCTCGAGAAAGATATCCCTGCGGTATATGATATTCTGAAAAAAGGAACAGAGGCAGCCAGAGAAGTTGCAGCCAAGACTCTTTCAGATGTACGTGCGGCCATGAGAATCAACTATTTTGACGATGAAGAACTTATCCGTTCACAGAGCGAGAAGTTTGCTTGTAAGCAGGAGAACTGATGGATAATAGGAGTAAACCCGTGAAAAAAAATATTAATAAGAAAAAAGTGGTTATTATCATTACACTTGCTCTTATTGTACTTGCTCTTTTCTATCTTCTTTTTGATATCATGAAACGTAAGAACGACAAGCTTCAGACACAGCTTGACAGCGCTGTTACGCAGCTTTCGGCAGCGCAGGCAGTAGAAGAGTCACTGGAGAAGGAGCTTGACGATTACAGAAAAGGTCCGACCTATACGCAGACACAGCTTGATTATTATACGAGCGAAGCTGCCAAAAAGGAAGGCAACGAAGTAAGAAAAAGTATGCTTGAGCAGATGAAGGAGCGTATGTTGTCGGGAGAAGGCGTGGTTCCCATGCTTCGTTCTTTTTTCTCTGATGAAATCGTATTTCTTCAGGGCGGCAAATACTATTTCATTCCGATTGACGAGACGGTAACGCCGAGACGCTGGACTAATGACAATCTTGTATTTACCGAAGGAAGCCAGTGGTATGATTACAAGGTGGGAGATACGATGGCAAGGCACGGTATCGACGTTTCTTCCTTCCAGGGCGATATTGACTGGAAAAAGGTTAAGGATGCCGGAATTGATTTCGCGATAATCAGAATGGCACTTCGCGGCTACGGAACAGGTAAAATTGTTGACGATGCCAAATTTGAGCAGAACATAAAGGGTGCTCTTGCAAACGGAATTGATGTCGGAGTTTATTTCTTCTCTGAGGCAATAAATACCGAGGAAGCGATAGAAGAGGCAGAATATTGTATAGAGAAGCTTCGCCCTTATGACATTATCTGCCCGATTGCAATTGATATTGAGGACGTTTCTGACAGCGATGCGAGAACAGCGAACCTTACTCAGGAAGAGTGGACGAACAATGCTGTTGCTTTCCTTGAGAGAATAAAAGAGGAAGGCTATGCGCCGATGGTTTACGGCAATATGCATTCCATGGTTGTTATGCTTGACCAGACAAAGCTTATCGATTATGAGAAATGGTGGGCAGCATATTATAACTATTTCTATTATCCGTATGATTTTACGGTATGGCAGTTCTCAGATAAAGGCAGGATTTCCGGAATATCCGAGGCTGTTGATCTTAATATTGCGATGGATGGATGGTTCGGTCCGCGCGGAACAGATAATTAATTTTACGAACCTGTTTGGAGGATGATTATGAGAAAAAAGAAACTGACAGCAGGACTTGCAGGTGTTATATCACTTGCGCTTCTTGCAGGGTGCGGACAAACTGCAAATGTTGATGCACCTAAGCCCGCAAATGCAGCTGAAGTAACAAAAGAGCCTGAGGCTGAAGTTACTCCTTCTGTCGAGGTACTTCCCGAGTCCCAACCCGATGAAACAAGAGATGCAAGAAATGCAACAGATTTTGAATTCGTTGTAAATTACGATTATGAAAAGGCAACAGAAAGCGGAACTCTTACAGCATACTATGATGACGGAAGCGTTGCCTGGGAATACAATACCGATGAGTATTATTCTACCGAACTTGAGAGAGTTCAGGATGTCGGACTTAACGTAAACGGATATTACCTTATTGAAGGCGGTTCGCTTATATGCCTCTCTGTTGCAGGCGAAAATGCCGGACAGATTGAATGGAGAAATGATGAATTCCTTGGTGCAGGAGCTGTATGGTGCTTCGATGACTATGGATGCATATATCTTTGCGGATACTACGGACCCGACCTCATGGTAATCGATGGCGGCGGAAATACTGTAAACAGGGTTGATATGCTTGATCTTGAAGATACATACTGGCCCGGTGTGGTAAGCTATAATGACGGAAATGTAACAATTCACTTTGATTCGAATGATTCTGTAGTTACATTGGATGAGAATCTTGAGATTAAGGAAATTGTTTCAAAAGCTGATTATTACAGCGCGCTTCTTAACAAGAAGGATACCTGGGATGAGAGAGATTTAAGAACATTCCTTGGCGGTGGTTGTTGGCTTTATGAAGCTCCTTCATACTCACCTTTTGATATTTCTCTTTACATTGATGCTCAGGGTAATTTCTCTTTTGAAGTAATGGATAACAGCGAATTTTTCGATTACTATTACTATAAGGGAAAGATTGAACTTGGACATTATCAGAATTCTGAGAATGAAGCACCTGATTATATTGCATTTAAGTATAGCAGCGTTCTTTCGAATGCAGGCGGAGACCCGCTTGAGCTTTCGGGAAATCTCGGTGAGTATTTGATTAATGATATTACTGAGGCTGACGGAACCGAATATATGGATCTTACACAGATTAACAACGGTTTTTCGGTAATGTCACAGCTTTTTGAAGACTATATGCCTACCTTATATCGTGAAGTCGTATATCTTGCTAATGAAGAGTTTGATTACAATTCCTTCGTTGGAGAGTGGAATCTGACAGACTGCTTTTTGGAAGGCGATTACTATACTGCTTCCGAAAAGGGTACAGAGGGAACCGTAACTCTTTATGATAATCTTTTTGCAGATTATACTTTTAAGAATTCGGTAAAAGATATTAAGGAGAAGAAAACACCGGTATTTCATGATGAAGAAGGATTCTATTACTTCACAATTGATTACGGTGATTTCTTTGATGAGTTCTATTTATTTGATGCGGGAGATGGCAGACTTGGTATTGACAGATATACCTATGATGCAAAAGAGCCGCAGATTTACACTTCTGTATTTACCGGAGTGTATGACAGGAAATAACAATAAAACGCTTAAGTCTTTACAGGCTTAAGCGTTTTTTATTAATTGTTTGAAGCAAATACCGCATCAAAAACGTCCATGTTATCATTTTCAAGTGCATTTTCAAAAGCTTCGTTTTTGACTGTTACTTCATTGTTTTTCTGCAAGTAGTCCTTCATGTTTTCGGAAATCTTCGCATTGGTTTCCTTTTCTTTTTCGAGAAGCTCTTCACGGTTTTCCTTTTCTTCAGGAAGCTTTTCACCGCGTTTTTTTTCTTCGGTTATTCCTGTTTTGCTACTGTCGGAGTCTTCTTTATTGACAGCGTTCTCTTTTTTCTCTTCCTCACGTTCTTTCTGATCTTTTTCATAAGTGTAACGTGAGATTTTACCTTCGCGGTAGAGCTTTTCAACCTGCTGCTCGGTCAGCCCTGTGAGATTTGTGATTTTCCGTGTGTTTTCTTCTTCTGATTCTTTTTGGGTAACTGCGCCGTCTTTTGTAATCTTTACGACTGCGCCGCCGACTCCGGAAGCTTTCTGACCGTAGGAGGTTGCGCTTGCCGTATCGCCGTCTTTACTTGTTGCGAGAATCTCTTCGCCGCGAAGTGATTCTTTTTCTCTTTGGTTATCTTCATCAGGCGGGATTTTCTTGACTTGTGAAACCGCTTTTTCTCTTTCCGGCGGCATTAATCTTGTAACGTTATCAGTACTTCTGATTCTGTCCATAGAAATTCCCTTTCTGCAATATATGCGTCATCCAAAAAGTTCATCTGAATCGAGCATCACGGTGAACGGTCCGTCATTAATGAGTTCGACTTCCATATCTGCTCCGAAAATGCCCTTCTGTACATCTATATTATAATCCTCTTTGATTTTGTTGCAAACATAATCATACATCTTTGAGGCGTGTTCCGGATTTCCGGCATTAATAAAGGATGGTCTGTTTCCTTTCCGGCAGTCTGCGTATAAGGTAAACTGCGATACAATCAGGAGCTCGCCGCCGACATCCGTTACAGACAGATTGGTTTTGCCGTTTTCATCCTGAAAAATGCGAAGTGCCATAAGCTTTTTTATCATCTTATCGCAAAGAGCTGTATCATCGCTGTCTGTTGCTCCGAGAAGCACAAGAAATCCTTTTCCGATATGCCCTGTTAATACTCCGTCTGCAACCACACTTGCCTTTTTTACGCGCTGAATAAGGAACTTCATTTCTTTACCCCCGTTTTTCTGTGAATAGTAAAAAGAGTTAAACCTTTTCGGCTTAACTCTTCATAAAAGCGTGCGTGAGAGGATTCGAACCCCCGACACCTTGGTCCGTAGCCAAGTGCTCTATCCAGCTGAGCTACACGCACACATTGCTGTTCGCAACAAATAGTATAATAACTTTATTGAACCTTATTGTCAATAGTTTTCTTTTAAGAACGAATGCTACCCAAGGTATGAAGTAGGGAATTCTTCTGTTATAATATATAGAAGCAAAATTTGAAAATGGTGATGACATGCAAAGCGTTAAAGAAATTTTTATGATAAAAAAGAATACCGGAAGACAAAGCGGACTTGATACCTTCAGGTTTTTCGGAGCAGGCCTTATATGGTTTACGCACTTTGTATCGCTTTTTGCTCCCGAATGGTTCGAAAAGTGGAAAGAGATGCCTTTGTTTCTTGTCCTTTACGGGCTTAGCGGTAAACTCGGAGTTGCCATTTTGTGTGTTACTCTCGGGTATCTTGCCTATATAAAAGGAATGAAGAATGAAGAGAATGCTGTGTCATATATGGTAAAAAGATATGGCTACTTTGTAATTGCAGTATTTATATATCATCTTCTTGCAATTGCTTTCGGGCTTTCCGATTTTATGAACGGATGCGGAAATCCTGTGAAGTTTCTTATTAAAATAAGTCTTACGTTTAATCAGATTTGCAATGGACTTTTGTGGTGCCTTCCGGCACTGCTTATTGGTTCGGTCGTGTCTTTTGTTCTCGGAAAATATAAAGCCGGTATTCCGGAAATATTGTGTATCATTGCGGTATTCCTTGTGGCAGGCGAAGTATGGGTAAGCGTTTGCCTTATGGGAAATCTTGCATACAGAATAACTGAGGATGAAAGAAGCCGAAAGATTCTGGGGAAATGGTATGTAAAACCCGGAATGATTATTCTCGGATGGCTTCTCATAAAAGGAGAAGAGAGTACACTTACATATTTTCTCTATGGTCTGAGTGCGCTTCTTGGACTGATTCTTGTTGTTGACAGGGAGAAAAAAGTAAAAGCAAAGCGTTCTGCAGTCTGCAAAGCTTTTTCATTTTGTACAAAAAGCTATTTCGGGCTTTTCCTTCTTCAGCCGCTTTTCTATCAGACACTTGCGCCGAAGCTTATGAATACTGTCTTTGTTTCGGTTCCTTTTATGGCAAGGTTTTTCCTGGTATTTATTATTATCACGATACTCATAATTCTTATGACTATTCCTGTCAATTATGTTGTAAATGTATTATCCGGATTGCTTAATCTTTGCGTCGATAAAGTATCTTTGTTACTTAAAAAATTAAGCGGTAAATTTATATAATTTTTATAGTAAAAAAGCCGACATACCCCCTTGACGATATGGAAACTGCTTCTGTAAAATAAACATAATGTCAGTTGGTTGTGGGACAGGGGAGATGAATGTTACCTAACAAATGGCTTGAATTTACCTAACGAACCATAACGTGTTTTTTTCACATAAAACACGTAAAAAAAGGAGGAAGAAAATGAAATACGGTTATTTTGACGAGAAAGCAAAGGAGTACGTTATTACACGTCCGGATACTCCTTCTGCATGGGCTAACTATCTTGGCTCACCTGAGTACGGTGCAATTATTTCCAATAATGCAGGTGGATACAGCTTTGTTAAGTCAGGCGCAAACGGACGAATCATTCGTTACAGATTCAACAGTGCCCCGCTTGATCAGCCCGGTCGTTATGTTTATATAAGGGATCTTGATGATAAGGATTACTGGTCTGCATCATGGGCTCCCGTATGTAAGCCTATGGATGACTATAAGAGCGAGTGTCATCACGGTACAGCTTACACTGTTATTTCTTCTGAATATAAGAAGATTAAGGCAGAGACAATGTACTATGTTCCCCTCGGAGCAACACATGAGATCTGGCAGTGCAAGGTTACAAATAATGACAATAAGGAAAGAAAGCTTTCTGTTACAGGTTACTGCGAATTCGTAAATGACAACAATTACGAGCAGGATCAGGTTAACCTTCAGTATACTCTTTTCATTACACATACTTATTTCAAGGATACTTTTATCCTTCAGAAGCAGAATGAGAACTTCCACAATCCTGACAATGAGCGTTTCTTCGGTCTTGCAGGCGAGAAGGTTACAGCTTTCTGCGGAGACAGAGACAAGTTTGTTGGTCCTTACAGAAGCTACGCAAATCCTGTTGGAATCGAAAGCGGACTTAACGGAGATCTTAACTACTGTGACAACTCCTGCGGAGCACTTGAGTCACAGATTACATTAAAGCCCGGCGAGACAAAGGTATTTACTTATGTTCTCGGACAGAAGCCTGAAAATGTAGCAAAGGAACTTATCGCAAAGTACGAGGATGCAGCTCTTGTAGATAAGGAAGTTGCCGAACTTAAGAAGTTCTGGCATGCAAAGCTTGATAACCTTCAGGTTCATACACCTGATGACAATTTCAATAACATGGTAAATGTATGGAATGCATACAACTGCTTTATTACATTTACATGGAGCCGTGCAGCATCCTTCCAGTACTGCGGACTTCGTAACGGATTCGGATATCGTGATACTGTTCAGGATATTCAGGGTATTATTCATCTGGCACCCGAGATGGCCAAGAATCAGATTATCTTCATGCTTTCTGCTCAGGTTACAAACGGTGCCGGACTTCCTCTTGTTAAATATACACACAAGGCAGGACAGGAGAATACGCCTGATGATCCCGAGTATGTAAAGGAGACAGGTCATCCTTCTTATCGTGCTGATGATGCCCTCTGGCTTTTCCCTACAGTTTACAAATATGTTTCTGAAAGCGGAGATCATGCATTCCTCGATGAGGAAATCTTCTATGCAAACGATGGCGAGAAGGGAACTGTTTACGATCATTTGAAGAGAGCTATTTCATTCTCAATGAATAACCTCGGTAATCATGGAATGCCCGCAGGACTTCATGCAGACTGGAATGACTGCCTGCGTCTTGGTAAGAAGGGAGAGTCAACCTTCGTTGCATTCCAGCTGGTATATGCAATCAAGATTCTTCGTATCTATGCTGTAGAGAAGAATGATAATGAATACATCAAATATCTCGATGAGACACTTGCAAAGCTTGAAGCAATTCTTAATGAGTGCTGGAACGAAGACCGCTGGATCCGTGGATATAAGGAAGACGGCGTAGTTATCGGAAACAGAAATGATGCAGAAGCTTCAATGTGGCTTAATCCTCAGTCATGGTCTGTTATTGCAGACTTTGGTACAAAGGAGCAGCAGGAGAAGGCAATGGACAGCGTTGAGAGAGAACTTAACACTCCTTACGGCGCAATGGTTATGTATCCTGCTTATGAGAATCACAGCTTCGACGGCGCACTTATGACCTGCTTTAATAAGGGTGTAAAAGAGAATGCCGGTATTTTCTCGCAACCTCAGGGCTGGCTCATCCTTGCAGAGTCCAAACTCGGACACGGCAACAGAGCTTACAAATATTGGACAGAGGCTTCTCCCGCAACCTACAATGAGACAGCAGAGCATCGTGCTCTTGAACCGTATGTATACGGTCAGTTCGTAGAAGCAAAGGACAGCCCTTTTGCAGGAAGAGCTCATGTACACTGGCTCACAGGTACTGCTTCAACAGTTATGGTAGGAACAACAGAAGGTATCCTTGGACTTAATCCCGAGACAGAAGGTATTGTTATCGATCCTTCAATTCCTTCAGAGTGGAAGAGCTACACCATGAGAAAAGTATTCCGCGGAAAGGTTCTTAACGTTACCGTAAACAACCCGAACGGCTCTGAACACGGCGTAAAGAAGGTTACAGTAAACGGTGAAGTAATCGAAGGAAAGCTCATTAAAGATTCAATTCTTAAGGATGAGAATGAAGTAATTATTGAAATGTAATTCGAAGGTCTGTATATTAGTATTATATGAGGAGCAGAGTTTTTCTCTGCTCCTTAATTTTCGGGAGTGATTTATCCCCAAGGCAGGAGTTTGGTATTATGAAAAAGAAACTTGTAAGTCTCCTTTTATGTATGGGACTTATGACAGGGCTTATTGCATGCGGAGAGGAAAAAGGGCAGGCAGTAACAGATTATGAAGTAACCTATGAAAACGGCTATAACGGTACAATTTCGTTTATGCATTTCTCTACCGAAGAAGAGGCTGCATCAAACGGCGGTTCGGAAGGCTTCAGGAAATGTATCGATGAATGGAGAACGGCAAATCCTGAAATTACACTTGTTGAGGAAGTGCTTCCTAATGAAGAATATAAGACACAGGTTTCCTATTATGCGGCAGCAGATGAGCTTCCTGATGTATTTCTTCTTCAGGGACAGAGCGCATCAACCTGGGTAAAAGACGGTCTTGTTCTTGATATTACCGAATTTATCAAAGATTCCGAATATGCAGACATTTATAATATGGATTTTCTTGTACCTTTTACGGTAAATAATGCTTATTACGCATTCCCGGCGCTTTCGGGCGGAACCTGCACAGTTGTTGTGTATGATAAGAATCTCTGGGCTGAGGCGGGATTTGAAGCTTTTCCTCAGACCTGGGCTGATGTTGAAAGCGCACAAAGCTTTTTCTCCAAGAAGGGAATAAGTACAATTGCTTTCGGTAACAGCGGTATGTGGCAGATGAATTCGGATTTTGTATCTACATTTGCGTATCAGTACACAGGTCCGGAATGGTTTGCCAAAATTATGGACGGCACCGGCGATTTTGTAGATGAGGATTTTGTCGCTTCCCTTATGAAGACACAGTATCTTTTCAGAGAATCGGGCATCTTCAACAAGAATTTCAATGAGATAAGTAACGAGGAAGCAAGAGAACTTTTTGCAAACGGTGAGGCTGCCTCTTTTATCGGCGGAAACTGGGATGTATCTTATCTTTTCTCTGCCTTTTCCGATGAGCAAAAAGAAAACATCGGCTTCGCCGTGCTTCCGAAGGCCGATGATGCACAGAATTACCGTCATTATCAGAATAACGGCCTCGGATACGGAGTTGCCATAAACAGCAAGGTTGCTTCTGACCCTGAGAAGCTTGAGGCCTGCGTGAAACTTGCAAAATATCTGACGGGTCCCGCATATGCTGATTATGTCGGTGAGAAATACGCACTCGGTGGTTTCTGCGGCGGCGATATCGACCTTTCTTCATTTGATGAACTTACTAAGGAATTCTATGAGTATTCCTATGTTGCAAATGACAGCTGTGAAATTTTTGATTCTTATGTAGACGAAAAAGTTTGGAATGTATTTAATGAGGGACTTTTTGATATGACAAACGGTGAACTTGACCCGGGAAGCGTGGCAATTCTGACCCAGGAAGAGTATTCAAACTATCTTTTGGGGAAATGATATGAAGAGATTTGAAATAGTTGTTCCTTGCCACTTTGGGCTTGAAACTGTTTGCAAAAGAGAAATAATCGATCTTGGCTATGAGATTTCATCTGTAACCGACGGCAGGGTATGTTTTATCGGAGATGCCGAAGCAGTATGCCGTGCAAATATATATCTCCGAAGTGCCGAGCGTGTAATGATTCTTGTCGGAGCGTTTCATGCGGAAACGTATGATGAGCTTTTTGAGGGAACAAAGGCACTTCCGCTCGAAGAGTTTATTCCGAGGGACGGAAAATTCTGGGTTACAAAGGCGGCAAGTGTTAAGAGTAAGCTTTTCTCACCTTCGGACATTCAGAGTATTGTCAAAAAAGCAATGGTAGAAAGACTTAAGAGTGTTTATCATATAAGCTGGTTTGAAGAGAACGGTGACGCTTATCCTTTCCGCGTATTTCTTATGAAAGATGAAGTGATGATTTGTCTTGATACTACAGGTGAATCACTTCATAAAAGAGGATACAGAAAACTTACGGCGAAGGCACCGATTGCCGAGAATCTTGCAGCTGCGCTCATTATGCTTACGCCCTGGAAAAAAGACAGAATCCTTGTGGACCCGTTCTGCGGCAGCGGAACATTTCCGATAGAAGCAGCACTTATGGCTGCCGGTATTGCACCGGGAATAGGTCGCAGCTTTACAGCGGAAAACTGGAAACATCTTATTCCTCAGAAAGAATGGTATGATGTCGCAGATGAAGCAAGAGAGAATGTTGATATGAACATTTCGGCCGACATTCAAGGATATGATATAGATGAGTCAATGGTCTCAATTGCCCGTGAAAACGCGCGTCTTGCAGGTGTTGAGAAGCTGATTCATTTCCAGAAAAGAGGAGTTGACCAGTTAAGTCATCATGGAAAATTCGGATTTTTGATTACTAATCCGCCCTACGGAGAAAGACTTGAAGATAAAGAAACCGTGGGCAGGCTGTATAAAACTCTCGGAGAAAGATTTGCACAGCTTGATTCGTGGTCACTTTATATGATTACCTCGTTTGAAAATGCAGAGGGAATGATCGGACGCAAGGCCGATAAGAACAGGAAGCTTTATAACGGTATGCTTCAGACTTACTTTTATCAGTTCATGGGGCCGATGCCTCCGAAACGGAGTAAATAAGAAATGCAGGATATTAAGTTTATCAGAATATCCGGAATAGTGGGAAGCGTTCTTTTTGCCGTATTACTTTCGTGCCTTTTATACTATTCGGCAACTAAGCCTCTTTATGTTGTAAAGGCCGAAGAAGACGGAGTCGAGAATGTTGATACTGTTTCTGAAAGTGCTGTACTTCTGACACAGGTGTTTCCGGCGGGGGATCTTACATATGATAATTTTGTGATTCCCCTCGGAAGTACTGTTTCACGGGATGATATCAGAATTGAGAACAGCTACATGAACAGGCGACTTACTGTTATTGTCGAGAACTACGGCGACGGAAGCAATGTTGCGAAGAAGATGATAGGAAGACTTGACGGCATACTGGCTGTTCAGACGGGGCTTAACGGAAGCGATCTTCTGATTGTATTTACACTTGACGGAATATATGAATATGAGATGGTTCTTGAAAACGGAAATCTCGGACTGAAACTCATGAAACCGACAGAGGTATATGAACATGTTCTTGTTCTTGATGCCGGACACGGCGGTGAAGACGCAGGGAACATTTCGGGTGGCGATACGGAGAGTGCAGTTACTCTTGCAGTTGCGAGACTTGTTAAGGAAAAACTCGAGGAGAACGGTATCAGGGTATATATGACAAGAACCCTTGAAAAAGAGATTGCACCTGAAGAGCGTGTTAAACTTGTTAAGGATTCAGGAGCGGATATGTATATTTCCCTTCATCTGAACGATACTGATGAACCGGGGATAAGCGCATACTATAATGACCAGTTCTTCCTTACCAAGCTTACAGGAGCAGAGCTTTCCGACTATCTTGTAAGGAATACGACAATGGCTGTAACGGGAAGAGGAAACGGAATTTTCGCTTTGGATGATGAGAGCGAGATTCTCGGAGATTTATCCGTAACGGGATCGCTTTTGTCACTCGGAAGTCTGTCGCATTTTTCTGAAGGCGTACTCCTTACACAGGATAAATACCAGCATGACCTTGCGGAAGGAATAAGCAGGGGAATACTCGAAGCTTATGAAAACAGTACATTGTAATTAGTGCATAATAAAACCGGCATACGATTCGTATGCCGGTTCTTTTCATATATTGAACTTTCTTTTTTAACCCATTGTAACTACAACATTAACTTCCTTCTGTCCTTCAACGTAAGGAATGATGCAGCCTTCAACAGGAGTACCGTTAACGGTCATTGATACAACGCCCTTCTGTACACCGTTGGGATTCTTAACTTCGATGTGATACTGAGCACCTCTGAATTTACGGTTAACAGTGAAATCACCGAAATCGTGAGGAACACAGGGATCAACCTGAAGTCCTTTGTGTGTAGGATATACACCGAGGATGTACTGTGAAATGTTTGTGAAGGTCCATGCAGCTGTTCCGGTAAGCCATGAGTTCTTGCCTTCTCCGGGGATATATGCATCTGCGCCTGCAACCATCTGGCAGTATACGTAAGGCTCGGTTTTGTGAATTTCGGAAATCTCTTCTGTGTATGCGGGACAGGTCTTCTTGTAAATTTCAAAGGCTCTGTCACCACGGCCGATAACTGTTTCTGCGATTGAAACCCAAGGGTTATTGTGGCAGAAGATTCCGGCATTCTCCTTGTACCCGGGGGGATATGAGGTGATCTCGCCAAGTTCAAGGTGGTAAACTGTATATGCGGGCTGAAGAATCATTACACCGTATTCGCAATCAAGATGCTTCTTAACCGAATCAAGTGCTTTTTCTGCAAGTCCTTCCTTAACACCGATTCCTGCAAGTGAACAGAAACCGTTGGACTCGATGAAGATCTTACCTTCTTCGCATTCCTTTGAACCAATCTTGTGGCTGTAAGCGTCATAAGCACGAACAAACCATTCGCCGTCCCAACCGTCTTTGAGAACAGCATCATACATAATCATAACTTCATTTCTTGCACGTGCAGCTTCTGCATCATCACCGAGAAGTTCTGCAAGCTGTGCATATTCCTCACCGTATTTTACAAACATACCTGCGATGAATACCGACTCAGCAACAGGGCCTTCCGAAGGTCCGAAACACTGGAAGGATTCGCCGGGATGCTCTGAGAAACAGTTAAGGTTCAGACAGTCATTCCAGTCTGCACGACCGATAAGAGGAAGATTGTGAGGTCCCTTGTTATTTACGATGAAATCGAAGGAACGCTTAAGATGTTCCATAAGTGTTGTTGCAACACTCATATCATTATCATAAGGAACCATTTCCTTAAGAATTGATACATCACCTGTTTCTCTTACGTAAGCAGAAGTTCCTGCGATAAGCCAGAGAGGATCGTCATTAAATCCTGAACCGATATCAGAGTTACCTCTCTTTGTAAGAGGCTGATACTGATGATATGCGGAACCGTTCTGGAACTGTGTTGAAGCAATATCGATAATTCTTTCTCTTGCTCTTTCGGGAATGAGATGTACGAAACCAAGAAGATCCTGGTTGGAATCTCTGAATCCCATTCCACGTCCGATACCTGACTCATAATATGAAGCGGAACGTGACATGTTGAAGGTAACCATACACTGATACTGGTTCCAGATATTAACCATACGGTTAACCTTGTCATTATTGGATTCAACAGTATAGATAGAAAGAAGATTGTTCCAGTATTCGTTAAGAGCAGCAAAAGCCTTTTCTACATCAGCATCTGTCTGATACTTTGCAAGCATTGCGTTTGCGGGCTTCTTATTAACGATACCCTTTGATTCCCACTTATCATTTTCAGGATTCTCGCAATAGCCGAGAACGAATACGAAGGATTTGGTTTCGCCGGGATTAAGCTTTACATTAATCTGATGAACTGCAACAGGAGACCAGCCATGAGCCATTGAACCTGTACATTCACCCTTTTCGAATACTACTTCGGGATCGCCGTTGTCATGGTATGCGCCAAGGAAGGCATCACGTGAAGTATCAAAACCGTCAATCTTAGAGTTAACGGAATAGATCGCATAGTGGTTACGTCTCTCTCTGTACTCTGTCTTGTGATAAATTGTAGAACCGATAACCTCTACTTCACCTGTAGAGAAGTTACGCTGGAAGTTCTTCATATCATCATCTGCATTCCAGAGACACCATTCAACATAAGAGAAGAGTTTTAACTCTTTTACTTCGTTTGTAGTGTTGGTAAGTTTAATCCGGTTGATCTCACAGGTATCATCTGTGGGAACAAATGCGAGAACGGAAGCTTCAACACCGTTCTTTTTGGAATTCCATTTGCTGTAGCCGATTCCGTGACGGCATTCATAAGAATCGAGCTCGGTTTTGGTAGGCTGCCATCCGGGATTCCACACAGTATCACCGTCTTTAATATAGAAGTATTTTCCGTTGTAATCCGCAGGAATGCCATTGTAACGGTAACGTGTAAGACGAAGCAGCTTGGCATCCTTATAGAATGAGTAACCACCACAGGTATTTGAAATCAGACTGAAGAAATCGTTTGATCCAAGATAGTTAATCCAGGGAAGTGGTGTTTTGGGTGTTGTGATGACGTACTCTCGGTTGGCGTCATCGAAGAAACCAAATTTCATTTCGTATCTCCTTATCTTCATTTATATTATGTAGAAACCATTTCACATTTAAACAATGAAAACGATTAAGTACCGCATTTTCAAAGGGTTTCGTTGTATTTGATTATACAGAAACGAGATTCAAAAATCAACGGGCATTATCATGTTCTTGAAAATCGGTAAAAATAGACAAAAAAGCGGCTTTTTTTCTGTAGACGATAAACAAAAATGAAGAAAATGTACAAATTTCACAATAAAAGTGTTGTAATAGTGTAAACATTGTTATATACTCAACGTATCGAAAACGTTTAAGCTGTGTTTTCAACATGAGACATTTGCAACGCTACATGATAAGTGAGGGCTGAAGATGGTTTCCATGAAAGATTTGTCAGCTGCGTGCGGAGTGTCTGTTGCGACTGTCAGCAAAGCGCTGAATGATCACAAAGATATCAGTGAAGAGACGAAGAAACTGATAAGAGAGAAAGCCAAGGAACTGGGTTACAGACCGAATATATCGGCAAGAGCTCTCAAGACGAACAAGACAAATAATATCGGAGTCCTTTTTGCAGATGCTTCAATGAGCGGACTTACGCATGACTATTTTGCCAATGTTCTCGACAGCTTCAGGCTTGCAGCCGAGGAACGCGGATATGACATAACCTTCCTTAACTGTAATAAGACGAGGAATGACAGACTAAGCTATTATGATCATGCATGTTTTCGAGGAATGGACGGCGTGGTAATTGCCTGTATCAATTTTTCCGATCCGGAAGTTGCAGAGCTTATTAACGGCAAGATACCTGTTGTAACCATTGACCATGTTTTTGCAAATACCATTTCGGTTATGTCCAATAACATACAGGGCATGATTGATCTTGTAACATATATAGCAGGTGAGAAAGGTCACCGTAAGGTGGCATATATACATGGAGACATGTATTCGGGAACAAGCGTTACCACGAATCGTATTTCAAGTTTTCTGAGAACGATGGAGAAGTACGGAGTAAAAGTTCCTTCCAATTATTTAAGACCTGCGGAATACAGAGATATGAGAACAACAGCAGAACAGACTGAATATCTGCTGAAACTTCCAAACAGACCGACATGTATTCTTTTTCCTGATGACTTCGCTGCAATCGGCGGAATAAACGTGATTAAGTCAAAAGGACTTAGAATTCCGGAGGATATTTCGGTTGCCGGTTACGATGGACTGAATCTTGCTTCTCAGTATGAGCCTATGATTACTACTATTAAGCAGGATACGATGACGATAGGAACAATCGCCGCAAAGAGGCTGATTGATCTTATAGAAAGACCCTTGCTCACACCGATTGAGCAGATTACGGTACAGGGTCTCCTTGAAAAAGGAAAAACCGTAGGTGAACCTTGTACAATTTAATATCGTACGACACGATTATTATTCAGAATCGTGGAGGATTGTGGTATTAGAGGCATAAGCCTTTAATATAAAAAGACACTTTTCATAATAAGAGGAGGAAAAAATGAAAAAGTCAAAGATTATGGCTCTTCTTCTTGCATCTGCAATGGTTATCGGCCTTGTAGGATGTGGTGAAGAGACCGGCACAACCACAACAAGCACTGACACAAGTGCAACAACAACCGCTACTACAACAGACACAACAGAGCCTGCAACAACAGAGCCTGCTGATACTACTGTAGAAGCAAGTGCACAGGGATCTGTATTCAACATCTATGCTTGGAACGAAGAGTTCAAGGGATTCTTCGAGAAGTATTATCAGGTTCCTGAAGGCGTAACTGTTAACTGGATAATCAATCCTTCTGATGGTGGTGTATACCAGCAGAAACTTGATGAAGCTCTTTCAGCTCAGGCTGATGCTTCTGACGAAGACAAGGTAGATATGTTCCTTGCAGAGGCTGACTACATCCTTAAGTATGTTAACTCTCCTGTAACTCAGGACGTTACTGCTATCGGTGTTACAGATTTCAGCAACACATATGCATACACTGTAGAAGCTTGTACCGATACAAACGGAACAATCAAGGGTGTATCTTTCCAGTGCTGCCCTTCAGCTCTTATCTATCGTAGATCAATCGCAATGGACGTACTTGGAACAGACGATCCTGCAGAGGTTCAGGCAGCTCTTTCTGACTGGGCTAAATTCGATGCTGTAGCAGCTGATGCTAAGGCAAAGGGTTACTACATGATCGGTTCTTTCGCTTCAACATATCGTCCTTACAGCAACAATGTTACTAAGCCTTGGGTTGATGCTAACAACACTCTTCAGTTCGATGATAACATCCAGGCTTGGATTGATCAGACTGATAACTATGTTGCTAACGGTTACTGCTTAACCTCAGGTATCTGGGATGATGAGACAACCGCTCAGATGTTTGCAGATGGTAAGACAATGTGCTTCTTCGGACCTGCATGGTACTTCAACTTCTCAATGGGCAATGCACAGGATCCTGAAAAAGGATGCTATGGTGACTGGGCTATCTGCCAGGGACCTATGGCTCATTTCTGGGGTGGTACATGGCTTCTTGCAGCAGCAGGATCTGATAACACAGAGATGCTTGCTGACGTTATGAACACCTTCATCAATGATGAGGACGTTTGCTCTAAGCTTGTTGAGAATGAAGCTCAGTTCTCTAACAACCAGGCTGTAAACCAGAAGTATGCTACAGATGACAGCTTCGGTAATGCATTCCTTGGTGGACAGAACGATGTTGCTTTATTCTGCGATCTTGCTAAGAACATCAAGTTCCAGAACATGACTGTTTACGATCAGCTTTGCAACGAAGGTCTCCAGGCTAAGCTCCAGGAGTACTGGAAGGGCGCTTGCTCATATGAAGATGCAATGGCTAACTTCAAGACATATATCT
>JAZLHJ010000021.1:0-22220 GCA_045616785.1 Lachnospiraceae bacterium
TTATTCTTTTTGCTTCTACTCCCATACAGCCTTGCTGAAAAGACTGTTATGATTTCCTGTACATCCTTTGCTAAATCTTCTTCAAAGGAACACTTTTCCGGCTCTTCAGGGGTAATGGTGGGTTAAAAATCACCACAACCCCAGTGTTTATCTAGATTAAGCGGTATTATACTTTCGGTTAGGAAGTGGAATGCGAATATCAGAGCATACAAGGTACACCATATCAAGCATGTTTTGTATGTTTCTGAATCCGTATGCCTTGCGAATAATCAGCTTAATCTTGTTATTAGTTGCCTCAATCCTGGCATTGCTCATACCATAGCGGATTGTATTTAAGATATGCGTCTTGTGACGCTTAATCTTTTGATATAAATTCTTGAACGCTGGAATCCTGCTGTGGCTCACTTTCCATAACCAGTGGTTTAAGTCATCCTCAGCTTCGTCTACATCTGTGAACTTTAGCAATAGCCTGAGTTGTTCCTTGAGCAGATAAGCTCTATACAAGCGAGGATTTTGTGACGCTATTAGATTCACACGCAGCTGTTGCTTTTCAGTCAGATGCTCAGGTGCTTTGCCTAAGGCGTAAGCAGAGCTCTTTATTTCATCTGCTTTGGCTTTAGCAGCCTTTACAATGGCAAGTTTTGGATCATCCTTTTTAGGACGACCTTTTCCACGTGAATTATCTTTTGTAACCTGCTTATATTCGCTATAAGCATCCTGCCAGATATCCTTTCTGACTTCGTCAAGAGCTGTCATAGCCCACTCAACTACATGGAAGGAATCAACACAGCGGGCGCATTCAGGAGTGTACTCATTAACGCACTCAGTGATCCATTTGGCACCATCTCCGGTAACAACCTTGATACTGGATAACTGCTCGGGAGTAAGCTGTTTGTAGAACTTTTCAAGGACTGATTTGCCATGACCCTCTGATGCCCATACAACTGTATTGGTGTCATGGTTAACTATTACTGTAATGTATTTATGGCCCTTTTTATAACTGGTTTCATCGATGCCGATATTTACCAGCCCATCGAGTCTTCTTGAACGTTCCGGTTCTAAATCATGAAGAGCTCGATTGATACAGCGACCTACAGTTTCCCAGTCCACTCTCATGAAATATGATGTGGTACTTCTTGGGAGATAGGATGCAAACCAAGCAACGGTAAGGTCGAAATCCTTGGTGAATCTACTGCCGGGATAAGCCCATGGGACCTCAGCAACATATACGCCGTGTTCAGGGCAGATGATACGATGTGTCTGGTACTCAACTTCAACCAGAACACCGCCCCAGTCAAGACCTCTCCAAGTGGTTGGTCTACTGGAATGTTTATCATAAACAGGACATGACTTATGACAAAAAGGGCAGTCATTCTCATGCCATTTATTAGGTCTGGCTTTGATACGGATATGTTTAACACCATCCTCGTCAGAGTAAAGATTACAACTTTCTATAACTGTGTTCTTGACATTAAGAACACTCTTGCATAATGTATTAACTGAAACCATTTGAGTTATCCCTTTTTGTGTTTTCTTGGTCGTTAATACATTAAAGGAAACCAAGTGGTCTTTTCAATATGCAATTATAAATTTATGGTGTTAGGGTTCCACCATTATGCCAGAAGCCTCAAAAATTATTTTTTTTCCATAAAAAAAGATTTCCCGTCCGTATCAATAGCATGAGTTGATACAAAAGAACCTTGAAGGGTTAAGAATTGGAGGAATTAATATTATGAAAAAAGCGGTAATGTTTGGAATGGCTGCAATTATTGCAGTGAATCTTGTAGGATGCGGTGACATGTCTGAGAGTAAGACGACAAGCAATTATGCTACTGATGTTGCCAGGGAGGCTGCAGCTCCTGCTTATGCATATGATGAATCATACAGTAGCTATGAGTCTTATGATGATTATGCTGCAAACACATCATTTGAAGAAGCATCGCAAAGCGGGACAATCAATAATTCAAATCTTGAGTCGCAGTCAGGAAGGAAACTTATCAAAGACGTGAATATGTCAATTGAGACAACTGACTTTGATACTGTAATGTCACTTATCTCAGACAGAACCAATACACTCGGCGGATATATCGAAAACCAGTATTCCTACAACGGAACATATGATGAGAACTACGGAAGATATAACGGTGATTATTACAGAGCATACAGATATGCATCACTTACAATCCGTATTCCCAGTGCAAAGCTTGATGCTTTCCTTACTGATGTATCCACAGTGGGAAATGTTGTTAACAGAACAGATAACGTTGAGGATGTTACGCTTCAGTATGTTGACATAGAGAGCAGAAAAGATACATTAAAGGCAGAGGAGAAGACACTTCTTTCCATGATGGATCAGGCTGTTACAATTGAAGAGATGCTTACAATTGAGTCGTATCTTACCGATATCCGTTATGAGCTTGAGAGTCTTGAGAGATCGTTAAGAAGCTATGATAATCAGGTAGATTACAGTACTGTTTATCTTCAGGTAAATGAAGTTAAGGAACTTACACCTGTCGAGGTTGAAGAGCCCACCACCTGGGAGAGAATGAGAGATGGTTTTGTTGACAGCCTTTCAGGAGTAGGTAATTTCTTCAAGGAGCTTGGTGTATGGATTATTTCCAACCTTCCCGTTCTTATTCTTATTGCAGCTATTGTTTGTGCAATTGTTCTTCCTCTTACGGTTTCCAAGAAAGCCAAGAAGAGACGCGCAGCAAGAAAAGAAGCAAGGAAAGTCAGAGATGCGGAAATTGCAGCAGCAAGAAATGCCAGAAATGCAATGATGAATAACATGCAGTATGTTCAGCCTGTTATGCCTATGGTAAATGCACCTGTAAATCCCGTAAGCAATCAGAAAGCACCCGAGCAGGTAAAGGCTGATTCTGCAGCAAAAGCGGAAGCAGACAATAAAAAAGAAAAATAATACAGTCCCCGGTTCCTTCCGGAACCGGGGCAAAAAAAGGAGACTTACAATGACTACAATTTCAACAACAAAAGCCCCTGCGGCAATTGGACCTTATTCGCAGGCAATAATTGCAGGAGACACGCTCTATGCTTCCGGACAGATTCCGATTATTCCCGAAACAGGCGCAATAATCGAAGGTGACATTACCGTTCAGGCTACTCAGGCAATTAAGAATGTCGGAGCAATTTTAGAGGCAGCAGGAGCAGATTACACCAAAGTGGTTAAGACAACCTGTTTTCTTGCCGACATGAATGACTTTGCTGCATTTAATGCGGTATATGAAGGATTCTTTACAGGAAAACCTGCAAGAAGCTGCGTTGCGGTAAAGACACTTCCGAAGAATGTTCTGTGCGAAGTTGAAGTTATTGCGTATCTGGGATAAAAAATGGGAATAAGCGACGATTACGAAATCAGAAAAAGCATTCGCTCTGTAATTCCGCACCTTCCCAATATGTTTATTCTTTTTTGCATGGATATGATGAGAACAAGATGGCCCTGGACCGGTTACCGGTTTCGGGGCCATAACCGTAAGAATACAACGGCGTTTGGAATGCATGTCCGCAAAATAGAAGAGAATCTTGGTTTTATCGAAGACCAGCATTCGTATGTTGATGTTGAATACGGTGTGAAGAATATTGCTTACAACGGTTGTGAGGTTATTGCGGTTTATAATGCCCTAAGGTGTCTTGAAGGACCGTTTATGCGCTCATTCCCGGACCTGGTTGAATATTTTGAGAAAAAAGGAATGGTTTTTGAGGGGAGACTTGGCACCGCGCCGATGGCAATGGCCGATTTCTTCCGAAAAAACGGTTATCCGGTCAAGACGACAACAGACGAGAATGAATTCGACGGGCTCGGAGAAGAGGCAACGACGCTCATTCTGTCTGTTTTTAATGACCGTGATGACATAGAAAGAGAACTCCATTCTTTCTGCATTTCCAAAGAAGGAAACGGATATGTTCCGCATAATCTCGGAGGCATTAAGAAAGGGAAGACATTTAATTCGGTTACTGAAGTACTTAAGAGTGTAAACGGCGGAAAGGCCAAAGGCGTATTCCTTATCGGACTTCAGATGAAAGGATATGAATTTTCCAAATAATCAAATCATTGAATATGCGATATTCTTAAGCCTTTTTGTTATTTCGTTACATCCGGTGTCGCATCTTTGAACGAAGTAAAACATCAGGAAATTGTCTTTGGGATTTATAATAAAGTAGGTACCGACCCAGCCGTCCCAGCCGTATTCGCCGATGCGGCAGCCAATTCCGTAATCTGCCGGATTCTCAAGTATTCTCACAAGGCTTCCGTAGTTATAGCCTTTCATTGAATACCAGTCCTGATCCTTTTGAATCTTGGCATATTCAAACTGAGGGCTTGTCATGAATCTGACAGAAGCTTCACTCAGTATTCTTACACCGTCAATTTCTCCGTTTCCGAGAAGCATTCCGGCAAAACGCGAATAATCATCTATTGTTGATACAAGGCCGGCTCCTCCTGATTCAAAGTTGGGGAGCTTGTCGTATCCTTCGATTCCGAGATTTTTGTTGGTTTCGGGCCTGATGCCTTTTTCATCACATCTGTATAGCTGTGCGAAACGTTCTTTTTTATCATCCGGAACGTAGAAGCCTGTATCTTTCATGCCAAGCGGCTCAAAAATCTCTTTCTCAAGAAATTCTGAAAAACGCATGCCTGAAGCTGCTTCAATAACAGCTCCGAGAACATCTGCAGAAGAGGAATATTGCCACTTCTCGCCCGGATTATAGCAAAGCGGGAGACTTCCAATCTTCGAAGCAAGCTCCATCGTTGTTGTTCCGCATCCCTCATCCTGAAGTCGGCACATCTCATCGAATATTTTGCAAACCTTAAGACCTACAGGAGTATTCTCGGGATAAGAAAGACCTGAATTCATTGCAAGAAGGTTAGCTACAGTGACTTCACTCTTTGCGGGAACCTCGCCGCCGTCTGTCAGAACTGTCGGATTTGCGAAGGAAGGAATGTACCATGATACGGGATCTTTGATATCAAGAAGTCCTCTTTCGCAGAGAATAAGTGCAGCAACTGCAGTGACAGGCTTTGACATTGAGAAAAGACGGAAAATTGTGTCACTTTTCATCGGAATATTTTTCTCTATATCAGCCATTCCGTAAGAACGTCTGTAAAGCGTTTTACGGTCCTTCATAATAAGCAGATTTGCGCCGGCAAGATTCTTCTTGTCTATTTCCTTTTCGATTATTTTATCAAGATATGTTGTAGGATTCATATTACCACCTTTCTATGTAAACAATGTTAGCATGGCATAAAGCAGGCGGCAACATAACTTTTGGTGCAAGAATTGCAGATAAGTAATGGAGAAATCGGAGAAATGTGACAGAAGAACCGTCCCTGTACAGAAGAACCGTCCCTGAAAAAAAATTGGCATTTTTCAAGAATACGTGCAATAATAGAAGAGATGTCTGCATGGACTTCGGAAGGAAGAAATACTCTTGAGAGAAATTGAGTTCAAAATGGAACGTCCCGGACTTCTAAAAGAAGGCGACCACGTAACTGTTACGGAAGGAAAGCTTCCGAGTAATTACTACTATACAATTGATCCGTCGCTTGCGATGTCCGGAAATTTTCCGTTTACAAAACAGCTTAAATCACGTGAGGGAGACGTAATATCCGTTATAGAGAACGAAAGAGGATATTATGTTACTGTTGCGTTTGATGAAGATAAGGTTGATTAGTTATTAATTTATGGATAAAAAGAAAAACAGAATTCTTTGGTCGATAGCGGCACTGCTTATTGCGGCGTTAAGCTTTTGGGCTGTGTCAAGTCAGGCAAAGGATTTTACCCTTTCACAACTTTTCGAATATGTAAGTACGGCAAATCCATTTTGGATAGGAGCGGCACTTCTGTGTATGCTTCTTTTCATAGGGCTTGAAGCTGTTGCGATTCGTATTATTATTGAAGGATTTGGATATAAGAGGTCTTACAGGCAGACGCTCCTTTATTCTGCTTCCGATATTTATTTTTCGGCAATTACTCCCTCAGCTACAGGCGGACAGCCGATATGTGCGTACTTCATGATAAAAGACGGTATCCCTGTCGGCACGGTTACAATTTCATTAATTGTTAATCTTGTACTGTATTCATTGTCAACAATGATTGCCGGCGTTATTGCAATAATAATAAGACCCACCGTTTTCTTTAATTTCAATATTGTATCTCGAGTGCTTATTGTAGCAGGCTGCCTGATTTTCGGCGGACTGGCTTTCCTTTTTATTATGCTTATAAGAAGGGGCGACATTGTTCATAAATTCGGAAACGGCTGTATCAGATTTCTTTCAAAGCTTCATATAATAAAAAGGCGTGAACATTATGAAGAGAAGCTTGTTCACATCATGGAAGAATATACTGAGTGTGCGCATATCATAAAGGATAAGCAGAGCGTGATTGTTCGTGCATTTCTCTGTAATTTCTTTCAGAGGCTTGCCCAGATGGTTGTTCCTGCCATGGTTTTTCTCGGTAAAGGCGGAGATATAGCAGGGGCGCTTGATGTGTGGGTCTCACATGTTCTTGTTACAATCGGAGCGGGATTTGTTCCGATTCCCGGAGCAATGGGAGTTATAGATTATATGCTTCTTGACGGTTTCGGCAGTCTTATGTGCGAGGAAGAGGCAATAAATCTTGAACTTGTGAGCCGAAGTATTTCATTCTACAGTTGTCTTATTCTCTGTGCGGTAATAGCGGTTTTGGGATTCATAAAGTACGGGAGAAGGAAAGAAGAGGTTAAATAAATGCTTGGTTATTATAATTATACGGTTATTCTGACATATCTGTCACTTATTTCGGCAGGACTTGGTATTTTCATTTCGCTTAACGGCGAGGGACATCCATATATAGGAACGTTTTTCCTTTTGTTCTGCGGACTTTGTGATGCTTTTGACGGAAAGGTCGCAAGACTTAAGAAGAACAGAACGGATGATGAGTGTAAGTTCGGTATCCAGATCGATTCACTTTCAGACCTTGTTGCATTCGGTGTTCTTCCCGCATGTATCGGCGAGGCAATGCTTTGGAAATCAACTGTATTTCCCAGCATGTTCGGAGAAGAAAAGCATTATGCGATTCCGGTTATTCTCTTTATGATTCTTACATTGTATGTGCTTATGGCGATGATAAGACTGGCATATTTCAATGTTATGGAAGAGAAAAGACAGAAAGAAGAGACCGGAGTAAGAAAATACTATACAGGAATTCCCGTTACTACAGCGAGTCTTGTATTTCCGTCGGTTATGCTTCTTCAGTTCCTGACCCCTGTTGACCTTACCGCTGTATACTTTGCGGCAATGGCGGTTCTTGGCGGACTTTTCGTATCGAGACTTCGAATAAAGAAACCCGGAATGAAGGGCATTATGATTATGGTCGGAATAGGGCTTCTTGAATTTATTGGACTTATTCTTTACCTGATTCTGATTAACAAATAAGTGATGTGGATTATGCTGAAATTTTTGTATGAGACGGTGCCGGGAAGAGCAGTTCTTAAGGTTCTTACGATGCCGGCATTATCTGTTGTTTTGGGAAAATTTATGGACAGCCCCCTCTCAAAGGGGGTTATTCCTTTTTTTATCAAAGGAAATCATATTGATACGTCCGAATATGATATGACAGGATTTGAATGCTTCAATGACTGCTTTACAAGAAGGCTTCTTCCGGGGAAAAGAGTAATATGCCGCGAGAAGAGTGCGCTTATCGCGCCTTGCGACGGGTACCTCTCAGCGTACGAAATTAATGAAGATACAGTTGTTCCGGTAAAGGGAAGCAGATATTATATTTCCGATCTTCTTAAGGATAAGGAGCTTGCAGCAGGATATGAGGGCGGAACCTGCCTTGTATTCAGACTTTGCGTTCATCATTATCACAGATATATTTATCCTGACAAAGGAACAAAAGGAAAGAATATTCATATACCGGGCGTTCTTCATACCGTTCGTCCGATTGCAATAAGAAATGTGCCTGTTTTCACAGAAAATTCCAGAGAATATACAGTTCTTCATACGGAAAGTTTCGGGGATGTTATTCAGATGGAGGTCGGAGCCATGCTTGTCGGAAGGATTTCCAACAATATGGAGGATGGCTCATTTGAAAGAGGAGATGAAAAGGGGCGGTTCGAATACGGCGGCTCGACAATAATTCTTCTTTTGCAAAAAGATACCGCCATCGTTCATCCAAAACTGTTCGAAAGTACGAAAATGGGACGTGAAATGGCGGTTAAAATGGGCAGGAAAATCGGAGATGCAATATAGTTTCAGACTTTGAGTTCGTGTTCAATATCGAAATTCCTGTTTAGTGCATTAAGCAGTATATTAATTGTCATATTTGCCTTTTTGGAGGCATTGTTTTTAAGAACCTTTATATCATCGGGAAGCAGATAGAATTCCTCATCTGACAGTATTGCGGCAAAGCTTTCGTGCGCAAAGTAGGGCAGCATGAGAAGTGACGGGATGCTTCCGATTGATATTACGGGTTCTTTTTTTATTTCATTCAAAGTACCCGGGGTAAGCTCCGGTGTACTTATAACCTTCTTAAAAGGGAGGCATTCGGTTACGAATTTTTGGTAAGCTTCATTCTTAAAAGAATCATATACGAGAACAACGGAGGAAGCTTCTTTACCGATGGCTTCGAGTGCTTTTACCAAAAGCGACGGATAATCCTCATAAAGCTGATAGAATAGGTCATCATGTACAAGCATGTCGACTGTAATTACAGGAACCATATAATTTTCTGCGAGAGAACGGAATTCGTTCTCTGAAAGACCTATTGCAATAATAGCATCAACGTTTCTCTTTACCTGTACATCTTCTTCTCTTTGCGAAGAGGGAGTATAGAGTACGTCATAACCGAGTCTTCCGAGTCTTTCTATTATCATTTTCACAAAAACAGAATTCATTGAACTTGAAGAGAAGGAAAGGCCAATCACGTTGTTCCGTCCTGTGGCAAGGCTTTTGGCTGCATGGCTCGGAACATAATTCATAAGGTTTGCTATCTGCAGAACCTTCTTCTTGGTCTTGTCGCTGATGGACTGGTCGCTTCGTCCGTTCATAATATATGAAACGGTAGCAACACTGACACCGGCTTCTCTTGCTACATCTTTTATTGTTACTTTTGCGCTCATCAAACTGCCTTTCCATCCAAAACTGCTTAAACAGTTAAGTACCAGTAAATACTAACTTTTTTCTGTGAAAATGTCAAATGGATATTGACATTGTTTTTTCATGGTGCTATCATCTGCTTAAACGGTTAAGCACTTAATCGCTTAAGCTGTATAAGATGCAGAAAAATAAGCAGAAGAATTTATGGAGGACAAAATGAAAAAGCTTAGTAAATTTGCAGCGCTCCTTCTCGGAGCAACACTTACCTTTGGTCTTATGGCATGCGGAGAGACAAGCACAGAGCCTGAAACTCCTGCAGCAGAAGCAAAGGATATCACTGTTACATTTATGAACGGTGATGAAGTTCTTGGAACAGTATCCGCAAAGGCAGATACACTTGTAACAGGTTATGAGAGTTATGAGAATCTTGATGGCAACGAGTTCCTCGGATGGTTCGAGACACCTACATTTGTAGAAGCTTCAGCAAAGGACCTTACAAAGGATACCTTCTCGGAAGACGAGACACTTTACGGATGCTTCAAATCAACACAGGTTGCTGAAGATACAAGAGTATGGTACATCGTAGGCGACGGCGCATCACCTCTTCTTAAGGCAAGCAGCTGGGCAGGAAATGTTGAAGATGACGTTAAGGATTCCTGCACACTTAAGGCAACAGGAAATTCAGTAAATGAATTCTCTATCACAGTTGACCTTTTCGAAGGCGATCAGTTCCAGATTATTCATGACTGGAGCTGGGACGGACAGAGAGGCTTCGGTTACTGGACAGAATACGACGAAACTCAGATGGAAAACGGCGGCGGCCTCGGCGGTTCTGACAAGACAAGCAACACAACTGTTCTTGTAGACGGTAATTACACAATTACACTTACAACAGACCCTGACAATGAACCTCTTGATACAATGGTAATCGTAAGAAACGGTGATCCCGTAGGCGAAGCTGCTTCAGAAGACGATGCACCTCTTTTTGAGCTTTCCGAGGCAACAGGCGTAGCGGTTAAGGGCAGCTGGGTTTCTGACTGGTCTGAAGTTAAGGACCTCTCCAAGGTTTCCGATTATGTATTCGAAATCACAATGGACCTTGATGCTTCAACAGAGCTTTACTTCATGGTTATGGATAACGGAACAGATACCGGAATCGGAATGAACCAGAGCGCAGTAACAGACGAAGCTTCACTTGCTTTCCTTGTTCCGGATTCATACAACGTAACAGTTGCCGAAGCGGGAACATACACCTTCACAGTTAATGCTGAAACACTCGAAATTACTGTAACAATGTAAAACTTACTGAGGAATTATTATGAACAGACTGGCAATATATCATGAAGTTGACTCTTCCTACTGCTATCCTGTTTCGGAGAAAAAAATAACTCTCCGTCTCAGATGTGCGAAGGGGGATGTACAAAAAGCCGAAGTTTTGTACGAAAGTAAATATGTGATCGGAATGAGTCAGAAGAAGGCACAGATGTTTAGAAAGTGCAGGACTGATTTATATGACTTTTTTGAAGTAACTCTTGAACTTGAAGACACAAGACTGGCATATGTATTCTATGTAAATGACGGAGAGAAATCTTACTACTTTTCGGAGGACGGTATTTCCGAAAAATATGATTTCACAGTCGGATTTTACAACTTCTTCCAATATCCGTACATTAACGAAGCAGACATTCACAGAGAAGTACAATGGATGAGAAGAGCGTGTTTTTACCAGATATTTATTGACAGATTCTGTATGGGAAATAAAACAAAAGACTCCTCTTATATAAACTGCAGGTGGGGGGATATTCCAAATCCCCGCACCTTTGCAGGAGGAGATCTTGACGGTGTAACAGAAAAGCTTGATTATATTAAATCGCTCGGCTGCAATGCAATTTACCTGACTCCCGTTTTTGAATCGGAGACAAATCATAAATATGACATAAGCGATTACAAGCATGTTGCAAGGCAGTTCGGAACCAATGAGACGCTGAAAAAACTTGTGGAAAAAGCGCACGAAAAAGGTATGCGAATCGTGCTTGACGCCGTATTTAATCACTGCAGCTGGAATATGGCGGAATTTAAGGATGTAATAGAGAAGGGAAAAGATTCGGAATTTTATGACTTCTTTGTCATAAACGGTGACAGGGTTGATCTTGAGAATTGCAATTATGAAACCTTTGCCTCCTGTATCTATATGCCGAAATTCAACACTTCCAATGAGAGGGTTCAGGAATTTCTTATCGATATCGGAAAAGAGTATATTCGCGATTATGATATTGACGGATGGAGACTTGATGTATCGGACGAAATCAGTCATGATTTCTGGAGAACCTTCAGAAAAGAAATCAAAAAAGAGAAAAGTGATGCCGTAATTATCGGCGAGAACTGGCACAATGCAAGCAATTATCTTCGCGGAGACCAATATGACAGCATCATGAATTATGCCTTCACTAAGGCATGTCTTGATTATTTTGCAAAAGGTAATTTTACGGCGGAGAATATGGCGGATAAGCTTAATTCACTGCTTATGAGAAATTCGGACACGGTTAACCACATGATGCTTAACCTGCTCGATTCACACGATACACACAGATTTTACCAGGAAACGGGATTTAACCGGGATAAGATGAAAGCAGCGCTTTCTCTTCTGTATCTTTTTCCGGGAACGCCCTGCATATTCTATGGTACCGAGACATTGACAAAGGGAGGCTATGACCCTGATTGCAGAAGGTGCATGAACTGGAGTGATACGGGAAAAGATGGGCCTTTCGGCGATGTTTTTTCTCTTTTGACGGAGCTTTCATATATCAGAACAGAGTTGAAAGCCGGTGACGGAGAGTATGAAATCGGAAACGATGGCGATGTCCTTGTTCTTAAGAGGATCCTGAAGGAAAGGACAATTTCGCTTTATATCAATATTACAGACAAAACCTGTTATGCGGACGGATTTGAAATAAAACAAGGTTCGTTCCTGATTGATAAAGGAGGACAGAAATGAAGATTAGAAAACTGCTTTGTTTAATTCTTGCTGGAACACTTGCAGCCTCTATGCTTACAGGATGCAGGGAAGAGGAAGAAACTTCGGGGACAAAGGATATCAATCCTACGGGAGAGACTATAACGCTTCGTATCCTGGAGAATGATACAGCCAAGAAAAAAGGATACTTCGAAGAACTGTTAAATGCGTTCAATGCTTCTTACGCGGATAAAGGGATAGTTGCCGTTGACGCTGATATGGATGAGTATTCGGATCTTGCAACAAACGGACCTTACGGATACGGACCTGACGTACTATATCAGGCAAACGATATTCTTATGAAATATGCAGAGGACAAGCATATTCTTCCTCTTACAATTGAGGATTTTGATTGTTATGAGTATACACCGGCAGAAGCCTGGGATGCTTTTAATATAAAGGTTGACGGTCAGGTGTACTGCTGCGGCGTACCTGTTAACATTCAGGAGCCGATGCTTTACTACAGAAAGGACATGCTTCCTTCTGACTGGGAGAGCAAATGGGATAAAGACGGTAACAAGACTCCTGATTTTACTGAGAACTTCAACGACCTTTATAAGATTTCCAAGGAAATCAGGGACAGTGATTCTTCCAAATACGGCTTTATGAGTTCCTTTAACGATATGTATATGAATGCCGAGTTTTTCCTTTCCTACGGCGGTTATGTTTTTGGAAAAAATGACGGCGTATTTGACATCGCTGATATCGGTGTTGACTCAGGTAATGCATATAAAGGAATTATGGCCTTAAGACAGTTCGCAGCTCTTATGAATGAGGGGTGTATTGATGATACGGTTACCTCAAACAGATATGAGAAGCTTGCTAACGGCGATTATTTATGCGCTGTATCAACACCGGATACATATGCTCTTTTCATAGACAAGCTTGCACTTACCTATGAAGGAGAAGGAAAGAGCGAGGAAGAGGCAAGAAAGCTTGCGGAGGAAAATCTGGTCATGGCAGAACTTCCGCGAAAGATGCCTGCAAACGGTGATCTTTCGCAGGATGCAGCCACAATGTCTTCTGATGATTTTGTGGATACGATTGTTATGGGCGGTGTAAACGGATACGGTGTCAGTGCATATACCAAGCACAGAGAGGCTGCAATCGAATTCGTTAACTTCGCGACAAGCTTTGACATGATTTCAAAAAGAATGGAAATACTCGGAATAGCTCCGACGAGATCTGATGTTGCCAAAGCATCCGGCGGAACAACCGATATGATTTTCAATTCTCTTCAAAGCGGTAAAATTTACCTTATGCCTTCCGTAAAGGCAATTGATCAGGTATGGGTTCCGATGCAGACACTTATGGGTGATATAGCAAAGGACCCGTTCCGCGATGCACTCGGAGAAAATACAAAGTATGCGGGTGAAGAAGAGGTAAAGGCTGCGCTTACAAAGGCACATGATGATATATACAATGCAATATTCACAATGGCAAAGTAGAAGGTGAATTATGAAGAATCTTGCGAAGTATTTCAAAGCGTCCAGAAATGTAAAGCTTTCCATGGTTATCATGGGGCTCGGACAGCTCTTTCAGAGACAGTTTGTTAAAGGCTTTCTGTATCTTGCAATTCTTGCGGCATATATTGTCTATATGATTATGACCGGATTTACCGATATAAAGGGATTTTTTACGCTCGGCAGCGTAAAAGGCGATGCCTGGCTTGGAATTGTCGGTGATGATTCAATCATGATGATGCTGAAAGGCCTTATTGCAATTACTTTTACTGTTTTTGTCATCGGATTTTATCTGTCTAATGTAAGGGATGCCTATTCATCCGAAGAAACGATTAAGTCGGGAAAGACACTTCCTGCATTTAAGAAGGCATTCATTAGCTTTACGGATAAGAAATTCTATATCATCGCACTTGCCGTGCCTGTTATAGGAGTTGTGATTTTCAATATTCTCCCTATTGTATTCATGATTCTTATAGCATTTACAAATTACGGCGGAGATATAGTTCCTCCGGAGCTTGTTGACTGGGTCGGATTCGAGAATTTCGGAAAACTTCTTAATCTGGCGGATATTAAGACTACCTTTGTAAAAATCCTCGGCTGGAATCTTATATGGGCAGCAGCTGCAACGGCTCTTAACTATTTCGGAGGTCTTGGACTTGCTCTTCTTATCAACAAGAAATGTGTAAAAGGAAAAGCAATATGGAGGGTATTCCCGATACTTGCCTATGCCGTTCCCGGGTTTATCTCATTTCTTGCCTTTAAGTTTATGTTCTGCTACGGTGGACCGATTAATTATTACATTACACAGGCAGGAGGAAACGCCATTGGATTTCTTGATATTGATGCCGGAATCAAGGCCAAGCTTATAGGACTTTTTGTAAACGGATGGATAAGTATTCCACCTTCAATGCTTCTTGCAACAGGTATTTTGTCCAACATGAGTCCGGATATGAGTGAGGCGGCAACAATTGACGGAGCGGGTCCGTTCAAGATTTTCACGAAGATAACACTGCCCTTTGTTATCTTCTCCACAACGCCCGTTCTTATCACAAGCTTCACCGGAAACTTCAATAATTTCGGCGTTTTCTATTTCCTGAGAAACGGCCTTTACAGTGACGGATATTTCCTTGCAAGTGATACGGACCTTCTGATCAACTGGTTATACAATATGACCTTTGAGAACAATTATTACGGAATAGGAGCGGCCGTGAGCCTTATCATATTCCTTATTACGTCGGTAATATCGCTTTCTGTATATGTGCGAAGCGGAGCTTACAGTAAGGAGGATACATTCCAATGATAAAAAGAAGAAAATTCGGAAGACTCCTCGATGCCGGAATAACGCATGTCGTGCTCGTGTTTGTATGTCTTATTTTTGTGTTCCCGGTATTCTGGATTGTAATATCTTCCTTCTCCAAATCGGGATCGATTTACGATATCGAAGGTTTCTTTCCAAAAGAATTATCAACGAGCAGCTACGTTACTCTTTTTACGGATACGACGATGTACAATTATCCCAGGTGGCTTGCAAATACACTTTTTGTATCTGTAATGAGCGCGCTTATAGGTACTGTTCTCGTAATTCTTACAGCCTATACAATCAGCCGTTTTGAATTCAAATCAAGGAAAAAACTGATGAAATCAACGCTTATTCTCAGTATGTTCCCCGGATTTATGGGAATGACGGCTATCCATCTTATCATGATCAATTTTAATCTGATAAACAGACTGTGGAGCCTTATCCTTATCTATGCAGCCGGCGCTCCGATGGGATATCTGGTACAGAAGGGATTCTTCGATACGATACCCGCAAGTATTTATGAAGCTGCGGGAATTGACGGCGCAAGCAATATGACGATTTTCAGAAAAATCACGCTTCCTCTTGCGAAGCCGATGATTGTATATACTGCTCTTACACAGTTCGCCTGGCCGTGGAGTGATTTCATTCTCCCGAAAATGCTCCTTAAGAACAGAAATCTGTGGACTGTGGCAGTAGGACTTACAAGCCTTGGCGAAACTGAATTTACGAGATTTGCGGCAGGTTCCGTGTTTATCGCCGTTCCGATAGTAATTCTTTATTTTTGCCTTTCGAAGTTCCTTGTTATGGGGTCTTCGGCCGGGGCTGTCAAGTCATGAAAAAAGTCTTGTGAAACATTTGTTTCACAAGGCTTTTCTTTTGCCCTTCTTACTATTTTGTGGTAAAATATACTAAATTATTTTTTCGTTTTTGTATAACGAATGTTAACTTGGGGAGGAAATTAGTAATGAGACTTGTAACAAGATCTGATTTTGACGGACTTGCATGCGGAGCGCTTCTTCTTGAAGCAGGGGTAATTGATAATTGGAAATTCGCACATCCTAAGGATTTACAGGATGGTCTTGTTGAAATTGATGAGAATGACTGCCTTGCAAATGTTCCTTATGTTCCAGGATGCGGACTTTGGTTCGATCATCATTCAAGCGAGCATGAGAGAAACGAGCTTGCAGGTAAATATAAAGGCGAAAGCCGTATTACACCTTCATGTGCAAGAATTATATATGAATATTACGGCGGCGAGGAAAGATTCCCTCAGTATGGTGATATGATGGAAGCTGTCGATAAAGTGGATTCCGGAAATCTTACGGTAGACGAGGTTATGAATCCAACAGGCTGGATTCTTGTCGGATTTCTTATGGACCCCAGAACAGGTCTCGGTAGATGGCGTCAGTTTACCATTTCCAATTATCAGCTTATGGAGAAACTGATGGTTGCCTGCAAGACTATGACAACCGAAGAAATTCTTAATATCCCGGATGTTCAGGAAAGAATTGCCGTATATAACGAACAGACCGAGAAATTTAAGGAAATGGTTAAATTGCATACAAGAGTGGAAGGCAATGTAATTATCAGTGACCTTCGCGGAGTGGATCCCATTTATACAGGTAACAGATTCCTTATTTACAGTATGTATCCAAAGCAGAACGTTTCCGCATGGATTGTAAACGGAAAAGGCGGAAAGGGTTGCTCGGCAGCAGTTGGATACAGCATTATCAACAAGACCTGTGAAGTAAATGTCGGAAGCCTTATGCTTAAGTATAACGGCGGCGGACATAAGAAGGTAGGAACCTGCCAGTTTGCCGAAGGCGAAGAGGCAGGACTTGAAGCCATGCTGAGTGAGCTTTGCGCAATGGCTAATTCATAAATAAGTCTTTTGAGGGAAAGGAAGTGAACGGATGTTATATAATGTTGATTTCGAACTGGCATCAGGCATTTTTTTGCTTATTTCGGCAATATTTATGTACGTTCAGTTCGGTCACGTAAATTCGGAGAATAAAAGATATTTTGTTCTTGTATTTATTGCGGCTGTCACAAACTTTCTCGATGTAATTACAGCTGTTACGATTTCATACAGCAGCATAGTACCGGTATGGCTGAACTGTTTACTGAATGTAACGTATCTAGTGTCAGCATCGCTTCTGACAGGCGGATTTCTTAAATATTTCTGGGACATTATTCATCCGGACGGTAAGAAAACACCGTATTACATTATTAATTTCGTTATCATATTCTTATATGAAGCTCTGGTAATATCGTCTCCGTTTACGGGATTATTGTTTAAATTTACAAAAGCTGAAGGATATACTCACGGTCCGTTATATATACTCGTTTATATTGTTCCGTTCCTCTTTATCATTGAGGTAATAATATTCTTGCTTGTTAACATTAAGAAATTTGAAGCAAAGCGGATTCTCCCCATAGCTTTCTATATGCTTCTTGCATTTCTCGGACCGGCACTCCAGATGTTTTTCTTCCCGGATGTGCTTCTTGCAACATTCTCTGTTTCAATCGGAGTTATTCTGGTTGGAAATAATCTTGTGTCTGTTGACGTTCAGCAGCTTAACGATCTTAACAAGGAACTGAGTAAAGCCAGAGAAGAGGCAGAAAATGCCAAGGAAGAAGCTTATGCAGCTGTTTCTTCCAAGGATAAGTATCTTGCCAAAATGTCTCATGAGATCAGAACACCGATTAACAGTGTTCTCGGAATGAATGAGATGATTCAAAGAGAAGCGAAGGATGAGAATATCCTTGCTTATGCCGCCGATATAGAGACAGGCGGTAAAATGCTTCTTTCGCTTGTAAATGATATTCTTGACCTGTCCAAAATCGAAGCTGATAAGATGGAGATTATTCCGGTCGAGTATCAGGTCAGAAATCTTATTCGTGACTGTTATGTCATAATTAATTCAAGAGCGAGAGAGAAAAACCTTGATCTGTATTTCGATATTGACGTTAATCTTCCGGACACTCTGTACGGAGATGACATTCGAATCAGACAGATAATAATTAACCTTCTCACAAATGCTGTTAAATATACGGACAAGGGGCAGGTTACCTTATGTATGTCCGGAGAAGAATCGGAAGGAAGCTTCATTCTTAAGATTGCCGTAAAGGATACGGGACACGGAATCAGAAAAGAAGACCAGGAGAAGATTTTCGAGAACTTTCAGCGAATTGATGAGAAAAAGAACAGAAATGTCGAAGGAATCGGTCTGGGACTTCTTATTACCAAGCAGCTTACCGATCTGATGCACGGAAAACTTGTTGTTGAAAGTGTTTATGAACTTGGTTCATGTTTCTCTGTAGATATTCCTCAGATTGTTGTTAATGAGACACCGCTCGGAGAGTTTTCGGTTCTTAACCCTGTTGATGTTAAGAAGAAAGCGGAGCATAAGGCACTTATTTATGCACCGAGAGCAAAAGTTCTTTTCGTAGACGATATGAAGACCAATCTTAAGGTTATGACAGCTCTTCTTAAGGAAACCGGGGTAAATGTCGATACGGCATTGAGCGGAAGTGAATGTATTAAGAAGGTCAGGGATACACAGTATGATATGATTTTCCTTGATCATATGATGCCTGAGATGGATGGAATCGAGACCATGTATGAACTTCTTCACATGGAGGATAATAAATCGAAGGAAACGCCTGTTATTATGCTTACAGCCAATGCGTCGCAAGGAGCAAAGGAAGAATATATGCAGGAAGGTTTCAGCGATTATCTGTCAAAACCCTGCAAGGGGAAGGAGCTTGAGGAAATGCTTCTTAAGTATCTTCCCGATGATATTATTGATAGAAAGCATCTTAATTTAGAGGCGGAAGGATAGTTTGTGGGCACTATCATTTTTATAATAATTTTAATAGCTCTTCTGAAGAACTTTAAGAAGGATAACAGGCAGTCACCTGTTTTCAAATGGATTTTCGGAACAATTATCGGTGTTGCCGCATTATCGGCTTTCCTTCCGGTCCTTGGTGTTCTCGGAGTATTCGGACTTCTTGGTTTTGGAATATACAAGCTTGTTAAGAAGAATCAGGATAAGAACCAGCAGAAAACCTATGGCTGGGATGCAGGGAAAGTCAATAAGACCAATCCTTCCGAGGAAGCGTATAAGCAGTATGTCGGCGGTAAGAAGAAAAAGGTCAAAACCTCTCTCCCGGAATCACCGTCAAAGAGAAAGAAAATCGTTGAACAGTTCAATTCCAAATATAACCTTTACCTTACCGCGGAGCAGATTCAGAGTATTGTAAATTCCAGTTATATGTCGGAAATATGGCGTAAAGAAGTGGAAGCCATGAACGAGAAATACGATTCCGTATATGAATGGTATCAGGGGTATACAAAGTGGCTCAGAGTATACCTTTCTGCATTTCATGTGCAGGAGGTTACAAGTGATGTAAGGCAGCAGGAAATAATTGTTACTTACGCTTTTGAAGAGGTTTTTAAGTATGTCGACGGACTTGCAGGTATGCCTCTTTCCGAGAAAATAGCGCACGTAAATGACAAATTCTATGCATCATTTGATGATGCGAGCTTCATGATAGCGTACAGATTCCTTGAGAGCAAGGGTAAGCATCATGACCTTACAGGTTCGGGAATTATCCGTGATGATGAGGAAATTGACGAACTTTTGAAGAAATATGAAATGCCGGAAGAGAAGCCTATGAATTAAGCTTGTTTACGACGTTGTAGCAACTCTTATAATATGCATTATGGAAAGGAGAGACAGATAATGTTTCTCCTTTTTTGAATATTATTTTTCCGAATTTTACTGTTTCTACCTGGGTGAAATTGACAATTGTCTTTCCGATGAAAAAGAATTTCTTATTACATTCAAAGGTATGAAGCACATCTTCAATTTTGCCGGGGAGAGTTTCCACGCGGCCGTCTCCTGTATGAATATAGATTGTATGCTTGCCTTCCTGAATGTAATTAATATTGCTCTCCGCAAAATAAAGAGTTCCGAAATCGCCCTGTATTGAAATCGAACTTTCTTTATTTGCCGCTATATCTAGACCGAGTGAAATAATATCGCTAAGGTCTTTTTTTAGTATGGGCTTACTTATATGGAGAATTCCTTCGGGGAGGGTTACGAAGCTCTTATAATCTGTTTTCCCGGACATGAGGGCTATGGGAGCCGTTACGCCTGCTGCACGTAATTTTTTGGCAATGCTTTCGCCGGTCAGATTCTCCGATGCATAATCGATGAAGAAAAGGTCATACATCATCGGGGCATGCATAAGGGCTTCATGAGAACCGAAAGAATCTATATAGAGATTTCCCGTACTGCCCATACGAGCGTCGGATTCTCTTCCGAGAAGTCTTTCGAGCTGTTTTCTGTCTGCAATTTGATCGTCACAGATGGCAATATGCATAGTTCACCTTTAATAAATCCGATATTCAACCGGAAGAGTGCAAATGACAATGATAAGAATTATCTGAAGAATCAGGATGATAGGAATACCGTACACAAAGCTTCTGTGCCTTGTTTTATGGTGAAACAGGCGCATCCCGAGAAGCGAGCCTGCCGATCCGCCGATAATGGCAATCAGAAAAAGCGTTGCTTCGGGAATGCGCCATAAATGTTTCTTCGCCTTCATCTTATCCAGATACATACTGAAGAAGCCGACAAGATTTATACAGACAAAATATGCGGCAAGGATAAGATATACGTTCAAATATAGTTCTCCGAATTAGTTTTTGTAAGTGAGAGGGTCAATACCCTGACTCTGAAGTTTCATTGCGCGAACCTTGGAAGCAAGACCGAAGAGGTTGATAAATCCTTCAGCATCATGATGATCGTAGAGGTCGCCTGTAGTAAAGGAAGCAATGCTCTCATTGTAAAGAGAGTAGGGAGAAGTTGTTCCGGCTTTGATGATATTGCCCTTGTAAAGCTTGAATTTAACTTCACCTGTAACATTCTTCTGTGTTGATTCGATAAATGCCTGTACAGCTTCACGAAGAGGAGTGAACCACTTTCCTTCGTATACGATCTGAGCAAACTTGTTGCCAAGATCGGTCTTAAGAGCATATGTCTCTCTGTCAAGAATGAGCTCTTCAAGCTGCTGATGTGCTTCGTAGAGAATTGTTCCGCCGGGTGTCTCATATACTCCGCGGCTCTTCATTCCAACGCAGCGGTTCTCGACAATGTCGATAATTCCGATTCCGTGCTTGCCGCCAAGTTCGTTTAAGGTACGAATGATATCGCTGACCTTCATTTTTTTACCGTTAACGGCAGTAGGAACACCTTTTTCGAAATTGATAGTTACATATTCGCCTTCATCGGGAGCCTTCTCGGGAGTTGTTCCGAGTACAAGAAGATGCTCGAAGTTAGGCTCGTTTGCGGGATCCTCAAGCTCGAGACCTTCATGGCTGATGTGCCAGAGGTTTCTGTCACGGCTGTATGAGTTATCGGCTGAGAAAGGAAGATCGATGCCGTGATTCTTGCAGTATTCAATCTCTTCTTCACGGGAATTCATTGTCCACTTCTCATTTCTCCAGGCAGCGATAATCTTAAGATCGGGAGCGAGTGCCTTGATTCCGAGTTCGAAACGAATCTGGTCATTTCCTTTTCCTGTTGCACCGTGGCAGATTGCTGTTGCGCCTTCTTTACGTGCAATTTCAACAAGTCTCTTTGCGATGGCAGGTCTTGCCATTGATGTTCCAAGAAGATATTTATTCTCATATACTGCATGTGCCTGAACACAGGGAACAATATACTCGTCACAGAAGATATCTGTAAGATCTTCAATGTAAAGCTTTTCTGCTCCGCAGAACTTTGCTCTTTCTTCAAGTCCGTCGAGCTCGTTGCCCTGACCGCAGTCAGCACATACGCAGATTACTTCGTAGTCAAAATTTTCTTTGAGCCAGGGGATGATTGCTGTTGTATCAAGTCCGCCTGAATATGCAAGAATTACTTTTTCTTTCATTTGGTTTATTGCCTCCGTTACCTATTTGTTGTTTTTGGGCTCTTTTCTCAATATACAACAAGTAATTAGTGAATGCAACAGTAAAAAAAAGCGAAAATCTGCATAAAAACGATGAATATTCATAAAAACCTGCATAAAATACAAAATATGTTGCATAATATGCACGATATGTGTATACTAACACATTATCACGAAGTGTTGTGTTTATTAGGAAGATAAAGTAAAATAGAAAAGGCTGTGGCCGGAAGGATTAAAGTAGGTGACAAAGTTTGAAACAAAGAAGTAGAGGTTACCCAGAAGTTTTAGTGCATAACAAATAAACCATCCAATGGGTGGTCAAAAATTAAATATAAACGCAACACCTAATCAGGAAGCTGTTAATGGTTCGTCTTTTATGACATAACC
>JAZLHJ010000022.1:0-68251 GCA_045616785.1 Lachnospiraceae bacterium
CACTCACCTCCACGTGTTCTGTAGTGTGTCAGTCTTATAGGAAAATAATATCAGAAGGAAGATAGATTAGATAGCGAAAGCCAGTGCACCCGTTTCATGACGCATTGGTGTCTTTCGCAGAAAGACGGGAAATAATTATGATAAATTCTTTGATTACAACTATCTTGTGGTTGGTACAAAACACGCCCGTGGCGCTGCGGATCATGTTCCGGCATACTGGGGAATAATTACTGTTGAAGATGTTTTGGGAAAACCGGATTTCTATGTTCTTCGTGGTGCCGGAAAGAATCCCAAGATGAAGCTTCGGTATAAATTGTCACTAATCTGGCGCCCGGAGCTTGCCATTCTTCAGGAGCTTAATAATATGCCGAAGTATAAGCAAAAGAGTAAGGCTGATCTGATTAAGGCATTTATTGAGAGAACGGAATATCCGGAAGATAAAAAGGGATATATCAGTACCGAAGTGCTAACTAAGCAGATAAGCGACGTATTGTTTGAAAGGGACTACAACCAAATTGGAGAAACAATCGAGGAATACAGAAAACAAAATTCAAACAGAACAGGGAGAAAAAAAGGAAGGGAAAAGCGTTTCTGACCGTGAATATATTCGCAGGGTGAATGTTGAGTATACACTTTATGAGGTCGAAAATCTTAAAGCCAAAACAAACACTCCTCTTATTTCCGGGTTTATTTTTTGCATCCCGTTTTTATTTCTTTTTGTCTTATGTACACGGATTAGGATAAAGGAAATAGTATGGTTTTCATGTCTTGTGGGCATAATCGCTGAATGGGTACTGATTTACAGAACAACCGGACGAACCAAAACGTTATTGAATATCGATTTGGGGTGTTTGTATAGGAATTCTTTCGAAAGCGATTTCCATCTAAGGATTTTTGTAAAGCCGATAACTGTTACTATGTTTTATTTTGGCATGGGTCTGGTTTTTCCACTTCATCATATAAGTTACTGGCTGATAGGATTAGTAATTTTTATCTGCACTTTTGTGTGGGCTGTCTATTCTGTTGTAGCGGTGAAGAAAGGAAATATTCCCGATAAAGCCAAGGTTGATAACATGGGTTACATATATGCGCTGGCCAGTCTTGAGAATTATATGAGTATTACGACCTTTGTTTTTTCCGTATTAATGCTTGGAACAGCTTTTTTCGGCCAGGGATATGACAGGCTGTTTGAACCGTTGAATGATAACTTTGTCTATAGGGAAATGGTAGAAATACCTGAAACAGTTTTTTCACAAACGCCGGAAGATATCATTAAATATTCTGAGGATGGTAAGAGTAAGGTTTTATATGAGTCTGATGGTGGAATAAGTTATGCTGTAAATGAGGAACCGTTCGGATTTATTTTTCGAGGTAGTACATTTGAAGTTTCGGATATCAGTACGTATTTTTCAAAATATAAAACCGTGGAAAACTATGGTAAGTACTATTCGTTTGTTACCATTGAAGGCGTTGATGTCGGAACAAAGAAGCTGTCGAAATTGTTTAACCCTGTTAGAGACACAATCAGGTACGCCGGAGATATAGAACTTGAATTAAGTCTAATTTCATCGGATTATGAGCAAATGATTCTTATGAAACCGAGGTTTTATGTTGATTACATGGGAAAGATTATCTATTGTTTTGAAAGCACTAATGTAGTGCCGAAAAAAACAACGATTAATGAGGTATATACTGTTTATGTTAATCAGGGAAAAATTGTTACGGATGAAAACGGAGAAAGGCAGGAAGTGAAAGACCGATATGGATCGGATGGAAGTTTATGTGAAGTTTTGAGTATTGATAACCTTGATTCTACAATTCGTGAGGATTTTGGGTTATAATGAATTTATGAAATTTCGGAGGATAATATAATGAAAATTGTAGTACTTAACGGAAGCCCTAAAAAGAACGGAAATACAGCATATCTTGTTGAGGCATTTAAGGAAGGCGCTGAGAGTAAAGGACATGAGGTTACTGTTATTCATGTTGGCGGAATGAAGATTAACGGTTGCCTTGGATGCAGCTATTGCAGAGGAGCCGGTGACGGTGAATGCGCGCAGAAGGATGATATGAGCATTGTCTATGATGCGATTAAGGGAGCAGATATGCTTGTATTTGCTTCAGCCGTTTATTACTGGGGATTTACAGGACAGCTTCAGTCAGCATTGACAAGACTCTACTGCAAGGGTAATCCCGGAATCCCTAATTATGCAATGATTCTTAGCTCCGGCTCACCTGATGTATATGAAGGCATTGAATATTCATATCATCACACACTCGGATTTTTCAGAGCAAAAGATTGCGGAATTAAGAAAGTCTACGGCAATAGAAATAAAACTCCCGAAGCTGCACAGGAACTCAGAGAATTCGGAGCTTCATTGTAGAATTTGGTGAGTAGGTGTTTTGGAGAAAGGGGCTGTTTTATACAGCTCCTTTTGCTGTATAAAGACTGAAGCGAAAGAATGGAGAGGATATGCAGTGACCACCGGAATTATTTGTGGGGAATTGTTACAGGGAAGATGTTATAGATATGATATTTAGATGCTTCAGTCAAGGCTGCTTCGCACCGCGTTGCGGCAAGGCCTGTGACAGAAGCATCTAAATATCAAAAAGGTAATTAAGCAGATGAAACTGATGTCATCAGATTTCATCTGCCGTACATAACTATAAGGGGGATTCACCGGGAAAGAGACTTTATGAAATTATCGGTGAACAGGAATATTTGGAATTCACCGATAATTAGGGGGTCACGAATATCGGTGAATACTTCAATGAGGAAATGCTATAAAATGCCTGATTTGGTCGACATAATCTCTTTACCAAATTTGTTATGTTCTGTTTTTTCACCGAGAAAGAGACTTTATGAAATTATCGGTGAACAGGATTTTCTGATATTCACCGATAATAAGGGTTTCGTGAATATCGGTGAATACTTATGTAAACAACAAGCGCACGAGGTTGACATAACACGAATTTTGACGTTGTTTTTTCACCGGGAAAAAGGGAAATGCGAATTTTCGGTGAAAAATTCAAAATTATGTCAACCAAAAACGAGGAATTATTACAAAAGCCCCATCCTTATACAGAAGAACCGTCCCTGAACAGAAGAACCGTCCCTGAACAAAAGAACCGTCCCTGAAGCAAGATTTGGTCGACATAATCTCTTTACCAAATTTGTTAGGCTCTGCTTTTTCACCGAGAAAGAGACTTTATGAAATTATCGGTGAACAGGAATATTTGGAATTCACCGATAATAAGGGTTTCGTGAATATCGGTGAATACTTATGTAAACAACAAGCACACGAGGTTGACATAACACGAATTTTGACGTTGTTTTTTCACCGGGAAAAAGGGAAATGCGAATTTCCGGTGAAAAATACCAAATTATGTCAACCAAAAGCGAGGAATTATTACAAAAGCCCCATCCTTATACAGAAGAACCGTCCCTGAACAGAAGAACCGTCCCTGAACAAAAGAACCGTCCCTGATGAAAAAAAATAAAATTACCTATTGAGAAAACGTTTTCCATGTGATATGATACTCCTTGGAAAACGATTTCCATGAATCGTTTCGGGAAAATAAGGAGCAGGCGATGGTTTCGATTAAAGATGTTGCAAAGGAAGCCGGTGTTGCCATATCCACAGTATCCAAGGTCATCAAGTTATATCCGGGAGTGAGTGAGGATACAAGAAAGAAAGTTCAGGAAGCAATTACAAAGCTTGGGTATGTACCGAACGCGGCAGCGGCGGCACTTTCATCCAAAGGAGCATCAAGAATTGCGCTGATTGTGGGTATTAACAAACAGACGGCTGCTGCACATGAGATTGACATCCAGTATTTGTCGGGAGCGCTTGCCAAGGCTCAGGAAATGGGCTTTGAAGTAATTACGGTTTTCCGTGAGATGCTTGTTGGCAAGAAACCTGATGAAGTTGTCAGGTACTTTGAATCGCAGAATGTTGGTGGTATCATAATCTACTGTCTGTCGAAAAACGACAAACTGATGCACAGTCTCATTAACCAGGAGAAATTTAAAAAGGTTCTCGTGGATGCTCCGCTTTATAAAGATGATACATCGGCGGTATGGATTGATCAGGAGAAAGCCCAGTACGAAGTGGCCAAGAAAACTTTTAACGGGCATAAGATAAACAAAATCCTGTATCTGTCGGGAAGTATGGACGGATATGTGACCGAAGAACGTATCAAAGGAATAAAGCGGCTGGCTGAGGAGAAAAAAGTGGGACTTACCGTTAAGGAAGGTAATTTCTCTGAAAAAAGGGCGAGAGAGATTACGCTTAAGGATGGTAAGAAATACGATCTTATCGTATGCGGCTCGGATATGATGGCAATCGGAGCGATGAGAGCTTTGATTGAACTTGATATTTTCAGGCCGGTGTCGGGGTTTGACGGGATATCGCTTATGGGATATGCCGGAAAACAGATGAATACGGTAAAGCAGGATTTCTATCAGCTGTCTGAGGAAGCTATTTCCGAGATGGCAAGACTTCTTTCCGGGGAGAAGGGAAGAAGAGTGATAGTTCCGCACAAGCTTGTCCGATTAACTTACGAGGATGTTCTTACATAGAAGAACAATGCAAACAAAGACAAACAACATAACAGTATATGGAGGAAAAAAATGAACGCAATTTTAGAGCCTAATATTCAGAGACAGGTATTGGAACTTAAGATGGAGCAGACTCTTAACGATTATGCAGGTAAGTTCTTTAACAAGAGTTTTGCAGATTGCACCGATGCAGAGTGCTATGACTGTGTGCTTCAGATGACCAAAGACATGATGGAAGCAACAGACAGAATTAACGGAGAGAAGAAGATTTATTACATCAGCGCAGAATTCCTTATCGGAAAGCTTTTATCCAGCAATCTTCTTAATCTCGGAATCTATGATAAGGTGAAAAAAGTTCTTGCCGCTAACGGTAAGGATCTTGCTGTAATCGAAGAGGCAGAGCCCGAACCTTCACTTGGTAACGGTGGTCTCGGACGTCTTGCAGCATGCTTTATGGATTCAATTGCAACACTTGGCCTTCCCGGAGCAGGTATTGGTCTTAATTATCATTTCGGTCTTTTCAAGCAGGTATTCAAGAACAAGATGCAGACTGCAGAGAAGAATGACTGGATCGAGAAGAATTCATGGCTTACAAGAACAAATGTTACATATAATGTAGCTTTCGGTAACATGAATGTTAAGTCAAGAATGTATGATATTGACGTAGTAGGATATGACAACGGTGTCAACAAACTTCATCTCTTTGATATTGAGTCGGTTGATGAGTCAATTGTAAAAGATGGTATTTCTTTTGATAAAGAAGATATCAAGAAGAATCTTACTCTTTTCCTTTATCCGGATGACTCTGACAAGGCAGGAAACCTTCTTCGAATTTATCAGCAGTATTTCATGGTTTCAAATGCCGCACAGATTATTCTCGATGAGATGAAAGAGCATAAGTACGATCTTAAGAAGCTTTATAACCATGCTGTAATCCAGATTAACGATACACATCCTACAATGGTTATTCCCGAACTTATCAGAATCCTTGTTAATGACAAGGCATTTACAATGGATGAAGCTATCGAAGTAGTAAGTAAGACCTGTGCATATACAAACCACACAATTCTTGCCGAAGCACTTGAGAAGTGGCCTCTTGAATATCTTGAGACTGTTGTTCCCCAGCTTGTTCCCATTATCAAGGAACTTGATAAGAGAGTTAAGGCTAAATTCAAAGATCCCAAGGTTCAGATTATTGATGAGACAGGAAGAGTTCATATGGCTCATATCTGTATTCATTACGGTTTCTCGGTTAACGGCGTTGCAGCTATTCATACTGAGATTCTTAAGAATTCAGAACTTAATGCTTTCTATAAGATTTATCCTGATAAGTTCAATAACAAGACAAACGGAATTACCTTCAGAAGATGGCTTATGTCCTGCAATAAGGAACTTGATCTTCTCCTTTGCGAGAAAATCGGTAAGGGCTACAGAAGAAATGCACTTGAACTTGAGAAGCTTCTTCAGTTTAAGGATGATGCCGATACTCTTGACCGCCTTGATGCAATCAAGACAAATAACAAGAAGAAGCTTGCTCTCTACCTTAAGGAGCATGAAGGTGTTGAGGTTGATCCAAACTCCATTTTCGATATCCAGATCAAGCGTATGCATGAGTATAAGCGTCAGCAGATGAACGCTCTTTACATCATTCATAAATACCTTGAGATTAAGGGCGGCAAGAAGCCTTCACGTCCGATTACCTTTATCTTCGGAGCAAAGGCAGCACCTGCATATGTAATTGCACAGGATATTATTCACCTTCTCCTTGTTCTTCAGGATATTGTTAAGAACGATCCCGATGTTGCTCCTTACATGAAGGTTATCATGGTTGAGAACTACAATGTAAGCTATGCAGAGAAGCTTATTCCCGCATGTGATATTTCCGAGCAGATTTCACTTGCAAGTAAGGAAGCTTCCGGTACCGGAAATATGAAGTTCATGATTAACGGTGCTGTTACTCTTGGTACAGATGACGGTGCAAACGTAGAGATTCATGACCTTGTAGGTGATGATAATATCTACATCTTCGGTGAGAAGAGCGAGCAGGTTATCGAGCATTATGAGAAGGCTGATTATGTTTCCGGGGACTTCTACAAGAAGAGTGCGGTTATCAAAGAAGCAGTTGATTTCATTACAGGAAAACAGTGCCTTGCAGTCGGTAACAAAACAAGCCTTAAGAGACTTCAGGATGAACTTTTGAATAAGGACTGGTTCATGACACTCCTTGATCTTGAAGCATATATTGCGAAGAAGGACGAAATCCTTGCCGATTACGAGAACAGATCAAAGTGGAAGAAGATGAGCCTTGTTAACATTGCAAAGGCCGGATTCTTCTCATCTGACAGAACAATCGCTGAATACAATAATGATATCTGGAAGCTTCGCAATATTGATGCTCCCACAAGATAAGGGGATATAAAATGAGAAAAAACGGGGTACTTATGCCTGTTGCATCATTGCCGTCAGAATATGGCATCGGTGCATTTTCCAAAGAGGCATATGAATTTGTAGATGCACTTCATAATGCGGGCCAGAGCTACTGGCAGATATTACCGCTTGGACCGACAGGGTACGGAGATTCTCCGTACCAGTCGTTCTCTACTTATGCCGGTAATCCGTATTTCATAGATCTTGAAGCACTTATTGCGGAAGGACTTCTTACCCAAAAAGAATGTGATGCAGTGGATTTTGGAGATGACAAGTCCGAAGTTGATTACGAGAAAATTTATGCATCACGCTTTAAGATTTTAAGAAAAGCATTTGAGAGAAGTAAGATAAAGGATAATGCAGACTTTAAGAAGTTTGTAAAAGAGAATGATTTCTGGCTTCCTGATTATGCTCTTTTCATGGCTGTCAAAAACGAATTTGGCGGAAAGGGCTGGAACGAATGGGATGACGCTATAAGGCTTCGTACACCCGAAGGGCTTAAGAAGTATAGAGAGAAATTTGAAAGTGACATTCTTTTCTATGAATTCCAGCAGTATAAATTCGCTGTTCAGTGGAAGAAACTCAAGGCTTATGCCAATAAGAAGGGTATTGAAATAATCGGTGATATTCCGATTTATGTGGCATTTGACAGTGCCGATGCCTGGAGTAGTCCGGCGCTTTTCCAGTTTGATGAGAATCTTGTTCCGAAGGCAGTTGCCGGATGTCCGCCCGATGCTTTTGCAGTAACCGGTCAGCTTTGGGGAAATCCCTTATATGCCTGGGATTACCACAAAAAGTCCGGATATGAGTGGTGGATGCAGCGTATCGGATATTGTTTCAAACTGTATGATGTTGTAAGAATAGACCATTTCAGAGGCTTTGACGAATATTATTCAATTCCTTACGGAGATAAGACCGCAGAGCATGGTCATTGGGAAAAAGGACCCGGATTTGAACTGTTTCAGAAGCTTAAGGATACCTTTGGTAAGAAACCTGTTATCGCAGAAGACCTTGGTTTCCTTACACCGAGCGTTGTAAAGCTTGTTAAGAAAACAGGCTTCCCCGGAATGAAGATTCTGCAGTTCGGTTTTGACTCGAAGGCAATGGACAGCACATATCTTCCTCACAGATATCCCGAAAATTGCATCGTTTATACAGGAACTCATGATAACGATACTACAAAGAGCTGGTACGAAGGGCTTTCAGGTAAGGATAAGAAATTTGTAAGAAGCTACCTCGGCGTCAAGAAGGGAAAAGAGGTAACACTTGCAATGGTCAGATGCGCAATGGCGAGCGTTGCGGATACATGTATTATTCCGATGCAGGATTTCCTTGAACTCGGCGGAGAAGCAAGAATTAATTTCCCGTCCACACTCGGCGGAAACTGGGTATGGAGAATGGAAAGAAATGCATTTTCCGAAGAACTTCAGGATAAAATCCGTAAAATGACAAAAGTATACAGTAGATAGATTTCTCCTCACTTTGGGTGGCAGATTTTTCTGCCGCCCTTTTCTCTTTTATATGGCTATTTAAGGTCTTCTTACGTATAATAAAAAGATAGAAAGCTGTGGGGGTACCAGGTATGGAAACAGAAAAGACGATGAAGGAAAAACCGGCAGTTTCAGCTACGGTTGAAACCGATAAAAAAATTTCGGATACTACACAAATATCAGCAGCTCCTCTTATGAAGGAAGAACGATCGGAAAAGGAAAAACCGGCTGAAAGAAAAGACGATGCAGTTGAAATCCCGGCTGAGAAGTTCGAACCCAAAGAGTCACAGCCGCCTCTTATGGGAGAAGAGGATAAAAAAATCGAAATTGCTTCTTCGGAAACAAGCAATGAGACAGAAGAAATAATGGATATGCTTGAAAAGGGTGATACGACGGCTGCTGTAAAGAGAATTGTCAGAAACCGCGAAGCTTTTGAGAGAATAAAAGAATCTTACAGCGGTTTTGAAGAAGAGCTTACGAGAATATCAGGGAATGTTCAGGGAATGTGGCGAATTTTCCACAGAAAGGAAATCCGCGATATTCAGGACGGCCTTTATATGTTCAGACTTTCCATGAGTGAGAAAATTCCCGCAGATGAGAAATCTTTCAGTGACGGTCTTCAGAAACTGCTTTCAAGACTTGCACTTGTGCAAAGCTCCTGCAAGAAATATATGTCCAAAACCTTGGTGAAGTTTGGCAGATACAGAAATATCGAATCCTTACATAATCATCTTGAAGCTCAGATGAAATCATTCAGGGAGTGTGCGGAACATTTCTATGCGCATAAAACGGATTATGCAGGATACGGCGAACTTACCTGGAACGATCTTCTTGCCATTTCAAGAGCTGAGCAGATTTCGGGGGACGCTTCTTTTGAAGCGGCTCCGGATGAGAAGACGCTTGAGGCACAGAAGAAAAGCGTTGCGGCTTCGAGAATTGCGGACCGCCTTGGCGTATCGGATATCGTTGTTAAATCAAAGACTGTTCTTGCAGAAAGCGGAGACGGAAGGAAAGAACTTCACGTTCAGAAGGAAGATACAAGTAAATACATTTCAAAGAAAAACGCAGATACACATTATGCGAAGGTGATGTATTCGCCCAAAGCAATGTACCAGCTCAGGATGAAGCGCATTGTTGATTTCCTTCTCGGAATAAAGGAAAGCGATGATAACGATGATTCACTGCTCCTTACCGGAAAAGAGAAGAAGCATAAGGATTCAAGCTTTGTAGATTATATTGTTGACAGCATTAAAATTGATTATTCCAAATCTTCTTTCTCGGATTTTACGCCGAAGAGTGCCGACGGTCTTTTCTCCGAAAAGGTTACCGTTCCGACCTATAAAGGAATAACAATCGATGGACACGAAGACGTTAAAATGTCTGATATGGAACTTCGCAAAATGGTTAAGGTAGACGCTGAATTTGCAAATCTGATTCTGTCAACTTCAGCAGAAGAACTGTTCTATTATGTTCAGGATCTGATTCCGGCAGAAGCTTTTGCAGCTTTCAGGGCAAGAGTAGAGCTTTTTCAGAACGAACTTATGCAGGAAGAGGCGGCGCGCTGCATGACAAAAGAAGAGATTATTGCTGACTATGCCGAAGAAGAAGCAGAGCATGAGGGAAGAAGGAATGCTGAATTCAATGCAGGCGGCAAGTATTTCTTCATGTGCAAATACAGAGCGCCGAAAGATGAAGTAAAAAAAGTACATGCCGTAAAGCGGAAATTCGAGACGAGAACGTACGGGCCATTCGAAGAGGGAATTGATATGGGGACGCTTGTTGTTCCTTCAGGGGCAGCAGTTTCTACCATGAAAGACGATGACTTTATAAGTGATGTACATGCTCGCGATAAGAGAAAAGCAGCAGGAAAAGCTTCGGGCAAAAGAGAAGTTGGGATGGATAAACCTGAAAAGGCTGTTCTTTTCGAGGGGTATCCTAATGTTTCCGATGTGAAGCAGGGCGGACTCGGTGACTGCTATTTCCTTGCTTCGCTTGCTTCTGTTGTTGCAAGCGATCCCGAGCATATAATAAAACACATGTCACTCAGTCCCGACGGAAGCAAGGTTACCGTTAAGTTCTATGATTTAAAAGGAAAACCTGTATTTGTTACGGTGGATAATACAATTCCGAAAACGACCGGTTTTTTTGCATCGTCAATATTCGCCGGAGGTGCAAGATGGGTACAGCTCTACGAAAAAGCCTATGCAGCGAGCGGTCTCAAAGGCAAAAAAGGATATTCGGCAATAGAAGGCGGAAGCGGAATTGAGGGCCTTACTTACATTACAGGCAAGAAGATTTCGGAAATTCATATTGATCCGCTAGAACCTGTTTCTCCGATATATGATATTGAATCGTGTCAGGAAAAAGGTTCTCTTTCGGAATATATTTTCTCCAAAATCGGAGGGGAACTTGAAATACAGCTTAAAAGAATAATCGGTATTTCTTTTGGCTCAGATACGGCTTTGGAGGCATCGTATGTTGGAAATTACAGAAAGCCAACCGTAAATGATATCGAAAGACTGCTTTCGGGATATAAGAACTGGGAAGTTTCAGATGAAGATCATACCTTCTATCATGTATTCAGACAGGCAAACGAAAGCGGTTTGTTCGGCAAAATTTCCGAGGAGACATTTGATGCCGCACTAAAGAAAATCGGTGAAAAATATGCTGAAACCTGCATGAAGAATTCGGGATTCGGTCTCGATTTTGCAGGCGGAGACCTGAGATATTCTTTAAGGGCGCTTAAAGTTAGGCAGCTGATTCTCGATCATAAAGGAAGGAATTTCATTGCCGGAAGCAAAACCTTTATAGACAGAACAAGACATATCAATGACGGGGGAATTCTTGAAGGACATGAGTATACCGTACTGGGCGTAAGAGAAGAAACTCTTGCAGGGGGTAAGAACAGAACAATTGTCCGGCTTCGAAACCCTCATGCCAGGAATATTTCGTACAAGTCCGACATACTGGATGATGACGGAACACTTCTCGGTCATGCACTTATTGCAGACGGAGATTATGAAACAGGCGGCTTTATGGAGATGGATCTGAATGATTTTATTAATCATTTTGGTGTAATAACTTTTGACAAGTGATAGAATGTAAATTGCCATGGAATTTAAATGTATAGCACTTTCACCCAAAACAATGAAAAGTCTTTTGCCGGAAAGAGTGATTATGTTTCTTTCCGATAAAGGAACTGTTGTGTACGGAGCCGTAGAAGATGATATTATCAGTGGAATTCTGGTATTTATCGCTTCCAAAGACAGCGGCAGATATCGTAAACTCTGGTATTACAATGTACTTGACAGACCTGACAGGGCCGATGTTTTCGTGGGCCTGTTCAGTTATGCCATAGAAGATTTGAGGAAGCACGGAATAAAGGTAATTATCACCAAATTTTTCGGAAATGCCGGTGAAGAGATTTTCTTCTATGATGTATTCGATCATTTCGGTTTCCTTCCTACGCTTATTGACGGCAAGGTTCTTACCTACAGGGCAGGCGACCTTCTTGATACTGCTTTTGCAGCCCGAAAAGAAAGTCTTGCCAAATTAAAGGCTGACTGCATTCCGCTTAAGGAGATGCCCGAAATCGCACTCAGGCGTTTTATCAGAGCGAGCGAAGAAAACGGAAGAAAATATGACTTCGATTTGTTTGATGAAAACTTTTCGATGTTTTATTTTGACGATGACAAAATACAGGGATTTATGGCTTTCGTAAAGGGTAAAAAAGAATCCTATGCTCTTTGGGATGAGTATTTTACGGAAGAAGCAGAAAACGGTTATGTGATTCCGGTTATGCTTTCATGTCTTCTTGATAATCTTGAAAAATACAGTACAATAGACGGAAAAGTTGTTCTGCATACACCGCGTGCCAATATCTATCGTGGGTTTAAGAGTCTGTTCGGTGAACCTGTATCGGAACTTCTTATGTATGAAATGATAAAGATATTATAGAAAAAGGGAACTTCAGATGGAAATCGAACGCAAATTTACAATAAAACAGTTACCTGAGGATCTTGAAAGATATGAAAGTAAAAGGATTGTTCAGGGATATCTTAATGTGAACCCCGTCATCAGAATAAGAAAACAAAATGATGAATATTTTCTTACGGTTAAGGGGAAAGGACTTCTTGCAAGGGAAGAGACGAATCTTCGGATGAATGAAGAAAGTTTTATTCATCTTCTTCCAAAATGTGACGGCAATGTCATTTCCAAGACGAGATATCTTATCCCTCTTTACGACCCTTCTTTTGCAAAAGAATATGAAGGAGAAAGACCGAAGGAACTTCTTATAGAACTTGATATCTTTGACGAACCTTTTTCGCCGCTTATTATGGCGGAGGTTGAATTCCCGGATGTGGAAATGGCAAAGGCTTTCCTTATGCCGGAATGGTTTGACGAAGATGTAACAGACAACAGGGAATACCATAACAGCAATATGTCGCGTAAAGTATTTAATTAAACGGAGGTCGAAATGAAAGCAGCATTATTTCTCGCAGAAGGTTTTGAAACAGTCGAAGCACTTGGTACGGTTGATATACTTCGCCGCGCCGGAATAGAAACAGACACAGTATCCGTAACAGATTCGGTGCAGGTATTGTCTTCACAGAAGATCAATGTAAGTGCCGATACGGTAATATCAAAAATTCAATTTGATTCTTATGATATACTTATTCTTCCGGGCGGAATGCCGGGAACAATAAACCTTGAAAAGTGCAAAGTACTCACGGAGGCAGTCATCAGATTCAATTCACAGGGTAAGCTTCTTGCTGCAATATGTGCAGCACCTACAGTTCTTGCACATACGGGATGCCTTACGGGAAAGAAAGCTTCAGTATATCCCGGAAGAGAAAAAGACCTTGAAGACGGCGGTGCAAAGGTCAGCTTTGACAGCGTTTCCGAAGACGGAAATGTTATTACCGCAAGAGGTATGGGCGTTACGAATGATTTTGCACTTGCGATTGTTGCAAGATGTGCAGGCAGGGAAATCTCCGATAATATCAGAAAGGGAATAATAGCCGGTTAGTGACTAAAGGTATAAGAAATGAAACTGATTAACAGGTTTTTTGTTTTATCTGTTTTATTTGCCGTGCTTATTGGCGTGACATCATGTGGCAGGAAGGATCTTTCCGAGGTAAGAATAGGGTCGCTTAAAGGCCCGACTTCCATCGGACTTCTTGAACTTATGAAAGAAAGTGAAGAAGATACAAGTGACGGAAAGTACAGTTTTGATATTGAAGGAACTGCAGATGTGCTGACCGCGAAGATGGTTTCCGGAGAGCTTGATATAGCCCTTTTACCTGCAAACGTTGCATCTGTTCTGTATAATAAGACAAACGGAAACGTCGAAGTAATTGACATTAATACGCTCGGAGTTCTCTACATGGTTTCCGCTGATTCTTCCGTACAAAGCATAGAAGATCTGAAGGGGAGGACGGTTGTTCTTTCCGGAATGGGAACAACACCTGATATGGTTCTTTTGTATCTTCTGTCAAAGAACGGAATAAGTGATGAAGTCACGCTTGACTACAGAGGAGAGCCATCCGAAGTTGCAGCAGTACTTGAAGGAAACGAAAACTTTGTCGGGCTTCTTCCGCAGCCTTATGTAACATCACTTATCGCTTCAGATGAGAACATGAATATTGTTCTTGATATGACAAAGGAATGGGAGAAGGTAACCGGAAACAGCCTTGTCACCGGAGTTACCGTAGTGAGAAAAGAGTATTATGCGGAACATAAGGGTGAAATCGAAAACTTCCTTAAGGAGCACGAAGAATCTGTAGTTGCAGCAAATAACCCCGATTCCGATGTTGCTTTCCTTTCGGAAAAATACGGAATAATCGGTAAGGAAGCTATAGCAAAAAAGGCAATTCCGTATTGCAACGTTACTTATGTGGCAGGACCTGATATGAAGGAAATGCTCGAAATATACCTGGGTGTTTTATATGATTACGATCCATCTTCCGTCGGAGGAAATCTTCCGGGAGAAGATTTTTACTGAAATTTGAAAGGAGACATAGGCGGTGAATAGAAGCAGTAAGAAAAAGAAAGTTATATTCACCGCTCTTTTTACTCTTTTCTGGCTTATATTATGGGAAGTATTTGCACGAATCCTGTCAAACTCTTTTCTGATTGCAGGTCCGGTTGATACCGTATGTCATTTTATCTCCGATATCAAAGATAAATCTTTTTATGTTCGCATTCTGGGAACCGTTCTGTCTGTTCTTGCGGGCTTTGTTTCCGGATTTGTTCTCGGAATTATTCTTGGCGGCCTTTCTGCCGGAAGCAGCATGGTGAAGATGTTTTTGTCACCGCTTCTTCTTGTAATGAAATCAGTGCCGATTGCTTCTTTTGTTATAATTGTTCTTGTACTCTTCGGAGGCGGATTTCTAACGCCGCTTATTGTATTTATCATTACTTTTCCCATTTTCTATCAGAGCGTATTGACTTCTTTCGGAGACAGAAACGAGCTTGTTGAAATGGGCCTTGTCATGCATATCAGAAGACGTGACAGGATTTGTTATCTTTACCGCGAGCTGTGCCGCGATAATATCCTCGGCGCATGTCATGTGGCAGTAGGTATGGGATTTAAGTCCGGAGTTGCAGCGGAGGTTATAGGCATAGTAAAGGATTCTGTCGGAGGCGGAATATATGAATCGAAGCTGTACCTTGATACAGCCGGAGTTCTGTCCTGGACGTTAACGGTTCTTCTGCTTTCATATATTCTTGAGAAAATACTGATATTCCTTATCAGGAAACTGCTTACATCACACGGGATCCCAAAGGGAACAGGAAGGAGCCTTGGAACGTGCTCTTTTGACAAAGAGAAAGAAACGTACCTTTATGAAGACGGAACGGGCGTGGAGCTTCCCGGACTTGACATAAAGGAAGGCGAGACAATAAGGCTTGAGGGAGCTTCCGGAAAAGGAAAGACGACGCTTATGCGGTCCTTATGGCAAAGTGAGGATGCGGCCGTGCTTTTCCAGGAGGACAGACTTCTGAAGTCTCTTACTCCCGTTCAGAATGTCAGCCTTACTGTTTCAAAGGAGAATAAGGAAAGAGTATGTGATGTTCTTCTTACCGTTCTTCCCGAAAAGCTTCTTAATAAGAAGACGGAAGAATTAAGCGGAGGCGAAAAGCGACGGACGGCAATTGTCAGGGCAATGCTTGCCGGAAGCAAAATTATTCTTCTTGACGAGCCGTTTACAGGTCTTGACAGTAAGGCGCGTGAAAAGGTAAGAAGCCTTGTCGAGAGTGAGAGAAGAGGCAGAGCTGTAATATATTCGGCACATGATAAGGAGGACGAAACCCTTTGTAATGCCGAAAAAGTACTGGAATTTTGAGAAAGCTTATGCTACAATAAGTCGTTGACTTCGTGTGAAGTCAGATATGTGTATCATTTTAGGAGGATTAGACAAGATGAGTTGCAAAGTTGAGAAATTAGAAGGTGGTATGGCACGTCTTACCATTGAAACACCTTATGAGGAGTTTGTGAAGGCTACAGATAAGGCATATCAGCAGTCCAAGAATAAAATATCCGTTCCCGGTTTCCGTAAGGGAAAGGTTCCCAAGAACATGATTGAGAAGATGTACGGAAAGACCGTATTCTTCGAGGATGCTGCAAATATTATTATTCCCGAAGCTTATGAGAAGGCTGTTACAGAGTGCGGCGAGGAAATCGTTTCACAGCCTAAGATTGAGGTTCTTCCCGTAAAGGAAGGCGAGCCTTTCGTATTTACAGCAGAGGTTGCTCTTGAGCCCGAAATTACTCTTGGCGCATACAAGGGTGTAAAGATTGACAAGGTTGAGACTGAAGCAACTGATGAAGAAGTTGATAAGCAGATAAAGCTTGAGCGTGAGAACAGTGCACGTGAGATAAACGTTACAGACAGACCGGTTAAAGATGGCGACAGCACAATTCTTGATTTTGAAGGATTTGTTGACGGTGTTGCTTTTGAAGGCGGCAAGGGTGAGAACTATCCTCTTACAATCGGTTCAGGCGCTTTCATTCCCGGATTCGAGGAGCAGCTTGTAGGTGCTGTTATCGGTGAGGAGAAGGAAGTTAACGTTACATTCCCCGAGGATTATCAGGCTGAGAATCTTAAGGGTAAGGCAGCAGTATTCAAGTGCACAATTAAGGAAATCAAGGAGAAGGAGCTTCCTGAACTTGATGATGAGTTTGCATCTGAGGTATCTGAATATGATACTTTTGAAGAATACAAAGAGTCCATCAGAAAAGGCATTACAGCCAAGAAGACTGAGGATGCCAAGGCTAAAAGAGAAGATGCTGTTATCGAAGCAATCATTGCAGATTCCAAGATGGAGATTCCCGAAGCAATGGTTACAACAGAGCAGAGAAGAATGCTTGATGATTATGCAAGCAGACTTCAGATGCAGGGACTTTCAATGGAACAGTATATGAAGTATACAGGTGCTACAGAAGAGATGTTCCTTGAGCAGATGAAGCCTCAGGCAGAGAAGAGAATAAAGAGCCGTCTTGTTCTTAAGGCTGTTGTTAAGGCAGAAAACTTTGACGTAACCGATGAAGAGTACAATAAGGAAGTTGAGCGTCTTGCTGAAATCTATCAGATGGAAGTTGAGAGAGTTAAGGAACTTCTTGATGAGAAGGCTAAGAAGGAAGTTATTACCGACCTTAAGATTCAGAAGGCTGTAGACTTTGTTGTTGAGAATGCAAAAGAGGGTAAATAAATGAGTTTAATTCCTTATGTCATTGAACAGACTTCCCGCGGGGAGCGTTCTTATGATATTTATTCAAGACTTCTTGAAGAGAGAATTATTTTCCTCGGTGAAGAAGTAACAGATCAGAGCGCAAGTGTAATTGTTGCACAGATGCTCTATCTTGAAGCTGAAGATCCCGATAAGGATATTCATCTCTACATAAACAGCCCCGGTGGTTCTGTTACTGCCGGCATGGCAATTTATGATACCATGAAATATCTTAAGTGTGATGTTTCCACCATGTGTATCGGTATGGCTGCAAGTATGGGAGCTTTCCTCCTTGCAGGTGGTACAAAGGGAAAGAGACTGGCACTTCCCAATGCTGAGATTATGATTCATCAGCCTCTTGGCGGAGCTCAGGGTCAGGCAACAGAAATAGAAATTGCTGCAAAGCATATCCAGCAGACTAAAGAAAGACTTAACAGAATGCTGGCTGAGAATACAGGAAAGCCTTACGAAGAGATTTGTCGCGATACAGAGCGTGATAACTGGAAGACAGCAGAGGAAGCAGTAGCATACGGACTTATTGACCGTGTTGTTACAAAGCGTTCCGATGAGAAAAAAGAAGACTAATCAGGCAGTGTAAGGTTAGATAAGAGGATTTATTAAAGTGGCAAAAAGCACAAACCCAAAAATCAGGTGCTCGTTCTGCGGCAAAACGCAGAATCAGGCGAGAAAACTTATATCCGGTCCGGAAGGCGTTTTCATCTGTGATGAATGTATCGGAATATGCGTTGACATGCTCGAGGAAGAGGATTCGGAAGAGATTCCTTACTCTTTCGGAAGCGGGGTAGGAGACATTAATCTTCTTAAGCCTGTTCAGATTAAACAGTTCCTTGATGATTATGTAATAGGGCAGGAAGAAGCCAAAAAAGTTCTTGCTGTTTCTGTTTATAACCATTATAAAAGAGTTACTGCGCCTCCGTCAGATGACGAAGTTGAGCTTCAGAAAAGTAATATTATTATGATCGGACCTACAGGTTCGGGTAAGACTTATCTTGCACAGACTCTTGCAAAGATCATCAATGTTCCCTTTGCAATTGCAGATGCAACTACGCTTACAGAAGCCGGTTACGTAGGAGAAGATGTTGAGAATATTCTTCTCAAGCTTATTCAGGCAGCAGATTATGATATTGAGAAAGCTCAGTACGGAATTGTCTATATCGATGAGATTGATAAGATAACCAAAAAGAGTGAAAACGTATCAATAACAAGGGATGTATCAGGTGAAGGTGTTCAGCAGGCCCTTCTTAAGATTATTGAAGGTACCGTTGCTTCTGTTCCGCCTCAGGGTGGAAGAAAGCATCCTCATCAGGAGCTTATCCAGATAGACACGACGAATATTCTGTTTATCTGCGGCGGTGCTTTTGATGGCCTTGAGAAGATTGTTGAGACAAGACTTGATAAGAAGAGTATTGGTTTTAATGCAGAGATAACGGATAAAACCGAAAAGGATACAGGCGCTTTGTTTAAGCAGGTTGTTCCGCAGGATCTTGTTAAGTTTGGTCTTATTCCGGAATTTATCGGACGTGTGCCCATCACAGTTTCACTTGAAGGGCTTGATAAAGATGCACTTGTCAGGATTCTGAAAGAACCCAAGAGCGCGCTCATTAAACAGTATCAGAAGCTTTTCCGTTTTGATGAAGTTGAGCTTTCCTTTACAGATGATGCTGTTGAAGCCATTGCCGAGAAAGCAATGGAGATGAAGACCGGAGCAAGAGGCCTTCGTTCCATCATGGAGAATATTATGATGGATATTATGTTCAGGATTCCTTCCGATGATACTATCGGAAAATGTCTTATTACTGCTGATGTTGTTGCAGGAAAATGCGAACCTGAAATTACAAGAAGAAATGCAAATTAGGAAACTGAGAAACACGCCGCCTTTGCTTTGCTTGGCGGCGTCTGTTATTAGTTTCGGATGGTGAATTATGGTAATAAAAAATGTTTCTTTAGAAACCGTATGCGGAATAACAAGTACGCTCCCTGAAAATACTCTTCCCGAATTTGCTTTTGCAGGAAAGAGTAATGTGGGAAAATCCTCGCTTATTAACGCTTTCATGAACAGAAAGAGCCTTGCGAGAGTTTCCGAGAAACCGGGTAAAACACAGACAATCAATTTCTATAATATTAACGACGAATTCTATCTTGTCGATCTTCCCGGATACGGTTTTGCAAATGTATCTGAGGAAACAAAGGCAAAATGGGGAAAGATGATTGAGAAATATCTTCGGGTATCGAAAAAGCTTGAAGCTGTATTTCTTCTTGTTGATATAAGACATGATCCTTCCGCAAATGATAAAATGATGTATGATTACATTGTAAAGAGCGGATATAAGCCTGTTATCATCGCAACAAAGCTTGATAAAATTAAACGAAGTGAGAGAGATAAGAAAATTAAGGCCGTCAGAATAGGTCTTGATGCTTCAAAGGAAACAACAGTAATTCCTTTTTCGTCAGAAACAAAAGAAGGACGTGAAGAACTTTATGCATATATTGATGCATATATTGCAGATTCCGGAAAGGAGGAGTAATGCAGAAGAATACAAGACAATATTTGAAAGTATCAGTTAATATTATCTGGGCAATAATAGTACTGCTTATATTTATTTTCCTTGTTCCAAAGCTTCTCGTATATTTTATGCCTTTTGTTGTTGGCTGGATTATTGCTGCAATAGCCAATCCGATTGTTCAGTTTTTCGAGAAAAAACTGAAAGTAAAGCGTAAGTTCGGTTCTGTACTTGTGATGGTAATTGTTCTTGGCGGTGTCATAGTCGGTGTATATTTCGGAGTTGTGGCACTTGTAAAACAGGGAATGAGCATGATGCAGGATCTGCCTTCCATATGGGACAACCTTAAGGCCGATTTATCACAGGTGGGAGAGAAACTGTCGAAGCTTTATTATATGCTTCCGGAAGATGCGAGAAACAGACTTTCGCTTCTTACCCAGAGTACAAATTTATCAATCGCCGGTCTTATTGAGAAAGTCGGAAGTCCTGCAGTTTCAACAATCGGCGATATTGCCAAGAAGCTTCCCGGAATATTTATCGGTGTAATTATGGGTGTTTTGTCGGCATACTTTTTTGTCGCAGACAGAGAGTCGATATACAATTTCTTTAAGAAACACACTCCGCTTTCTGTTCAGGAGAAATGGAATGTCGGTTATGTAAGTATGAAGAAGGCTGTAGGCGGTTACTTCCTCGCACAGCTTAGAATTGAAATATGGGTATATTTCCTTCTTCTCATCGGACTTGCACTCATCAAGGTTAAGTATTTTGCACTTATTGCGCTTCTCATAGCCTTCCTTGATTTCCTTCCTGTTTTCGGGGCCGGAGCAATTATGCTTCCGTGGGCTCTTGTCAGGGTTTTCAACGGCGACTATGTCATGGCTGTTGAACTTGTTATTATCTGGGCTGTAGGCCAGCTTGTACGCCAGCTTATCCAGCCTAAACTTGTCGGAGATTCAATAGGTGTAAAGCCTATGCCGACGCTGTTTCTTCTTTTCATAGGTTACAAGGTTTCGGGTGTTCTCGGAATGATTGTGGCTGTTCCTATCGGTATTATCTTTATTAATCTGAATTCGGCCGGGATGTTTAACACAACCAAGAATTCAATTAAGCTTCTTATTAAGAAGCTTAATGATTTCAGAAGGCTTACGGATGAGGATCTCGAGGAGATTCAGGCGGATAAGAGCACGGACGGACTTGTGGAAGACGAAGCCGACCGCGAGGTTGACTGGTTTAAGGATAATAAATATAACGACATTAAGCGCGAAGTTATCACGAAGATAAAAGAGCGAAAAGACAAGAAAAAATAAAATATTTGTAAATTTAGAAAAATCCACTTGAAAATGCAGTGGATTTTTTCTATTATTGCGAAGTATATAGCTAATGGGGTGAACAGGAGAGAAAATATGCTTTCATTAAAGAATATCACCAAGGACTATGTTGCGGGAGACAGCACAGTCAATGCACTTAAAGGTATCAGCCTTAATTTCAGAAAGAGTGAGTTTGTTTCAATTCTCGGCCCTTCAGGATGCGGTAAAACAACACTTCTTAATATTATCGGAGGCCTTGACAAGTATACAACAGGTGACCTTGTAATCAGCGGTAAATCAACCAAGAAATATAAGGCGCGTGACTGGGATACTTACAGAAACCATTCAATCGGATTTGTATTCCAGAGTTATAATCTTATTCCTCATCAGAGCGTACTTGCAAATGTTGAGCTTGCGCTTACTTTATCAGGTGTATCCAAGGCGGAGAGAAGGGAAAGAGCAAAACAGGCACTTATTAAGGTTGGACTCGGTGACCAGCTTAAGAAACGCCCCAACCAGCTTTCCGGAGGACAGATGCAGAGAGTTGCAATAGCAAGAGCTCTGGTTAACGATCCCGAGATTCTTCTTGCGGATGAGCCTACAGGTGCGCTTGATACTGCTACGAGTGTTCAGATTATGGAGCTTCTTAAGGAGATTTCCGGAGACCGTCTCATAATCATGGTTACACATAACCCGGATCTTGCAAAGGACTATTCATCAAGAATAATAAATCTTCTCGACGGAAAGGTAACAGGAGATTCCAATCCTCTTTCCGATGAAGAATATACTGTTCAGACAGAGGCACGTATCAAGGCTCTTGAAAGCGGAGCCGAGAAAGCGACCAATAAGGGACGCAAGAAGAAGACCTCAATGTCATTCTGGACGGCACTTTCACTCAGCCGTAATAATCTTTTAACCAAAAAAGGACGTACCTTCCTTACAGCTTTTGCCGGCAGTATAGGAATTATCGGTATTGCACTTATTCTTTCATTGTCAAACGGTCTTACCGAGTATATTGATAAGGTTCAGGAGGATACTCTTTCTTCTTATCCTATTACACTCGAATCTGAAACCGTTGATTATTCCGCAATGATAACTAACATGATGGGTCTTAATACGGATGAGGAAGAGCTTGCTGCCCGTGATTCGAATACCGTTTATTCAAATGATATTATGACAGGCATGATGAGCGCTGTTCTTACACAGCTTCAGAAGAACGATCTTCGTTCCTTTAAGGCATATCTCGAGGATGAGAACAGTGAGATTAATAATTATCTCAGTGCTGTTTCATATAAGTATTCTATTCCGATCAACCTTTATGTAGAGACTGAAGATGATCCCGTTAAGGTTAATCCTGTTAATCTTATGCAGGAAATGATGGGTGTTTCTTACGGAAGTGATATGGGGGCTGCAATGAGTGGCAATATGATGAATAACACAAATGTTATTTTCACAGAGCTTCTTGAGGACCAGACACTTCTTAAGAGCCAGTATGATGTTGTTGCAGGTCGTCTTCCCGAGAAATACAACGAAATGGTTCTTTTTGTTGATAAGAATAACGAAATCAGTGATTTTGCGCTTTATTCCCTTAATATGCGTGACAGGAACGAGCTTTCCGATATGATGACAAGTCTTGTTAAGGAAGAGCCGTTTGAAACAGAGCAGACCACATATACTTATGATGAACTGCTTAATACAACATATAAGCTTATTCTTCCCACTGATTTCTATGCATATGATGAGAATACAGATACCTGGAAGGACCAGTCGGGTTCTTCATCTTCTGTAAAAGATATTGTCAAGGCTGCAGAAGATATTAAGATCGTAGGTATTTTAAAGCCGAACGAGGAAGCTGTTGCAGCGTCCGTAGTCGGAACAATCGGATACACACCGGCACTTACAAGATATGTAATTGACGAAGTAGAAACCTCAAAGGTTGTTAAGGCTCAGCGTGACAATCCCGATACCGATATCTTTACAGGACTTGATTTCCCTAAGGAAGGTGAGGAGCAGGTTCAGTTTACAATGGATGATGTCCGTATGTATATGATGACATTGCCTGAAGAAGAGCAACAGGAAATGCAGCAGTATCTTGCCGTTATGAGCGAGGATGAGATTATTTCAATGTTCGCGGCAATGGCAGGTAAAGCAACTACTGAGGCTACTTATGATGACAATATGAAGAAGCTCGGTGTAACTGATCCCGATGCTCCGTTTGCAATTAACCTTTATGCCGATACCTTTGAAGCAAAAGATAATATAACACGTCTTATAAACGAGTATAATGATAAGCTTGTTGCTGAAGGAAAAGATGACATGACAATTACCTATACGGATTATGCGGGAATTCTTATGAGCTCCGTAAGTACAATCATTAATGCGATTTCTTACATTCTCATCGCATTCGTAGGTATTTCGCTTGTTGTATCTTCGATAATGATAGGAATTATTACTTACATCTCCGTACTTGAGAGAACAAAGGAAATCGGTATTCTCCGCAGTATAGGTGCAAGCAAGAAGGATGTATCGCGTGTATTTAATGCAGAGACGCTTATCATCGGCTTTACTGCAGGTGTTATAGGTGTTGTTACGACGCTTCTTCTTGATATTCCCGCCAACATTATTATCAAGAATCTTACCGATATCAGTAATGTTGCAAAGCTTCCAACTGTCGGAGCAATCGTTCTTGTTCTTATCAGTATGTTCCTTACTTCTGTTGCAGGTATGGTTCCCGCACGAATTGCAAGTAAGAAAGATCCTGTTATTGCACTCAGGACAGAATAGAATAGTCTTGACATACAGTGTGAAAAACAATAAACTAAATTTTGTGAGTTCTATATGACTGACGGAAGTGGAATTGACCACGGGGAGTATAGAAAGAATTTTTTGCCGACCGTCTGGGCGTAAATACGCTCAGATTGTCGGCTTTTTGATATTACGAATATTGGAGGATTCTGATGAAAAAGAAAGTATTAATTACGCTGGTAGCTGCAATGACAATAAGTCTTGCAGCGTGTGGAAATAACACAGATAATTTATTTGCTAATACGGACAAACCCGAAGTAACCGAGGCTCCGGAGGATACACCGGTTCCGGACGAACCCAAAGTAAACGAAGCTCCGGAAGTAACCGAAATTCCCGAGGTCACTCCGACAGAGGAGCCTGCAGAGGCAAAGGCACCTACCAATCATGAGCTTTGCACTGCCTATACACAGTTTATTGAAGAGGTAGCCCATGAGAGCTTTACTCCGGATGAAATGGTAGTTGCAGCAGTAGATGTCAATAATGACGGAATACGTGAACTTCTGTATACGGAGTGTTCTGTTGCGGCATCGGGGGTCTACGTATGTTACTATGATAACGGCGTGGTTGTACCTGTCGGACCGTTCGGCACTTACGGAAGTATTAAATACGAACCTGAAACGGGAAGAATTGTATCCGTTAATGATAATGGTGATTACATGGATTATGAGCTTATCAGTATTAATGATGAGTATGAAACCGTTACAGAGGACAAATTCAGTTATTATCCCGACGAGAATGATACAGACATTACAATATACACTCACAACGACAAGGAAATATCATACGAAGATTACGTTGAGGAGTTTGCTTCTCTTCAGGCTCTGCAACTGAGAGGGGTAGAATATAATGACATGTACTGGTATGCATGGTGTGATCCCGGGTACGATCCTCTGTTTGAATGTATTGGCATGATGCTTAAAGATGATGAGTACGGAAGAAATTGCAGTCTTGTTATTCCGAAGGAAGAGATGGCAAAGCTTGTCGGAACCTGGGATATCTATTCGGTTGAAATCGAAGGCGATGTCTATTATGCCGATCAGGACAGTCTTGAAGGAAAAGTAGTAGTTAATGAAGATATGACCGTGGACATATATGAGGGCGAGGATAAACCCCGGAGGAGTGGTCTTCGGATGAATTTTGTAAACGGTGTATATAGCGATTACTTCGAGAATACAGACTGGTATATCCGGCTTGACGGTGACTATGACGGAAGTGATGAGTTCTACATAAGTCTTACGCCGGATGATAAGCTTTTCCTTAATTTCATTAATACCGAAGACTATGAATACTTCATCTCTTCATGGAGATATTACACAAGAAAGACAAACTAATACATAAGAAAGGGTAGAAAATGAAAACAGAGAATCTTGAAACAAAGTTACTTGAGAATGCGTATCCCGGACGAGGCATTGTAATCGGAAGGACAGCTGACGGGAACAAGGCGGTTATCGCATACTTCATTATGGGAAGAAGTGAGAATTCCAGAAACCGTGTATTTGTGACAGAGGGAGAAGGTATAAGAACCCAGGCATTCGATCCTTCCAAATTATCAGATCCCAGCCTTATTATTTATGCACCTGTAAGAGTTCTCGGAAATGACACGATTGTCACAAATGGCGATCAGACAGATACTGTTTTTGACGGACTTAAAGAAGGAAAGAATTTCGAAACATCGCTCAGAACAAGAGAATTCGAGCCTGACGGTCCCAACTTTACACCTCGTATTTCAGGTATTCTTCATTTTGAAAACGGCTTTTCTTATGAAATGAATATTCTTAAGAGCAACAACGGAGACGGCTCTTCCTGCAACCGTTACAATTTCTACTATGAGAATCCAAAGGCAGGTGAGGGAAGATTTATCCATACTTATATGAATGACGGAAATCCCCTTCCCAGCTTCGAAGGAGAACCGGAAGTTGTAGCAATTGACGGTGATATCGATACCTTTGGCGACATGGTATGGAACAGCTTAAACAGCGATAACAAGGTTTCTCTTTTCATCAGATTTATTGATATTAAGTCAGGTAAAGCAGAGACAAAGATTTATAACAAAAATAAGTAAAGGAAGGCAGAGCAATGAACGAACTTGAACTTAAGTACGGATGTAACCCCAATCAGAAGCCGAGCAGAATTTTTATGGAGGACGGAAGCGAGCTTCCGATTAAAGTCCTTTGCGGAAAGCCCGGATATATCAATTTCCTTGATGCCTTTAACGGATTCCAGCTTGTTAAGGAGCTTAAGGAGGCTACAGGTCTTCCTGCAGCAACTTCTTTTAAGCATGTATCACCTGCAGGAGCAGCAGTAGGTCTTCCTCTTACAGAGGTTGAGAAGAAAATTTACTGGGTTGATGAGACAATAGAGATGACTCCGCTTGCAAATGCTTATGCAAGAGCAAGAGGCGCAGACAGAATGAGCTCTTTCGGTGATTTCATTTCTCTTTCGGATGTATGTGACAAGGCTACAGCCCTTCTTATCAAAAAAGAAGTTTCCGATGGTGTAATTGCTCCCGGATACACTGATGAGGCGTTCGAAATCTTATCTACCAAGAAAAACGGAAATTACAATATCATTCAGATTGATCCTTCTTATGTTCCGGCTCCCGTTGAGCATAAGCAGGTATACGGAATTACCTTCGAGCAGGGAAGAAATAATCTGAAGCTTGATAAGGCATTTCTTGACAGCGCTGATTGCGTTACAAAGAATAAAGATATTCCCAAGAGTGCAAGAATCGACCTTATGATCGCTCTTATTACACTTAAGTATACCCAGTCCAATTCCGTATGCTATGTAAAGGGCGGACAGGCAATCGGTATCGGAGCAGGACAGCAGTCAAGAATTCACTGCACAAGACTTGCAGGTTCAAAGGCTGACAACTGGTTCCTTCGTCAGTGTCCCAAGGTACTTAATCTTCCTTTTGTTTCTGACATTAAGAGAGCAGACAGGGATAATTCAATCGATCTTTATATCGGTGATGAATACGAAGATCTTCTTGCAGACGGAACATGGCAGAAATTCTTCACAGAGCGTCCCGAGGTATTTACACGTGAAGAGAAGAAGGCATGGCTTGAGGGCATGAAAGATGTTGCACTTGGTTCCGATGCATTCTTCCCGTTTGGAGATAACATTGAAAGAGCTCATAAGAGCGGTGTTAAGTATGTTGCCCAGCCCGGCGGTTCTGTACGTGATGACAATGTAATCGAGACATGTGACAAGTATGACATGGCTATGCTTTTCACAGGAATCAGACTTTTCCATCATTAAGCTTTGTACATTAATAGAAGAGTCCTCTTTATCAATCTGTAAAGAGGGCTCTTTATATTTTTTTTAGAATTCTTTTAGCACTCATTTATTGCGAGTGCTAACAATGGGGTGTATATTATAATCAGTTCAGCGTGGAAGGCGGTGATTATTATGAATATCAGTAAGTTTACGCAGAAATCAATTGAAGCAGTACAGGGCTGTGAGAAAATTGCCTATGAATACGGCAATCAGGAAATGGATCAGGAACATCTTCTTTTAAGTCTTCTTAGACTTGATGACAGCCTTATTCTTAATCTCATCATTAAGATGGAGATTAACAAGGACTATTTCATTAAAAGGTGTGAGGAAGCACTAAGCAGGAAAACGAAGGTTCAGGGCGGTGAGCTTCGAATCAGTCAGGCCCTTAATCAGGCGCTTCTTAATTCAGAGGATGAAGCAAAGGCAATGGGCGACGAGTATGTATCCGTCGAACATCTTTTCCTTGCGATGCAGAAGAATCCCAACAAAGAAGTAGCTGCAATACTGAATGAATATTCACTTACAAGAGACCGTTTTCTTAAGGCGCTCAGCGAGGTGAGAGGTAATCAGAGAGTTGTATCTGATAATCCCGAAGGAACATATGATACACTTAATAAATACGGTCAGGATCTTGTCGAAAAGGCAAGGCAGCAGAAGATGGACCCTGTTATAGGCCGTGATGATGAAGTAAGAAATGTCATCAGAATTCTGTCCAGAAAGACCAAGAATAACCCTGTTCTTATCGGAGAACCGGGCGTAGGAAAGACTGCGGTGGTAGAAGGTCTTGCACAGCGTATCGTGAAAAAAGATGTTCCGGAAAACCTTAAGGATAAGAAAATTTTCTCGCTTGATATGGGAGCACTTGTTGCGGGCGCCAAATACCGCGGAGAGTTCGAGGAACGCCTTAAGGCAGTTCTTGATGAAGTAAGAAAAAGCAACGGGGAAATTATTCTTTTCATAGATGAGCTTCATACAATAGTGGGTGCCGGCGCAAATGACGGAGCGCTTGATGCCGGAAATATGTTAAAGCCCATGCTTGCAAGAGGTGAGCTGCACTGTATCGGTGCAACGACTCTTGATGAGTACAGAAAATATGTAGAGAAGGATGCTGCGCTCGAGAGGCGTTTTCAGCCTGTTCTTGTAGAAGAACCTTCGATTGAGGAAACAATATCGATTCTCCGTGGCCTTAAGGAAAGATATGAAGTATATCACGGCGTTAAGATAATGGATAATGCGCTTGTGTCTGCCGCAACGCTTTCAAGTCGTTACATAAGCGACAGATTTCTTCCCGATAAGGCAATCGACCTTGTCGATGAAGCCTGTGCTCTAATTAAGACCGAGCTTAATTCGATGCCTACCGAGCTTGATGAACTGTCAAGACGCGTAATGCTTCTTGAAATTGAGGAGACAGCGCTTAAGAAGGAAGAAGACAAGCTTTCCAAGGAAAGACTTGAGGAGCTTTCGGGTGAACTTGCCGAACTTCGGGCAGAGCTTGATGAGAAAAAAGCTGTTTGGGAGAATGAGAAAAAAGAAGTCCTTCGTCTTTCGGAACTTCGTGAGAAAATCGACAATGTAGGAAGCGATATTCAGAAGGCTGAGAATGAAGGAAACTACGAAAAGCTTTCAGAGCTTACATACAGCACGCTTCCTGCCCTTAAAAAGGAACTTGCACAGGCAGAGGAGAAGAATGCTTCTTCTGACAGAAAGCTTCTTCATGAAGCTGTTACAGAGGATGAGATTGGCCGAATTGTAAGCAGATGGACCGGTATTCCCGTTTCCAAACTTACCGAAAGCGAGAGAAATAAGACTCTTCATCTTGATGAGGAACTCCATAAGAGAGTAGTAGGTCAGGATGAAGCTGTAACAAAGGTTTCAGAAGCAATCATAAGAAGCCGCGCAGGAATAAAAGATCCCAAAAAGCCGATCGGTTCATTCCTGTTTCTGGGGCCAACGGGTGTAGGAAAGACAGAGCTTGCAAAATCGCTTGCATATTCTCTTTTTGATGACGAATCGATGATGGTAAGACTTGATATGAGCGAGTATATGGAGAAATTTTCCGTATCCAGACTTATCGGAGCGCCTCCCGGATATGTCGGTTACGATGAGGGCGGACAGCTTACCGAAGCCGTCAGGAGAAAACCGTACAGCGTTGTACTTTTTGATGAAATCGAGAAAGCGCATCCCGACGTATTCAATGTTCTTTTGCAGGTTCTTGATGACGGAAGAATAACAGATTCGCAGGGAAGATGCGTTGATTTCAAGAATACGATTATTATACTTACGTCCAATCTCGGAGCGCAGGAACTCCTTGAAAGCCTGGAAGAAGACGGAAGAATTTCGGATGAAGTAAGGGAAAGAGTCATGACTATCCTTAAGAATTCCTTCAGACCGGAATTCCTTAACAGACTCGACGAAGTGATACTCTTTAGTCCCCTCACTAAGGAAAATGTCGGAAGCATTGTAAACCTCATTATTGAGAATCTTAACAAAAGGCTTGAAGACAGGGAACTTAATGTGGTACTTTCTAATGAGGCAAAGGACTTTATTGTCGAGAACGGATACGACCCGGCTTTCGGAGCAAGACCACTCGGACGTTTTGTTGTTAAATATGTCGAGACGCTTGTGGCGAAGCTTATACTGGCCGGAGATATTTCCTCTGAAAGTGATATTCTCATCACGGTTAAGGACGGCGCTCTTGCCGCAGAAGCAGTAATAAAAGGAAAGAATGATAAGTAATGCGTGAACGTTTAATCAGATTTATGTATGGAAGATACGGGATGGATCAGCTTGGAAGATTTCTGTTTGCCATCGTTATGATCCTTCTCGTTGTTTCCATGTTTGTACCAAGCAGAATATTATATCTGTTTACCCTTGTAATGGTAGTGATTTCCTATTTCAGGATGCTCTCGAGGAATATTCCGAAGAGGTATGCCGAGAACGAGAAGTATCTTAAGCTTACGTCGGGAATCAGAAAAAGATTTGCGACAGTAAAACGTGATATGGCAATCAGAAAGACACATCATCTTTATAAATGTCCTTCCTGCAGCCAGAAAATCAAAGTCCCGAAGGGCAAAGGAACAATTGTTGTGACATGCCCCAAATGCAAAACCGAGTTTACTAAGAAAAGCTGAAGGTAGAGAATGTTCGGATATATTGTAACCTATAAACCTGAGCTGAAATTCAGGGAATTTGATGAATACAGAGCATTTTACTGCGGACTTTGCAGAAGTCTTGGCACGAAGTACGGTTCATTCGGAAGACTGACCCTTAGCTATGATATGACTTTTCTTGCAATTCTTCTGTCAGGTCTTTATGAGCCCGATACAACGTCAGGCTGTAAAAGGTGCGTTGCGCATCCTTTTTCCAAACACTCCTTTGTGTCGAACGAGTGCATCGATTATGCTGCGGACGTTAACATGATTCTCTCGTATTATAAGGCATGTGATGACTGGGAGGATGAGCGGAAAGTCGGTAAGTACTTTTTTGCAAAGCTTCTTAGAAAAAAGAATAATCTCATTGCAGGGAAGTATCCGGAGAAAACCATGAAGGTACTTACCGGACTTCAGAAGATACATGAGCGTGAGAAGAACGGCGAAGAGTCAATTGACGAGATGTCAGATCTTTTCGGCAATATTCTGGGAGAACTATTCGTGTACAGGGATGATGAGTGGGCAGACGAACTGACCAGAATCGGGTTCTATCTCGGTAAGTTTATCTATATTCTTGATGCCTTTGATGATGTTGAAAAGGATGTTAAGAAAGGAAACTATAATCCTTTTGTCGAACAGAGAAGAGAAGCTGATTTTGAGGAACATGTGAAAGAAATTCTCACAATAATGATAGGAGAGTGTTGCAAAACATTTGAAATTCTTCCTATAATAAAGGAGCTTCCGCTTCTGAGGAATATTCTCTATGCCGGTGTCTGGGAACGCTATAATGCAATCTGCGCCGCAAGACAAAAAAGAAGGAAACGCCCTGATTCAGAATAATCTGGCAGGATAACAGGTAAACAAAATGTACGATCCCTATAGCGTGCTTGGCGTATCAAGACAGGCAAGCGAGGAAGAAATCAAAAAAGCATACAGAAAACTAAGCAGGATGTATCATCCCGATGCCAATATCAATAACCCCAATAAGGCACAGGCTGAGGAAAAGTTCAAGGAAGTTCAGCAGGCTTACAAGCAGGTAATGGATGAGAAGGAGAACGGCTATTCATCCTACAACTCTTACGGAGGCGGCCCTTACGGCAGCAGCTCCTACGGTGGCGGAAACAGCAGTCACAGAACCTACGGAAACGCCGGCGGATACGATTACAGAGATCGGGATCCGTTTGCCGATTTCTTCAGAAGCTTTGGTTTTGGCGCGAGTTCTTATTCGAGCGGCCCGCGAGCCGAAGAAGATGATGAAACAAGACATTTCCGTGCAGTCGAAGCATTTATCAGAAGCGGCCAGTATATGCAGGCGCTTACAGTACTAAAGACAATGCCGGATCATAATGCGGAATGGTATTATCTGTGTGCCATAGCTCATTCGGGTTGCGGTCATACAGTTGAAGCAATACAGCATGCCAAGAAAGCATCGCGTATGGATCCGAACAATACCAAATATCAGGATCTTATTACGCATCTTGAAGCAGGCGGCACCTGGTATCGGGAACGCCGTAATACGTTTATGGACGGAAACACAATGGGGAACAGATTCTGTTCCTGCGGAAGTATATGCCTTCCTTATATTCTGTGCTCCTGTTGTTCGGGCGGCGGATGCTATTGCTGTTATCCGTTTTTCGGAAGGTAAAAAAATAAATCCCATTTCGGGATTTATTTTTTTTGCTTATAAGGCATATCGCCGGGGTATGAACCTTTGAGCTTTTGCATTGCACGCGGAACCGCATCTTTGCTGTTCTTCCAGTCGTCATCCTTGTGCAGATAATCGAATTTCTCGATAAGCCAGTTTACGTCTTCCTGTATGCGATCCATGTTGGTATTCATTCTGTCAAAAAGAATGCGGAAGAATTCTTTTTTCTCCTTATCGGGAAGCTTATCCTCAGCTGCTTCGCACAAATCGCCGAAGTGTGTCATGCAAAAGCCTTTTCCGTGAGAAAATTTATCCCTGAAGGCATCATCCTTTTCATATAAATAGAAAAAAGTATCAAGATAACGGTCATACATATCATGAAAACGGTTGCAGATATAACAGGAGTTTTCTTTGTCTCTTACCCAGGCGGTGATGCTGTTATTTGCTTCACCGGACTTCTTTCTTGAAAGAACCTTGGTCTTTCCGGGTGAATAGCTTCCGGTTTCCTTCGCGAGTTCTTTTCTGAGCCGCATAAGGTGGGTTTTAAGAATCCAGCCGTTTCCGAGTGTGTTGCCGTAATCAAACATTTTCTTATAATGAGCGCGGCAGAAACCTTCTTTATCTGTATCGTCTCTTACATCGCTTTCCATGTATGAGGAGCCGCTTCCGAGAACAAAATCCATTAGGTCCTGTTCTACGTTTCGCTCTACATAGCAGAACGGACATTCATCATCTGCGTTCATCGCATCATTAAGCGGAATTGTGTATAACTTTTCTTTCATAAATAATTTGTAACCTCCAAAGTAACTTTTGCCCTAATAATTATAAACGTGGCCGGCAATCCGCGTCAATAATACAAGATATAGTGAGACGGTTCACATAACAAGGCAGATATTGTTAAATAACATGGGTTTTTGTTACTTTTGGGTTGACAGAGAAGAGTCCCTGGCATAAAGTGTAGAAAGGGTAAAAATGAATTTAATAAATATTTTATTTTTGGGAGGAAAAATGAAATGAAAATGACCTATGATGTCGCAGACAAACCGGGAGCGGGTAAGACGCTTGTATTTGCATTCCAGCAGCTTCTTGCCATCCTTGCAGCTACAATTCTTGTTCCTGCAATTATCGGAAATAATATGTCTGCTTCAGCTGCACTTTTCGGTGCAGGTATCGGTACAATAGTGTACCTTATCTTTACTAAATTTAAGAGTCCTGTTTTCCTTGGATCTTCTTTTGCATTCCTTGGATCAATGGGTGCTGCATTTGCCGGCGGTGTTTCAATGAGCCTTGGCTATCTCGGGCTTATTATGGGTGCGGTATTTGCCGGATTTGTATATGTTATTTTTGCATTGATTGTTAAACTTGCCGGTGTTAACTGGATTAACAAGCTTATGCCTGCTGTTGTTATCGGACCTACAGTAGCAATTATCGGTCTTTCACTTGCGGGAAATGCTGTAGCTGATCTTAAGGAAGGCCGCGTGTTTGATGCTGAGGGCTTGCAGCTTGCTTCTCCTTATATCTGTCTTATTGTTGCGCTTGTGACTCTTTTTGTTACAATGATTGCTTCTGTATACGGCAAAAAATTCCTTAAGATGATTCCTTTTATCATCGGTATCTGCGCAGGTTATGGTGTTGCCGCAATCTTTACCGTAATCGGAAATGAGTGTGGAATCGATGCTCTTAAGGTAATTGATTTCTCTGCATTTTCAAATATGCAGTGGGTTCCCGATTTCACATTCCTTACGGCTTTTGACGGCTTTGCCGAGCTTGATGTTAACTATGTCGCTACAATTGCAGTTGCTTATGTTCCTGTTGCATTTGTAGTATTTGCAGAGCATATCGCCGATCATAAGAATCTTTCTTCTATTATTGAAAGAGACCTTCTTGAGGATCCCGGTCTTCACAGAACCCTTCTCGGTGACGGTGTTGGTTCGATGATCGGGGCATTCTTCGGCGGTTGTCCCAACACTACCTACGGTGAGTCTGTAGGATGCGTTGCAATTTCAGGAAATGCTTCTATCGTAACAATCTTTACAACCGCAATTTTCGCAATTGCAGCTTCTTTTATTGCGCCTTTTGTTACATTCCTTGCAACAATTCCCGACTGTGTAATGGGCGGTGTGTGCGTTACTCTTTACGGTTTCATAGCAGTATCCGGTCTTAAGATGATTCAGGATGTTGATCTTAACGAGAACAGAAACCTTTTCGTTGTATCTGTAATTCTTATCTGCGGTATCGGCGGTCTTGTATTAAGCTTTGGTCAGATTCAGATTACAGCCGTTGCTTGTGCACTTATTCTTGGTATTATCACAAACCTTGTTCTTAAGAAGAGAGAGAAGAAATAATATTCGAATTGTACATCCCCACTACAGTTTTCTGCAGTGGGGTGTATTTTTTTTGTTAATTAGTCGAGTTGGAGAGAAAAAATGCTACCTTCTGATCCTGAAATGTTATTGTCATATATAAATATGAAGCTTAGGGACTCTTATGACAGTCTGGAGAGTCTGTGTGATGATCTTGATGCTGACAAGGATGAGATAGAGAGGATTCTTGCCGGAAACGGATATCATTATAAAGAGGAGAACAATCAATTTGGCTGAGAAATTTGTGCATGTAAGCGGTCCGTTCTATCACGGCGATACATATGAATACAGGCTTCTTAAGGCAGAAGAAGGGGAATCGCTTATTCATCTTCTTATGAAAAACGGCTTTGAATCGCATGGATGTCTCGGAAAAGGAGAGTGTCTCGGCTGTAAGGTGAAGTACAAAGTGAATGCGCCTCTTCCGACTGCGGACGAAAGGAGGCTTCTGCTCCCGTCCGAGTTAAGAGACGGTTACAGACTTGCGTGCCGTCATACTGTTACCGGAAATACTTATATTACTCTTCCCGAACTGTCAGGTGAAGAAGAGATGAGCGTAATTCTTCCGGAGAGAAATATATCGGAAGATGCAGATGAAGCCGGTGACAGAAAGTATTTCATAGCTGCAGATATAGGAACGACGACGATTGCAATGCAGGCAATTTCATTTGATTCTTCCGGTAAAACACTTGCAACCTTTACAGCAATGAATCCGCAAAGACAGTACGGCACTGATGTTATTTCGCGTGTGTCGGCTGCAGAAGAAGGACACGAGGAGGAACTTGGAAAGCTTCTCTGGAACTGTATAGATAAAGGCATTTCCGTTATTGAGAGGCAGCTTATCAGAAAACCGGAGTATCTTCTGCTTACAGGAAATACTGTCATGAATTATTTTCTGAGAGGACTTCCTGTTCAGGTATTCGGGAAGGCACCGTTCGGTCCCGTAGATACCAAAACGGCCTATTATGAACACTGCGGAATAATGACTTATATTGCACCCGGCTTTTCGGCATTTGCGGGAGGAGATCTTGTAACAGGCATAGTGGCACTTGACAGGCGAAATGCCAGAAGACCGTATCTGCTTATTGATCTCGGAACAAACGGCGAGATTATTCTCAGGATGGAAGACCGAATTCTCGGAACAGCAACGGCAGCAGGACCTGCTTTTGAAGGGGGTGTCACGGCTCATATTCTCGGAGCCGATTTGGTGGACGTTCTTGCGCTTCTTCTTCATGAGGGAATGCTTGATAAGAGCGGAATGCTTATTGAACCTTACTGCAGTGAGGGAATTACTTACGGAAACATTACTCTCTCTCAGAAAGATATAAGAAATCTTCAGCTTGCCAAGGCGGCTACGATTACAGGAATAAAGACTCTCCTTGATAAAACCGGAATAAGTACCGGTGAGATTTCGGATGTTTTTCTCGCCGGAGGCTTCGGATACTATGTAAAGCCGGAGCAGGCTGTTGAAATCGGACTTATTCCCGCAAGCTTTGAGGGAAGAATTAGAAGTGTCGGAAATACAGCGCTTGAAGGAATCATTCATATAGGCAGAGTTCTGGCAGAAGGAAATGTAACAGTTGACATGGCCAATCAGGTTGTTTCGAATCTTCAGGAGGAAACAACCATAATTAACCTTGCGAATGAACCGGATTTTGAAGAAAAATACATGAGATACCTGCCTTTTACACGCATATACTGATAAATGGGATTTGATAATGGACGGAATGGATTTGTTTTCCTATATGAAAGAAAAGAATATTGAGAAGGAGTCGCCTCTTGCTGCGCGTCTTCGCCCGCGCACGCTTGACGAAATTGTCGGACAGAAGCACATAATAGGTAAGGATAAGCTTCTTTATCGTGCCGTAAAGGCAGACAAGCTTTCTTCGATTATTCTCTACGGCCCGCCCGGAACAGGCAAGACAACTCTTGCCAGGGTAATTGCCGGAACCACAAGTGCAGAATTCATACAGATTAATGCTACAATTTCCGGCAAAAAAGATATGGAAGAAGTCGTGAATAAAGCAGGGCAGACTCTTGCAATGTACGGAAAGCGAACGATTCTCTTTATTGATGAGATTCACAGATTCAATAAAGCACAGCAGGATTTCCTTCTTCCCTACGTTGAGGACGGAACAGTCATCCTTATCGGTGCGACTACAGAGAATCCTTACTTTGAAGTTAACGGAGCTTTGATATCAAGGTCTGTAATATTTGAGCTTAAGCCTCTGTCAATGGAAGATATCGAGATTCTGATACGCCGGGCAGTGTATGATGAGCGTGGAATGGGAAGCTACAAGGCGGACATTTCTGACGATGCTGTCACTTTTCTTGCGGATTTATCCGGCGGAGATGCAAGGCATGCACTTAATGCTGTTGAGCTTGGCGTACTTACAACAGAACGCTCCGATGACGGAATAATTCATATTACACTTGATGTGGCAAAAGAGTGTGCACAAAAGCGCACAGTGAGATTTGATAAAGCAGGTGACAATCACTATGATACAATCTCTGCCTTTATTAAAAGCATGAGAGGATCAGATCCCGATGCTGCTGTTTACTATCTTGCCAAAATGCTTTATTCCGGTGAGAGCGTAACCTTTATCTCAAGACGTATTATGATATGCGCTGCCGAGGATGTCGGAACCGCTGATCCGCAGGCACTTGTTGTGGCAACAGCCGCAGCACAGGCAGTTGAAAGAGTGGGAATGCCGGAGGCACAGATTATTCTGTCCGAGGCGGTTATATATATCGCAACGGCTCCCAAAAGTAATGCCTGTAACAATGCAATTGCAGAAGCAATGGAAGAAATAGAAAGAAGCGGTGATTTAAAGATTCCGACGCATCTTCAGGATGCACATTATAAAGGTTCTGCCAAACTCGGGCACGGAACCGGATATCTGTATTCGCATGCCTATCCGAAGCATTATGTTGAGCAGCAGTATCTTCCGTATGAACTTAGCGGAAAAGAATTCTACAGGCCTGACGGCAACGGATATGAAGAGAAGATCAAGGCACATATGAAATGGCTTAAAGAAAAGTAGAATATGGTAAAAGAGTCAAAAGAACTGTTCTGAAATAATCAGAACAGTTCTTTTGTTAAGTATTCATATATTGCAGAATTCTTGTCCCTGAAATTCTGACATACGCGTTCGGCAATATCGCGACTCGGAACAGAAAGCTTAAGTCTTATTATTTCTATATCTCGTTCTGTTGCGATGAGCTCTGCATCATATTCACCTGTTTTGACATTCCTGTCATAATACGTCTGAATTGAAAGGTCGTCAGAAATTTCCACCTCGTGCTCTTTCAGATATGTATGAATGTCATCCTTGATGGAAGAATTCAGTTTAAAGCGAAAATCATTAATTGTCTGTCTTCCTTCGGATGTAAGAGAGTAGATTGTTCTGTTCTCGGTGACATCCGCGATTACGAAGTTATCATAGGTAAGATCCGAAAACACCTGCTGAAGCGTAAGAAAATCTGTGTATTCATGACCTAATATATAGTCGGATATCTGCGCATTTGAAAGGGGAGTCTTGGAATTTGAGAGCATTTCAAGAACTATTAATTTGTATAAAGGTAATGTTTCTGAATTCATAGAACCTACCCAATTTTGGATTTTACAGCGTTTGCTACTTTGTCAGCAACGGTCGGATCGAAAGCTTCGGGCATAATGCAGTCTTCCGAAAGTTTATCATCGGGAACGCAGGAAGCAATTGCAAGTGCAGCTTCAAGCTTCATTTCCTCGGTTATCTGCGGAGCGCGTCCTTCGAGTGCACCTCTGAATATTCCGGGGAAAGCAACGACATTGTTTACCTGATTGGGGAAATCGGAACGTCCTGTTCCGACTATTCTTGCACCGGCTTTTTTTGCTTCGTCCGGCATGATTTCGGGAACAGGGTTAGCCATTGCGAATATGATGGCATCCTTATTCATTGTCTTAACCATTTCGGGTGTAAGTACGCCGGGAGCCGATACACCGATGAAAATATCTGCGCCTTTAACGGCATCTGCAAGAGTTCCTGTCAGATTATCAAGGTTTGTGAATTCACACATTTTCTCCTGCATCCAGTTATTCTTGGGATTTCCCTTGTTAATTATTCCCTTGCTGTTACACATAATGATGTGCTTAAAACCATAAGTAAGAAGAAGCTTTGTTATTGCAACGCCTGCGGCACCCGCACCGTTAACGGTTATTCTGCACTCTTCCTTAACTTTGCCTGTTACCTTAAGGGCATTTATTATTCCGGCAAGAACTACAATTGCCGTACCGTGCTGGTCATCATGAAATACCGGAATATCAAGAGTTTTCTTGAGTCTTTCTTCTATTTCAAAACATCTCGGAGCGCTGATATCTTCCAGATTGATTCCGCCAAATCCGGGCGCCATAAGTGTGACAGCTTTTATTATCTCTTCGGTATCCTGGGTATCTAGACAAATGGGAACTGCATTTACACCGCCGAACTCTTTGAACAGAACTGCCTTTCCTTCCATAACAGGCATTGCGGCATAGGGCCCGATATTACCGAGACCGAGTACGGCGCTTCCGTCACTTACAACTGCGATTGTATTGGATTTCATTGTATATTTGTAAGCCTGCTCCTTATCACCTGCTATTACTTTACAAGGCTCTGCAACGCCGGGAGTATAGGCGATTGCGAGATCCTCTCTTGATTTAACGGGGGATTTGGACACAGTCTCAAGCTTTCCGTTCCATTTTTCGTGCATCATCAGAGCTTTTTCATTGGTAGTCATTTTCTTGGCCTCTAATCTTTTTTTATCGTATATATCGTGTAAGAAACACTACTTGATGGTAGCATTTTTTGTTGTTGATTTCAATGACATCTGCTATAATCGAATTGTTAGACAATTATGATAGAATTGCGATAAAATCACAATTATCATAGAGATGGAGGGAATATAATGAAAATAATCACGGTCACAGAAAAAGAGAAACAATATTTTCTTCCGATGATTCCGGAAGACGTGCTTGTGGGAAAGGTTTGGATTCTGGCAGCAGTAAACGACGAGGAGATAATTTCCGTGGCTGTTGTAGGCTGTAAACAGCCTACTCTTGAGCTTCGCTGGATTTATACGGATGAGCCTCAGAGAAGAAAGGGCGGCGCAAGAATGATAATAGAGCATCTTGTGAAAATCTGCCGGAAGCATAACTATGAGCTTAAAGCATTTTGCGAAGCTGATGATGAATATTCCGGAACACTGAAGAGAATTTTCGCTTCCCTCGGATTTGATGAGTATATGACAAGGCTTCCTGAGTACTTTGCAAACAGATGGGCTATTGAAAACAGTGAGTTTACTTCGAAATACCAGACTAAGAATGTGCCCGGTGAGATGTTTCTTTCAGAAATATCGGACGAAAACCTTACGATAATCAGAAAAGCTACGGGACTTTCGAAATATGATCTTGCAAAGTGTAATGAGGATCGTTCAAAGGTGATAATAAATGACGGAGAGGTTCAGGCCCTTGTTCTTATAGATAAAGGGGCAATAAAGGATTACTACAGTATCGAATATCTTTATGCTGGGGAAGGTAAGTCCGCTCTTGCAATACAGCTTGTAAGAAATATGATTGAAGAATTCCTTGCCGATGAGGATTTTGAGGGAGTTATTTTCGAGTGCATAGCTGAAGGTGCAGAGAGTTTTGCAAAGAAAGTGCTTGGCAGAGAAGAGCCGGACAGCTATACGGATTTCATCCATTATGAGATTTCATTTACCGAAGAGGAAACAGCTGAGTGATTTGTAATGAATTAATGAAATTATCGAGGAGGAAGAAGATATGGATAACAAGGAAATTAATATAAAAAAATCGCAGCAGGAGATAAAGATAAATGCAGAACCCGTGCAGCAGGAGATAAAGGTTAAAGCTGAACCGGTACAAAAGCCGGTTAATGAAGTAAAAAAAGACAAGAAAACGCAGGCTGAGAAAATTGCTGAAATTAACAGGACTCTCGGAAGAGAGGGAGAGCCGGATGAGCAGTCACTTTCTGAAGAGAAGAGAAGAAAAGTCGATTTTCTTCGGAGAAATGTTCTTCAGTATGTTGTTATCGGCGAAAATGACGATGACGATCCGTTTGAAAAGGTATACCTTGACAGGGATGCCATGAGGCGTGCTTCGGCTGAAAAACCGGAGGAAGCCGGTATAAATGAAAGAGCGAACACAAATGCAATAAAGCTTCACGGTCTTAAGGACAGTAAAAGAGTTGTACAGTTTTACAGAAAAGACAGTGAGCTTAAGAATATTGAAAACGAATATAATACCTTGAATAACAGCTTTGGCTTCTTTGATTATTTCACAAGTAAGAGGAAAAGAAGAAAAGAAGCAAAAAGAAACATGTATGAGGCAAGAAGAGCAAGAAAGAAGAGACTTGCTGATTTTCAGGACGGCTCGCTTGAATTTACTAAGAATTTTATCGATTTCCATATGGCCGCAGATGAGGATACAGAATACGGCGCTTATATGGAGAATATGAAAAACAAGTTTTACAGTGTTTTTCATGATGAAAAAGATCCAATGAAGCAAATGTCAATAGATGACATTATTCCGTATAAGGAATCGAATGAGAATGAGGCTGAGAAGACAAATCTTGACGGAATCTGTCGGAAAATAGAATCGCTTGTTGACAGTGACCATATGGATGAGCGCGTCGCATATAAAGAATTAATAATGTGGAAGGAAAACTATGGCAAATTCTGGGCAGACGATTCAAAGGCGGGGGGTAAGCATAATAAATACAAAGACGGTGCTCCGGAATCTGTATTTCTTCTCATGAATAATGATGCATTATTCAGATATGTTGCGTATGAGCCTCAGTATGTAAGAGCACTGCTTCTTGCAGCATATTCGCAGACACTGCTTAGAAGAATTGACGTTAATTCTGAATTTAGGGTCGTTGATAAGGCGCTTGGACGTATAGAAGGCCTTGCCAAGGTTGCGGAAATGACACTCTCCGCATATCCCGGAGGACTTATGCAGGCTGCAAATAAAGGCAGAGATGCATTCTTTGAAAAGCGTGAAAAGAATGGAAAAGAAGTAATTGAAGCGCTTAAGAAAAGAGAGGATAAGGATGATTTTAAGGATTTGGATTGGGACTTTAAGCCTGTTCAGGTCTATTTTATGTATCATGATATTGACCCCAAGGGTGATTATTTAGACGAAATGAGAAGCTTAAATGAGATTCTTGCAAGAAGAAAGAAATTTGCAAGAGCCTGCGCCGATCATTATAGTTATGGAATTCCAAGTCTTTCTGAAAAATATTATAAAGCGATTCTTACGCTTAATGAAATGTCTGAAGGAATGAATGAGGAAAAGCTGAGCAGAGAAGAAAACGGTGAATTCTGGAAAAATCACAAAAAACTGGAAGATATCTCAAAAAGTGATGAGAAGAAAGATAAGGCCGGCATTGTTAAGAACTTTGATCTCGGAGCCTTTTCATATCCGATGATGAAGATAATGGCTGCAGGTTCACTTGCAAGTACCAATAAGCTGAATTCAAAGGAGAGCGATGAAAAGATTAGAAAAGAGGTTATGGAAATTTATGATAATCCGGTTATCGCTGTCGGCCTTGAATATAAGCATGATTTTGGTTTGAATAATGATGGTGTTATTCCCAGTGCTCTTTTGGATTATCTCGGAAAATTCAACTTTTCAAATAAAGAACTTGAAACAATATATCGTTCACCGGTATTTCGAAGTGCATATGAATCATATAAGGTTAGCTGCAATGAAGCCGGAGACATGTCCAAAGGAAAAATAAATGTATTTGAAAAACTCGGGAACGCTATTTCTTCGCAGATTAGCAATAATCTTCTGCTTATCAGGAAGAGTCTGAAAATAGACGAAAATACTTCATATTGGAAAAATACTATGGAAATGCTTCTTGGGAAAATGAATGTCAGGCTCGGACTTCTTAATTCCCAAAATGCTCTTTCCGAAGCGAAGTATTATATATGCAAATCTGATAGTGCACTTCCGGAATTCAAAAAGTACGACAAAGTTATTACCGATAGTCTGATTGAAAACAAAATAGAACAAAAATACTGGGGACGTGCTTACAGACTGCTTTTTAACGTCAGAAAGGACCATAAAAATGATGACCTGTTGACTAAAATGGATGAATGGTTGTTTGTAGACCTTGAAGCAAATATCAGAAATCATATTAAGGGCTTTGCCAAAAATATCAAAGATAATGAGAAGGTATTTTTCGATCTTTTTGATGGAAAAGAAAAGACCTACGAGGAATGGCAGGTAATAAGAGCAACACAGCAATATTATATTTTAAGCCCTGTAAAATTGTTTAAGGAGGAGATGGAAAAACTTCTTCCGGATAAGGAGGAAAATAAGAATAAGGAGAAGCAGACCTTCGTATCCTGCTGCGAGGCTTGGAACAAAGTAAATGAAGTCGGTAAAACAATGGATATCAGCAATTACAAAGGATATGAATTTGAAAAATTAACCGCTATTTCCATCAGACTTCGTAAAGGAAAGACTTCTAAAGAAGACGTCTACTTTGATGTGAAAAAGTATTCGGACAGCTTTAAAAACGCTCTGGAAAAGGTACTGAAAAGCGGGGAAAATGCACTTCCTGAGTATATGAAAAATATTAAGAGCATTGATGATTTCGAAAAACTTTCCGGAAGTGAGCTTACAATTCTGGAGAATGAGGTTAGAAATCTGCTTGCCAAGAATCTTTGCGGCTCAAGTGATGAAACATTAAAGCGGTTTATGGATACATCATCTGAAAACAAAGAAGATTCCGATTATGTAAGGGAGGAAATATTCCGTTCGATACTGCGTGGCGAAAACTTAACAGGTGAGAAATTATACAGAAAGCTTAACTTCTTATACAGCAGAAAAAAAGAAGAGAACGAAGCGATGAAACAGCGTTTTGTTATTTCTCTTGAAAGGGAGAATGCAGGAAATGAAGAAATAAGCTACGATTATACGAAAGCATCGTCCAGCCAAATTATTGCAAGAAAGAAGAATCTTGATATGGCAAGGGAAGTCTGGCAGGCTCTCTATGATACTTATGATCCGAATCTTGGGTATCTTGCTGATATACTTAAGGAATACCTCGGATATCTTGTGTCCGATTTAGAGGACCGATTCCCTTATGATGCTATCACTGATAAATATTATAAGAAAAATGTTTACCAGAAAAAGGATAATAAAAATGCAAATAAGCAGGAAGAGATATCCAAGGAAGTCTATGATAGCAATATCAAAGACAGAATCGAAAGATTTTTCGAATACATAATGAAACATAACGAGATAAAAAATGTAAACGTAAATACTTTTGTCAGTACCAAAAATAAAAATCCTTTTGTGAGTCTTTTTCAGAAAGAAAGCGGAGTCATTCATAATGTTGTAGATAAGCATAATGCCGGAGCCTATGGATTGTATGCTATTGCGAAAAAGTTCGCAGAATTAAAAATCAACCCGAAAGAAATTGCAGCGGAACTTATGCTTCTTGGTAATGATAATGCAATTCTTGGCATAGGTTCGGGTAATGAGGGAGTATTTGCAAATACTGACAATCAGAATGAATATAATAAAAAGCTCAGGAAAATTGCACTTGAGACAGTCAGCAATAACAGAATAGTCGAAGGACAGATATACAATACGTTCTCGATTGGTGCGGCCGGTAAAATGTCTGAAGAAGACAGAAAAAATTATCTTTCCAAACGCAGCAGACTCTACAGAAACGCAACAGCCATGTGTATAAAGGCTAATGCCGGAGAAAGGCTGTACATTGAAAAAGGAGCGGTTCTGAACGGGAAAATTAAGAAGCATAAGGCAACTATTATTAAGGAAGGTGGAAAAGGTATTAAAAAAGACCCTGAACTTATGAAAAATCTTGAAAGTCTTGATGAGACAGCTTATAAGTTCCAGCTTCCCGGTACTGTTAAAGAAAGAAATATACTGAAAGATAAATGTGTTGCAGTGTTAAATGATGTATATCTTCATTTCCTGAATACAAAAATGGCGGACAAAATACTGAATGGAAACAATGTACTGTTTAATGAAATCGATAAATATATTCAGGATTCCGAAAACGAGAAAAAGCGTATAGAGGAAGAAAGCAGAGTAAGATACGGCGTTGGAAATAATCAGGAATTTATCCGGGGACTCGAGTACTATCGTACACAGCAAACGAGAGTCGAAGAAACGCAGTATGACTATGGCCTTATAACGTCCTCCAAGGAATATGAAAGACTTCGCCCGTATATACATGTTCTCGAGAAACGTAAGTCATACTGGGTAAATATAACTGTTTCCGACAAGCCGCTTGAATACCTGGACAAAGTTTATAAGGAAGAATTTTCCGAAGTAGAAGAATATTTTAATCGAGAAGCAGGTAAAATTACTCCGTATGAGAAGGTTATGTTCCTTTATCACGTTAATGAAAGAATGATTAAGGGTGAGTTTAAAGGAAAAACGCAGGATGATATCAAAGAAGAATATAAGTCATTTTCCGGAGATTTCTATCAGAAGAAAGATAGTAACGGTGAATCGATTTTCGGGAGAATTGAAAGTATTCTGAAAAAGAATGAAAAAGAAAGGAAAAAGTACGAGCGTGCTTTTTCGGATCTCGGAATATTAAACACCCGCGGACTTATTTCCATGGAACCGTATTTTAATACCAATCTGCTGGAAACTACTATTAAAAAGCTGATTAACAGGAGAGCGGAAAACACAAAAATAAAAGAAAGTGATAAACTTTATCAGGCTGTTTCCGCAAAACTTGTAATGGGGATCGTAGGTCAGGCAAGTAAAATCACCTACAAGGAAGAGCTTGACCGTTATCTTGACGATCATATAGCAGAATGCGATGCAGGAGAGTTTAAGAGAAGATTACCGCAATACATCTCTTATGTTACAGATCATTGTACATTTATCCGCGTTACAGACGAAATGAGGACAATTCCTGACGAGGACGTTGAGAGAGCTTCAATTGCCGCATCGATAAACGATATGATTATCAAGGGAAATAACATGTATTCCAAGATTAATCAGCGTATTGACAACGGAAGAAGGCTTAAATATAACTCATATTCCCCGGTAGCATATTCAAGGCTTTCCGAAGAAGAGAAGAACAGTAACGATATAACGAACCCAAATTCCTTTAAAATGTACATAAAGGAAACATTTAATTATGATGCTATCTGTGAAGATGGAAAAATGAGGGATGAGATTCTTGGCAATAAGAAATGGGGTTCTTTCATTCTCGGTATGGTCAATGAGCTTAATATCGGAAATGTTATGGGTGGTGACACTGCAAGGAAAAATGCAAGAGGAATTCTTGATACAATTAAATTCCTTGCTGAAGGTAAACTCCTTCCGGGGAATGACATTGAAGATAAGAAACTTGTGATGTATCTGATATGTCGAAACTGCCTGATAGATAATATGAACGATGACAGAAGAGATGAAAGCCGCACCAGAGTTCTGGATGCCAAGAAGAATTATGAGGATATTAACGGGGAGATAGATAAACTTGTGAAACTTCGCGACAAGGTATTTACCGGTAAGAGCGATGTTATTGCCGAACTTAATGACAATGTAGAAGTTCTCAGATATATGCTTTTTGCTGAAGGTCCTTCTGTTCTTGCCGATGTTCAGAAACGCGTAAGATATTTCTCATCAATGGATAACATCAGCCATGCAGTCGGGAAAGCGGTAGACAAACTGTATGCAAATACTGACATAAAGAATCTTCAGATTCTAAAGAAGGAAATGGAGAAATATATGATGGCTTACAATCTTGTTAAGGAAGAGGAGAGCTCATCACAGATTAGAGTCATTGATTCGGAAGTCGAAACGCTTCTGTCAAATAAAATGTTCGCAGAAGCGCTTATCTACAGAACAGGAATGATGAAATACGGTAATGTAGGAAGCGAGGAAACAGAGGAGCGAAAGGGTGCAAAAGGTGACAAGACAAGAGCTGAGTTCCTTAATCTTATTAAGCAGAATGTAAGTTATTCTGACTACAAGAGATTTTCTTCCATGACTGATAATGAACAGAAGGCATTTGCCCTTGTTCTGGCGCTTCCTGTCGGAATAAGAGTAAATGACGAACTATTGTCCACAAGACTTCTTGGAAAAGACAGAGAAAAAGGCGGAGAGACCTCTGACGAAATAATATGCTCAATTGCAAAGCTTTTGAGCGGTCAGGAAATTAAGGATAAGATTGCCTATAAACCTGCTCTTGACAGGCTTCTTAATCTGAAGGGCAAGTTTAATACCAAGATATTCGAAGAGGCGGGAGAATTCCTTAAGTTCTGCGAAGAGAAATGCAGGGCGAATATTAACAGAAACTGGAATTATCTTAATAATCCGTATGCCGGCATAAGATACGGAATGCTTAATAACCGTACTTCGGATAAAGTCCTTTTGGGTATTAACAGCGCGAATGATTTTAAGAAGGCTGTACTTGACAACCTTCCTAAGAACAGTAATATTATTAAGGATTTTGAGGAAATAATGGATAAGAACCCCGAAAGACTTGTTACTGTTCTCCAGAACAGAACAATTCTTGATTCATCTACAGACCGTGCAAGATCCGGTCACGTAGTAAATGAAGAAATGAGAAAACAGACCTTCCTTACTCTGACAGATCGTGAAAAGATGAATGAAATTATCGGTAAAAGCAGTAGCCGCGATGCGTATACGAAGGCTATGGCGAGTCTTCTCAGCTTCCAGCTTAAGGATGATGTAAGTCTTGACAATAGACTTGAGCTGAATGAAAAGGATTTTGCAGAAGGAGCATTAAACAGAGAAACAATTCTCGATCTTGAACTTCTTAGCAGAGCTCTTGATTTTGTAAAGAAAATGTCTGCTTTTGAAGGAAATGATGCTCTCGGCACTTATCAAAAACTGTATCTTGATGAAGAGAAGGTTGTAACCAAAAAGAAAACTTATAAACGTGCTGAAAGTATACTTGATGATTATTACAACCGGATTCATGAGGGACATGATTATACCTTTGAGATATTCAATTTCCCCAAGGAACAAGGGGAATACACCGAATCAAATGTTGATATCGAAGCTGATAGAAAAGAGCTCGAAAAGGCATGGAAGGAGGAGAAGGAGAAATATATCGAAGAGTTCGAGAAGGAAGGACCCAAAGATATCTCTAAAAATGTTTTCCTTGATATTGAAAAGCTTGATATTGATTTCGGAGACATCAAACTTGATGTACGTCCACTTGATATGAAGAAAAAGAAATAAAATAGTATTTGTAAGTCCTTCTCCTTTTTGCTAAAATGGGGAAGGACTTTTCTTGAGTAAGGGAGGCAGATTTACATGGGTGGATTTTTTGGCGTCGCAGCAAAAGAAGACTGCGTATTCGACTTATTCTTTGGAATTGATTATCATTCGCATCTCGGAACAAGACGTGCGGGAATGACTGTTCTTGGTGAGAAAGGCTTTAACCGTGCGATTCATAATATCGAGAATTCCCCGTTCAGAACTAAATTTGACAAAGATATTCAGGGCATGGCAGGAAATCTTGGAATCGGATGTATCTCCGATTATGAGCCTCAGCCGCTTATGGTTCGTTCACATCACGGAACATATGCGCTTACTACTGTATCCAAGATAAATAATACAGACGAACTTGTTGAAAAACTTTTTGATAAGAATCATTCACATTTCCTTGAGATGAGCGGCGGTGACATTAATCCGACAGAGCTTGTTGCTTCGCTTATTAATCAGCAGGATAATCTGATTGACGGAATTAAGTATGCACTTGACAGTATCGATGGTTCGCTGTCACTGCTTCTTATGAACGAAAAAGGAATATTTGCTGCAAGAGATAACAAGGGACGTACTCCTGTTGTCATAGGACAGAAGGAGGGCGCATATTGTGCATCCTTCGAGAATTTTGCTTATAAAAATCTCGGATATACAGACAGTCACGAACTTGGTCCCGGTGAGATAGCACTTATAACACCTGATAGCTGTACAACTCTTGTAAAACCCGGAGAAGATATGAAGATATGTACATTCCTCTGGGTATATTACGGATACCCTTCAAGTGCTTATGAAGGCGTAAGTGTTGAAGGTATGAGATATCGCTGCGGAGCTGCAATGGCAAGAAGGGATGACACAACGCCGGATGTGGTTGCAGGTGTTCCGGACTCGGGTATTCCGCATGCAATCGGATATGCCAACGAATCGGGTGTTCCTTTTTCAAGACCGTTTATCAAGTATACACCTACCTGGCCGAGATCTTTTATGCCGACAATTCAGAGCCAGCGTAACCTTATTGCCAAAATGAAGCTTCTTCCTGTTGAGGAACTCATAAGGGATAAGAAGCTGCTTCTCATCGACGATTCAATTGTACGAGGAACACAGCTTAGGGAGACTACGGAATTTTTGTATGAGAGCGGAGCAAAAGAAGTTCATATCAGACCTGCCTGTCCTCCTCTTTTATACGGCTGTAAGTATCTTAATTTCTCAAGATCTTCCTCCGAAATGGATCTTATTACGAGAAGAGTGATAGAAAGACTTGAAAACGGGAATGTTACAGAAGAGGTTCTTGAGAAGTATTCAGATCCCGATACTCCCGAATATGAGAAAATGGTGGAAGAAATCAGAAAAGAAATGGGCTTTACGAGCCTTAAGTTTAACAGACTTGATGATATGCTCGAGGCTGTCGGAATAGATAAATGTAAGCTCTGTACCTATTGCTGGAACGGAAAAGAATAAAGAAAATCGAGGCTTTCAGGCCTCGATTTTTTCGTGTGGTATATATTTGTCAAGTGCTTCGCAAAGTTTAACGGGATCGACGGGTTTGAACAGACAGTCTGTAAAACCTTCCTCGAGATATTTTTCACGCATTCCTGCTATTGCATTGGCTGTGAGTACAATTTGAACGGTATCTGCATTCTTGGAATCGGGATAAGTCTTAATATGCTTCATCGCCTCGATTCCGTCCATTTCCGGCATCATATGATCCATGAAAATGATATCATATTTTCGTTCTACAGCTTTTTGAATGGCTGCTTTTCCTGAGTTTACAGCGTCAATTGTCATTCCTGATTTCTTGAGAAGTCCGGTAAATACCTTCAGGTTAACAAGTACATCATCAACGCATAAAACACAGGCATTTGGTGCCCTGAAGGAAGCAAGCTTTGTTACGTGCTTGGCTGAATCGGCTTTTGAATATTCATCAAATGAACCGATAGGTACGTTTTCCGTTACTTGCTGCGGAATTGTAACAGTGAACTCCGAACCTACACCGACTGCACTTTGAACTGTAATACTTCCTTTCATAAGTTCAACAAGCTGCTTGGTAATTCTGAGTCCGAGACCTGTTCCCTCAACTGTCTGATTCTGCTTGAGATCAAATCGTGTAAAGGCTTCGAAGAGTTTCTTCTGATTCTCTTCGGATATTCCCTGACCGGTATCCTTAACTGATATGCGCAGTTTGATTTCTTTATCGGAAACTCTGTCAAAGGTCATATTCAGAACGACAGAACCTTCATTTGTATATTTAATGGCGTTTGTCAGAAGATTGGTAAGTATCTGTCTTATTCTGAATTCATCGCCGTTAAGTTTATTCGGTATGTTAACATCGTTATATACTCTTAGGGCAAGTCCTTTATCCGTTGCCCTGAAGTTAACCATATTAAAGGCTTCTTTTATTACATCCGAAAGCTTGTAGTCTGTTGGAACAATTTCCATTTTACCGTCTTCAATCTTGGAAATATCAAGAATATCATTAACGATTGAAAGAAGACCTCTTCCGGCGTCCTTGATGTTGTTGGCATATTCCAGAATCTGTGAATCGGTTGAATCACGGAGAATCATCGCATTCATACCGAGAATACCGTTAATCGGAGTACGGATTTCATGGCTCATATTGGCAAGGAAAGAACTCTTTGCCTCATCCTGTGCCTTATTGATTGCTGCCTGATGTCGCTGCTCATCCATCTCGTGACGGATGTAATATACACAGTTTGTAATTGTATTAAAACCGTTATATATGGCTTTGGCCATGCCGCGGCAGGTATCATAACCGCATCTGCCACAGTTGATCTGTCTGTCCTCCGGAGAATATTTTTTCATTGAGATGAAGATGTCATTCTCTTCACTCCATGAAGGAATCTTATATGAGCATTGTGCCGACCTGTCTGTGTATTCCCTGACAAAATCATTCGGGTCAAGCATCTTAAAATGTTTGTTAAGAAGCTTTAACCTCTTTTCAAGAGGCGTTTTATAGGACCAGAGTTTGTTTTTCTTCTTTCTCTTAAGGTTTTCACTGTTTTGTTTCAAGAGACTGCACAGTACGTCATCGCCTATGCCGCGTGCGGTTTCGCATCCTGTTCCGTAAAGACAGCCCGAAGAACAGTTAAGTGCATCTACGCAGTCAAACGGTGAGTCGTTTCCGGCAAGAGCACGTTTATTATTCTCAAGATAGGCATACATTCTTTTCTCGCCTTCCATCTGACGCACATAGGCATCCTGGCCGAGAAAATAACGAATATTGGTCTCAAGACCTCCGGGAGTCGGAAAAGAGAGACCGAGCCCGTATTCGATTTCCGTATTAACAGGCTCTCCGATAACGTAGTTTCTTCTTACATACCTCATGAGATGATCAAAGGTTACGTTATATGATACAAGACCGTGTGTATGAGGGTCTTCGATTTCAAGCTTTTTGGCTATACAGGGGGAAATAAATGCAAGCTTGTCCGTTATTCCCATAATCTTTCTTGCATAAATCGCAGCACAGATAAGAGGACTCTGAATAGGGAAAAGCTTCGGAATAAGAGAGGGTATATGCCTTTCGATATATCCGACAACAGCAGGGCAGGGCTGTGATATTCCGCCCTTGAAATTATGTTCGTTAATGTAATTCAGATAACACCAGGTTGTAATATCGGCGCCGAAGGCAACATTAATAAAATGATTTACACCGCGCTTTTTAAGTCCGCCGAGTACGGCACTTGCTTCTTCGGGATAATTTGCAATAAAAGAAGGGGCTATAAGAACCGATATCTGTTCGCCCTTTTCAAGGTCATCAAAAAATGAATCGGTGTCATCCTTGTAACCTCTTGCATGATGTTCACAGACGTGAAGACAAGCCCCACAGGCAATGCAGCGGTCCGGGTCTACGGTGATTCTGTTCTGACCGCTGACCATTTCTGCAACACATGCACCCTGGGAGGAGCAAACCGATATACATTTATTGCAACCGATACAGTTGCTGTTGGTATAAATTAATCCACTGCTCATATGTCCCTCCACGTACGAACGTACAAAAATACATAGTAATTATACTATTATTACATTAAATTGAATAGTTCTTTTTTTACTCATTTTGTCTTGAATAGTCTGACAAAGAATAAAACACGTATGTTAAAACAATATGAATTGTGATAAAATATACATATATTTATGGGGTCAATTCTGCCGGGTGGCGGTTATAGAGAGAAGGAGGAATCAGAATATGAAACTTACTTTTGTCGGGGCAGCTCATGAAGTAACCGGAAGCTGTCATTATCTGGAGGCCTGCGGAAAGCATATTCTTGTTGATTACGGTATGCAGCAGGGCGTTGATCTTTTTGAAAATGCAGATATCCCGGTATCGGCATCGATGATTGATTATGTGTTTCTGACACATGCGCATGTCGACCATTCGGGAATGCTTCCGCTTTTATATGCGCACGGATTCAGGGGACAGATTTTTGCCACCCATGCAACGGTAGATTTGTGCGGGATAATGCTTCGTGACTGTGCACACATCCAACAGCAGGAAGCTGAATGGAAGAACAGAAAAGCCAAAAGAAGTTCTGCCCATGATGCCGTAGAACCTGTATATACTCTTGAAGATGCAGACGGCACAATTAAGCTGCTTACTCCCTGCTCATACGGTAAAGAAGTAAATGTATGCGACGGAATTAAGATCCGTTTTACGGATATCGGACATCTTCTCGGTTCTGCCAGCATAGAAGTGTGGCTCTCAGAGAATGGTATAGATAAGAAAATTGTTTTTTCCGGAGATATCGGGAATATGGATCAGCCGCTTATTAAGGATCCGATTCCGACAGAAGAAGCAGACTACGTACTTATGGAATCTACGTACGGAGACAGACTGCATACAAAGGAAAGAGTAGATTATGTAAAGGAACTGGCAGCACTTTTATCTACGACCTTCGAGAAGGGCGGAAATGTTGTTATTCCTTCATTTGCGGTAGGAAGAACGCAGGAGATTCTCTATTTTATCAGACAGATAAAAGAGGATAAGCTTGTTAAGAATTATCCGAATTTCCCTGTGTATGTTGATAGCCCGCTTGCAGTTGAGGCAACGGGAATTTTCCAGAAGAATATTGCTGACTGCTTCGATGAGGAAGCAATGGCACTGGTACGAAAGGGCATTAATCCGATTACATTCCCGGGACTTAATCTTGCAATTACAAGTGATGAATCCAAACAGATTAACTTTGATGATGTCCCGAAGGTTATTATCTCCGCATCCGGTATGTGCGAGGCAGGTCGTATCAGACATCATCTTAAGCATAACCTCTGGCGTGAGGAGTGTACGATTCTTTTTGTGGGTTATCAGGCTGTCGGTACTCTCGGACGAATGATTGTCGACGGAGTTCCCGAGGTAAAGCTCTTCGGTGAGACAATCGGAGTTAAAGCCAATATAGTTACCCTTGCAGGTCTTTCGGGACATGCAGACAAAGACGGACTTATTAAATGGATAAACTGCTTTAAGAAGAAACCCGCCAAGGTATTTATCGTTCACGGCGAAGATTCGGTTACAGATTCCTTCGCAGCATGTCTGAAGGAAGAATACGGATATGATGCCTGGGCTCCTTATTCGGGCTCGAGATTCGATCTGGAAAAGGGCGTTATTGAATATGAGGCTGCGCCTATTGCCGTTAAGAAGAAAACAGCCAGACCTTCGAGCGATGTATTTGCAAGACTTCTTGCCGCAGGCCAGCACCTTCTTGCTGTTATTAAGAAGAATGAGGGCGGAGCAAATAAAGACCTTGCGAAATTCGCAGACCAGATTAAATCTCTTGCGGATAAATGGGACAGAGAGGAATAGATCAGAGATGAGTTACGCAGACAAAGTGTTTGTTGATATGTGCCGTGATATTATCGAGAACGGTACAAGTACCGAGGGTGAAAAGGTAAGACCTCACTGGGAGGACGGAACGCCGGCATATACGATTAAGAAATTCGGTGTTGTAAACCGTTACAATCTCGCAGAGGAATTTCCGCTTATCACACTCAGAAAAACCGCCCTTAAGAGTGCGACAGACGAAATGCTCTGGATATGGCAGAGAAAGTCCAATAATATTCATGATCTTCACAGCCATATCTGGGATGAGTGGGCAGATGAAGAGGGTTCAATCGGAAAAGCTTACGGCTATCAGCTCGGTATCAAACATAAATACAAAGAAGGTATGATGGATCAGGTTGACAGGGTTATCTACGATCTTAAGAATAATCCTTTTTCCAGACGTATAATGACAAATATATATGTCCATCAGGACCTTTCGGAGATGCGTCTTTATCCCTGTGCTTACAGTATGACTTTTAATGTTACGCAGGGCAAAAATAATAAGCTCGTACTTAATGCAATTCTGAACCAGCGCTCGCAGGATGTACTTGCCGCCAACAACTGGAATGTGGCACAGTATGCTGTTCTTGTGCATATGCTTGCGCAGGTGTGCGATATGGAAGTCGGCGAACTTGTTCATGTAATTGCAGACGCACATATCTATGACAGACACATTCCGCTTGTCAAAGAACTTATCGAAAGACCTCAGTTTGATGCACCGAAATTCACGCTGAACCCCGATATTCATGATTTCTACCGGTTTACAAGAGATGATGTGAAGGTCGAGAATTACGTTACAGGTCCGCAGATAGAGAATATTCCGATAGCAATTTAAGGAGACAGTAAGAAATGAATGCAATAGTAGCAGTTGATAATAACTGGGCAATAGGAAACGGTGATAAGCTTCTTGTCAGCATTCCCAATGACCATAAAATGTTCAGACAGATGACAACGGGAAAGGTTGTTGTTCTCGGAAGAAAGACTCTTGATACCTTTCCGCAGGGGCTTCCGCTTCCCAACAGAACCAACATTATTCTGTCGCATAACAGAAATCTTGAAGTTAAAGGCGCTGTCATTGTGCATGATATCGATGAACTTCTTGAAGAGCTGAAGAAATATAATACTGATGATGTATTCATTATCGGAGGCGAGTCCGTATATAAGCAGATGCTTCCGTACTGCGATACCGTTCATGTTACCAAAATTGACCATGAATACGAGGCGGATGCGTATTTCCCGAATCTTGATTCGGATCCTGATTTTGAAATTACCGCTGACTCCGATGAGCAGACATATTTTGATATACCGTATGTATTTCTGAAATATGAGAGAAAAAAGAAATAAGCAGGGAAAGTGAAATAGACATGAAACTTGTTATTAATCCCGAATGCCCTTATGTATATGAAACCCATCTTCATACAAATGAAGGTTCAAAGTGTGCTGTTTCATCAGGCACGGAAATGGCCGGGGCGGCTTTTGAAGCAGGATATACGGGAATAATTGTTACAAATCATTTTATTGGCGGAAATACGGCAGTCGACACAAATCTTCCCTGGAAGGAATGGGTTGACGGTTTTTGCAAAGGTTATGAGAATGCAAAAGCAGAAGGTGACAAAATCGGATTGCAGGTATTCTTCGGATGGGAATCCGGTTTTCGAGGAACAGAGTTTCTGATTTTCGGACTTGATAAAGATTGGCTTTATTCACATCCGGAGATTAACGGCTGCACAATTCCCGAGCAGTATGAAATTGTTAAAAAGTCCGGCGGACTTGTCATTCAGGCACATCCTTACAGGAAAGAGGATTATATTCCCGAGGTAAGGGTATTTCCCGAATTTTCCGACGGCGCCGAGACTGTGAATGCAACTCATTCTTCGAAGCTTTCGAAAAGTCATAACATACCTGAATGGGATGACATGGCAGAAAAGTATGCCTCGGAGAATAATCTTTTAAGAACTGCCGGTTCCGATGTTCACAGCGTGAATATGCTTGGCGGCGGAATGGCATTTGGCAGAAAACTTTCAGACATTAACGAATTCATTGAAGCGGTGAGAAATCGTGAAGGAATTCTTCTTACGGGTAACGAGAGTTTATGAGACAACAATTTGGAAAGTTATTAAGAAAGACATTATCGTTTCTATGTCTTTCTTTTTTGCTTATTGCAGAAGTGGCGTGCTCAAAGAGTGAAGAAAGTGGCGAAAACGAAAAGGCCACATCGGAAACAAAAGTTGTTCTGACTACGGGTTTTTCCAAAGATGAGGTATTCAGAATAGACGATATATCCTGCACTTTACCTGAAGCAAAGATTTATCTTTCGGAAGCCGGACGGAAATATGTCAGGGCCTTTGACAGCGATATTCTTTCGAAGGATTTTGACGGCGTCACAATAGAAGAGAGTCTTCGAAGCACAGTGCTCGCAAGACTTTCAAGAATAAAAGCGCTTAATCTTATGGCAAGAGATGAAGGAGTATCTCTTACAGAGGATGAGAGAGCTATGTGCGTAAAAGCAGGAAAAGAATATTTTGATCTTCTTTCCGATGAAGAACTGTTATTCCTCGATACTTCTCTTGACACAATTACTGCAATGTATGAGGAATATGCACTTGCGGACAAGCTCTATGAATATCTGATAAAGGATATTAATCCCGAAATAAGTGATGATGAAGCAAGACTTGTCACCGTTTCACACATCCTTATCAGAAATGATTCAGATGATGCCCGGGAAAGGGCAGAAAGAATAAAAGAAGAAATTATGGAGGACTTTTCCAATTTCGAGTCACTTATGCTTATGTACAATGAAAGCAGTGAGAATGAGATTGTTGTAGCAAGAGGTGAAAGAAACCCTGAATTTGAAGAAGCATGTTTTTCGCTTGATATCGGGGCGGTTTCGGACATTATCGAAACAGACGAAGGATATGAAATAATAAAATGCATAAGAACTTCCGACGCGGAAGAGATTGAGAATAATAAAATCGCGACTCTTGAGAAAAGAAGAAAGACTGTTTTTGAGGAGCGTTATGATGAGTTCATCAAAGGACTTACAAAGAACCTGAATGAGGTCGTCTGGGAGGAAATAAATCTTGGAGCAAACTCATCCATAGTGAAAGCCCCTTTTTTTGAAATTTTTGACAGGAACTATACTGTTTCCGATGATTTATAGAAAATTAATAATTGAAAGAATCCGCAAGATATGGGCTTTTCAGACGATTTGTTAGCACTCGGACATTCCGAGTGCTAATTCATTCTTGACTTTCATATTTTACGGCTATAAACTTATTTTTGTCAGATATATTAACCACTGACGAAAAACGGCGAAGGCGATATAAACTTTGCCAGAGTATTTGAAAGGAAGATTTGCAAAATGGAAACAAAGCACGGAAGTTTATCAATCAACAGCGAGAATATTTTTCCGATTATCAAAAAGTGGCTCTATTCCGACCATGATATTTTCTACAGAGAACTTATCTCAAACGGATGCGATGCTATTACCAAGCTTAAGAAGCTTGATATGATGGGTGAGTATGAACTCCCTGAGAATTATAAAGGACGAATTGACGTTCTCGTTAATCCCGAGAAGAAAACACTTACCTTCATTGATAACGGTCTTGGTATGACTGCGGAGGAAGTGGAAGAATACATTAATCAGATTGCTTTTTCCGGAGCAACCGATTTCATTTCCAAGTATAAGGACAAGGCAGGAGACGATCAGATTATCGGTCATTTCGGTCTCGGCTTCTACTCTGCTTTTATGGTTTCGGATGAAGTTCATATCGATACACTTTCTTACAAGGAAGGTGCAAAGCCTGTTCACTGGGAGTGTGACGGCGGTACGGAATTTGACATGGAGGAGGGTGACAAGACTACAGTCGGAACCACTATTACTCTTTTCCTTTCGGAAGAATGTCTTAAGTTTTGCAATGAGTATGAAGCAAAGGAAGTAATCAGAAAATACTGTTCCTTCATGCCATATGAAATCTTTATTTCAAAGGAAGAGAAGAAGGATACGCAGACAATCGAGGAATCCGAAAAACTTGACACTGATGTCATAATTGAGGAGATTGCACCTGAAAAAGAAGGCGACCCGAAGAAACTCAAAATTGAGAAAAGACCGGAACTTCTTAACGATACATGTCCTCTTTGGACAAAGAATCCTTCGGAATGCAAGAAGGAAGATTATATTGCATTTTACCGTAAGGTATTTGCAGATTATAAGGAGCCTTTGTTCTGGATTCATCTCAATATGGATTATCCTTTTAACCTTAAGGGAATTCTTTATTTCCCCAAGATTAATATGGAATACGAGTCAATTGAGGGAACAATAAAACTTTACAATAATCAGGTATTTATTGCAGATAACATAAAGGAAGTTATTCCCGAATTCATGATGCTTCTTAAGGGTGTTATTGATTGTCCGGACCTTCCGCTTAACGTATCAAGAAGTGCTCTTCAGAATGACGGTTTCGTCAAGAAAATTTCCGAGTATATAACCAAGAAGATTGCTGACAAGCTTTCCGGTATGTGCAAGACGGAGAAGGAAGAATATGAGAAGTACTGGGATGATATCAGTCCGTTTATCAAATTCGGATGTCTTAAGGATGACAAGTTCTGTGAGAAGATGACAGACTATATTCTCTTTAAGAATCTCGACGGCAAATATATGACACTTCCCGAGTGCCTTGAAGTAAAACCTGTTGATACAGATGAAGAGAATGCCGCAACGGATGTTGAAAGCGGTGAGAAGGTGGAAACCGAAGAGATAACCGATTCGGAAGAGGCTTCTGAGGAGACCAAAAAGGATAAGACAATTTATTATGTAACAGACGAGATTCAGCAGAGTCAGTACATAAATATGTTCAGAAAAGCAAAGAAGGATGCTGTTGTTCTTAAAGATAATATCGATCAGCCGTTTATCAGCCAGCTTGAATCCAGGAATGAGGGAATAAGCTTTAAGAGAATCGATTCGGATCTCGGTGATGACCTTAAGGCAAAGACAAGCAAAAAAGCGCAGGAAGAACTTGACGAGAAGAGTAAGGAAATTGAGAAGCTTTTCAAGAAAATCATTAAGAAGGACAACATTACCGTTAAGCTTGAGAACCTTAAGAACAAAGAAGTATCGTCAATGGTTACTCTTTCTGAAGAGACAAGACGTATGCAGGATATGATGAAGATGTATTCCATGCCCGGTATGAATATGGGAGGAATGGGAAAAGAGGGCATTACGCTTACTCTTAATGCAGGCAATAAGCTTGTACAGTATGTACTTGAGCATGAAGACGGCGATAATGTTAATGTCATCTGCGAGCAGCTTTATGATCTTGCCCTTATTCAGCAGGCACCTCTTGAGCCTGAGGCAATGACAAAGTTTGTTGCAAGAACCAATAAGATTATGATGCTTCTTGCACAGTAATATACAGGAGAAGGTATGATAATAACCGTAACCTTAAATCCGGCTATAGATAAAACAGTACGCGTAGACCGCCTGAATGTAGGCGGTCTGAGCCGCGTTAAGGCTGTTCGCGAGGATGCCGGCGGAAAAGGAATAAATGTCAGTAAGACAATCAGAAGCTTTGGTGGGGAAAGCGTGGCTGTCGGTCTTCTTGGCGGAATGGCAGGATGGCAGATTGAGGGAACTCTTGACAAGCTTTTTATTGAACATGAGTTTACTCACGTAACAGGCGGAACGAGAACAAATCTTAAGGTAGTTGATGATGACGGCAGGGTTTCCGAGATAAATGAGCCCGGACCTGAGATTACAGAGGCAGAGCTTAAACTTTTCTGCAGCAGACTTGAAGAAATGATAAAAGTCGGTGATATCGTGGTTTTAAGCGGAAGTATTCCCAAAGGTGTCCCTGCCGATTTCTATAAAAAGCTGACAACGCTATCCCGGGAAAAAGGTGCTTTTGTTTTTGCCGATGCAGACGGTGAGCTGCTTCGTGAAGTTCTTTATGCAAAGCCGGATATGATAAAGCCCAATTTCGAGGAACTTTCCGCTCTTATGAGTGAGAGAAATGAGAATATAACCGGTGATGAGAAGATAGTGAATTCTCTTCCGGGGGAACTTGACTTTGAAGATAAGGAAATGGTTGCGCGGGCTTATTCAATGGGCCGGACAGTGCATGATGAAGGAATAAGGCAGGTAATAGTATCACTTGGCAATCTCGGCGCTATTTTCATAACTGAAAAGGGGGCATTCTACGGTCCGTCTCCTTATGTTGAAACACATTCAACCGTAGGTGCGGGTGATGCCCTTGTGGCAGCATTTGCGTATGCTTCTGAAAAAGGATGGAAAATGGAAGAAAGAATGCGTTTTGCCATAGCTGCTTCTGCGGGCGCGGTTACAACAGAAGGTACATCGCCTGCTTCAATGATGCTTATTAACAAACTCCTTGAAAGAGTGGAGATAATACCTATTGGGGTGTAGTTTTACCTTGAGTTTACATGTCATATCTTTTATAATAAAACTTGGTGCAGACTGCTTTGCGGCATCGCACCAAGTTTTCTTTTTCTATTAAGGGGTAAGTACATTGCAGAAGGTTTTGGAGAGAATTGCAGAGGGACAATTTGAATACGAAACGGGCGCACTTAATCTGTCGGTTTGTCGAATTGAACTGAGCCTCAGAAGAGGCGAGAGTATTCAGGGAAGCTTTATTATTGAGTCTTCTTCCGATACGATTGTCAGCGGCCATGTTTTCTCCGATTCCATACGAATGAATTGTCTTACTTCTTCGTTCGAGGGTACAAGAGCAGAAATTTTCTATAGTTTTTCCGCTAAAGGAATGGAAGAAGGAGATACCGAAAAAGGCGTTTTCTCAATTGTTTCCAGTGCCGGAGAATATTCAATTCCGTTTATGGTTTCAATAGCCCACGGAGTTCTCAGCTCATCGATGGGACCGATAAAGAATCTGTTTCATTTTGCAAATCTTGCAAGATCCAACTGGAGTGAAGCCGTAAATCTTTTCTATCATCCTGATTTTGTCTCGGTTTTCCACGGAAGTGATTTAAGATATCTTGGCGCGTACAGGGGCCTTTCCCGTGTTCGCAGCAATGAATTCAATGTTGACGAGTTTCTTGTTGAGATTAATAAGAAACAGAAAATCGAATATATTCCGATGGAAAGCAGTGTAAGAGTTGAAGATCCGTTCGGTGTTGAAGAAGAACGTGTTACCCTGACAAGAAACGGCTGGGGATGCACAGCGCTTGCGATTGAAACCGAGGGGGATTTTCTTTTTACCGAGAAAAGAGTACTCAGCGATGATGACTTCCTTGGCAATATCTGCAATTTCGCGTACCATGTTGATGCTTCAAGACTTCATGCCGGCAATAACTACGGACGAATAAGAATTTATAATGCTTTTACAGATATAAGTATTGATGTTCTGGCTACAAGACCGCTTCCAAGAACTCCCGGAAGAAGCGTAAGAAGAGAACTTTCAGAGCTTGTTTATCAGCTGATGGAATTCTATGTGAGCTTCAGGGTTAAGAAAATTTCTTCTGAGATATGGCTTAAGAGAACGGGAGAAATTATTGACAGAATGAATTCTCTTGATGAGAAGAAAAATTCCTATAAGATGTTCAGAGCGCAGCTTCTTATAACGCAGGACAGAATAAACGAAGCGAGCTGGATTCTTGACAGAGTGGCTTCGGAACTTGAGTACAGTAACAGAAAGCCCGAGGAGTGGTGCTATTATCTGTATCTTACTTCACTTATTAACAGAAACGAGGCTTATGTTGATAAGGTTACCGAGGAAGTTGAGCAGATATACGAACAGTATCCCGATAACTGGCGTATTGCGTGGCTTCTTCTGTATCTTAGGGAAGACTTCTCAAAGAGCCCTTATAAGAAATGGATATTCATTGAGCAGCAGTTCTACGGCGGATGCACAAGCCCTGTTCTGTATGCGGAAGCCATTTCTCTTCTTAATGCCAATCCAACTCTTGTAAATAAACTTTCTGCTTTCGAGATTCAGATTCTTACCTTCGCAGCCAAAAGAGATCTCTTAAGAAGAGATATGATTATCCAGATTCATACATTAAGCGGTAAGGTAAAAAATTATTCCGAGAGACTGTTATACATTCTTGAGAAAAGCTATGACAGGGCAGAGGATGATGAGACTCTTACACTTATCTGCAACATGCTTATGCAGGGCGGCAGAAAAGATTATGAAGCATATTTATGGTATAAGATTGCCGTTGACAGGGAACTTCGCATAACAAGACTTTTTGAATTCTTCATGATGTCTGTTCCGGAGAATTACGCGGAGCCGCTTCCCAAAATGGTTGTGATGTATTTTGCATATCACAGTGAGCTTGATTATGAGAAAAAGGCATTTTTGTTTGTAAACGTTCTGAAATACAAAGACAAAATGCCTGAAATATACGAAACCTATAAACCGATTATGGACTGCTTTATCCTCGACCAGATAAGAAAAGGACATGTAGACCGAAATCTGGCTTATCTGTACAGGGAACTGCTTGTTCCGCTGATGCTTAAGGAAGATATTAACAACTGCCTTGTTCCGATTATTTTCTCGACACAGATTACCGTTTTAAGCGACAGGATTACGCAGGCGGTTCTTATATATGACAAGCTTAAAGGGGAAATGATATATCCGGTCATAGACAGGAAGGTCACGCTTCCGATTTACGGAAATGATTACACTCTTCTTCTTCAGGACTGTGACGGAAACAGACTTATTTCGGATATGCCCTATGACAGCGAGAATCTGATGATTCCGGGTAAATATGTCAAAGAGATTGACGGAAGAGTGGCCAATCATCTTGGCCTTGATCTGTATTCCTGCGCAGGAAACGGAGGCTCTGTTACAATTACAGACAAGAACGCTGCCTGCTATAAAAGACTTTGGGAATCAGACAGACTTACAACCAAATTCAGACAGGATATCCGCTTAAGACTTGCCCAGTACTATTATGACAATGACATGATAGACGAAACCGATGAGATTCTGGGCGGACTTGTTCCCGAGGAAATGGGTGAGAAGGAAAGGGCAGAATTTATAAGACTTCTCATAAGAAGAAGCATGTACGAAAAAGCTTACGACTGGATATGCAGATTCGGCGACGGTCAGATCGATCTTGCTTCCGAGGTTCGCCTTATAAGCCGACTTATTCTTAGAAATGAATATAAGCCGGATTCAAAGCTGCTTCTGCTTTCTTACGGACTTTTTGAGAGAAAAAAATACGACGATACAATTCTGAGATATCTTGCCTCTTACTATGACGGCATGACACGAAATCTCCGTGACATATGGAAAGCCGGTATATCATTTGACATTGATGTGACAGGACTTGAAGAGAGAATTCTTGTGCAGCATATGTACACCGGATTCTACATAGGAGAGAAAAGTGAACTTTTCCATACCTATGTTAAGAAAGGTGCAAGAAAACTTGTTGAAATTGCTTATCTTACAAATGAGTCCTACGGTTATTTTGTAAAAGGACAGGTTTGTGAAGAAGAGATTTTCACATATCTTACAAGACTGTTTTACAGAGGCGAGAAGCTTCATGATGTATGTAAGCTTTCATATCTTAAGTTTTATTCCGAAAAGGGAGACATTGGCGAGGAGGTTCTGACACTTGTTACGGAATTCCTCGGTGACTTCCTTGGAAGGGGTATTTATTTCCCGTTCTTTATGAATTACGGAAATATTCTTCCCGCCGCAAGAACAATTCTTGATAAGACAATGATTGAGTATCATACTTCACCGGGCGCAAGAGTAACGATTCATTACGTTATTGAAAGCGGACGCGGAGATGAAGAAACGTATGAGATGCAGGTCATGAAGAATATGTATGAAGGCATTTTCGTACATTCTTTTGTACTCTTTTTCGGTGAGACACTTCAGTATTATATCTGCGAGGAAGCGGACGGAGAAGAGCAGCTTACTGAGAGCGGTACGATTACTAAAAGTGACACGGATGCCATATCCGGTTCGTCAAGATATTCGATGCTTAATGATCTTATGGTGGCAAGAAACCTTGAAGATTACAGAGCATTTGGCAAGATGTACGGTGAGTATACAGAGAAACAATATATGATGGAGAAATTATTCTCCTTCGGAGAAAAGGATGCTTTTTCGAGATAAGAAGAGCCGGCTTTATGTCGGATTTGAACTTGGAGATACAATTTCACAGATAAGCTATATGCGCTCCGATAAAACTGAACCGGAGACTGTATCGCTTGTCCCCGGGCAGGAGATATACGGAATACCGACGATTCTTTGCAAAAGGTTTGAGGTTAATCAGTGGTTCTTCGGAAGTGATGTGGCAAAGCATACAGGCGAAGGCGTAGAAATAGACAGACTGCTTTCAAAGGCCTATGACAAGGAGACCATTGAACTTGACGGAGAAGAATTTGAAGCAGAAAGGCTTCTTGCTCTTTTCGTAAAAAGAGGTCTTTCCCTTATAAGCATGAATCCTTCCGAACAGGTTGATTATCTTTTGATAACAACACATATTATGGATGCGAGAATGGTCGAGGTCATGAATGTTGTTGCCGATTATCTCGGAATGGATAAGGAGCATATTTTTTTCGGGAGTTATTCGGAAAGCTTTTATGAATATGTCATGCACCAGCAGGAAGCATTAAGAAGTCATGAAATTCTTCTTCTTGATTCAAGAGAACAGTGTAAAAGCTATTTAATGAGCTTTAACAGAAGATGCGAACCCGTGGTGGCATTCATAGAAGAGAAAAGTCTTGACAGTGAAATTTTTGCGGAAATCAGAGAGGATTCTCCTTCTTATGAAGAAAGGGCAGCGGAGCTTGACAGCCTTTTGTCGGAGGAACTTGACACGCTTCTTGAGGATCATTTTTTCTCAAGTGTTTATCTTGTCGGAGAGAGATTTACCGGTAAAATTTACAGGGACTCCATGAGGAAGCTTTGTACGAACAGAAGGGGCTTTCAGGGAAATAATCTTTTCTGCAAGGGCGCATGTTACGGAGCCATGGAAAAGGGAGAGAAGACAGAACTGTCCAAGAAATATCTCTTTCTCGGGAAGGACAAGATTAAGGCAAATGTCGGAATTCTTGCCGAGATAAAAGGCAGGGAAGAGTATTATCCGCTTCTTGATGCAGGTAAGAACTGGTACGAAGTAGATGTAAAGGAAGAACTTATTCTTGGTGATGAGGCGTCAATCAAATTTGTAATTACACCGCTTAACGGCAGGGATGCAAAACATTTGCAGATGGTTCTTGAGGATTTTCCGAAAAGACCGGAAAAGGCATCAAGAATAGAACTTTCTCTTAAGTGTGATGATGAAAGTCATATGAGGTTTACGGTTATAGACCTTGGGTTTGGAGAATTGTTCAGAGCAACGGATTACAGACTGGAAGATGTGATAGAAATCTGATGAGCAGCGTTAGAATTTGTGTTGGAAAGAAAGCAAAAACTCCATATAGATTTTCGGATGACAGTCCCGGGCTTTATTCGATAGAAGAGCTTTGTTTCTTCTTCATAAAGAATGTGCAGGTGCTGGAAGCAGATATGATGTCGGCAGACCTTATCGAGTGGATCGACTCGGAACTTGGGCTGAGGGAGCTCGCAAGAAATCTGCTCAGTGTATTTCGCAGCGCCAATTCCTTCGGGCTTTTCGTTATTACAATTCTGGAATATGTTTCCTATGCTTCCAAAGAGGAGATAGCAAAAATAAAGGGAATTATTTCGGAAAACGGAAGGCTTAATACATACGAGAGAAGGAAGAAGAGAATAGATTACAGGGCGTATACCGGAGATTTTGGCGGCGCACTGAATGATTACCAGATGCTTCTTGCAAACGTCAGAGGAAAAGACCTTGCACTTACGGCATCGATTTACTATTCGATGGGGAAAGCTGCCGCAAGACTTTTCCTGTATGATTATGCGGAAGAGCTTTTTGAAAAAGCATATAAAATGGCTTATCAGAGAGAAAGCCTGATTGCTTACCTTATTACTGTCAAAATGCACGGAACACCCGAAGAACAAAGGAACAAAGTCGCTGCTTTCGGAGGACTTCCGGAGGCTATGGAAGAGGCCGAGCTTCTGATAAAGGATACCGCTGAGCAGTATTTGTTATCGGAAGAATATGAAAAGGCGCTTCAATTCGAGGAAGAGTGCGAATTAAAGAATAACGGTTTTTACGACAGAGTAGATGAACTGTCCTTTAACCTTAAGAACGAATACAGAAAATCCGGAGACAGATAAATGGGCTTTTGGAAAAAGCTGTTCGGAAGATGGCAGCAGGATGAAAGTGAATATGAAGAAGTCGAAAACGAAAACGACGGTAACTATGATTTTCGCGTGAATCCTGCGCAGTTTAATATGGAGGATTCATCTCAGCGTGAACGTTATGTTAAAAGTCTTCTTGAACAGATTGCCGATGTGCAGGAAGCAATTAAGTCGCTTTCCGGCGAATATCAGACCGTAACGTCCTATCTTGTTGATATTGAGGAACTTGATGGTCTTCCGAAAGAAGAAAAGGACAGTCTTCTTGCATGTGCAAAGAGCCTTGAGACGCTTGAACAGGCAAGGAATGCGAATCCGATACATAAGGGTTCGATGCCGGACAGTGAATATCACAGAATAGAAGCTGAAGAAAGCGAACTTGAAAAGGGAGTTTCCAAGCTTCGCGAAGCTGAAAATTATCAGGAACTTATAAGACGTGATCTTAAGAGGCTCGATGCGGAGCATCAGGCCTATACATATATAAGAAAAGAGGCTGCGCAGTCAATGAATAATCTGCGGAGCATTGCAAGAGTGTTCATTGTCTCGATGATAATATGTGTACTCGGGCTTGTTCTTTTCAAGGTTTTCCTCAGTATGGACACGGGAATAGGATATATTCTTGTGGCACTTGTTACGGCACTTGTGCTTACTGTTATTTTTGTCAGATTCCGTGATGCGGACCGGGAAGTTGAGAGGATGAATTCCAACCTTGATAAGCTCATTCTTTTGCAGAACAGAGTTAAGATAAGGTATGTCAATAATACAAACCTGCTTGATTATTATTATGTAAAATTCGGCACCGATTCGAGTAAGAATCTCGAGAAGACACTTGAGGATTTCAGAAAAGAAAGGCAGCTTCGGAGCGAGTATGCAAAAGTTATGGAGGACCTTGATTTCTTCCAGAAGGATATGATGCGTATTCTTCGAAAATACCATCTTTTCGATCCGACTGTCTGGCTTTATCAGTATGAAGCACTTCTTAAGCCTGCCGAGATGGTGGAAATCAGGCATAAATACAATGTAAGAAGACAGACCTTAAGGGGACAGATCGAGAATAACCAGAAGCTTGCCGATGAGAGCATGGAAGAAATAAAGCGTGTTGCCATGGAATACAAAGAAGATTCCGGCAAGATTTTACGGCTGATTGATGAATACAGAGAAGAGGAAGGAAAATAATATGTTTACCACTTTTGTCTTGGATAGAAATGAGCAGGAAAAGATTAAGCAATGAGGTAAAGAGATAAAAGCAGCAAAGGAAAAGCTGAAGGTGCTTGAAATGAAGGAAAAGGCTGTAAAAGACGGAATAACGGGCTCAAGGCAAACGCTTGAAAAGGTCAGAATAAAAATGCGTAAAAAATAGCGTAAAACAGAAAAACATTAATTTGGTTAAAGAAGTCTTTATCTTTTGAAAAAATCTGTTATACTATTAGGCGTAGTTATTAACCAATAATGAAAGGAAGATATAAAAATGCCATTAGTTACTACCAAAGAAATGTTTAAGAAGGCATATGACGGCGGTTATGCTGTAGGTGCTTTCAATGTTAACAACATGGAAATCGTTCAGGGTATTACAGAAGCTGCCGGAGAACTTAACAGCCCTGTTATCCTTCAGGTTTCCAAGGGAGCACGTGCTTATGCTAACCACACATATCTTGTTAAGTTAGTTGAGGCTGCTGTAATCGAGAATCCTCAGATTCCCATCGCTCTTCACCTTGATCACGGTGACAGCTTCGAGCTTTGCAAGAGCTGTATCGATGGTGGATTTACTTCAGTTATGATTGATGCTTCATCCAAGCGTTTTGCAGAGAATATCGAGATCACAAAGGAGGTTGGTGAGTATGCACATGCTCACGGCGTTGTTGTTGAGGCTGAGCTTGGTACTCTTCCAGGTATCGAAGATGAAGTTTGTGTAGAGTCAGGAAAAGAAAGCTATACACGTCCTGAAGAAGTAGAAGAGTTCGTTGATAAGACCGGATGTGATTCACTTGCAATCGCTATCGGAACATCACACGGCGCATACAAGTTCACTGCTGCTCAGTGTACTCGTAATGAGGAAGGAATCCTTGTTCCCCCTCCGCTTCGTTTCGACGTTCTTGAAGAGTGTATCAAGCGTCTTCCCGGATTCCCTATCGTTCTTCACGGATCTTCTTCAGTTCCTCAGGAATTCGTTAAGATGGTTAACCAGTACGGCGGTAACATGCCTGATGCAGTAGGTATTCCTGAAGAGCAGCTTCGTAAGGCAGCTACTCTTGCTGTATGTAAGATTAATATCGATTCAGATATCCGTCTTGCCATGACAGGTAATATCAGAAAATACTATGCTGAGCATCCCGATCACTTTGATCCTCGTCAGTACCTTAAGCCCGCTCGTCAGGCTGTTAAGGATATGGTTGCTCATAAGATCAAGTACGTTCTTGGTTCTGAGAACAAGATCTGATAGTCTTTCGGATTAAAGAATACATTATGTAAAAGGTGTTACGGCTTGTAACACCTTTTATTTTTGCGCCAAATGTTATATAATTCATTAGGAAAGTATCAGATTCAGAGCAGTTAAATAGAGCAGATTTATTGATAACCTAAATCTGCTCTGAATGTGATTCTTTCCAATTGTACCAATTCGCGGAATCGAAGCCAGTACATGGAAATTGTATGTAT
>JAZLHJ010000023.1:0-3836 GCA_045616785.1 Lachnospiraceae bacterium
TTACAGCAATTTTCATATACTTACCTGCCGCTGTTATAGAAGAAGGTTATAAGCTTTCCGCCAAGCGGAATTCTTGCAAGTTCTCTTTTGGAAAATCCGCGAAGAGCGGACATAACAACAATAAAGAAAACAAGAGACATAATAATTCCGATAAGCAGAATAATAATATTTGATATATGTTCATATAAAAGAGTTGACGTAAGAATCGAAAGTCCGCCTGTAACAATACATGCAATTATCGGCTTTAAGAAATCATTAAGTCCCCTTCTGATACCAATGCTCATAATAACAAATACAAGGGTTGAAATACAGTAAATCAAAGCGGAAAAGAAAAGCGCCATCGTAATACCCGAAAGATTATTTGAACCTTCCCCTGTAAACATCATAAGAAACAGAAAATGCAGAACAAAATTCACCGCAGTAATAATAAAAAGAAGTGTTTTCTTATTCTCCGCAAGAAGGTACTGTCCAAAAATATAAGCAAATCCAAGAAAGAATGCTGCAAATACTCCGGATCTGAGGCTTCCCTCGAGATATGCTGCATCGTCTGCGCCGAGTAAACCAAGAACCGGTTTTGCAAATGCAAAAAAGAATACAAATACAGGAAGCGCTTTTATAAGATAAGCCCTGATTTTCTTATGAAACAAATCATTGATAGATGAACGTTCATCATCCTTAATAAGGTATCTGCAATCATATACAAAGCCGTTAAAAATTGAATATACCCCGGCTGCAAGCGTTCCTATAACAGGCATTACATAAGTATAATATAGGCCAAGATCGTTTACTGCGTTATCACCGCTTTTTCTGATAAGGAAACATTCATCAACCTGAAAAAGCAAGAAAATAAGAATGTAAAGACCGTAGATAATTCCATAAGAAAATACGAGAATACGAACAAAAGATGAAGAATCTTCTTCATGAGTTGTTTTGTCCATACGAATAAATCTGCGAAGACTTACTTTTTTCTGCTCATATAAGAACAGATAAGCAATAAAGGACAACAATCCCGCGATGCTTACAGCTATTCCGCATCCCCTGGCACCAAAAACGCCAAGATAATTCTCACTCTTAAGAAGAGCTCCGACTTTCAGACCGTACTTAGAGAAAATTTCGGCAAAAAGGAAGCATAACAAAGATGTTGCAAGCTCTCTTCCGAGAAAAAGAAGCGAATCATTAATATATTCTCCGGAACCGAGAAGATAGGCCGAAAAAGCGGAAGATACGGAAACAAAGAAAAAGGCAGGAGACATATATCTCAGAACAGTTCCTGCTTCTTTAATCCCTATAACCTTTTCGGCAAAAACAGGTCCAAAAAAGAATACAAGCACAAAAAATACAAGTCCGAATAATCCGGCAACGAGAATTCCGACTCTGGCAAGATTTCCGGCATTCTTATACTCTGCTTCTTTATACTGGTCGCTCTTCATTCTCGTTTTAATCATTCTTGCGAGAAACTGTCTGTATGCATAATAAAAAATAAGACTGTAAATAAGAAACACAAGGTAAGCTCCGGTAAATACGCCGATACCGTACATTCCCATCTGTTTCTCAAGCGGAATGAATCTGATAAAAATTGTGAAAAAGCTTAGAATAATAACAACATTGATAATTCTTTTATCGCCTGTTAAATCCTTCATAAATCACCTTTCATAAATCCCTTGTAATTCCAAGGCTGTCAAGTATTTCTTCCTGTTTTCTCTCCATTACAATTCTTTCATCATCTTCCATATGATCATATCCGAGAAGATGAAGCATGGAATGGGTAACAAGAAAAGCAAATTCTCTTAAGAAACTGTGTCCGTATTCCTCAGCCTGCGAAATAACACGGTTCTTATTAATTACAATATCTCCGAGCACAAGTTCATCTGAATCAGGATCAAAACAATCGGAAATATTATTGCATGAATTATCAAAATCCGAAGGGCTGTCAAAAGAAACATTGGGAAAAGATAATACGTCAGTCGGTTTATCAATTTCACGAAATTCTCTGTTCATTTCCCGTATATTATCATCGTCAGTAAGAAGGAGGTTTATCTGTGCTTCATACGGACATTTCTCGTCACTTAAAACCTTCGTCGCAACTTTTGTTCCGATTTCTTCAAGTGAGAATTCGAAAGGATTATCTACTCCGTCATCAATTTCTACGTAAAAAGTCATAATACAAATTCTCCTCAATAAGGATTTTTCTCATCATCTGCATTTCATAATATGAGATTGAGCATTCACTGAAAAATCCACTGTCAAGCTTACGCTTAAAAAGTTCACTGATTATATCTTCATATTTAATCTTAATATTTGGATTTTGTCTTAGCAAGGTCATAATTGCTTTAATTGTAAGAGCACTCATTAAAACAATAGCCGCTTCTTTTGATTTTACTTTTTTCCCCGACTTATAATCAAGAAGCACCAGTGTAACTTCACGAGGAAAACTGTATTCTTCGCAGACTTTTTCAAGATTCTCGCTGTTATCCTCTCCTACTGTAATTCCGGCTGAATGATAAAAACCTGCCATTCGTACAATACTTGTTTCAAGAGAAAGTCTCGCAGAAATTTTATTGCAAAGATATGCGGTATGAATAGCTTCGTAGTAGAGTTCTTCGGAAGACTCCTTTATCTTATGCATAAGCTCGGTTTCGGGGTCATTAAGCTCTGCAAACCTCGTGTGCCTTACACTGATTATTTTAACATTCATATTCCAAAGGAAAATAAACATGAGAATAATATTGGCAACAAGACAAATCGCGGGAATGATCAGAACTTCGAAAGACAAGTTAAAATTCTGTGTAATAAGCAGATTGGCAGCTGCACTTACAGAATACATAAGTGCGCAAAGAATAAGCGGGAATTCAATCTTAAATTTCTCATCAAGAAGTGAGAAAAGAACAATTACGCATACACCGCAAAAGAAATGAAATATAAATGTATGCATATCAACCTGCCCGAGAATACAAACATAACTGAGTATTGTTGTATAAGAGATGAATCCGATAAGTGCGTTGCTGAAAAGCATCAGAACAAGCGCAAAAAACAAAAACGGCCAGGCAGAGCTTGTAAACAAAGGGAAAAAGCATGAAATACAAAAAAGAAGAACAAAAGTAATGCAAAAACGATGACGATGCTCGCCATTATCAAAAAGATAATCATCAAGAATATTACTTCTTATCTCAGAAAAAACAAAAAGGAAACAAAATGACACAAGCATTACAATGCATCTTAATCTTTCATCGGTTGTCTTGGGATACAAAAAAGCACAAATACTGCCGATTGCAATTATCAGAGCTGCAAAAATAATGCTGTATACAAATTTACTTTTTTCTATTCTGAGTTTTTTCTTCATAATTTTCATAAGCTTTTACAATCTTCTGCACAAGCGGATGTCTTACAACATCACGGCTTGTCAGATTGCAAAAAGCAATTTCCTCAACGTTTTTAAGAACACGAAGTGCAACATCAAGTCCGGAAACCGTATCCTTTGCAAGGTCTTTCTGACTTCTGTCACCGGTAATTATTACCTTACTTCCAAAACCTATTCTTGTAAGAAACATTTTCATCTGGGAAGGCGTTGTATTCTGCGCTTCATCAAGAATAATAAACGCATTGTCAAGCGTTCTTCCTCTCATATAAGCCAGCGGAGCTACTTCAATAAGTCCTTTTTCCATATTCTTCTGAAATGTTTCAGCTCCCATTATCTGATACAGAGCATCATATAACGGTCTTAAATACGGATCGACTTTACTTTGTAAATCACCCGGAAGGAAACCTAATTTCTCCCCTGCTTCAATTGCCGGTCTTGTAAGGATAATTCTTCCAACCTCTTCCTGCCTGAAAGCAGT
>JAZLHJ010000024.1:0-45979 GCA_045616785.1 Lachnospiraceae bacterium
GTGTGTCTAATAGTGATACAATGTCCATGTGAGAGTACTCCTCCTTGATTAGTTTTTTTGGTCGAAAACATTGTATCAAAGAATGTGGGTTACTCTCACCTTTTATTTATTTTTAAAACCAACTAAATCTTTACTCTATTCCCGACACGCTAAGTGCCAGGGCAAATATATAAGATGCGGATCACCTATTTCGGGCTACCGCTAATGCTCTTCCGAAAGAGTTCTGCTCATGCTATATATTCGTATTCCCTCCTTAGGCCGTATGTATTTCCTAACCTCATCACCTTCATCAAGTATTTTTCGCATCTGACCAATTACTGCTACACTTCTCTTATCCATATTGCCTCTCCTTTTTGCAATTATTTGACCACGACCAAAAAGGCACTCTCCTAAATTTCTTTAGAAAAGTGCCTAAATGCGCTTATTTATTCAAATCCTACTATTAAATTTCAAAATACTGCAAAATCTGCATTACTTTTGCATTAAATCGACCTTCTCGGTACTCTCAAACCCGCATAAACACTGGGCTCAGCGCCTACCCTATGAGCCAATCGTACATCTCCTGATATTTGCTTGCGGATACATGCCATGAGAAATCAGCAGCCATGGCTCTGTCGACCATCTTATTCCATTCGCGTCTTCTGTCATAATAAATCTTCTCGGCATATCTGATTGTGCCAAGCATCTCATGCGCATTGTAATTAACAAAACTAAAGCCTGTTCCCCGACTTTCATACTCGTTGTAAGGCTCTACAGTGTCCTTTAAGCCGCCTGTCTCACGAACAATGGGAATTGTTCCGTATCTGAGTGCCATAAGCTGGCTGAGGCCACAGGGCTCGAATAACGAAGGCATAAGGAAAGCATCACAGGAGCCGTAAATCTTGTGGCTCATCTCTTCTGAATAGTAGATATTTGCTGATACCTTATTGTTATATTTCCAGTCATAGTGACGGAACATATTCTCATAGCGTTCTTCACCGGTTCCGAGGACAACAATCTGAACCTCATCCTGGCAAAGCTCATCCATAACATAATCAATAAGATCGAAACCTTTCTGGTCGGTAAGTCTTGATACAATACCGATCATCATCTTCTTATCGTCTTCCTGAAGACCCAGCTGCTTCTGGAGTGCTGTCTTATTCTTAATTTTCTCTTTACGGAAATTGATTGCATCATACTTGAAATCAAGATAATTATCTTTTTCAGGACAATACTCCTCATAATCAATTCCGTTAACTATACCGCGGAGATCTTTACTTCTTGCTTTAAGAAGTCCGTCAAGCCCTTCGCCGTAGAATTCCGTCTTTATCTCTTCGGCATAAGTCTCGGAAACTGTTGTAATTGCATCAGCAAATACAAGGCCGCCCTTAAGAAGGTTCGCATCTTTATATGATTCAAGTTTATCGGGTGCAAAATAATAATCGGAAAGTCCTGTAATATCACGAACAGTCTTTACGTCCCATCTTCCCTGGAATTTAAGGTTATGAATAGTCATTATGGACTTGATTCCGCGGAAGAATTCATTACCCTGGAATCTTTCCTTAAGGTATACGGGGATAAGACCTGTCTGCCAGTCATGACAATGAATGACATCCGGTCTGAAATCCAAAAGAGGCATAGCTGAAAGAGCCGCTTTACAGAAAAACGAGAACTTGGTAATGTCATCAATTACATTCCCGCTATATGGTTTGAAACCACCGAAATATGACTCATTATCGATGAAATAATACTTTACTCCGTCAACCTCTGCTTCAAGAATTCCGACATACTCATTTCTCCAGTTGAAATCCATATAGAAATGAGTCTTATATTTTAACTTATCTCTGAGTTCCTGCTTAATGCAGGTATACTTTGGAAGCATTACACGAATATCAAAGTATCTTTTGTCAACACATTTTGGGAGCGAACCCACAACATCTGCAAGACCACCGGTTTTAATAAACGGAACGCCTTCCGAAGCAACAAAAAGAATATTTTTCATGTAACATCAACCCCCTTGATTTATATATAAATTATACGTCATTTATTCTTGGACTGTAAAGCAACCTTTCGAAGTTCGGATGCATTAACAACCGCAGCTTCCGAAATATCATCAGTTCCCAGCATACGGGCAATTTCTTTTACAGATTCCTCTTCGGAAAGCTCATTAATTGTTGTGGTTGTTCGTCCTTCTTCGATATTTTTCTCAATATAGAAATGTCTGTCAGACATCGCTGCAATCTGCGGAAGGTGCGTAATACATATAACCTGCGTGTCACCTGCAAGTTTTCCGAGTCTTTCTGAAACCTTATATGCAGTTCTTCCGCTGATTCCGGAATCTATTTCGTCAAAAATCATTGTGGAAGATTCGTCTTCCGCAGCCTGTATGGTACGAAGTGCAAGCATAATTCGTGAAAGCTCTCCTCCGCTTGCAACAGCTGCCAGAGGTTTAACAGGTTCTCCCGGGTTAAGACTTATCATAAATTCAATTTCATCGCGCCCGTTTCTTGTAACTTTGTCCAGTTCGCGAACATCAATCCTGACTTTGGGATCCGTAAAATTAAGATCCTTAAGAGCTTCCTCAAGCTTCGCTGAAAGCGATTCTGCCGCAGCTTTTCTCAGCATTGTCACTTTAGCGCAAAGCTCGTCCATAATACTTTGCTTTTCGGAAAGCCTTCTTCGTACATCTTCTTTATGAGCTTCGAAATCACCGTTTCTGTCAAGATACTCTTTTTTCTCCGAAAGAGCCTTAAGCGCTCCTTCTTCGGAATTTCCGTACTTGGCGCAAATTCTTCCTATTTCGTCAAGTCTTGCGGATAACTCATTAAATTCATACTCATCAAATGAAAGCGAATCCATGTACTGTTTAAGTTCTCTGTTAAAATCGGCTATCAGGCTGTCAATTTCCGAAAGCGAGCCCGCAAGATTCTCTGCATCCTCATCAAGTTTTGACACCTGCGTCATATATGAAAGCGCTTCGCCAACTGCAAGTCCGGCACTTTCTTCGCCTTCATACCCCGTCACGGAATATACAGCCGAGACATTTTCAAGTATTTTTCGGCTGTTATTCATCTTTTTGTATTTCTTCTGCAGTTCTTCCTCTTCTCCGACCCGAAGCGAAGCCTTCTCAAGTTCATCAACCTCATAAGTAATAAGATCGATTTCACGGCGTCTTTGCTCCTCATCATTAAGAAGTTCATCATATTCCGCCTTAAGCTCATCATATTCCGAATACTCAGTCCCGATCCGGCTGACAAGCTTAACAAGCTCCTCTTTACCATAGGCATCAAGATATATTCTTTGCTTATCCGATTTAAGCAAAAAAGTATTATCGCGCTGACCGTGAATATGAATGAGATGCTCTGCTATTTCACGAAGCTGCTTTTGAGAAACGGTTTCTCCGTTTACTCTGCATACACTTCTGTTCTCCATAATTTTGCGCTGGAGAATTACCTCACCGTCAGACACAGGAATATCATACTGTCTGAATACCTCTTCCTGCCCTTTACCGTCAAGCAGGAAAACAAGCTCAATCAGTGCCTGCTCTTCGCCGGTTCTTATGACATCTCTGTCAGTTTTCTCTCCGAGCGCAAGATTAACAGACCCAAGCAAAACCGATTTGCCTGCGCCTGTCTCACCGGAAAGAATATTCAGTCCTTTACCGAACTCAATATTCACCTCGTCAATGAGTGCTAAGTTTTTAACATGCAAGTTTTGTAACATATAATATTGGGCAACTCTCCGGAATCAAATAAAATATTCCCAAATTTTTTTCATCAGGGAATCGGTATCTTCCTTTTCCCTTACTACAACCATAATGGTATCGTCTCCGGCAATACTCCCGACAATTTCATTAAAATGCATGGCATCTATTGCCGCAGCAACAGCCATAGCCATACCGGAAACAGTTTTTACAACCAAAATATTCTGTGCTCCGTCCATACGAAGAAGGCCTTCGCGAAGCACTCTCAAATACTTCTCGCCAAGAATAGGGGAATCGCTGTTTTCGGTTCTTCTGATGTATCCTTTTTTCCCGGCTCCGGGCGAAAGCTTCTCAAATCCAAGTTCGTGTAAATCACGCGAAACTGTGGTCTGTGTCGCGGATACACCTTTCTCCAGAAGAAGTTTTACAATATCTTCCTGGGTTGCAACTTCACCTTTATCGATTATTTCAAGTATTATTTTCTGGCGTTCTTTTTTCGTCATCACTATACCTATCTCATTTTCCGTTGAAGAAGATCAAGGAAACTCAAATCTCCGAGTCTTATCATTTCAGTATATTCAGGTGCTGCCTTTATTGTAATCCTATCGCCCGTATAGAGCGGAAGGCAATGCTTTCCGTCAAAAAAAGCATCTGTCTCTTTTTCGGAATCAGCCGCCTTTTCACCGATTTCTATTTCAACAACGTCCCCCTCGGCCAGCACAATACTCATATTATTAACTCCGTGCGCACAGACAGGTGTAACAAGTATCATACTTGAATCAGGTTTAAGAATAGGCCCTCCTGCGGACATATTATATCCTGTTGAACCCGTCGGTGTTGACACTATTATTCCGTCAGCACTGTAGGATTTAAGAAATTGTCCGTTAACATACAGTGAAAGATTTACGGTTCTGAGCGGGCCGTTTCTTGTAATAACAATATCATTTAAGGCAACTTCGCGATTTTTGACGCATCCTTCAAGCATCATTCTCTTCTCAACTTCATACTCTCCCGATACAAGAGCGCGAAGAGCTTCACTTATCCCGCTTCTGTCAACAGCTGTAAGATATCCGAGGGTTCCGAGATTGATTCCAAGCATCGGACGTCTTATATGAAGCGTGTCATGAACAGCCGCAAGCATAGTTCCGTCACCGCCTATAACAATATAGCACTCGACCTCTTCCGGTATCTTTGATCCGTCTGTATAATCCTCGTCTTTACCGGTCTTCGTAAGTATTTTACAGGTCATGCCAAGCTTCTCAAGTTCCTCTTTTACAGCCTTTGAAAGCTCGTAGTCCTTATCCTTACATTCATTTGCAATTATTCCGAAATAACTGAGTATCTTACTCATTTGTCAAGTTCTCCGTGTGCTTTTCCAACAACACTCTGCGATAAAGAATCAAAATCCGAAGGAAGCGCTGATGCCTCTGTTTTTCTGAGATACAGAAGGTATTCAATATTACCCTCGGGCCCTTTTATCGGTGAAAAATCAAGTCCGGCTATACTAAAGCCTGTTTCCACAGCAAATCCCGCAACTTCGCGAATTACCTCGAGGTGAACTTCGGGATCTCGCACAACTCCTTTTTTGCCGACTTTCTCTTTTCCTGCTTCAAACTGAGGTTTAATAAGGCATACCATTTCAGCTTCATTCTTCAGAAGGTCGTAGGCAGGCTTTAGGATTTTACTTAATGAGATAAAAGAGACATCACAGCTTGCAAAATCTATTTCTTCACCGACCTGTTCAGATGTAACATATCTGAAATTCGTTTTTTCCATACAAACGACACGCTCGTCATTCCTGAGTTTCCAGTCAAGCTGACCGTGCCCTACATCAATAGAATATACCTTTGCAGCTCCGTTTTGAAGCATGCAGTCAGTAAATCCTCCGGTGGAAGCTCCGATATCCATACATACCAGATTATCCAGTTTTATCGGAAATACCTCGAGTGCCTTTTCAAGTTTGAGCCCGCCCCGGCTGACATATTTCAGCTGAGTTCCTCTTATTTCTATAGTAACTTTTTCGGGATCAAAAACAGAACCTGCTTTATCTTCTCTTTGTCCGTTAACAAATACATCACCGGACATAATTACTGTTTTTGCTTTTTCTCTTGATACTGCAAGTCCTCTTTCTACAAGCAGAACATCAAGTCTTTCCTTCATATACCGAGCTCCTTTGCTCTATCTATCGTCTTTTGCATGATTGTATCGGCATCAATCCCAATCTCACGCTTTAACACTTCAACATTACCATGCTCAACATATTCATCGGGAATTGCTACCGGCAGAACATCTGATTTCCCGCTTACTGCGTCTTTTACCTTTTCACCAAATCCGCCGCTTGCGACATTCTCTTCAAGGGTAACAATAAGTCTGTGATTTTCAGTAAGATACATCATCATTTCATTATCAATGGGTTTTACAAAACGCGCATTAACAAGAGAGCATGAATATCCATTTTCCTTAAGCTTATCACGTACCTCTTCTGCAGTTTTTACCATACTTCCGACTGCAACTATAGCGATGTCTTTTTCCTCATATATCATTTCGGCTTTACCGAGTTCAACCCTTGCCCTGTAATCAGAAAGTCCGTCGTAAGCTTCGCCTCTCGGGTAACGAATGGCAATAGGTGCGTCGAAATCAACAGCAAACTTAAGCATATCCGACAGTTCCCATTTATTCTTCGGTGCCATAATGTGCATATTCGGAATGGAGGACAGATATGACAAATCAAATATTCCCTGATGTGTCTCTCCGTCAGAACCTACTATTCCGGCCCTGTCTATTGCAAATACAACAGGCAGATTCTGAATGCATACGTCATGAAGAACCTGATCATAAGCTCTTTGAAGAAAAGAAGAATACACCGCAACGATAGGTTTAAGACCGCCTGCGGCGAGACCTGCCGCAAATGTAACGGCATGCTCCTCTGCTATTCCTACATCAAAAAACCTGTCCGGATACATATTCCTGAATCTCTTAAGACCGGTTCCGTCAGGCATTGCGGCCGTGATTGCGACAACATTTTCTTTTCTCTCACCGAGTTTACACATAACGGTAGAGAAAATGTCCGTATAATTTGCCTTCGTTCTGGGCTTTCTCGGAAGACCTGTTTCGATAACAAAAGGTTCTGCACCGTGAAATCTTGCAGGATGATTTTCAGCAGGAAGATATCCCTTTCCTTTTTTGGTAACAACATGAACAAGAACTGCTTTTTTGAAATTCTTGGCTTCATTTATGGCATTAACCATGGCAGTAACATTATGACCGTCAATCGGACCAAGGTATGTAATTCCCATATCCTCAAAGAACATTCCCGGAACAACAAGCTGCTTAAAGCTGTTCTTGGCCTTTCTGATCATTGCAACAGTTGCTTTTCCGGTTTTTCCGTTATTAAGTTTTGCAAAAATATCTTCCTTCAGATTCAGGTATGAAGGTGCCGAACGTATATTGTTAAGATACTTGGAAACACCACCGACATTTTCAGAAATCGACATATTATTATCGTTAAGCACAATAACAAAATTTGTCTCAAGCTTCGCTGCGTTATTAAGAGCTTCGTACGCCATTCCCCCGGTCAGGGAACCATCGCCTATGACAGATACTATCGTATTTTTTTCTCCCTTAATATCTCTTGCTTTAACCATACCGAGACCGGCAGAAATCGAAGTGGAACTGTGACCGGTATCAAAACAGTCGCACTCACTTTCCTTTCTCTTGGGGAAACCGCTCATACCTCCGTATTTTCGCAGCATTTCAAAGCCTTCGCGCCTTCCTGTCAGGAGCTTATGCGTATAAGACTGATGTCCGACATCCCATATTATTTTGTCTTTGGGTAAATTAAGAGACAGATGAAGCGCCATCGTAAGCTCAACAGCTCCCAAATTGGAGCCAAGATGCCCGCCTGTTACGCTTATCTTGTTAATCAGAAAATCCCTGATTTCGTCAGCAAGTACCGGAAGATTTTCCTTCTCGATTTTCTTAATATCATTTGGTGCTTTTATTTTCTCAAGATACATAATTTACACACTTTACTTGTTTCTGTATACAAGTGATTTTACAATTTCTACCAGAAATTCAGTATTCCCCGGAAGAAGATTCGTTAAGTTAACTGCTTTTTCAGACATTTCTTCAACGTCTTTTTCGGACTTTTCAAGTCCGTTAATTGATACATAAGTTATTTTGCCGTTCTTCTCATCTGAACCGATTGGTTTACCGAGTTCTTCCTCGTTTCCGATAATATCAAGGATATCATCGCGTATCTGAAAAGAAATGCCGACAAGGCTGCCGATCTGTTCAAGCGTTTTTATGACATTTGTGTCACATCCTGCAAGTATTCCGCCAACCATAAATGCACATTCCAGAAGGGCCGCGGTCTTTTTCTCATGGATATACATAAGAAGTTCCATGTCCACAGGAAGATTCTTCTTTTCGACTTCCACGTCCACACTTTCGCCGCTTAGCATTCCGTCCATTCCGATTTTACGGGCAAAAACAGAAAGTGCCCCTGCTATGAGAACAGGATCTGCATTCTCTGCATTAAAAGCCTTAACGGCAGTCTCAAACGAAAGCGAAAGAAGACCGTCTCCCGCAAGAATAGCCATGCTTTCCCCGTATGCCTTATGTGTCGTCGGACGCCCTCTCCTAAGTTCATCATTATCAATTGCAGGAAGGTCATCATGAACAAGCGAATAATTATGCACCATCTCAAGTGCCGCCATGAAAGGATATATGACATCTCCTTTTCCGCCGAGCGCTTCAAAGGTTTCAAGCATAATTAACGGTCTTAGTCTTTTACCTCCCGCAAGGAAGCTGTAATTCATTGCTTCCTTCACGGTTTTATCATATCCTTCTTCTTTCGGAAGATATGATGTGATTATATCTGTTACACGTGTAATTCTGTTATTCAGTTCATCTTCAAAAGTCATTTAGTTCACCTTCATCCGACAGGACCTGTACTTTTTTCTCGACCTTATCAATCTTGTCATTACAGCTCTTTACAAGCTTCATTCCTTCTTCGTAAAGCTTGAAAGATTCTTCCAGGGAAATATCCGTTCCTTCAAGAAGGCTTACGATTCTGTCAAGTTCACCAAATGATTCTTCAAGTGTAAGCTCTTTGGTATTATCAGTTTTCAAATGTTCTGTTCTCCGTAATATCCTCTACTCTTGTCCACACTGCGCCGTCTGTCATATATATGTGAAGCTTGTCCCCTTCTTTTACAGACTTTACGCTTGAAACATTCCTGCCCGCCTCATCACATACATAAGAATATCCCTGTGATAGCTTAAGAAGCGGCGAAAGGCCGGAAAGCTTGCCGGAATATAATGCAACCTTATGTCTTGCCCCGGTAAGCAAGTTTTTCATCTCCGAAGAAAGCTTATCTTCATAACCTGACGTACGAAGCAGGTATTCTTTTATCCTGCCGGAAGGGCTTTTCCCTGCAAGAAGCCTTACATACTTATCAAGTTCCTGCTTTTTATAGCCAAGCACGCTTTCGAAGCGTTTCTTTATTACTTTTCCATAATCCTCTATTTCTTCAAGAACAGACTCAATCTCGCAAACCGCAAGTTCTGCAGCTGCAGAGGGAGTAGGCGCTCGAAGATCCGATACATAATCTATTATCGTGGTATCTGTCTCATGTCCTACAGCAGATATAATGGGAACCGAGGCATCAAACACAGCCTGTGCGACACGCCTGTCATTAAACGACCACAAATCCTCAATGGAACCGCCACCTCTTCCGACAATCATTACATCGACGCCTAAACTGTCAAGCATTTCTATTCCGCGGACAATGCTTTCCGGTGCTCCGTCTCCCTGAACAAGCGCAGGATAAAGAATAATCTGCACATAGGGATTACGCCTTGAAGTAATATTTATTATATCTCGCACCGCTGCTCCTGTCGGAGCCGTAACAACGCCGAGGGTTCTGATGAATTTGGGAATCGGCTTCTTGTACGCCTTATCAAACATTCCCATTTCTTCAAGTTCTTTTTTCAGTGCCTCGTACCTGGCATATAAATCGCCTTCTCCGTCAAGCACGATTTCTTTCGCGTAAAGCCGGTACTTACCGTCTCTTTCGTATACCTCGATACTTCCTGTAATAACGACCTTTTGTCCTTCGGAAAGCCTGAATTTAAGTCCTCTCCTGTTTCCCGCAAACATGATGCAGGAAAGCGCTCCGGATACATCCTTCAGCGTAAAATAAATATGTCCCGACGAATGATAGGTGCAATTTCCTATCTCGCCTTTAACGCACAAATTCTCAAGAAAAATGTCCTGAGCGAACATATTTCTGATATAGGAATTGACCTGTCCTACCGAATAGACATTTCTCATTTATCGTCCTTTTGGGAAGCAAATTTTGCAAGAATTCCGTTTACAAAGCCCGAAGATTCATCCTGTCCGAATTTCTTCGCAAGTTCAACGGCCTCATTAATTGCAACGCTTTCCGGAATATCTTCATCAAAGAGAATCTCGTATACCGCAAGTCTGATAATTGTAAGATCAACCTTGCCCATGCGCTTTGTATCCCAGCCTTTTGCCTTTTCATTAATCAGCTTGTCGATTTCCTCAAGACGGTTCACAATGTTACCGTATTTTGCGGAAATATAAAGCTCATCTTCCTGTGATGCCTTGCTTTCATCATTCTCAAAAAAGTATGTCAGCTGCTCGGGCATCTCCTCCACAGAATTAAATTCGATACGAAACAGAAGAAGGAATATCTGTTCTCTAAGTTCATGTCTTGTCATAATAACGCCTAATCTGGTACCTTTCTTATTACTTAACCTTAATAAGTCATAAAAGACACGCATCTTCTGCGTGTCTTCTACGTATTATACTTCGGGATTTATCATCCCTTTTGCATATTAACACCGGCAATTCTGATATTAACATCACTAACCACAAGTCCGGTCATTGTCTCGATTGCATTCTTAACTTTCTCCTGAATCTTCTGACAGGTTGCGGGAATATTGTAACCGTAATCAAGTACCACTGCCATATCGCATGTTACTTCTTTATCAACAACTTCAACCTTAACACCCTTTGTAAGGCTCTTTACTCCAACCTTGCTCATAAGTTCATTGGTAATATTTCCCACCATTGCCGAAACTCCTTCAACCTCTGTTGCGGCAAGGCTTGCAATCATCGCAACTACGTCATCTGCTATCTTTACACAGCCCATTTTACTATTATCCTCCAGAATATAACTTCCTGTTTCTTTTTCCATTGTCAAAGCACCTGTTTTTCTACAAACTTCACGATTCAGTATACCAAAAATCTTCACTTATGTACAGTATTTACTGATACACCCAGAACGTCAGACTTTTAAATTTCTCATTCACGATATAAGAAACGCCGCATTGTCCGTCCAGATAGTCGAAAATATGCTGGGAATTTACCAGGTAATCATACACAAAAGCATATATTTCTTCATTTTCGCAGCGAATCCTGATTACCCCGTTATCTGCCTGTTTCCGCATAATACAATCAAGTGCGGAAATATTTTCATCGTCAATGCAAAGGCCTTCCTTGACATAGTAATTATCATTCACGCTTTCACAAAGCGGCATATTATCATAATCTGTTACCGTATGCTCCAGAAGAATATCCTCGGAATTTACCAGAAGATAGTCAAAATTTGTAAAAGGTGCAGCTTCTTCGGGCGTATCGCTTCCGTAAGTATAAGATGAGTCCCCCCAGGTAGGATCGGCATAATAATACTCTCCGTCCGCCAAAACCATATTAAAGGCATGACTTTCTCCCGTTTCCTTACGTGTTCCTTCTACAAGCGAACATTTAATTCCGGCCCTGTTGCAAATATACTGAAAAGCCTTTGCATATCCCTGACACACGGCTTTTCCGTCAAGAATGCACGATAACATATTGTATTCATTATCCGTTCCCGCAACATACCGGGTGTTATCAACGATATACTCATATATAAGCATAATTTTGTCATAATCGTTATCACACAGGGCGATTTCACTAAGAAGCGGCCCGATTTGTGCATCCACAAGTTCTCTTTTTTGTATGCATTCTTCTTCGGACATTTCATATTTTCCGCTGAAAGAGTAATACTTTACAGTGCCGTTTTCAAGGTGTCTTGAAAACGTATAACCTTTTATGTAAAAAAGTTCCGGATGATCAAGAAGTACAGCCTTAAAAGCGTCCCCTATCGCCTCTTCCGAAAGTCCGAAAACAGTTACATCGCCTTTAAATCCCTCTATGGCAGAATAAATCTCCGCATAATTGTATTTCGTTTCATAGTCGAGATTGTCATAATACAAAAGTCCGTCAAAACTTTTCTGCATCTCAATCATATCAGGACTCATGACAAGGCTCGATGCCAGTTCGTTCATAAACTGCGTTCTTTCCGAAATACCATAAGCATCTGCACCGCACCCGAAAACAGGCATAATAAAAAGCACAGCGGAAAAGATAAGAAAAATTACAGATTTCTTTCTTCTCATACTGTGCCTCCTTAACGATTTATGCTAATTTCTTCCGAATTCCGAAAGAACAAGTCCCTTATTCCTGTCGAGAGTCATTCCGATGCTCCATTCGTTGATGAACAGAAGAAGCGGTCTGTCTTTAAGGTCTTTAATCTTCTTCATGTCTGACGTTCCTGTCAGATTCTTAAGATCAACATCGGAATTTTCTATCCATCTTATATGTTCATAAGGCAGATTCTCAAGTCTTATTTCAACATTATATTCATTCTCAAGACGGTATTTGAGAACATCAAACTGAAGAACACCTACAACTCCGACAATTATCTCTTCCATACCGGTGTTAAATTCCTGAAAAATCTGAATTGCACCTTCCTGGGCAATCTGTGTAATTCCTTTAACAAACTGCTTACGCTTCATTGTATCGAGCTGTCTTACCCTTGCAAAATGTTCAGGTGCAAATGTAGGAATTCCTGCATATTTAAGTTTATCCTTCGGCATACAGATTGTATCACCGATTGAGAAAATACCCGGATCGAAAACGCCAATAATATCTCCTGCATAAGCTTCAGAAAGAATTTTTCTGTCATCTGCCATAATCTGCTGCGGCTGTGACAGGCGCATAACCTTATCCCCCTGGACATGCTTAACTTCCATCTGGGCATCGAATTTGCCGGAGCATATTCTCATAAATGCAATTCTGTCTCTGTGAGCCTTATTCATATTGGCCCGAATTTTGAATACAAAAGCAGAAAAATCATGTGAGACAGGATCAATCAGTCCGGTATCGGCTTCCCTTGCAAGAGGTGTTGACGAAAGCTTAAGGAAATGCTTCAGGAAGATTTCGACACCGAAGTTGGTAAGCGCCGAACCGAAACATACAGGTGTGAGCTTTCCGTTTCTTATCGCACCAAGATCGAATTCCGCGCTGGCACCGTCAAGAAGCTCGATTTCTCCCATCAGTGTATCTTTTGCGTCCTCACCGATCTCATTAAGAACAGTTTCCTCATCGGAAATAGGAATAATTCTCATCTTTCCTTCTTTTGTTCCCTTTTCCGTATCGGAAAATGTAACAACAGAAGAAGTCTCTCTGTCATATACTCCCTTAAATTTCTTACCGGAACCAATCGGCCAGTTTAACGGATATGTTGCTATTCCAAGTTCTTTTTCAATCTCATCAAGAAGATCAAACGTATCATTTGCATCACGGTCGAGCTTATTGATAAACGTAAAAATAGGTATACCTCTCATTCCACAAACCTTGAAAAGCTTTCTGGTCTGCGGCTCTACACCCTTTGCAGCATCAATTACCATTACTGCCGAATCGGCAGCCATAAGTGTTCTGTAGGTATCCTCGGAGAAATCCTGATGTCCCGGTGTATCGAGAATATTGATGCAATACCCGTCATAATCGAACTGGAGAACAGAACTTGTAACGGAAATACCTCTTTCCTTCTCTATTTCCATCCAGTCTGAAACAGCATGTCTTGCTGTGGCTTTTCCTTTTACGCTTCCTGCGAGATTAATTGCTCCACCATACAAAAGAAACTTTTCTGTAAGTGTTGTTTTACCGGCATCCGGATGGGAAATAATCGCAAACGTACGCCTTCTGTTTATCTCTTCCTGTGTACTTCTCATTTTTCTAATCCTTTACTACTGTATTAAAGCATGCTTTTTCCATGCGAAAGAGCCGGCATGCCGAGAATATCCAGCACCGTGGCTGATATATCGGCAAATGTCTCCCTTGTTCCCAAATTTCCTTTGGAAATCTTATCTCCTACCATGATAAAAGGAGTATACTCCCTTGAATGGTCGGTCGAAACCGTATATCCGGGGTCGCATCCGTGATCTGCTGTAATCATAAGAACATCGTCCTCTTTCATTTCAGCCATAATCTCGGGAAGCTTATTATCAAAATAATTAAGAGCCTTTGCATATCCGTCAATATCGTTTCTGTGCCCGTATAGCATATCATAATCCACAAGATTTACAAATAAAAGACCTTCAAAATCTTTTTTTAGATATTCAACGGTTCTGTCAATTCCTTCTTCGTTACCTGATGTATATGTAAATTCGGTAATCCCTTTTCCGGCGAAAATATCTTTAATCTTTCCCACCGAAATAACATCCTTACCGTTTCTTTTGATCACATCAAGCATTGTATCTTCCGGCGGCTCAATCGAGAAATCATGTCTTCTCGGAGTTCTCTTAAAGTCAGAAGGATTCGTTCCGATAAAAGGTCTCGCAATAACTCTTCCAACGCCGTGGTCACCTACAAGAATACTTCTTGCCATTTTGCAATACTCATAAAGAGTTTCAACAGGAACTATATCTTCATGGGCAGCAATCTGGAGAACGCTGTCTGCGGAAGTATAAACAATCAAATCTCCCGTCTTCATATGCTCCTCGCCGTAATCTTTAATTACTTCAGTACCGGAATAAGGTTTGTTGCAAAGAATTCCTCTGCCTGTCATTTCCGAAAGTTTATCAAGAATTTCTTTCGGAAACCCCGAAGGGTAAGTAGGAAGAGGCTTAAGAGACCAGATTCCTGCAATTTCCCAGTGACCGATAGTTGTATCTTTTCCTTTACTGGTTTCCGTCATTCTGGCAACTTTTCCTGTAAAGTTCTCATCACCTTCCAGGAAATCTACACCATCAATATTAAAAAGACCGAGCTTCTTCATATTGGGCATAGCAAAATATTTACTTGTTGATACGGAACGAAGTGTATTTGTCGTTTTATCACCGAATAATTCGGCATCAGGCATTTCACCTATTCCAAAACTGTCCAAAACAATTAAAATAACCCTCTTTTTTCCCATAAAGCCTCTCCTTTTGCATACAAAAATCAAAAAAGAAAAAAACTATATATTGTGCCTTTGCAAATATCATTATATCGGAAATATCGTTACTCTTCCACTATTTCCTGCAATAATACAAGTCATTTTCAAAATTTTGACCGTACCGGTCATTTTTCACGGATTAAATACGTATTTAAGCCACATAAAAACACGTCAAAAAGCAGTCATCTCAATATATGGTTTGAAATCAGATGTTATTTTACAAGATAATGAAATGAAAATGAATCCTTCTTTCCTCGCGTAACATTAATTATCTTTTGTTTTATTTTCTGTAAATTGCAGAAAATCCGGTAAATACGGCATTCCTTGTTGTGTTCTCTAAGAATCGTAAAATTCTTCTTGCAAGATTTTCACTCAAATTTCATCATTTTCTGCGTTTTCCTTCATTTTTCATGCAAAAACGTTCACGGAAATGTAAAATCTAAAAGGAACGAATTTTCAACAAAAACAACAATATATAGCGAATAAATTCAAGTTTGTCCATCTGTGCAAGCACAATGGCACACTAACAAAAAGACCTGCTTTTCCATAAGAAAAGCAGGTCCTGTATGCAATTATTGTTATTCAAAACTTAGTTCTGGGCTACATCCTTCATTGAAAAGCTGATTCTGCCCATCTTATCTTTGCCAAGACATACAACAGTTACAACATCGCCGAGTGTAAGTACATCCTCAACACGGTTAATTCTCTCTTTTGCAATCTTGGAAATATGAACCATTCCCTCTTTACCGGGAGCAAATTCAACAAATGCGCCAAATTCCTTAATTGAGACAACCTTGCCCTTGAAAATCTCACCCTGCTCAAACTCAGTAGTGATAATTTTAATCATCTCGATTGCAGAAGCAATAGCATTCTTATCTGTTCCGCATACAGATACTCGGCCGTCATCATCAATATCAATCTTTACGCCGGTTCTTGCAACGATCTCGTTGATTGTTTTGCCCTGTTTTCCAATAACATCACCAATCTTCTCAGGATCGATATCGATTGATTCAATCTTGGGTGCATACTCATTAACAGTCGGACGAGGAGCAGCAATTGCAGGCTTCATGCAGTTATCCATAATGAAGAGTCTTGCATCACGGCAACGCGCGATAGCGCCTTCAACAATAGGTCTTGTAAGACCGTGAATCTTAATATCCATCTGGATTGCAGTAATACCTTCTGTAGTACCGGTTACCTTGAAGTCCATATCTCCGAAGAAGTCTTCAAGTCCCTGAATATCGGTAAGAAGAACGAAATCATCATCTGTATCACCTGTTACAAGACCGCAGGAAATACCAGCAACCATAGCCTTAATAGGAACACCGGCAGCCATAAGTGACATACATGAAGCACATGTAGATGCCATTGAAGTAGATCCGTTTGACTCAAATGTCTCCGAAACGGCACGAATAGCATAAGGGAACTCAGTTTCAGAAGGAAGAACAGGAAGAAGTGCTCTCTCTGCAAGAGCGCCGTGACCGATTTCACGTCTTCCGGGTCCACGGGAAACCTTAGTCTCACCTACAGAATATGCAGGGAAGTTATAATGATGAATATATCTCTTCTCTGTTACATTGTCATCAAGGCCGTCAACCTTCTGTGCCTCTGAAAGAGGTGCAAGCGTAACAACATCACAAATCTGTGTCTGTCCACGGGTAAACATTGAAGAACCATGAACTCTGGGAATAATATCAACTTCTGCAGCAAGAGGACGAATCTGTGTAATCTCACGGCCATCAGGACGCTTATGATCTTTAAGAATCATCTTTCTTACAGTCTTCTTCTCGTACTGGTAAATAGCCTCACCAAGAACTGCAAGCCACTCTTCTTTATCGGCAAATGCCTCTTCAAGTTTTGCAGTAATGTTTCTGATATTCTCTTCACGAACCTGCTTCTCATCTGTAAATACAGCAACTTCCATCTCTGAGGGAGGAACGATTTCCTTCATTGCCTCAAAAAGTTCTGCAGGAATAGCGCAGCTTGTATATTCATGCTTCTTTTTACCGCATTCTGCAACAATCTTGTCAATGAATGAAATAATTGTCTGGTTAACTTCATGAGCCTTATAAATAGCCTCAATCATCTTTGCTTCAGGAACAATATTTGCTCCTGCTTCAATCATGATTACTTTCTCACGTGTAGAAGCAACTGTAAGCTTAAGGTCACCGGAAGCCCACTGTTCCTGAGTAGGATTTACAATAAGTTCTCCGTCTATAAGCCCCATCTGTGTCATTGCACAGGGACCGTCAAAAGGAATATCTGAAATACATGTTGAAATAGCAGCTCCGAGCATGCCGACAAGTTCAGGACGGCATTCAGGATCAACGCTCATAACCATACAGTCAAGTGTTACATCATTTCTGTAATCCTTAGGGAAAAGAGGACGCATGGGACGGTCAATTACACGGCTGGTAAGAACTGCATTTTCAGAAGCCTTTCCCTCTCTCTTGTTAAATCCACCGGGGATTTTACCTACTGCATACATCTTCTCTTCAAATTCTACACTTAAAGGGAAGAAATCAATACCATCACGGGGCTTCTCTGAAGCTGTTGCAGTACAAAGTACTGTGGTATCACCGTAGTGCATAAATGCACAACCGTTTGCCTGCTTACCTACTCTGTCGATATCAACAGTAAGTGTACGTCCGGCAAGGTCCATTGAATAAGTCTTGTACATTTTAATATCTCCTTCCAAATTTTCCGTAAATCATTCTCCGTATAACTTACGTAAATGTTTGGCAGAAGAAGTCGAAACTACTGATATTGCCACGACTTTCATGACTATGTCAGTGGTCTCGAAAACATCTTCTGCCGTTTTGCTCCTGATAATAAATATAAGGGGACGTTTACCGTCCCCTTACATAATATTATTTTCTGAGTTCAAGTTTCTCAATGAGGGAACGATATCTTTCAATATCTGTTTTCTTAAGATATGCAAGAAGGCCACGTCTCTGACCTACCATCTTAAGAAGACCTCTTCTTGAGTGATGATCCTTGGGATGAGTCTGAAGATGAGCTGTAAGCTCTTTAATTCTTGCTGTAAGAACGGCAACCTGTACTTCAGGTGAACCTGTATCTCCTTCCTTAACAGCGAACTGCTTCATAATCTCCTGCTTTTTCTCTTTTGCGATCATTCTAAATAATCCTCCTGTAAATATACTCGCCTAAGGCGGTTACTGCACATACTAAGTATAGGTTCGGAGTGTTCCAAAACTGAGTATGGCAAAATCAAACACAATTAACAGAATAGCACATACCACATGTTATGTAAAGAGTTTTACATAATAAACAGATCAGAAAAATCTTCTTGCACAGGTTGCTGTTCTGTAATTGATATTGGTAATAATAATACCCTTTGTCGGGGTGCTGGCATGGCATACTTTTCCGCCGCCGATATAAACCGTAACATGGTTAACGCCTGTACTGTCTGAATAGAAAATCAAATCACCTGGACGAACCTCATCAAGATCTACTGCAGTTCCCATCTTCGACTGTGCTCTCGCAGAGTGAGGAAGGCTTATACCGTATTTCTTCATAAGAAGCATTGTAAATCCGGAGCAGTCGGTTCCGTTTGTAAGACTGTTTCCGCCATATACATATGGACATCCCACATACTGAATTGCACGGTTGGCAAGATCGATTCCTGCATCTGTAACGCCTTTTCCGTACAGAACCTCATTCATATTAAGCGCAACATCAAGCGTATAAGCTACATCAACATAATCACCGCTTACAAAAGCATCATCTTCACCGTCACCGAATTCAACGCTAACCCAGCCGTTATCAAGAATCTCCCTGACAGGAAGCGATGTTCCGTTATATACAAGCGCCCATGTACCGTGACTGGTATCAGGCTGCTTTCTTACCTTCAATGCATTGGCAATAACAGTTGCTGTAAGAGTCTGAACTTCAAGTGCCTTTTCTTTGGCCTCTTCACCAAAAAGAACATATTCAGAACTTACATAGCCTTCTACTTTACCTGACCTTACATGAAGCCAGTCGGCCTTAAAATCAAGAATCTCACATGCGGCATTTGCCGGAAGCTCACCGACTTTTTCGGAACCTGCAGAAGGCTCTTTCCTTATATTAAGCGATTCACTTACATTGGCAATGCCAAGTTTGTCATATCCCCAGTTTTCTTTTTCGCCGGGAATACGATTAATAGAAAGATCTTCCATCAAATCGAGGAAATCCTGTTTGGAAAGACAGTCAACACTGCTGATTATCTGTTCCACACCGACACCGGATTTGAAGAGTTCAGCCGGATCGGCCTCAGTATCCACATCTCCTCTTTCAATGGTATATCCTGTTGTAGCCGTTACACCTTTTGAAATAGCATCGAAAGCGGAATTGGAAGCAAGCGACGAAAATCCACACAAATTAAATCCTGCAGTAACTATCGTCAAACCTGTTAGTATCGAAATAATTTTCTTATTTTTTATCATAGCACCTCGTTATGCGGGCTCCTGCTCCGCATCAATCACAGAAAAAGCAATGTTGGTCGCATGATCCGCCACTCTTTCAAGACCGGAAACGATATCCGAGAATAACATTCCTGCTTCGGGAGTACATTCATTTCTGGTAAGTCTCTCAACATGTTTTTTCTGAAGTTCACGTTCCTTTTCATCTATTGCTTCTTCAAGTGCAAGAACATCATCCATATGCTCCTCACTGTCAGTAACAAACATCTCAACCGCAAAATGACAAAGATTATTTACCATATCAAGCATCTCGCCAAGTTCACGCTGGGCCTCGACAGAAAATCCGACTCTGGTCTCAACGCGAATTTTTGCACAATCGGCAACATTCTCTGCATGGTCTCCGATTCTTTCCACATCATTAACCACATGGAAAAGAGCGCCGATAATTTTCTGGTCTTCAAGAGGAAGAAGCGACTGATTGGCTTTAACAAGATAATTTGTAATTGACTTGCTAAGGAAATCAATATTCTCCTCAACCGCATATACCTCTGCTATATCCTCCTCATCAAGAGTAATAAGCGCATTCATTGCCCTGTTAAGGTTATCACCGGCAAGGCTTGCCATTCTCTCAATTTCTTTGGTTGCACCGACAACGGCAGTTGCAGGATTAAATACAACCTTTTCACCGATATATTTAAGTTGGAAGCTGTCACGGTATCCTACCTTCTTATCTTCACCGCGTACGACAAGATATGTAAGTTTAACAAGCGGTTTGATAAAAGGCATAAATATAAGTACTTGAACCACCTTAATAAGTGTATGTGCATTTGCAACAAATCTTCCGGCATTATTTCCGGAAATGCTCATAATCAAATTCTCAATCGGCTTTTCGGCAAAAGAAAATACAATAAACATAAGCGCCGTTCCGATTACATTAAACAGAAGGTGTATCATTGCTGCTCTCTTGGCATCTTTGTTACCGGGAAGAGAAGCAATCACCGCAGAAGTACATGCTCCGATATTACAGCCGAGAATAAGATAGAGACAAATAGAAAGATCAAGCAGTCCCTGATTGGCAAGGAGAAGCATAATACTTACCGTTACGGAAGAACTCTGGATAATTGCCGTAACAACGGTTCCGAGAAGTATTGCAATAAACGGATTAGACAGCGAACTGAAAAGTTCCACAACATACGGATTTTCTTTAAGTCCTCCCATCGCAGAAGACATATTGGAAAGTCCGAGAAACAGAACACCGAATCCGACTACAATAGTTGCAATTTTATTTACCGTCTGATTCTTACAGAACATCAGAAACAGTACACCGATTAGAAGAATTACAGGGGCAACAGCAGATAAATTAAATGACACGAGCTGAGAAGTAACAGTTGTACCGATATTGGCTCCAAATATTACTCCGGCAGCCTGATAAAGATTCATAAGACCTGAATTAACGAAACTTACCACCATAACAGTACTTGCCGAGGAAGATTGAATAATGCCGGTGAAAACAAGTCCGACAAGCATTCCTGTAAGACTGTTCGTGGTAAATAAAGCAAGAATAGAACGAAGCTTGGCTCCGGCCGCTTTTTCTATACCATCAGACATAAGCCTCATTCCCAGAAGAAAAAGACCAAGTCCTCCACACAAGGCAAGTAGCGATGTGAATATCATATTGTCTCCTTTAATACCCCTTCGCGCCCTTCTCCAAAAGCGCACCCAAATTATATTTTATGTCAAAAAAACACTTATGACAACCAAAAAGCTTATAAAATCATTGTTTTTTTGAAAAATAGTGTTTGCCGTCTTCGCGGTCTACAAGAAGTTGTTGTGCGAGTTCTTCTACACCTGAAAACTTTGTCTCTTTTCTCTTAAAAGAGAGTAATTCTACAACAGCATTCATTCCGTAGAGGTCTCCTTCAAAATCATACAAATATGATTCCAGCACTACTTCACCATCGGATTTTACAGTCGGTTTAACGCCGATATTGGTCAGTGCATTATAACAATTACCGTTTACCCATACACGTGAATAGTAGACGCCGTTCGGAGGAAGGAGTTTTCCTTCGCAGGTAATCATATTAATAGTCGGCATGCCTATTGTTCTTCCAAGTCTGGCCCCGGCAACGATCTTCTCCATAAGCCTGTACGGATGACCAAGAAGCATGGTTACGTCCTCCATACGTCCACTTGCCACTTCATTTCGTACAAGTGTCGAGCTGACTGTTTTCCCCATGATGCAGACTTTATTAATTGTAATTACTTCATATCCAAGTTCATCGGAAAGGCTTCGAAGAAGTCTTTCATCGCCTTTCCCTTCTTTTCCAAAGGAAATATCATCACCCGATATGATAACACGTGCTTTTAATTGTTCATGAAGGAAACGCCTTATAAAGGTCTCTGCTTCAACAGAAGCAGTTTCTTCATTAAGCGGATATTCATACAGATAATCCACTCCGAGATCCTCAAAGATTTTCCTCTTCTCTTCTCTTGTCATCAGTTCAGGAATAACTTTCCCCGAGAAAAAAGAAGCCGGGCTTGGGTCAAAGGTAAAAATTACTGTACGTAAACCATCTTTTGAGGCATCAGACAATTTTCTCAGTATCTCAAGATGTCCAATATGAATACCGTCAAACTTCCCTATTGCCACGCAGCAGTCATCATCCATTATAAAATTTGTATCATTTGATATTATTTTCATATTCTTTACAGTTCAAAAATTTTATCAGGATTTAATTTATTACCATCATAATCGAAAATGCCACAGAAACGACCGTCGGCATGATACATTCTTTTCTTACCGGGTTCTGAATCACCGATATCTGTCATATCCCCTGAAATTATATTTCCGTTCATGAGCCTTTTCTCATATTCATCAAGTATCCGAACCCCGGGTAAATCAGAGAACACTTCCTCTATTCCTGTAAAATATTCATCAAGCCTTCCTTCATCGCGAAGTTTTTCGATACTTTTCAGTTTTAGTGAATCCTCGATATTGTATCCGGCTGCTTTTGTTCTTATAAGACTTTGCATTGCAGCTCCGACTCCAAGTTCCCGACCTATATCATCACACAATGTTCTGATATATGTTCCCTTTGAACACAGAACACGAAGTTTAACTACAGGCATACTGATTTCAAGTATTTCCAGCTCATAAATCGTAACAGGCCTTTCTTCACGCTTTACTTCAATTCCGCTTCGCGCAAGATCGCATAGCTTTTTCCCATTTACTTTGAGCGCAGAATACATTGGCGGAACCTGCATAATATTCCCACAGAAACGTTTTACAACGCTTCGTACTTCCTCTTCTGTGCAGGAAACATCATTTTCTGATAGAATAACACCTGTCATATCAAGTGTGTCTGTTGTGATTCCGAGCCGCATTTCAGCTATATATTCTTTTCTTCTGTCCGTCAGATAATCTACAATTTTTGTGGCATTTCCGACACACAAAACAAGAACGCCCTCTGCCTCCGGGTCTAACGTACCGGTATGGCCGATTCGACGTTCCTTCAATATGCCTCGCATCTTCGCTACGACATCAAAAGAAGTATATCCTTTTTCTTTGTATACATTAATTAATCCATTCATTTTCTGTCAGAAAAAGGACTGCCGCGGGCAATCCTTTTTATCCTAAAAAGAAATTTGCTTGGCAATTCCTTCCGAAATGCTGTTAAGTGCATCGTAGAAATTACCGTTTATTTCACAACCGGCAGCTCTTTCATGACCTCCGCCGCCAAAAGCCTGAGCTATTTTGGCAACATTTACAAGGCCGTTTGACCTAAGAGACACCTTATACTTACCGGGAGTAAGCTCATACATAAATATCGCACACTCAACACCTCTTGTAATACGAAGCTGATTAACAATTCCGTCAAGGTCATCATGCTTTGCGTCATAGAAATCCATTGTTTTCCTGTCAATACGACAGGCAATGCATTTCCCTTCCATAAAAAGAATACTTTCCGTAAGTGCACGTCCGATAAGCTGATTCTGAAGATAAGTCTTCTCATAGAATGTCTTATCGATAATTGAAGGGAAATCAAATCCGTACTCCATCAGCTCTGCACCAATCTTCATTGTTCTCGGTGAAGTACAGGAATAATGAAATACTCCTGTATCATGAACAATACCGATATAAAGAGCTGTAGCTATATCCTTATCCATGTATTTTTTGTCCATAAGAATATATAAAAGCTCGCAGGTTGAACTGGCATACGGCTCGACATAATTAACCATACCGCTTCCGAGTGCATTGCTCTCATGATGATCGATGTTTATTGTCTTTGCAGCCTGCCTGAAATATTTCTCAGCACCGGATAATCTGTCCGGAACAGAATCAAGCGCAAAGAACACATCAAACGGTGCGTGATCCTTATATTCGCTGTCTACATCACAGATACGGCTTATTCCGCCAAAGATTGAAGGAGGCTCATCAAAATATACACAAATCTCCTTCTCCGGAAAAACCTTAAGAAGATAAAGATACAGACCCATGGATGCACCTATTGCATCTCCGTCAGGTCGTATATGACCGGCAATACCTATTGAGCCTGCTTTCTCACATTCTTTAATAATATCTATTTTTTTCACTTATTGTCCTCACCTTGGTGATTCACTTCATCGATAAGCTTTGTCATATTGACACCATACTCGATGGACTGGTCCATAATAAACCTGATTTCAGGAGTATTTCGAAGATTTACAATTCTGGCAAGCTCACGCCTGATATAGCCTTCGGCGCTCTTTAATCCTTTATATGTATCGTTTACAGCGGTTTCATCACCCAGAACGCTTATCCATGCCTTACAGGTCTTAAGATCTGGAGCCACTTCAACATCAATAACAGATGTCATCGGACTGATTCTGGGGTCCTTAATGTCCCCGCGGATTATCTCCGCAAGGACACGCTTAACCTCTTCGTTTATCCTGGTACTTTTAATACTGTTCTTTCTCATTACCTGGGAACCTCTACCATTACATAAGCTTCAACAATGTCGAATTCCTGCATCTTATCAAATGCATCGAATACAAGACCACACTCGAAGCCTTCCTTAACCTCTTTTACATCATCCTTGAATCTCTTAAGTGATGAAAGCTGACCTTCATAAATCTGCTCTCCCTCACGGGTAATACGAATCTTGCAGTCTCTCTCAAACTTACCGTCAAGTACATATGAACCTGCAATATTTCCGATGGAAGATGCCTTGAATATCTGTCGAACTTCAGCATGACCGATAACCTTCTCCTCGAATACAGGATCAAGCATTCCCTTCATAGCTGCTTCGATATCTTCAATTGCCTGATAAATTACCTTATAAAGTCTTACGTCAACGCCTTCTCTCTCAGCTGTAGCTTTTGCCTGAGCATCGGGACGAACGTTAAATCCGATAATAATAGCTGAAGATGCACTTGCAAGAATAACATCTGATTCGTTAATTGCACCAACGCCGCCGTGAATAACCTTAACTACAACCTCTTCATTTGAAAGCTTGAGAAGGCTTGTCTTAACAGCTTCCACAGAACCCTGAACATCGGCTTTGATAATAAGATTAAGTTCCTTAAGGTTACCTGCTTTAATCTGACTGAACAGATCATCAAGTGACATCTTTGCCTTTGTCTCTTCAAGAAGCTTCTCTTTGTTCTGAGCAATAAATGTCTCTGCAAAGTTCTTGGCTTCCTTCTCGTTAACATGTGCAATAAAGATCTCACCTGCGTTCGGAACATCATTAAGTCCGAGAATCTCTACAGGTGTTGAAGGAGTAGCTTCTTTAACTCTTCTTCCCTTATCATCAACCATTGCACGAACTTTTCCGTGACACGATCCTGCAGAAATAAAGTCACCAACATGAAGTGTACCCTTCTGAACAAGAACAGTTGCAACCGGACCTCTTCCCTTATCAAGCTCTGCCTCAACAACAAGACCTCTTGCCTTTCTGTTGGGATTAGCCTTAAGTTCAAGAATATCCGCAGTAAGGATAATTGTCTCAAGAAGAGTCTCAATTCCTTCGCCTGTTTTAGCTGAAACAGGAACAAATTCTGTTGTACCGCCCCAGTCTACGGGGATAAGTTCATATTCAGTAAGCTCCTGCTTAACTCTGTCAATATTTGCGCCGGGTTTATCAATCTTATTAACAGCAACAATTATTTCGATTCCGGCCGCTTTAGCATGGTTGATAGCTTCTACTGTCTGGGGCATTACACCATCATCTGCTGCAACTACAAGAACAGCAATATCGGTAGAATTTGCTCCACGCATACGCATGGCAGTAAATGCTTCATGTCCGGGTGTATCAAGGAAAGTAATTGTCTGATCGTTGATATTTACGGTATAAGCACCGATTGCCTGTGTAATTCCGCCGGCTTCTCTGTCTGTAACATTGGTTTTTCTGATAGCATCGAGAAGTGATGTCTTACCATGGTCAACATGACCCATAACACAGATTACGGGAGGTCTCTTCTTAAGAAGGTTCTCATCTTCCTCTTCTTCCTTAAGAAGTTCTGCTATAACATCAACCTTTTCTTCTTTCTCACAGATGATTTCGTACTCAATTGCAATCTCTTCTGCTTCTTCAAAAGAAATCTCCTGATTAACAGTAACCATTTTGCCCTGAAGGAACAGTTTCTTAATGATTGCTGCAGCCTGAATCTTCATCTTATCTGCAAGATCTTTAATAATAATCGTATCCGGAACAGTAATGACTTTAATCTGCTCCTCTTCGACTTCGGGCTTCTTCTCAGGCTTAATAAATCGGCCCGCTTTATTCTTGTTCTTAAGAATCACATCTTCCTCTTCATAGATATGATCCTTCTTATTCTTCTTATCTTTGTCTAATCTGCGGTTATCATTACGCTTGTTATTGTTCTCAACAGGCGCAGCCTCTGCAACAAAAGAATTACCGCCTGAAGGACGATTCTTCTGGAATCTGTTATCAGAGCCGTTACCTCCCTGCTGGAAGTTCTTACCGTCGCGTCCGCCCTGGAAACCGCCCTGTTTTCCCTGACCGCTTTGATTGTTTCTCTGACCGCCCTGTCCGTTGTTATTATAATTGTTCCTCTGACCCTGCTGGAAGTTGCCCTGACCTCTGTTATTGTTGTCTCTTCCCTGATTTCTGTCATTCTGACGTCTGGGGTCGGGAGTTGAAGCATAAATAACCTTCTGCTGAGGTCTTTCAGACTGTTCCTTTCTCTCGCCGAAAGGATTACCCTGCGGCTTTGAATTAGTATTATTTACTGCATTTTCCCTGGGCTTATTCTCATTCTGAGGATTTACAGGCTTATTCTGAACAGGCTTTCTGTTCTCCTGTCCCTTATTGGGATTAGCAACAAAATTAACCGAAGGTGTAGGTGAAGGAGGGGTAAGCGGTCTGATAGGCTTATTGGGAATAGGTCTTCCGGACTGCATAGTCTGAACGCGGTTTCCTCCCTGGTTATTGTTATTATTAAACTTCTGATTGGTATTTCCCGAACTTGGATGAGCATTTCCGTCTGTCATAAGAATAATTTTCTTCTTTTTGGCAGGGGCCGCTTTTTCTTCCTTTGCTTCTTCCTTCATTTCTTCTTTAATTTCTTTTTTTACTTCTTTCTTCACTTCTTCTTTTACTTCTTCCTTAGGCATGGGCTTCTTCTCCTCACCTTTTCCGGAAAAAGACTTCTTTATGGATTCAATCTGGTCATCTTCAAGATTTTTATTTGCACTCGCTGCCGAAATACCAAGTTCCGTACAAAGTGCAAGAAGATCTTTACTGCTGATTCCGAGTTCCTTTGCCAGATCACAAACTCTTTGTTTTGCCATTTTTACTTCCTTTCTTCCATGCGTAGGGCTCCATCTGCCACGGATTTTTCATCATTTATCAGTTTCTGAATTTTCCGTGCAATTCCATCATCTGTCACTGAAAGCGAAGCTCTTACTTCTTTACCGATTGCATGTGCCAGACTTTCCTTTGTTCCGTATTCAACATAGGGAACTTCATAAAAGCTGCACATATCTTTAAACTCTTTCTTGGTGTTAAAAGAGGCATCTTCCGCAACTATCACAAGCCTTGCAGAAAACTCCTTGACAGTCTTTTCTGTCATAAACTCACCGCTTGCAACATTACGTCCTCTTTGTGCAATGCCAAGAAGAGACAATACTTTATTATTTGCCATTCCTTATCGCCTTTTCCAGCTCATCAAATACAATGTCATCGACTTTCATCTTAAGCGATCTTTCAAGGCCCTTGTTTTTTCTGACCTTTTCAAAGCAGTCGGTATTGGGGCAAAGATAAACGCCACGACCGTTTGCTTTCCCCGTTCTGTCAACACTGACAGTTCCTTCCGCCGATTTTACTATTCTGATAAGCTCTGATTTAGCATGAACCTGCATACATCCGGCGCAGGTTCTTTCAGGCATTTTCTTCTTACAGCTGTTACTGCTGATCGCCATCTGCTACTTCCTCTGTTTCTTCATACTCCTCACCGTCATCAACATAATCTTCGTAACGGAATCCCGGAGTAACCAGAGCCTGAGTTTCATTTTTGATATCAATCTTGTATCCTGTAAGTCTTGCTGCAAGTCTTGCATTCTGACCTTCCTTACCGATAGCAAGTGAAAGCTGATAATCAGGCACAACAACATTTGCGGTCTTTTCATCGGGATCAGCAAAAACAGAAACAACCTTTGCAGGAGAAAGAGCATTTCTGATAAGATTTGCAGGATTATCATCCCAGTTAATAATATCGATCTTCTCACCGCGAAGTTCGTCAACAATCGAATTAACTCTTGAACCGTTAAGACCTACACATGCACCGACAGGATCTACGTTCGGGTTATTGCTCCATACTGCCATCTTTGTACGGCTTCCTGCTTCTCGTGCAATGCTTCTGATTTCAACTGTACCGTCCTGGATTTCAGCTACTTCAGACTCGAAAAGCTTTCTTACAAGTTCAGGATGTGTACGGCTGACAAGAATTCTGGGTCCTTTTTGTGTATTCTTAACTTCTACAATATAAACCTTGATTCTCTCTGTTGCTTTGAACTTCTCCCCCTTAACCTGCTCACTCTCGTTAAGAATGGCATCAGCTTTTCCAAGGTTAATACTGATGTTCTTTCCAAGATAACGCTGAACAACACCTGTTGCGATATCCTTAGCCTTTTCATTAAACTGGCTGAAAATAACATTTCTCTCTTCTTCACGAATCTTCTGAGTGATAACATTCTTGGCATTCTGTGCTGCAATACGTGAGAATTCCTTGCTCTGAATATTTACACGAACAATATCGCCTACTTTTGCGTCTGCATCAATCTTCTGAGCATCACAAAGAGCAATCTGAAGAGCACTGTCATCTATATCATCTTTTACGGCAACAACTTCACGCTCTGCATATACAGAGTATTCGCAGGTTTCACGGTTCATTTCAACCTTAACGTTGTCTGCCTTTCCAAAATGGTTCTTGCATGCGATAAGAAGAGAATTCTCAATTGCTTCAAACAAAGTCTCTTTGCTTATGTTCTTCTCCTTCTCGAGCAAATCCAGTGCTTCCATTAATTCCTTATTCATCTTTTTTCCTTTTCCTCCCTAATGTTAAATATCAAGTGCCAGTTTAACCGATGCAACCTGTTTTCTTTCAAATGTTCTGTCTTTGCCGGAAGTTTTAATTGTCAGCGTTTCTTTATCAAACGCAAGCAAAACTCCGGAGAACTCTTTTTGTTTCTCAAGCGGTTTGAAAAGCTTAAGCTCTACTTCAAGACCAATACTTTTCTCAAAATGCCTGTCCTTCTTAAGCGCACGCCCAAGTCCGGGTGAGCTGACCTCAAGAATATAAGCCTCCGCAATAAAATCATTATCATCGGTTGCTTTGGAATAAGCCCTCGATACATTCTCGCAGTCATCAATTGAAACGCCGCCATCTTTATCAATAAAGATTCTGAGGTAATACGTATCGGCTTCCTTAACGAATTCGACATCGTAAACGCTGCAGTTCTCGCTTTGCGCAATAGGCGTAACAATTTCTTCGGCTTTCACTGCATAGCCTTCAGCTTTTGTCATGTAAATCCTCCGCAAAAAAACAATTAACAACGTAAAAGAGTGGACTTGCAAGCCCACTCTCTACATTAAACAATATTTACATAACTAAACTAACACCTAAAAACACAAAATGCAAGTTGTTTTTACGAAAATCACAAATTTTCCAAAAATTCAATAAGCTTTTCCGGGAATCCGGCTTTCTTAAGCCTTTTTGTAATCTTGCCGAAGTCCATTCCGTTTACATACTCACGTAAATCATTCTCATCGAGGAATGTAATCGAATCCTTGGAAGAAGGAATATCTATATCTTTTTGTTTCTCTTCTTCAAATTCAATTGCATACTCAGCGCTGACAATATTGTTATTAAATAACTTAACAGATAATTCACCGTCGTCTATGTCACCGGAAAGTGAAACCTCAAGATAGAGCTTCGAAAAATCGAGAGGTACAGTGGATGCTGAAGCAAATAACAATCCCAATCTGCTTGCCGCAAAATCCTCCGAAACCGAAAACGTATATGTACCGGATAATTCACCGTCCTTAATATCATCGGTTTTTGCATCCTTAACATCAACGCAGAAAAGATTTTGCCCATTGGAACCTATTGTGAAATCACCGTTTAATTTACTTCCGATAAGTCCTTCGCCAATAATTCTTATATCTTCATTATCTTTTACATAATAAGCTTCCATACCGAAAGAATCTTTATTCTTAGTCATTGCATACGCATATGTATACCGTTCTGATTCACACATACAGCCGATAATCTCATCTCCTGAGCCTACCCAGTATGTCATAGTGCAAAGAGGTGTATCATGAACAGCATTCACGGTCTGCAAATTGCCAAGTTTTCTTTGTATTTCATCGCAGAACTCTTTGTACGCCTTTTCTGCGTCTGCATTTTCTTCTGTTTCACTTATCTTATAAATAAGATTCTTAACAGATTCATCAGAAAGAAGATAATTTAGTGCCCCCTTAGTCATTACAGTAACATTATAAGTATCAACAGGAACAATGAGTGTAATGACATCCTGACTGATTCCGTTAACGGTAAGTGTCTCTTTTCCCCTTTCTACACCTTCGATATCCGAAAGCGAGGAAAGAAGAATTCCCTTTAAAAGCTTCTCAAAATCTTTCTCACTGGGCATAGCCGCCTTAATCTCTTCAGCTCTTTTCGTTGCCTCTGTGATTTGGTCTACAGAATCTGTCGCATCATCTGACAAGCCAATACGATCTACAACTTCCTCGAGCTCAATCTGAAGGTAGGTCTTGGTAAGTTCAGGTATTCTCGCAAACAGCCTCTTATTGTCTCCGTTGTAAACAGCCTCGATATTACAAATATCCTCATCGTTGATTACTATCTCATCGTAAAAAGAAATATTACCGTCCTTAAAGCCGATTTCCATTTCTGTTTCAGCAGATGAAATATTATTCATTCCGACAGCCCCGGAGAAGAAATAAATATTCTTAAGTAAATCATCATAGCTGTGTGCTGACGTTTTAACAGAATACTTCTTACCGTCGAAGCTTACTTCTTCAAGCGCTTTTGCATACATATCACCGGCATCGTCAATTGCATCCTCTGCATTTTTACCGACAACATATGCAAAGTAGCTGTTAGCAGAACTGAAGGTTCTCATAAAGAAGCCGGGTATAAAAATAATGCCAAGAACAACAATTACTACAGCTGCAAGAAGAACCGCCGCGAACAGAACAAGCTTTTTCTTTGCAAAAAGCTGCTTGCCGAACTTTTCCTTCTTGTTTTCTGTCTTAACCTCCTCTGACGGAATGTACTCTTTCAGTGTTTCCTCCACAGGTGTCTGGCACGAAGGACATATCTTCACGCCTTCTTCAATTTTTGCTCCGCAATTTCCGCAAAACATATTTTAATCACCTCTGTTATTTGCATTCACCAATAAAATGGTACTGATATTCGGTTTTTGAATATCCGTCATCTACAACATTCTTCATTTCATCATATTTTGTATAACTCTCAGAAGAATAATTGTTAGATGAATCAATTAAATCGACATAATCATATGAAGAATAAATCAAATAACCTTCTTCATCATATTCGCGATAATCATTACTGTAGCTTGAATCAGCAAAGTATTCAGTACCGTCCATTCCGTCTTCATACTCTATTTGCGTATCACTCGGTATATCAAAAGAATTGGTATGAACAGCTACAACATCATTATTATCATTATATGTATACTCGTTAATGTATCCGTATGTATAAAGATATCCTTCGCTGTTGGTCTGATATGTATACGTTATTCTGTCAGGAAAATCATTTCCCCATTTATCTGTTCCGATATGATATTCTGTTTCATAAGTTGACCTATATGTTTCATTTCCGTCAATATCCCTGCCTACAGTAGATTCATAGATTTTACGGCCTTCTGAATCATATTTGAATTCACTTTCAGTAATATCAGCTGTTACAATATCATCTATTGCATTGGTATATTCTGCATAGTAATAAGTGCAGTTTCCCTTATCATCATATTCGGAGTTAACTTCAACTATATAAGTAACATCACCATCTCCGTTATATGAAGTAGATACTTCATGATACTTCTTTCCGTTATCAGGATACTCAAACTCATTGGTATGATAATCCATCAGTTCATCATTACCGTCATAATTTCTGAGAACTCTTTCGGTTATCCGACCTTCATTATCATATGTATCTTCCTCTATATAATACGAAAAAAGATCGCCGTACTCGTCATAATACCATGCCTTATCTTCCACTATTGTTCCGTCTTCATTGTAGAAGGTTTCATATTCAACTGAAAGAAGGCCATCCTCATTAACGCTCCGATAATAATAATGCTGGAGAAGTTCATCCTCTTTTCCGTTATAAGTGAGAGTGGTCTCTCCTTTTCCGCCATCATATGAATAATAGTAGGAATTCGTGCCGGTAAGATATCCTTCCTCATTATATTGGAATTCATACTGCTCACGAAGCACGCCATCAGAATAAACTTTTTCACTTATCTTGTTGCCGTTTTCATCATACTCCCTATCAGACTCATAAACGCCTGAAATAGTGGAAACAATAACGGTATTTTCCTTTATATATTCGCGGTACTCTGCAAGTTCATCATTCCCGGCCGTATGTTCAAGACCATCGTTAATTGCGCAAACGGCAGAAACAGGGTCATCAACATAAAGGTAATAATCGGCAATGCATTTGTACACAAGCGGATTTGACGAATCCTTATTAATAGCTTCCGTGTAACATATAAGCGCCTGTTCACTGTCACCGTTTTCAATAAACATTCTGCCCTGTGCACAAAGAGTATTAACAACACCGTTTAATAAATCATCTTCAGAAGCACCAAGTGTCTCTGCCATATCATAATGATTAATTGCTTCATCATAATCGGCATTCTTAAAATTATAATCTCCCCATGCAATATAGGTTTCAATTCTTCCGTCTAGAGCTTCTGTATTACCTGGTTCATACACAAGTGCAAGTTCATAATCAGTTATTGCAAGCTCATAATTATCTGCATCAGCAGCTTTCCTTGCAAGCGAAATATATGTTTTTGCCAAATCCGCATCTGCTGTACCGTCAGAAAAGTTGTTTGCCTCAAGATACATCTTAAGTGCTTCATCATATTGGCCTTCGGAATATAATTCTGCTCCGTAAGCCATGTATGTGCCAATAAGTGCTTCAACAGGCTCTTTCGATTCGGGCTTATATGATAGTGCAATACAATAAGCATCAATAGCACCTTCGTAATCCTGCACAGAAACGCAGTTTTCTGCATTCTTCATTGCCTTGGAGTATTTATAAATTGAAGAGTTAAAATACCATAATGCAGCTCCGCCGAGAAGAACAAGAACACTTGCTGCAATTACAATCGGGATCCAAATTTTCTTTTTCTTCTTGGGTGCAGGTGTAATATCTGTAAGCGCCCCACTGAGAATAGGTGCTTCCTGTGAAAATGCAGGCATAACCTTCTGCTGTGGCATAACAGGTGTTACAGGGATTTCAGGTGCTACGGGTTCTGCAGGTGCTACGGGCTCTGCAGGTGCCACGGGTGTTTCCTGCTCTGCAACAGGTGTTTCGAATACCGGTTCTGCAGGTGCTACAGGTGTTTCGAATACCGGCTCTGCGGGTGCAATTCTGGTTCCGCATCCGGTACAGAACTTGGCATCATCTGCTAACTGTTTACCGCAATTTGTACAAAACATTTTTCTATATCCTCCTCAAAACAAACATTCAGTAATCTATTATTGTCTATATTATCTTTTCATCATAATACTGTCAATGTAAATGCTGATTAAGGACGGTTGTCATAGCAAAAAAAAATAACCTGTAAGATTAACTTACAGGTTATCGCAGCTCGTAGCGGAATCGAACCGCTGATTCTGCCGTGAGAGGGCAGCGTCTTAACCGCTTGACCAACGAGCCATTTGCAATGCTCTTAAACAGCACTTGCTTATCATACTATATTGTTTTTCAAATTGCAACAATTATTTTTTATTTTTTTAATCATGGTCTTTTCCGTCCTCCGGAAGTGACTTCATGAAAGATAATACAATCGGTAGGGTCGTTACTGCAGCAAGTACATCTGCAATAGCCTGTGATATTTCTATTCCCTTAAGTCCCATCAGATTACTCAGCAAAATGATAATGGGAATAAAATACAATCCGCTTCTTGTGGCAGCAAGAAATATCGCTCTTTTGCTTTTACCGCATGACTGAAACAGCATATTACCGGTAACCGTCATGGGGATGAAAAGAAGCGAAACAGCCTGATATCTGAGCGCTACGGCACCTACATCTATTACATTAATATCATCCCTGAAAAACTGAATTATCTGAGGTGCAAATATAAAGCCGAAGATTGCCATGCCGCCAAGTAAAAATGTTCCAAATACATAAGTAAACCAGTATGCTTTTTTAAGTCTGACATATTTCTTGGCACCGTAATTAAACCCGGCTACAGGCTGGAACCCCTGTCCTATTCCAAGTCCTACACAGAATAATAATCCGATAACCCTTGTAACAATGCTCATCGCGGCAATTGTTGCATCCACATTTTCTGCAGGTACGAAAACTGCACAGCATTTATTGAGCACCATCGTAGATACACTGTTAAGCCCCTGGCGCATCAGACTCGGAAGCCCGATTGCGACAATATTCAGTATTACCATCCCGTCTGCGGAAATTCCCGTTATGCGAAGTTTGCTCTGAGTTCTTCCGGTAATGAACGGAATAATCAGAATAAGAGTGCTGATACACTGAGAAACAGCTGTCGATATTCCGGCCCCGGTAACGCCCATACCGAGTACCTTAATAAGATAATAATCTCCAATAATATTAAGAACACCGCCTGATACAAGACCAATCATGGCATAGGCAGCTTTACCCTCATATCTTAGGATATTGTTCAGCACACATGCGCTCACCATCATAGGTGCGGCAATAAGAATATACTTGGAATAATCAGAAGCATACGGCAGGATTGTATCCGTACTGCCAAGAAGTCTCATAAGCGGCGTCTGAAAAAAGAGTCCGAATATTGCTATGAGAAGTCCGCTGATAAAACCGTAAAACAGACTTGTAGATGCCATTGTTCCGGCTTTTTTAATATCCTTTGCGCCAAGAAGACGCCCGATATTCGATCCTGCTCCATGACCATACATAAATCCGAAGGCCTGAATTATTGCCATAAGCGCAAAAACAACACCTACAGCTCCGCTTGCGCTGTTATTAATCTCACTTACAAAATATGTATCAGCCATGCTGTATATATTTGTTACAAGCATGCTTATTGTTGTCGGAAGACCAAGTCTTAAAACAAGTGAAGTAACCTTTGTTTCGGTCATTTTCACATACTGTTCTTCAGCCGTTTCTTTATGCATAACCTAAAACTCTTTTCAAAAATTAATCATTCTCAGGACACAGATCATAGGTATCGAAAAGTGCCTCTTCTATATCCTCATTGGTTTTAATCACAATACATTCTTTTTGTTCACGAAGATACTCATATATTCGGTGGCCTACAGAAATTTCTCTTTTCTGATGATCCGGAAGAATAACCGTGACATAATAACGCTCGTATGACCTCACACGGATATGCTCCCTGTCAATAATCGGACAATAACATATCTCATAATTTCTATTTCTGATTGCTTCAATAATTTTCTTTTTTCCCCAAAACAGAAGAAGGAAAATTCCACCGAACAAAGCAGTAAATACTCCTGTCGCAATAATTGCTTTGGTAGTACTGTCACTGCCTGAAGCCCCGTTTACAACTGAATCCATGGTAAAAGAAAGAATGAAAATAAATACTATCGGAAACAGCCAGAGCAGGAAACAATACACTGCATATTTGGATATTTTATTGCGAAAGGCAATATTCTCATATTTCAAAACTCTTTCATGTTCCGCACTGTCTGCTTTTCTGAAATAAGCTTCCATAAACAGTTTCCTTTCCGATTTTCTTTTAGAAAATACCGGTCAAAAAGATTTCAAGTCCTATTCCGATTAGAATAATTCCGCCAAGAATACCTGCTTTTCCGGCTTTTCCGGCAAATTTTGCTCCGAACGTTTTGCCAAGGAAAAGACCGATAAGACACAGGATAAACGTAACAAGAGCAATAATTATTGCACAGATAACAGCAAGCTTTACATCATATTCAGAAATTGTAAAGCCTACGGAAAGCGCATCGATTGATGTGGCAATCCCCTGAATCAGAAGAACTCCCGGTCCGAGTTTTCCTCCGCTTTCCTCCGTGTCTTCGCCTTTTATACCTTCATAAAGCATTTTACCGCCGATAAACCCGAGAAGAATAAGTGCTATCCACGGAATCAGCTTCTCAAAAAAAGAGAAGTATTTAACTATTGTATGAACGCAAACCCAGCCGATAAGCGGCATCGCTGCCTGAAAAAAAGCAAATGTGCCCGCAATCAGACACATTTTCCTTTTCTTCATATTATTTTCGGCAAGTCCATTCGCAAGAGATACAGAAAAGGCATCCATTGCGAGTCCAACACCAAGTAAAATACTGTTAACAAAAAATACAAAAGTAAATTCCATATATACCTCGCAAACGTAACATTGCTATTCTATCACATCTTTTCGTTTTCTACATCTGTTCGAGGATATATTTCTTCACATCTTCCAGGCGGCTCTTCTTCCAATCTTTCTTACCTTCACTTTCTGCAAGCGGAAGTATTATTGCAAAATCAAGAGTTTCACCCGGAACGCGCCCGCTCCTTAAAGGCTCGTTAAAATTCTCTTCCCACTCCTTATCGCTTGTCGAAGCTGAATACTTGTCAGGCTTCAGATATATCTGCTGCCTCTTCGTAGCCGCAATAAAAGCCTTTGCCGAAAGAGGTACAAGAAGCCTGTACTCATCTTCGGAAACATCCGTAAATATTGCCGGAAGACTGCCTTTTTCAATTCGTTCATTAATTCGGTCTGTATTAATTCCGACAGCTTCCCATTCATAAGAACCTTTGCTGAATTTAAGCTTAACAACAATCCCCTTCTCAGTATTTGGCTGAGATCTCTGATAATCTGTATCGAAAATAAAATTACCGAGAGAATAAAAAATAGTCTTCTCACCGACCGTTTCATAATTCATGGGAACATGAGGATGATGCGCAATAACAATATCAGCGCCAAGATTCAGATATTCAAGATATCTGTCTCGTGTGTAAGGTGTCGGAAGCGAAGTAAACTCCTCTCCTGCATGAGCAATGACAATACACCATCTGCAGGTTTTCTTGATTTCTTCTATCGTTTCCTTTATTCTCGGAAGATCGCTCCAGCTAAAGCACCCGGGAGTATTCTCATCTGCCTTTCTGCAGGCTCTCTGATACCCGACGCCAAACATTCCGATTCCGCCGGCTTCATCAAGAATTAACGGCTTTGAAGCTTCAATAATATTAAGTCCGGCTCCCACTGTATAAGCTCCGCATTCGGATGCAACACGAAGCGTATCGGAAAGCCCTTCCGCCCCCGCATCCATAATATGGTTATTACAAATATTCCAGATATCTGCTCCTGTCTCTTTCAGAAAAGAACCAACACGGCATGGCATACTGTGTAAAAGAGCGGCTACAGAATTATCTCTTCCTTTTCGCTCTCCGTCATAAAGTGCACCCTCAACATTTACTGCTACATGGTCACTGTCTTTCAGGAACTCTTTTATTTCTGCGGACAGCAGATTTTCATCTGCCCATCTTCCGCTCATATAATGATCAAACCCGATATCTCCGGTAAAAACTATTGTTGAATTATCCTTCATTTTCTTCCTGTAACTATGCTGTCAGATTACCGCAATTCCGCTTTTTGCAACAGCAATGGCAAGTTCTGTTCTTGTGGTAAATCCTGTTTTTGAAAGCAGATTACCAAGATGAAATCTTATTGTATTAATACTTGTTCCAAGTTCGTCTGCAATTTCCTGATTGGAATAGCCGCATGCAAGTGCCCGAAGGACATCAATTTCACGCGCCGTAAGATCGCTGCTTGATGCCAGGCCCAGGCTTACAGAAGGCGCCTTATCAGGAAATACGCTCTCACCGTTCATGGTTCTGTCCATTACTTCCAGCATTGGTGCATCCTGCACTTCCTTATACCAGAACGAATCAACGCCTGCTTCCCTCGCTCTTGTAATAAGTTCTGCGTCAGGCATTGAGGTAACCATCAGTATTTTTATTTTCGGAAAAGTTTTCTTAATTTCCGCCGCCGCTGTTATCCCGTTTGATCCGTCAGCCATTACAATATCCATAATAATCAGGTCAACCGGGTTTTTAATACAATATACATCTGCTACTTTTGCCGACGCAATCGAAGCTGCAACTTTATAATTCTCCGAGGAATTTACGATAGACTCAAAATACTGTCTCGGCAAAATCTGATCATCCACAATTAAAACATTGTATTTCATCCGTTTTTCTTTCTTTTTCCAGCGTAATAACAATTACATACTCCGGTTCGGACAAGATTTCCATTGTTCCGCCGGATTTTTCTACCATTGTTTCAAGTGACAACAGCCCTCCTGCAGGCACAACCTTTTTCTCCGGCTTAATTCCGTTATGTGAAAAAGAAACAACATAGTGATTGTCTTTTTCCAAAGATCTTATCTTAATCTCCGTTCCGTCCGAATACTTAAGCATATTCGTAAGGCATTCATGAATGGCTGTTGCAACAATATGTTTCGCGGGTTCTGTCTGCGGAAGAAATCCCTGTATGAATATATTAAGACCAAGGTCGTAGGCTGTGTTCAGCATCAGCTCATATTCATCCGGTACATCGCCCTCAAGTTCACTGTTTAAGAACTTCATACTGTTCTCAATATTCTTTTTTAACTTATTGCAAATCCCATCATATCCCCCGGAAACAATGAAACGCTTTGCCTCAATAAGAGACAGTCCGAGCTCATCATGGATTTTAATTTTGGCCTTAAGCACTTCGTTCTCGGAGATAATCGATACGAGATTCTTGTTGTATTCGAGAAGCCTTTTGTTAAGCCTTGCAACGTCCTCCTTCTTATGGGCGAGTGTCTGAGACATAACGTACTCCTCTGTAATAATGGTTGCAACAATAATCCGGTACTTCTCATCACAAACCGTAATGTCGCTTATGTTAAAAGACCATATACTATCATCTTTTTCGTTTCGAAGCGCCGTAATATCATCGCCGGAAACTTTGTTTGCAAGAAAAGTCTCGAACTGCAAACCGTTCAGGAGACCCTCGCCTGTAAAGTCATAAGAAAGGCGGTCGATAACCTTATTCTTAAGCACAATTCTGCCATCAAGCGTGTAATATGCAATTCCGCTTGGCAGAGTGTCTATCGCTTCTTTTATCGAAAAGGACGTAATATGCGATTTATTCCATTTGTAAATAAATACAGGAATGAGTATTCCGAGTACCGTGAAAAAAGAACATATGCATACAAGAACATGCGTCGGAATTTTCCTGTATACATCTACAATACTTCTTACAAAGGAAATACTCAATACTTCTGCCTTTTCTGAAGAAGCACATTGGAAACCACAATAAAGAAAAACAAAAGATAAAGCAAATAAAACATTCTTTAATGCTCTTCCGATTTTTCTTTTATCAGAAAAGGAAAGAATAAATAAAATTCCGCTCTCCCAGAACAGAATGATGAACCAGACACCGATAAAATCCCTAATTGTCATTTTCTTTCACCTCCTGCCTCGTGCAGATTTCAACAGATGAGGAATCCTCATCATAGGTCACTTTCACTTCACCGCCAAGAGAAGAAAGAACACTTCCGTTCCAGTTCGTATCAACGCAGATTTTATCTATCCCAAGAAGCATGCGAAGAAATGCCCGATCCTCTTTCATGTAGATTCTTACCAAAAGATCGCAGGGCTTCTCTAATATTCCTTCAACTACATACTCAAAGAATTCATACATTATAATAACGCATTTTGCGTCAAAGTCATATTCTTTTTGCAATGAAATTGCAGGATTAAATCCAAGAAGTTTAAGATATTCGCAGGATTCGAAAATTGCGGTCTGTAGTTCCTTAAGTGAAATCTTTGTCGACATTTCCTTTAGAAGTTCCATATTGGAACGTCTTTTGATGTAGACATTGTATACGTTAATGCGAGGAAGATTACTGACAAAAGTGTCATTGTCACAGTCTGTCAGTTCGGAAATTCTCTCTATCTGCTTTTTTACGATAAGGGCAATATTATCATAAAGCCGGTTTCTCGCCTCTACCTGCGAACGCTCTTCCTTGGCTTTGTTCTCCTCTTTCAGACACTCATTACGACTTTCTATAACCAGGGTTGTCTCGTTCAGAAGTCTGTTAAGCGTATCTATTTCCGAAGTGTCGACAAAATGTGTGCAAAAACCGCCTGATACGTCAGCTGTTACTTTTTTCCTTTTTTCTACGTTATTTCCTTCCCTCATTCCATTGGTTGAAAATACGACATTCCCTTCAGTATCGGAAATAACAACACATTCCGGCAGCATTGAAAACAGGTCTTTATATCCGGTGTTTGCGGGAATCAGACCTATCTGTATACAGGATTCCACAAGACCTATCGTAACAAACGCATATACTTCAATTACAGCCCATACCAGTATGCCGTTTATTTTTCCGAGTTCAAATGCACCGAGAAATCCTACTATTTCGAATGCCGCAAAATAGACAATAAGCCACAATCTGCTCCGTGCTGAAGAAAGGCGGCATTTTCTGAAGAAAATAAGAATCGCGGCAGTAAAATATACAATATTAATTGCATAAGAAATATAGAATAAAATCCCATGTGAATAACTGCTCATCGATTCATCTTTATAGTGAAAAATCAATCCATGCAAATCATTTGTCATAAAAAGAATAATGAAAATAATGCATGGAATAATAAATAAACCGGAAATACGGGGTATTCTCTTTTCTTCGGGAAGATTAATCGAGAAAGCTACATAGAGCATAAGAAGCGGTATAAGAATAAATGAAATATAGTATAAATATCCGACATACCTGTAAAGAACGGATCCGGTCTCCGCGAATCTGTACTTAACTGCCTGAAGGAGAAAGCAGGCAATAAGCAGGAAAACAACCCCAAGAAGTAATCCTCTTATTCTTCTGTCTGTTATTCGAAGACTTAATGTTATGCCCCATATCAATGTAAGAAAGCCATAATACAACTGGCAGAAAGCATCAGCAAAATCAACTCCGTAAAGGAGTATATGCAAAAAGCCACCTGCCAAAAACAGAATTGTAAATGAAATTGCAAAGGCAATACCTTTCTTTTGTGAAACCATTTTTCCTCCGCCACCCTGTTCCAATATTTTCATTATCATGATAAAACAAAAAATTATCAATAAAAACTATCCGAATGGATGGGGTTTTAACTTTTTGGTTGTATATTATTAATGATTGTAAGTAAAAACATAATACATTAAGAGGAGAAAAAAATGAAAAAAGTTACAAAACTTGTCAGTGTAATTCTTTGTATCGCAATGCTTCTTGGAATGACAGTAACAGTAAATGCAGAAGGCTCAACAGTAAACATTACCGATCTTTCTGCAGGAACGTACACCGCTCCGTTAACAGTAGTTAACAATACCGATAATACAATTTTTTGGTATGGCCGGTCAGGCGACGGAACCTGGACTTATTTTTTCACAACATATGACGGCGGTGATTTTTGCTTTATAAACAGTGGCGAAAGCTATACTTTTTCTTCTAGTCCTTCATTAATCATTGAATCAAACGGATGCACTCCGGACCCCGATCCCGCTCCCGGCCATGTTCACACTTATGCACACAAAGTTATTGTAGCGCCTTCTGATTTCATTGACGGTCTCGAAGGTGATGTATGTACATCCTGCGGCCATAAAGAAAACGTTCATCCCATTTCAGCAATGGCTTATCTTCTTGAGAAATACGCGAAAATAATTGATAACGCAAAGCCCGGAGATACCATTATCCTTGACTTCGGCATATGGAATTCATATCCTCAGTATTTCATGGAAAAAGTTTCTGCAAAGGCAAAAGAGGGTGTTTCATTTGTATTTAACTATGAATGGAAAAAAGAATTAATGTCTGTTAACATTCCCGCAGGAACTGTTGTAGATACATCTTTCGAATGGTATGGTCCTGCTAAAATGCAGGAGCTTTACGGCCTGTTATAAGTTATTACAAAAATGTCCTCTGTCTGTGTGACAGAGGGCATTAATTTTATTTTACATAACTATTTATTTCTTCAATATCTTGCTTCAAAGTCCTGTACTGAATAATCCCCATAATAACAAATGAAACGGCATATCCGCAAAGGGTACAGAATAAAGCCGTTGGATATTTCCAAAGCTGCCAGATTACAAATGTAATGACTGTAAGCACAACTGATGTTCCGGCAAAATAAATGATACTTTGAATTACAAATCCTATTCTGTCAATATCATAGATAAATGTCATTCCGGCAAAAGCCCCCCCTATGCATCCGTAAAGAATAATATTAACATATGCAGCAATTGCAGGTGTCGGAAAAAGGGCAATGAATTCCGGTGGCATCGAAATAAAATTCTCCATATCTGAAACGCCGTTTACTATTACATCTATCAAAAGATTGCAAAGAAGTCCTGCAAATGCGGAGATTGCAAAGCTGATAAAAATTCTTCTGATAATTCTTTTCATGCTTTTTCCTCCTTGTCTTTCAATATGTTTTTAAGTTTACTGACGTTACGTCTCGACGTATATGTTTCATAGCCGTTTTTCATTACAACCCGAATCGTTCCGGTAAGGCTCAAATCAAGTTTCCTGATTTTCTTTATATTCACAAGTTCAGACTTTGAAATTCTAACGAAGAAGCTTTTTTCCAATTCTTCTTCCAATTCGTACAGTTTTAACGATACCGAATACTTTCCGTTGTCCTTAAGGGCAAAAACCTTCTGTCCCTCAGCGAAAAAAGAAATAACCTCTGAGGGCTTTACTGTGCAGACATTTCCCCTTTCATCAATGCCATTAATAGTCTTATCAAAGACTGAATGAAGTGTTTCCAGGGTACTGTTCACTTCCGAATCGGTCACGTTCTTGCAGACATGAATCTCAAGCTCATCGTATTTCGGATTAATCTCGGACTTAATAAGCATACAAAAACCTCTCCCTTCCATCCATTCAAGTATAGAGAAGTTTGAGGTTTCAGTAAAGCTATTTCAAATCGGCTTTCATCTTTGTTTTGAACACTGCTGAAGCAAGAACTGTAAGAACAATTGCCGCAGCCAAAACCACAAAGAGCGGCATCACAAATGCCTCTTTTGAAAAATCCATGACAATTGCGGACCTTACCGACTTCGTACAGTATATAAACGGCAGGCATTTGCAAATTTTGTACAGAACTCCTCCGGTTCCTTCCGCATCAAACCAAATACCTCCAAGGAAAGAACCAAGTGAAATAACTATCGAGCACAACCCCGGAGCTGCGTTTGAATTAAAGATTGTTCCAAACAAAACACCGATTCCGATAAACATTATCCCTGACGGAACAGAAATCACTATTGAAAGGAGAACTCCCGGAAGATTCAGCTTAACACCTACAATAAGTGATATTACAAACGATGCAGCTATTGCAACTGTTGCCTGCGCAAGCGCTATCAGAATCATCGGAAGGAAATAGCCCACAGTAAAGTTTTTGCTCTTCATCGGCGAGGCATAAAGACGCATTAAGAACGAAGTCTCTCTATCCTTAGAAACCGATAAAGTAGTAAAAAGCATAACAAATGTCTGTCCGAAAATAATGATTCCACCCAAAAGATTGTCAATCCTGAATATCGTCATATTTGCTTCTGCGGGGATACTTTCGTTTACAAGTGTCATAATAATAAGCATTACAATCGGAAACGCAAGACAGAAAATATAGCTCAAAACATCTCTGCACATTTCTTTAAGATTTCTTTTTGCAAAGCTAACAGTCTTATTCACAGTAATTCACCCCTTCCCCTGCAATTGAAACAAAAACTTCTTCAAGGCCCTTCTTGCCTGTCATTTCTTCCAGTTCCTCCAAAGTTCCGACAGCGGCAATTTTACCGTCAATCATCACTGCTATTCTGTCTGAAAGCGCTTCTGCCTCTTCCATGTAATGAGTTGTGAGAATTATTGTCATGCTCTTTTTTAGTATCTCAATTTCTTTCCAAAGTTCCCGTCTTGCAAGAACGTCAAGTCCCAGGGTAGGTTCGTCAAGATATAGAATCTTAGGTTCACCAATAATAGCCATCGCAATTGAAAGCTTACGCTTCCAACCTCCCGAAAGAGTTTTGGCTCTGCTGTTTCTGACCTCCGAAAGCTTGAACATTTTGATGATTTCTTCTACACGTTCATTATCTTTGGAATAAATGGAAGCCATAAACTTTAAGTTTTCTTCAACCGTAAGTTTTTCCGCTACCGCAGTATCCTGTGGTGAAATACCAATCATATTTTTTACCGAATCATTTTCTTTTACAACATCCTTTTCAAACACATATGCTTTTCCGTCTGTAGGTGTTGAGAGACACGAAAGCATGCGGATTGTCGTTGTTTTTCCAGCCCCGTTAACTCCTAAAAGGGCAAACAGTTCGCCTTCGTTTATTGAAAGATTTATGCCGTCAACGGCTGTTTTGTCTTTGTACTTTTTGGTAAGATTTATGGTTTTTACAGCTATACTCATTTTCTCGCCTCCTTATGCGTTCACTATAGTATTTACGCAAAATAAAACAAACCGTTTTGACACAAACGGTTTCTTTTAACATATGAACGGTTTATTTTTTTCTATGCTTTTATGGCCCAGCGCATTTTTGTAGATTTCGCTCTTGGATTTCTAATGCATTCTGCCTGCGAAGGTTTTATGACATCATCTGCCACATCACTATATACTCCAAGTTTCTTTAACTGCTTAAATGATTTCTTTACTAATCTATCCTCACCGGAATGGAAAGTAAGTATAGCTACTCTTCCGCCCTCATTTAAAATATCAGGAAGCTTTTCAAGAAATGCATAAAGAGCCTCGAACTCCTGATTCACATCAATTCGAAGTGCCTGAAATGTTCGGGCACATGATTTTTTGACAGCATCCTTTTTTTCATCTTCAGGAAGAAAAGAAAGTGCTTCTTCTATTACTTCCTTAAGATCTGTAGTCTTTTCAATATATCTCTTTGTCTGGTTCCTCTTTAATATTGCTGTCGTAATTCTATCAGCATATGGTTCATCAGAATTCTCTATAAGCATTCCACAAAGTTCATCATAATCTACCTGTCTGAGTCTTTCGGCCGCGCTGGTTCCTTTAGTGGGATCAAGTCTAAGGTCTAAAGGGCCTTCAACTTTATAGGAAAAGCCCCGCTCCGGATTATCTATCTGCATAGATGATACGCCAAGATCGGCTAATACAAAGTCGAACTTACCCGCCTCTTTGGATACCTCATCTATATTGGCAAAGTTGGTAAGTTTCATGGTAAAAATATTTTCATCAAAACCACGATTACGTATACGCTCAACTGTCTTCACCGACTCTATCGGGTCCACATCCAGACCAATAATATGCCCCTCTCCATTAAGACATTTAAGCATTTCCGTAGTATGTCCACCATACCCAAGAGTTGCATCAAGGCCTTTCTGCCCGGGCTTAATTTCAAGAAAGTCTATTATTTCTTTTACCATAATGGAAATATGCATACCTGCAGGCGTACTACCTTTTTCAATAACGTGAGCTATGGTGTCTGCATATTTTTCAGGATTTTGTTCTTTGTATTTTTCCTCAAATTTCTTTGGATATTTTCCTGAATATCTTACTCGTCTTTTGTGTTGCTGTTGTTCACTCATTTATATAGCTTTCCTTTTCTATATGATGATGTGAGTGCCAAAAGTACTTTTTTGAAAAGCCATTTGGCAATCATATAAATTAACTTGCTCTTTGAAAACTGAATAAATCTATGTTTTTTGCTCTCGTTTGAAATAAGATGAGGATTTTTAACCTCTATGCCATCTCAAAGGTTCTGCATTTCAGCCTACCTTGTGTAAACCTTAGCAGTTTACTGACATTTAAGGCCGCAACTTTAAAGCCGAAGAACTGTTTTGTTCTCA
>JAZLHJ010000025.1:0-52165 GCA_045616785.1 Lachnospiraceae bacterium
ACTCACCTCCACGTGTTCTGTAGTGTGTCAGTCTTATAGGAAAATAATATCAGAAGGAAGATAGATTAGATAGCGAAAGCCAGTGCACCCGTTTCATGACGCATTGGTGTCTTTCGCAGAAAGACGGGAAATAATTATGGATAATATTCTTACCGTAATGAATAAAACAGTTCCTTTGTATGATATTGTATACGCCGAAGACTTCTCCTTACTAAAGGATGAGCTTATAAAGCATTGTGAAAGCACCCAGAAGGTTTGTATTGTAACAGATTCAAATGTTGAAGGTTATTATCTCTCTTCCTTAAAGGAAAGTATTGCCGGAGTATTTTCTTCGGTATGTTCATTTTCTTTTCCTGCAGGAGAAGAGAACAAGAAGCTTTCAACAGTTGAAAATCTTTACAGATTTCTTATTCAGAAGTCTTTTACGAGAAATGATTTACTTATTGCATTGGGCGGCGGCGTTGTAGGTGATATTACAGGTTTTGCTGCAGCAACGTATGAAAGAGGAATTCGTTTTGTACAGATTCCCACCTCGCTTCTTGCGATGGCAGACAGCAGCATCGGTGGAAAAACCGGTGTTGATTTGGACGGTCTTAAGAATATGGTAGGTGCTTTCTATAATCCCATACTTGTATATATTAATACCTCCGTCCTTAAAACGCTTCCTGACAGGCAGTATTTTGCCGGCTTTGCGGAAATAATGAAAGCCGCAATAATTAAAGATGCTTCTTTTTATTCTTCACTTATTGAAGATATGTATGAAATTTGTGAGAAGAAGAACGATACTCTCATAAAAATGCTTCTTGTTGCAAATAAGATTAAAAAAGATATTGTAGAAAAAGATCCGAAAGAAAAAGGCGAAAGAGCTCTTCTTAATTTTGGTCATACAATTGGTCATGCGATAGAAAAGCAGAAGATGGGTGAACTTTTCCATGGCGAATGTGTTGCACTTGGTTCAATTGCTGCTGCTTTTATATCATACAAAAGAAATCTGTTATCTAAAGATGAATATTATGAGATAAGAGATATGTTTGTTCCTTTCTATCTTCCTATTTCCGTTGATCTTCTTGATATTCCGAGAATGATTTCCGATATTCATCATGACAAGAAATGTACAGATACCGGAGTTCGTTTTATTCTTATTAAAAAAATCGGAAAAGCATTAATTGTTGATGATGTTTCTGATGAAGAAATTATTGAGGCAATTAACGAAATCAATTTCTCTGAGGAGGATCTCAAAGAATAATGGATGAGAAGAATAAACGCAAAAAGAAAATGATAATAATTGATATTGTTATTTTTCTTATTCTGGCTGCGTTAGATCAGATAACCAAATATTTTGCCGTAAGTAGCCTTAGCGGCGGAAAAGATATTGTTATTATTGACGGTGTGTTTGAACTTCATTATCTTGAGAATCACGGAGCTGCATTTTCAATGCTTCAGAATCAGAAGATATTCTTTATTCTCATAGCACTTGTCATACTGGCGGCAATTGTATTTGTGCTTGTAAGGATTCCCGGTGATAAAAAATATAACATTTTGCATATTCTTTTATCAGTTATAGCGGCCGGAAGCGTCGGAAATATGATTGACAGGTTTCATAATGATTATGTAATCGATTTCCTATATTTTAAGCTTATAGATTTCCCTGTTTTCAATGTTGCAGATATATATATTACTTGTTCTGCAATTCTTCTTGCCATTGTCGTCATATTCAAATACAAAGATGAAGACATTCATTTTCTCTCGGTGCGTCCTAATAAGACACGCGATATAGAGAAAAGCAACGAACAGCATTTAAAAGATTCACAGAATTCAAGTAAGAGCAATGAGTGATGAAATAAAAACAGCAAAATATCTTATAACGGATAGTCTTGCCGGTGAACGTATTGATAAGGGCCTTTCGGCTCTTATTGATTATGTTTCAAGAACTTCACTGCAAAAAAAAATAAAAGACGGTAAAGTAACTGTTAACGGCAAAAACTGTAAGGCAAGTACAATACTGGCTGAAGGCGATAATGTCGAAATCGTTTTGGAGAAAGCAGAAGAGCCGAATATTCTTCCTGAGGATATTCCGCTTGATATTCTGTATGAAGACAGAGACGTTCTTGTAGTTAATAAACCCAAGAATATGGTTGTTCATCCTTCGGCAGGTCATTATTCGGGTACACTTGTAAATGCCGTTATGTATCATTGCAAGGATTCTTTATCCGGAATTAACGGTGTACTTCGTCCCGGAATTGTTCATAGAATAGATATGAACACAACAGGTTCTGTTATAATATGTAAAAACGATAACGCTCATATATCAATTGCAAATCAGCTTAAAGAACATTCAATTAACAGACGATATCTTGCAATCGTTACCGGGAAAATAAAAGACGATGAAGGAACGATTGAATCTTTTATCGGAAGAGACCCGAAAGATCGTAAGAAAATGGCTGTAACGTCTTCCGGGAAGCATGCAGTTACTCATTACAAAGTAATAGAACGTTTTGATTCGTATACATATGTTGAATGTGTTCTTGAAACAGGAAGAACTCATCAGATAAGAGTTCATATGGCAAGTATCGGTCATCCGCTTCTTGGAGATTCTGTTTACGGAAGAGAAAGCAAAAATTTCAAAAATCTCGAAGGACAATGCCTTCATGCTTATATTCTTGGTTTTGTTCATCCGTCTACAGGTGAGTATATTGAAACAACAGCAAAAATTCCCGAATATTTTGAAGATATTTTAATGAAGCTCAGAAAATAGATTTTATTATGGGGAGGTAAAATACTATGAATACTATAATTACAATCGGAAGGCAATTTGGTTCGCTTGGTCATGAAATCGGCCAGAAAGTTGCAGAGCATTTTGGCATTGAATATTATGACAAGGAACTTCTTTCCAGAGCTGCAAAAGAAAGTGGGTTTTGCGAAGAGATGCTAAAGAACAATGATGAGCGTCCCACAAGTTCTTTTCTATATAATCTTGTTATGGATACATATTCATTCGGCTATAATTCCTCAAATTACGTTGATATGCCGTTAAGCCATAAGGTTTTCCTGGCACAGTTTGACACAATCAAGAAAATTGCTTCCGAAGGTCCTTGTGTAATTGTCGGACGTTGTGCTGATTATGCACTTGCAGATTATTATAATTGTGTTCATGTATTTGTTTCCGGTGAAGAAAGCGTCAAGATTCGTCACATTATGGATAAATTTAACCTTTCCGAGAATAAAGCCCGTGACATGATGATTAAAATGGATAAACAAAGACAAAGTTATTATAATTATTATTCATCCAAAAAATGGGGACGCGCCGATACATATGATCTTTGTTTGAACAGTTCCAAGCTTGGTATTGACGGCTCTGCAAATCTGGTTATCCAGTATGTTGAGGATTTTGAGAAAACAAACAGATTATAATCTTCTCAAGAAGGCGCTATGTATTCGTTAAACTATGCTTTTGCGAATAGTTATATGCCTAAAGGGAGACCCCCGATGAAAGGTATTTTGTAATAAACTACTCTTTCGCCGGGGGCTTTTGTATGGTAATCCTTATAGGGGTGAAGGATTCAGAAATAAAAAATATCAGATATAATAAGGAACAATTAAATGTTCACCGCATATTAACATATCGGGATCTGCCAGATGATTTGCACATAAAATTTCTTCTGCATAATCATTAACAGTTTTATAAAATCTGAAATCATAATTTGATTCCGCAATTGACCATACAGAATCACCGTCTTTAACAACATATTCTCTGAAGTATTTTTCAGAAGAAATTTCTTCGCTGTTCTCGGCTTTTGAAATAAAACTTCCTGCAATAAATATTATCATTATGATAAGAACGGAAACTGCAAGAATAATCAGCTTCTGAATGCGAACTTCTCTTTCTCTCCTGGCTCTTGTAAGTGCCCTTTTCATTTCCGGATTAATATATACTGTAGTCATAATTTTCCTCATTCTCTCTTTCGAACATTTGTTTATAGAACAAATGTACCAAACGAATGTTTTGTTGTCAATAGTTTTTTCGAACAAAATTTCGGAATATTTGTTTGCTTTTTCAGGTAAAGCTTGTTATACTTAATACAGAATAAACTTAGTCTTGGAGGTTTATATATGGCTAAAGGTAAAATATCCGCTAAACAACAGCAAATTCTCGATTATATTAAGGAACAGATTCTCGAACGAGGTTATCCGCCTGCAGTACGTGAGATATGTGAAGCAGTTAATCTTCGCTCCACATCTTCTGTTCATTCACATCTTGAAACACTTGAGAAAAACGGTTATATAAGACGAGATCCGACACATCCGAGAGCAATTGAGATTTGTGATGATTCTTTCCAGCTTATCAGACATGAAATGGCTTCTATTCCCATTGTGGGAACAGTTGCTGCAGGACAGCCGATTCTTGCAACAGAGAATATCGAAGGATATTTTCCTCTTCCTGTTGAATATGTTCCGAATGCAGAGACCTTTGTTCTGAAGGTAAAAGGTGACAGCATGATTAATATCGGAATTTTTAACGGTGATTCACTTTTTGTTGAGAAAACAAATACCGCAAGAAACGGAGATGTTGTTGTCGCTCTTGTAGATGATTCGGCAACCGTTAAGACATTTTATAAAGAGAACGGCCATTACAGATTGCAGCCTGAGAATGATACAATGGATCCGATTATTGTTGAGAACTGTGAAATCCTGGGTAAGGTATTTGGTGTATTCAGATTATGCTGATATATATAAGAAAAAGGAACTGTAATACATACAGTTCCTTTTTCTATGTAAGATTTATTTCTTTTCGTCAATATGTTTACTTATATATTTTGAAGTATCAGTATTTGTATTATCATTACTGCCAGTCTTATCAACCTTTCCGGACTTAATCTTCTTGTAGACTTTTCCGTTGTGAAATAAAGAATCAAACTTCTTTGTTATTGAAAAATGATATGAGCCCTTGTCATCATTTTCGTTCCTTTTAATTCCCTTGGGATTTCTGATTTCGGTATATAAATGCTCTTTTTCAATAACTTCGTTATCATCACCCATTTGATACAGGTTAATATAATCTTCGGTTGAGCTTGCCATTTCTTTGTTTTCAAGTCTTCTGTCAACAAAGCGTTTAATAAATGCATATATAACAGCAAATACGGGAACACCGACAAACATACCGAGAATACCGCCTACAGAACCGAAGAAGGTAATCGCAAATATTACCCAGAAACCTGTAATTCCGGTAGAGCTTCCAAGAATCTTCGGACCAATAATATTTCCGTCCACCTGCTGAAGAACAAGAACAAAAATAGTAAATTTAAGTGCTTCAAACGGATTAATCATAAGAAGAAGCAGGATTGAAGGTATAGCTCCGAGCCAGGGACCGAAAAACGGAATAATATTTGTAATTCCTACAATAACGCTGATAAGCATCGGATAATGAATCTGCAGAATCGTCATACAGATAAAACAAAGAAGACCTATTATAATCGAATCAACAATTTTACCTGAGATAAAACCGATAAACGTCTTATGAACAAATCTGCAATCCTTAATCAGTCTGTTGGCATTTGGGCGTTCAAAAAAAGCATAAACGATTTTCTTCGCCTGCGCCGCAAACTTCTCCTTATCATATACAAGATAAAAAGAAACGATGAGACCGATAAGAACATTAAGCGTAGCTTTAAGTGCAGATACAATACCAAGTGAAAGTGACGCTATAAGGGAACCGAGATTCTGAAGCTGGTCTCCCGCAATACTGATAACCTGCTGAAGATTTATTGATTTAATATCAAAGGAGAAAACGTTATTTAATATTGCAGATAAACTCTCATTTGAATTAATGTAATCAAGGGCCAGATTGTAATACTTTCGGAAGGCATTCGGAACGACAGTAACCACAATGCTTCCAATACTCTTTTGCAGCTCCGGGATAATCAGAATAAGGATTCCGTATATAAATACAGCTATAATAAGATAAGCAAGAATAACAGAAAAGACTCTGAAAACCTTGCGTGTCTTCCGCGTAAGAACAAGCGAATTTTCCTTATCTTTCTTGAATTTCCTGTAAAGCGGAATAAATAATCTGTTTTCAATGGTATTAATAATTGGGGTTATCAGATAAGCAATTATAAAACCTACAAGAAATGGTCTGCATACATTTATAAAATCTTTAAAGAATCCGGAAATGTTGCTTCCGTGAAAAAGAATATAATAGAAAAGAATTCCACCGCAAACGATGGTAAGACCTGTAACTCCAAAATAAAGGTATTTTCTGTTGCCTCTGTATTTCATGGTTAACCTCACAAAAAAATGTCTTTTAACATTATAACATACCTTTGTAATTTATTAGAAGCTTGAATCGTTGTAATATGTTATAATTGTGTGGTAAAAAGCGTAATAAAGGTAATTAAAATGGATCTGCAGCATGTAATGAGCCTTACAAGAAAGGCTGTCGATGACTATAATATGATTGAAGACGGTGACAGAATTGCTGTCGGTGTTTCCGGCGGCAAAGATTCGCTTACTCTTCTTAAGTCACTTCAAGGACTTTCCCGCTTCTATCCCCATAAATTTGAGTTATTTGCAATTACAGTTGACCTTGGATTTGGAATACAGGATTTTGGCGGAATCGAGAAATTCTGCAACGAACTTGATGTTCCATATTATAAAGTCGATACACAAATCGGTGAAATTATATTTGATATACGAAAAGAAAGTAATCCCTGTGCGCTTTGCGCCAAGATGAGAAAAGGTGCACTAAATTCAAGGTGCAAGGAACTTGGTATTAATAAGATTGCCTATGCCCATCATAAGGATGACATCGTTGTTACAATGATGATGTCGCTTATATATGAAGGAAGATTTCACTCTTTTAATCCGGTTACATATCTGGACCGTATGGATCTTACTGTTATCAGGCCACTTATGTACATGCAGGAAGCTGATGTTAAAGGCTTTGTCAATAAAGAGAATCTTCCTGTACTTAAAAGTGCCTGTCCGGCTGACGGATTTACCAAGCGAAAATATGTTGAAGACCTTCTTGCTTTTCTTAACCGCGAAAATCCCGGAGTAAAAAACAGGATGTTTACGGCGATTACAGATACTCTTTATAAACAGGAGAAAAAATAATGCCTTCTGACAAGGGAAACGGAAACTACCACGACGAACTGAATAAGAAGAATATTTTGCATCTCCGTGAGCTTCTTGCCGCTCTTCCGCCGTTTTGTTCCAAGTTTTTTCACGGTATTGAGGAGCGAAATGCCACAAGAACAAGAGTAGCATATGCCTACGACCTTGGGGTTTTCTTTGAGTGGCTTCATACGGAAAAAGCTCCTTTTAAGGAAAAAGAAGTTACCGAATATGAAATGGATATACTGGACAAAATAAGTCGTGAAGATATTCAGGACTATCTCTCCTATTGCACCTATTATGTAAAAGACGGAAAAGAGTATTCGAACGACGAGCGTGGGAAAGCAAGAAAACTTGCTACTCTAAAAAGCTTCTACAATTTTTATTTTAACAACGAATACATTAAGACAAATCCCGCAAGTCTTGTTCCGATGCCGAAACTTCATGAAAAGGCCATAATAAGGCTCGATATCAATGAGGTTGCAACCCTTTTGGATCAGGTTGAAGAAGGCGAAAAACTTTCGAAGAAGGAAGCTCAGTATCATAACAAGACAAAAGTAAGAGATCTGGCCATTATGACTCTTTTCCTTGGTACAGGAATCCGTGTATCGGAATTTGTAGGACTCAATATTAATGATATTGATTATGACAATGACAGAATTAAGGTTCGAAGAAAAGGCGGATATGACGCTTTTGTGTATTTCGGCGAAGAGGTTCACGACGCACTTCTTGCTTACTATGAGGAAAGGAAACGTATTATTCCGCAAAGCGGTCATGAGGATGCGATGTTCCTTTCGATTCAGAACAGACGAATTACGGTTCGTGCTGTTGAAAATCTTGTAAAAAAATATGCCGGCCGCGTAACCACAATGAAGAAAATAACTCCTCATAAGCTTCGAAGTACATTCGGTTCTAATCTGTATCAGGAATCAGGTGATATTTATCTTGTCGCTGACGTACTTGGCCACAAGGATGTTAATACCACGCAAAAACATTATGCAGCTATTTATGATGAACAGGGAAGACGCGTTCAGAAACTTGTTCATTTGCGGAAAGATTAAAGGAAATGAATAAACAGGCTTTTAAAGAAGGAATACGTGATGGTATCCCAATCGGACTCGGCTATTTTGCCGTGTCATTTTCACTTGGAATAATGGCTAAGCTTGCAGGACTTGATCCTGTTATGGGATTTATATCAAGCTTCGTTAATTCCGCTTCTGCGGGGCAATATGCACTTTACACGGCTATAGCCGGTGCTTCTACAATAGCGGAACTTGCACTTGCGACTCTTATCATCAACGCCAGATATCTTCTGATGAGCTGTGCTCTTTCACAGAAGTTTGATCCGAAAGAGAAAATGATTCACAGACTTCTTATCGGATTCTGGGTTACAGACGAGCTTTTCGGAATTTCAATTGCAAGAAAAGGTAAAATAACTCCTGCTTACAATTATGGCGCAATTCTTGTTGCTTCTCCGCTTTGGTGCCTTGGAACGGCTCTTGGAATTATCGCCGGAAACATATTGCCTGCAAGTCTTGTAAGTGCACTTTCCGTTGCACTGTACGGAATGTTCATTGCAATTATTATTCCGCCTGCAAGGAAAAATGCCACAATTGCCGTTATGGTTTCTGTAAGCTTTATATTAAGCTATGCTGCCACCAAAATTCCGGGGATATGCAGCCTTTCAGACGGCTCGAGAACAATACTGCTTACGGTTTTGATTGCTACTGTTTTTGCAATAATCAAACCTGTAAAAGATGAAGAGAACATGGAGGTAAAGGAAAATGTCTGATTACAGAATTTACCTCTATATACTTGTCGCAGGTCTCGTAACTTACCTGATAAGAGTTCTCCCGCTTACTATTATTAAAAAGCCTATAAAGAATGTTTTTCTTAAATCTTTTCTTTATTATGTGCCTTATGTAACGCTTTCCGTTATGACGTTTCCTGCAATTATGTACGCGACTCAAAGCAGCCTTGCCGGTCTGTTATCACTTATCGTCGGTGTAATTGCTGCGTTTTTCGGGCTTTCTCTTTTCCCGGTATCACTTATATGCTGCGTTGTAGTATTTGTATTCGAAAAAATCCTCATGTAATCATGAGGATTTTCTTAATTCATCGGGTGTAAGTTTCTTTCCGTCACGCCAAATACGTTCAAGATCATAATATTCGCGGCTCTGTTTATCAAAGACGTGTATAATTACATCGCCGTAATCCATCAGAACCCATGAGGCATTTTCATAGCCTTCCATTTGCTTTCTGTATACATTTTCTGCGCTTAATTTAAGGTCGATTTCATCACAGATTGCCTGAATCTGTGCTTTGCTGTTACCGCTTGCGATTATGAAATAATCAGCAATACTGGATACAGTAGCAATATCGAGAATAACAATGTTCTCGCTCTTCTTTTCTTCCATTGCTTCAATCACAATTTCTGCAACGTTTTTGGAAAAATTATCTGTCATACGCTGTCTCCGTTTTCAAGATTTGAATAGAATTCATAAGTTTTGACCGTAAGGTCACAAAGGCTTAAATTTCTTGCTTTAATATAAGAAATTGAATCTTTTGTTATTGTACAGATACATTTATCAAGATTATCAAAAGCAAGCTTTCTTGCCCTGTCTATAGCTTCAATATGCTCTCTTCCCGGTTCAATATAATCGGCAACATAGATTATTTTCGAAAGAAGAGACATATCAGGTTTCCCTGTTGTATGATATCTGATTGCTTCAAGGATTTCTTCATCATTTATACCATAAATATCCCGTGCAAATTCTGCACCGAGTTTGGCATGAATGAGAAATGTATTCTCTCTTTCAACATCAAGAAGTTCTATGCCGTATTTCTCACATAAAGGAATTCTGTCTTCTGCGGGAACGCACTTTGCGCAGTCATGAAGAAGGCCTGTAAGATAAGCCTTATCAAAATCATAATTGTAACGAAGTGCAAGACAGGCTGCCGTATCCGCAACACCGACAGTATGACGCATTCTTCCTTTATCAAGGACTTTTTTAAGACCCGACCTGATTTCTTCGTACATATTGTCTCCTATGGAAGAATTATCTTCTTATTATCCTTAAACGGTTTATACAGAACAATTTTCTTTCCGATGACCTGAACAACTGTTGAATGTGTTCTGTCAGCAACCATTTCTGCAATTTCCCTCGGGTCATCAATACAATTCTTAAGAACTGCTATTTTAATAAGTTCTCTTGTATTAAATGCTTCACCGATAGCTTCTGTATTCTCCGGAGTAAGAGACGCTTTTCCGACCTGGAAAATCGGATCCATAGTACTTGCAAGGCTCTTAAGATAAGCTCTTTGTTTACTTGTTAATGTCATAATAATCACCCTATTCTTTGTAGTATGCAAAAGAGAATCCGTACATTCTTACGGTATCTTTATCCTGAATTCCAAGATCTTCAAGTTCTTTTAAGATGCCTGTTTTCTTAAGAAAATTCTGGAAAAATACGAAACCTTTTTCGGAATCGAGGTTTGTATATCCAAGCATCTTCTCGATACGTGGGCCTTCGATAATATACTCATTTGTTTTGTCATCATAGCTTACAGTGTAAGGCTCATTCTGATATGTATTCTCAAGCTCAGGGAAATATTCCTGTTCAAATACAACCGTCTTCCTGTCAAGCTTTGAAAGCTCACTGTATACGTAAGAAAGAACTTCCTTTACACCTTCACCTGTTACAGCCGAAATCGGAAATACTTTTATTCCCTTCGGTTCAAATTCCGCCTTAAGTCTTTCTACATTTGAAGGCTCGCCTTCTTCTGTATACATGGCATCAATTTTATTGGCTGCAATAACCTGAATATTCTCAGTAAGGTCAGTCTTGTATTTGGAAAGCTCGTTATTAATTATCTTAACATCTTCTACAGGGTCTCTTCCTTCAATTCCTGAGGCATCTACAACATGAATGAACATCTTGGTTCGCTCAATATGACGAAGAAACTCAAATCCGAGTCCGACACCATCCGAAGCACCTTCAATAAGTCCGGGAATATCGGCAAGTACAAAAGAAGAACCGTCACCAAGATCAACAACACCAAGATTAGGAGAAAGAGTTGTAAAATGATAATTTGCAATCTTTGGTCTTGCATTTGTTGTCCTTGAAAGGAATGTAGATTTTCCTACATTCGGAAATCCGATAAGTCCTACATCGGCAATAACCTTCAGCTCAAGAATAAGGTTAAGCTCCATTGCCGGCTGCCCGGGCTGTGCATATTTGGGCGCCTGCATCGTACTCGTGGCATAATGCTGATTACCGGAACCGCCTCTTCCGCCCTTAAGAAGAACTACTCTTTTGTTATCTCCGGACATATCGGCAACAACCTTACCGGATTCTTCTTCCTTAAGAACGGTACCTTCGGGAACCTTAATGATAATATCTTCACCGTCTTTTCCCTTGCAGTTCTTATTACCGCCTTCTTCACCGTCACCGGCTTTATATTTTCTAATGTGTCTGAACTCAATAAGCGTATTAAGGCCTTCATCTACTTCAAAAATAACATCTCCGCCTTTGCCGCCGTCGCCTCCGTTAGGACCGCCGTCAGGCACAAATTTCTCTCTTCGAAACGATACATGTCCGTCGCCGCCTTTGCCGCTTCTTACATATACCTTTGCTCTGTCTGCAAACATTTTCTTTTCCTCATAAAAATGGGTTTCGATAAAAAAAGCTCCAAACAAATTAGTTTGGAGCTTTAAATACCTGAATATTACTCTTCTACAGGATATACAGAAGCCTGTTTCTTGTCTCTGCCTTTTCTCTCAAATCTAAGAACGCCGTCAACAAGAGCGAATAATGTATCATCACCGCCGATACCAACATTGATTCCGGGATGAATCTTTGTTCCACGCTGTCTGTAAATGATATTTCCGGCTTTAACAAACTGTCCGTCTGCTCTTTTAGCACCAAGTCTCTTGCTCTCGGAATCTCTACCGTTCTTGGTAGAACCAACTCCCTTTTTATGAGCAAAGAACTGAAGGTTCATATTAAACATGGTATTACACCTCCTCGTTTCTTACTGTCAAATACTTACTGCCATATTCTTTTGAAAGTGCCGTAAGTCCCAAAACAAGAGAATCAACAAGAAGAATACTTTCTTTCGAAGGCTCTTTGTCAAACTTAAAATCAATAAATCCGTCTTCTTCGTTCTTCTTACAGGAAAATTTATCACTTGTAAGTTCTTCGACAGAATTTATTGTATTGATTGCAAGAACGGATATAGCACAGCACAAAAGATCATATTTGCCTTTCCTGCCTGCTTCCGCATGCCCCATAAAGGTAAAGCCTTTATAAATTCCCTGTTTGGTTTTATTAAGTACAAATGTTGTCATAAATTCAAGAATTAAGCGTTGATCTTTTCGATCTTAACCTGTGTGTATGCTTGTCTATGACCATTCTTCTTGTGGTAGCCTGTCTTCGGCTTGTACTTGTAAACGACAACCTTTTTGCCTCTGCCCTGCTCAACAGCTGTAGCACTTACAGTAGCCTTAGCTACATCTGCGCCAACCTTAAGGCCGTTATCGCTGATAGCAATTACGTTATCAAAAGTAACAGCTGCGCCTTCTTCAACATCGAGCTTCTCAACCTTGATTACATCGCCTTCTGAAACTTTGTACTGCTTACCACCTGTTGCAATAATAGCGTACATAGGGAACACCTCCTATTTCTAACCTTGGAAATCCGCGGTTTTCTCGCTGGCTTTGGTGCTACATAAAACGTAGTCTTCAAACCACACCATGCGGCATACTCGATTAGTATAACTTTTGCCTTTTACATTGTCAAGGGGATTTTTCACAAGAAACTCAGTTTCCTGAAATCTCATCCACAATCCATTTATTTATCTCAGGTTTAAAATGCATCGCATCCATATAATTGTCAAGATTTGATGTAATCTCCTCTTCACCGGTAAAATCATGACAGATTGAATTATCATATGAAGACAGCGCCTTTGGAACAACGTTTAGCACATATCTGTACCGGTCTTCGAGTCCGTCCATTCTCGTGCTTTCCCAGAAATAATCGGAATAAGGCGGAATGAACATAATAAAAACTGTTTCCGGATTTGCTTCAACACGCTCTGTAATACTACGCATATTTGCCTCTACAAGGTTCATATACTCATCATCAACAGGAAGCTGGTTATCGGACATATCCTCACAGGGAAGAGGCGAATTTCGCCTGACTGCCTCTTCTGAAAACTCTTTATCATACCACCAGTTATAAGATTCCCCCTCATCATAGGAATCAGAAAGGGATTTGACGAAATTAACAGGAAGTTTCTTAAAGAGAACATCTTTATTATAGAGATATTGTACATCATCAAAAGGATTCTTATTATACAGATACTTTGGAATGGACGCATTTTTGTCCACAAATGTCAGATTCGGGTCTTCGCCAAAAGAGAAAAGATCAAGATTCATAAAGACATACTTAAGGTCATGTTCCTCCATGGCATTATCAAGAAGATACATGAGGTCGGGAATTGTAGCAGAGCTTTTTATTCCTTTAATCGTGGTACACGAAAAGGCCTCATCGAACCAGCGGTTATTATTATTCTCCGCCATGGATGAACCAAGAAGAATTGCATCATAGTCGAGGTTTCTTACCGAACCGATTCCCTGATATTCACTCTCTGTTAGTACAGTCTTAAGCCCGAAAAAAGGAGCATGATAGTGATAGAACGGATCAAGCACGACAACAGCTCCTCCGATAAGAAGGAGCATAACACATGCCGAAATTATGAACGTTTTCACAAAAGTTCTGTCACTCATACACTGTCCTTACTTATTAGAAATTGAAATATACAAATTCCGTTACATTGCCAAAAGAAATTATTGACCATACAAATACAAAAGCAAGGAAAAATGCAAAAGCCTTGCCCATCTTCTTCTTATTCGCTATCTCGTAAGAATCCCTGAAGTTCACAATAAAGAGTCCCAGGAGAATGAACAGAATCAGCACATATGCCATATTCTGATACGAGAAATGAAAGACATCATATATAAGATAGGTTTCCGCAAAATTTACTTCCGATGCAATAAGAGCAAAAGCATGATAATGCTCACCCGAAAACAGCCTTTTAATAAAAATTGCAGCATCTGTTAAATTTGCTGCCCTGAAAGGAATGAGTGAAAATGTAAACAAAAGGAATGTTACCACTCTGCAACATATCTTCAGAAATGAATTCTTTGCCGAAAGCTTTTCCGGAATAAAACTGAGAATAACAAATATTCCGTTTAAAAGGCCCCATAATATGAAATTGAGCCCAAATCCGTGCCATATACCGGAGGCCAGAAAAACAATTAGGATATTTACACACTTTCGAAATTTGCCTTTTCTACTGCCGCCAAGCGGAATATAGATATAATCCGTAAAAAATTTTCCGAGCGTAATATGCCATCTGTTCCAAAATTCCTTTATCGATACCGATTTATAGGGCGAAATGAAGTTCTCGGGTAGTTCAAATCCGAGAAGGTAACCAATTCCTATTGCCATATCCGAATATCCGCTGAAATCAAAATAAAGCTGAAGTGTATAAGAAATTATGACAAGAACGGCTGCAGGAGTATCGAGCGCCTCAAGATGCGAAAAGCCGCTCCCCACTATCATTGCAAAATTGTCGGCAAGAAGGACCTTCTTGGATAAACCGAGAACAAATTTGATTATTCCTTTTTTCACAAGTGCAGCTTGAACAAAAGTTTGTTCAAGAACATGAATCTGAGAAACAAGATTCTTGTATTTTACTATCGGTCCTGACAGGATTTTTGGAAAAAAAGTAATATAGAAAACAAAGTCTGACAATAACGGATGGTCACATATTCCTTTTAACCTGTCGGCAAGGAACGAAATTTCACTGAAACTTATAAAACTGATTCCGAGAAAAGATACAAAAGACAGAATCGGTGATTTGAACAAAATAAGAAAAAGCGCATCAAATACTATTCCGGTAAAAGCAAAAAACTTTTTATCTGTCTTTGAATAAAAATAGCTGCAAAGATATGTTATCAGAATGGATACAGCAAATAAAACAAGAGAAAAAGGGTCAAAAATCCCATAGAATACAACAGAGCAAACAATAATAAACCACTTGCAGACAAGCAGCTTACAAAACCTTGGGAGTATGTATCTTCCTATCAGACATAAAGGAAGAAATATCATAAGAAAAGAGAAAGAATTAAATGACATTTATATCCTCTTTTTCTTCTTTGGCATTCATTTTGTCATAGAAGGCAAGTATTCCTACGAAAATAGTCATCATAATAATAAGTATATCTGTAACAACATTCACATATAATACATTTTCAACGTCATACCATATCCAGAGAATACCGTCAAAGCATGTTACAATCTGGATACTGATTGCACTTTTGAAGAACATTACTGCAATACTGCAGAGAATAAGACTTAATAATGGCAGATACGTATAAAAGGAGAAATCATCCAATCCGCCGTTTGCAAAAAATGTAGTAATACATCCGACAATCAGAATAAGGAAATTGATTCTCTGGCCAAATGGCGCACCTTTGGAATTATACTGATTACGTAAAATTGCGAGTGAATTGGCGATAACAGATGAGTAACAGCCGCTGATTGCATAAATAACAATTGTACACGCGACGCTTAAGGACTGAAAAAGCAGTACTTTTTTCCTGCCCTTATATATATACATACAAGCATACAAAAATAGATTTACAACCGAGATTAAGTTTGCAATTAAAAGAAGTATGGAATCTTTGTTCATTCGTTCTTAAAAACATAATGGAAATTAACAACATTTTCCATTATTGAATAATTATTCTGATCAAATTCTTCTATAAGAGCTTCTGCAATATTAACAACAGAATCATAATCAACATCGGTAATATCAATTACAAATGTTCTGTCAAAAACAAGAGGACCGCCTTCTCTATGACCGCCTTCGGCAAGTTCCCACATGGAGAATCCGGATATCTCGTAATTTTCAAGAACAGCATTAATCCTTTCAATTATTTCATCACTTGAAAGAATCTCTTCGTCCTCCTTCTGATTAACGGGAATATATATTGAATAATTTACATTATTAAGGTCGTTGATTTTGCCGCGAATAATGAAAATCATGGCTGTAATTGATATACAAAGGGCAAGAATAGCCGGTAAAAGGTATAAAAGCCTCATATCGATCTGTTTTTCTTTTTTATCTTTTTCTTTAATTTCATTATTGTCCATTAGTTTTTCCTCCGGCAATGTTGAATGCCTGAATAAGCGGAGCATTTTTCTTGGTTCTTGTCATTTCAACAATTCCAAGAGCTGTCATATCAATAACCGAAGTATGAATTCTGTCACGCTCTGCAAGTTCTCTTAATTTCTTCATCAGATTATCATTGTGAATCTTATCAGACATATTTATGAAATCGATCAGAATAATTCCGGACAGGTTTCTGGTACAAATCTGTTTCATAATTTCCTCGCAGGCTTCCATATTGATACTGTAGAAATAATCTTCGGATTCACCTTTTTTCTCGGCTTTTCCTGTATTTACATCAATAATGTTAAACGCCTCAGTCATTTCAAAAATCAAAAATCCGCCGCTTTTAAGCCAGACTCTCGAAGAAAGCGCTTCATCTATCATTTTTCCGAGAGAAAACCTGTTAAGAAGTGTTATTCCGCTTTTTACACTGTCATGAAAACAAAGTTTGTCTTTACCTGAACTGTCTTTAATAAAAGCAGAAAGATTATCATAAACCGTTATATCATCGGTATAAATCTTATCATACAGATAATCATAGGTTTCTTCAACTTCCCTGTATATTCCTTCAAACGGCCTGTAAAGCTGCGAAAAAAGTACGCGGCTTCCCGCAAATTTCAAAACATCGTCCATTTTCCGGTTTAATGCTTCAATATCTTCGAATATCTTATCGTATTCAAAAGGTGAAAGCTCAAGAGAATTTGTACGAATAACAGTTTTATATGGATAAAAAGAAGACTTATTCTTAAGGTAACGGATAATATCTTCCGATTTTCTCTTTGAAGCCTTACTGCTTATGGCAAAATCAGCACTCTCGTTTGTTACGGCCGCATATTTACCGGAAATGTTAAGCTTCATTGACAGAACAGGCTGCTTTAATTTCACCTGCTCCTTTATAAGCATAACAGTAATCTCATCTCCTATTTTATAATCACCGTTGCATTCGGAAAAAGGAAGATAACCTTCACCGCCGGGAACAATTTCGACAAAGTATGCTTTAAGACTATTATGCTTTTTCTTGATTTTTCCTCTTATAATTGTTCCGACAGGCGGAAAAACTGAAAGAAATGAAGGATTTTCAGGATAGAATGACGCACTTAAAAGGCCCTTTTCATTAACAAGAGCCGTTAGGAGCCTTTCTTTATAGCGCGTAATAATAAGATTACCCATATCAGAATTCTTTTCCGGCATAAGAAAGCGGCTTAAGCTTTCCGTTTTCGTCACATAAATAAGTTTCTGTACGTCTGATATCGAAATGGTTTGAAATGTCCGGAATTTCTCCCGAAAGCATTTCCCTGTATATGCTTTCCATAACCATAAGCGGTTTAATATTTCCTGCCGAACTTGAATTAATCAGCATATATATTCCATTATCACAATGTTTAATTTCATATATGCCTTCTTTAAGGTCTATCTCCTTTTTTGTCTTTTCTGTTTTTTTAAGATAAGGAATGTTTTTAAGAAGATTTAACCTCTCTACGGCTTCTTTAATATCAAATGGGATTACCACACCATCTTTGGGAGTAACAATATATCCCGAAGCTTTGACACTTGCCATTGCATTTTCAGCATTATCCGGAAGAAGAAAAGCTCCGAGTACAGAGACGCCCGAAACCATTACACTGTTAAGACTTTTAACAATTTCCTCGGATGATGCGGCGCTGTTAACCTCAATATCGAAATAGTCCGAAAGCGTAGTCATACCTACGCCGAGCGGATATGCAAAAGACATTATCTGATGAGGTGAAAAACCTTTGGAATAAGCGATATCTATTCCTGCTCTTTTAACAGCCTTCTGAAAAAATCTCATCATATCAAGATGACCGATATACCTGATATTACCGGTTTTGGAAAATCTAATCCTAATTTTCATTTAACTACCTTTTCTGAACACAAATTCCGCACTCAAAGCTTCCTGCTCCGCAGCCGCTGCATTTATCCCTGCAGTTTGGCGTAACCTTTTCTGCGAGGGCATTTTTCCATTCTCTGATAAGATGTTCCTTCGAAACTCCTATATCAATAAAATCCCAGGGGAATACTTCGGTTATTTCCCTTTTTCTTACTGTGTAGAAATCAGGGTCAACATTGCATTCCTTAAAGCTTTCCATCCAAAGATCGTGATGATAATACTCGGACCAGGAATCAAACATACAGCCTTTCTGATATGCAGCAAGAATTGCACGACCCACTCTTCTGTCGCCCCTTGCCATAATACCTTCAAGGAAAGATACATCAGCTTCATGCCAGTTATATTTAATCGAACGCTGATTTAGCTGTGAAGTAATTGAACTTCTTGTGATATATGCTTTATCAATATAATCCTCTTTATGATGCATTGACGCAAACTGAAGAGGTGTAAACGGCTTTGGAATGAAAAAAGAAGTAGAAACAACAATCTGAATCTTCTCTCTTCTCTTCTCCTTAGGTACCGTATCAAAGAAGGCTGCGGCAATCTTGTTGGCAAGTTCACCGATAGCTTCAATATCCTCTTTTGTCTCTGTGGGAAGACCAAGCATAAAATATAACTTAACTCTCGTCCACCCGCCCTTAAACGCCTCTATGGCACCGTTTAATATAACTTCTTCCGTAAGTCCTTTATTGATTACATTACGAAGTCTCTGTGAACCCGCTTCAGGAGCAAAAGTAAGGCTTGATTTCTTGATATCCTGAACTTTGTTCATAACATCAAGTGAAAATGCGTCAATACGAAGAGACGGAAGCGAAATGTTCACATGTCTTTTCTCACATTCATCTATAAGGAAGTTAAGAAGCTCCGGAAGATTTGAATAATCAGAGGATGAAAGTGAACTTAATGTAATTTCATCATATCCTGTGGAATCAAGCATTTTAAGCGCCTGCTCTTTAAGGAACCGGACATTTCTTTCTCTTACCGGTCTGTAAATCTGCCCTGCCTGGCAGAATCTGCAGCCCCTTATACATCCTCTTTGAATTTCAAGTACAACCCTGTCCTGGGTACATTTTATATATGGAACGACCTGGCTGTCGGGATAATATGTATCAGACAAATCCTTTACAATTTCTTTTTTTATAACAGGCGGCATATCTTTATATGCAATTCTCTCTTTAATTGTGCCGTCTTCGTTATAAACCTCTTCATAGAACATGGGCGCATAAATACCGGGAAGCTTACCTGCTTTTTCAAGAAACTCTTCTCTTGATGCGCCTTCTTTTCTTTCTTTCTTGTAAAGGTCAAGAAGCTCTCTGTATCTTGTTTCTCCCTCTCCTATATAAAAAAGGTCAAAAAAGTCAGCAATCGGTTCGGGGTTATAACTGCATGGACCTCCGCCGATTACAATCGGGTCATCCCAGGTTCTGTCTTTATTTATGAAAGGAATATTTGATAAATCAAGAATCTGAACAACATTTGTATAACACATTTCATACTGAAGTGTTATTCCAAGGAAATCAAAATCCTTAATCCGGTCCTGGCTTTCAAGCGCAAAAAGAGGGATTCTTCTATCCCTCATTTCACGATCCACATCAATCCAGGGGCTGTATACCCTTTCACACCAGGTATCATCCCACTTATTAAACATATCATACAATATCTGAATTCCGAGATGAGACATACCAATCTCATATACATCCGGAAAACACACTGCGAATCTTATATCAATTTTGTTTTTATCTTTGTATACACAGTTAACTTCACCGCCGATATATCTTGCAGGTTTTTCAGCCTTCATAAGTAAATCGTCGGGTAATGCAAGCTTTACGTCCATTTCAGTTCCTTTATCTGTTTGCAAGTTCCTTTGTTATTTCATCCCATGAAACACCTTTTTCTACCATAAGTACCATGCAGTGATACAGGAAATCGGCTATTTCATATTTGATTTCTTCGGGATTCGGGTTCTTGGCAGCAATAATAATTTCTGTAGCTTCCTCACCGCACTTTTTAAGAATTTTATCAATGCCCTTATCAAAAAGATAATTTGTATAGGAACCATCCTTAGGATGAATCTTTCTGTCTTTGATTACATCAAATACCTTATTAAAGACAGTAAGGGGATTCTCATCGTCATATTCCTTCTGGAGAATCTCATTAAAGAAACAGCTGTAATTACCTGTATGGCAGGCTGCTCCGACCTGATAAACCTTTGCAAGAAGTGTATCGAAGTCACAGTCTGCATGAAGAGCTTTCAGATACTGATAATGACCGCTTGTTTCTCCCTTAACCCAGAGCTCTTTTCGGCTTCTGCTGTAATATGTCATTTTACCGGTCTTTAGTGTATTCTCATAGGCTTCCTTATTCATGTAAGCGACCATAAGAACTTCACCTGTTTTGTAATCCTGCGCAACAACAGGTACAAGACCGTTATCAAGAGTCTTAAGCTTCTCAAAAGGAAGACAATTTTCGTATGAATAAACTTCGATATTATTCTGTACACAAAGAGACTTAAGCGAATATATCTCGGATACATTCTTGTTAACAAAAGTACCTGAAATACCGCTAATACTGTAAAAGCCAAGATATTCCATTGTCTTTTCAAGGCTGATATCCGGGAGCATTGCGATAAAAGGCATATTGATTGATGAAATACAACCTGTTATGCCATTCTCATCAACGCATAAAAGTTCTCCGACATAAGCATCGAGAAGCTCCTGATTAAGCTCGATTACGGCAGGAATGGCAAATGCAGCAACAATTTTATCCTTACCGAATTTCTTGGATACTTCGGCTGTCAGCTCGACATTACTCTGCTTATCATAATTAAGACAAGCCTTCGAGCAGCCGGCATACAGAAGCTTCTTCACATCTTCCATACGCTTTACATTACCTGCACCGATAACCGGAATCTGAAGATTCTCAGTAATCTTTCTGATTGTATTAAGTGCTTCTTCGTGTTCATTATCATCATTTGACAAATCGAAAAGAATAAGTTCATCAGCACCGTTATCCGCAAATGATTTTGCAAGACTTACAGGATCGTCAGAAATGACATTCTTGTCAGAAAATCCCGTAACAGCATTTCCTTTATAAAGATAAATACATGGAATAAATCGCTTGTTCATTCTATAATGCTCCTTTTGTACTTGGTACGTTACCTTCATTTCGCGCATCAAAGCCTGTTGCAATGTCAAGTGCCTTTGCAAATGCCTTAAACATTGCTTCGATTATATGATGAGCATTATTTCCGGATAAAACTTTGAAATGAATATTCATCATTGCGGAATAAGAAATCGAATAGAAAAACTCATTAACAAGTGTAGTTTCAAAATCTCCGCATTTCTCTTCGTTAAAAGAGGCATCACACGAATAATAAGGTCTTCCGCATAAATCTATGCTGCAAAGTACAAGAGCATCATCCATGGGAAGAATAAAGCTTCCGAAACGGCAGATTCCTTTTTTATCTCCGACTGCTTCTTTAATTGCATCACCGAGTACAATTCCGCAATCTTCGACAGTGTGATGTCCGTCAACAAATATATCGCCTTTACATTTCATATCAAGATCGAAAAAGCCGTGTTTGGAAAAGCCGGTAAGCATGTGATCGAAAAATCCGATTCCGGTATTAACACTGCTGCTTCCTTTTCCGTCAAGGTTAAGGTTTACTTCAATATCGGTTTCCTTTGTTTTTCTTGTTATGTTGGCACTTCTCATAACTTAATCCTCCGTAAATCTTACACGAATTGAATTTGCATGAGCTGTAAGTCCTTCTTTTTCTGCAAACAATTCGATATCCTTATGTACCTTTTTAAGGGCAGGCTCCGAATATGAGATAATACTTGTTTTCTTGATGAAATCATCTGTATTAAGCGGAGAAAAGAACCTCGCAGTTCCGTTTGTGGGAAGAATATGGTTCGGTCCCGCAAAATAATCTCCAAGCGGCTCAGAACTGTATTCTCCAAGGAAAATTGCACCGGCATTTTTGACTTTTGTCATTGTATTAAACGGGTCTTTTGTGAGAATTTCCATATGCTCTGATGCTATCTCATTGGCAGCACTTATCATATCATCCTCATTATCTGCAATAAGAATAAATCCGTAATTTTCAAGAGATTTATTTATAATATCTTTTCTTGAAAGTTCATTAGTGAATTTTTCTACCTGAACAGATACTTTTTCAGCAAGTTCCTTACTTGTTGTAATGAGAATTGCGCTTGCCATTTCGTCATGCTCGGCCTGCGAAAGGAGGTCGGCTGCTACAAATTTCGGATTGGCTGTTTCATCTGCAAGAACAAGAATTTCAGAAGGTCCGGCAATCGAATCAATGGATACATATCCGAATACCGCTTTTTTGGCAAGGGCAACAAAAATGTTACCGGGACCTGTAATTTTATCTACCTTAGGAATACTTTCTGTTCCGAATGCCATTGCGGCAATAGCCTGTGCACCGCCGACTTTATAAATTTCCGAAATTCCTGCAATATCAGCAGCAACAAGCGTACCGGGGTTAACCTTACCGTCTTTTCCGGGAGGTGTTGTCATAATAATTTTGGGAACGCCGGCCACCTTTGCTGTAACAACATTCATAAGAACGGAACTCGGATAAGCAGCTTTTCCACCGGGAACATATACGCCGACTGTTGAAAGAGGAGTAATCTTCTGTCCGAGAATAATTCCTTCAGGCTTTGTGTCAATCCAGCTGTTTCTCAGCATTTTGGCATGATAGTCATAAATGTTCTTTGCTGATTTTCTCATAACTTCAATAAGATTTGAGTCAACAAGAGTATAAGCCTCGTCGATTTCTTCTCTTGTTACAAGAATATTTCCGGCATTAATGTCTACATGATCAAAAGCTTTGGTATATTCAAATACTGCAGCGTCTTTCTCTTTTCTTACACGATATACAATATCGGCAACTTTATCTTCAAATTCACCGTAACTTGAAGGACTTCTCTTAAGGAGCTTTTCAAGTATGTCCTTTTTGGAATCTTCATTAAGTTCAACTATTCTCATTAAGCTTCTCCTTTAATTTGGAAATGAGATTCTTTATTCTCTCGTTTTCCATTCTCATACTAACCTGATTAACAATCATTCTTGCCGAAAGCGGACATATTTCCTCAAGGACAGTAAGTCCGTTTTCTTTAAGCGTACTTCCTGTTTCGACTATATCAACAATTACATCGCTGAGCCCGACAATGGGACCAAGTTCAACAGAACCGTTAAGCTTAATTATATCTACTGTCTGATGTTTAACATTATGGAAGTAGTCTTTTGCAATAACAGGATATTTGCTGGCAACTCTTATCATTTCATGATGCTTTAAGAGTTCACCTGCACTTGCAGGTCCGCATACACACATACGGCACTTACCAAAACCAAGATCCAGAACCTCAAGTACTCGTCTTCTCTCTTCCATTATTGTATCCGCACCGACAACACCGATATCGGCAGCGCCGTATTCTACGTAGGTCGGTACATCAGGGCCTTTGGCAAGAAAGAATCTGAGCTTTAGTTCTTCGTTTGTAAAAATAAGTTTTCTCGTGTCCTTGTCTTTCATTTCATCGCATTTTATTCCGATGCTTTCAAGAAGATCGAGTGTCTTATATGCAAGTCGCCCTTTTCCGAGCGCGAAAGTTAAATATCTTGATTCCATTATCTTATCCTTTTCTATATTTCCATAATAGTAACTCCGCTTTCCTTAAAAAAGCCAAGTCGTTCATTCTTATTAGTCTCATTGTAAGATACTATAAAAGCAGTTCTGCCTTTTTTTCTGATATCATCGGCAATTTCTATGCCTTCGATATATTTGTTCTCATGACAAAAGACAGCCGTTTCGATTTCGGGAACAGGCTTAATTCCTGTATATCTCAGTGCATTTACAAGGTCATCAAGTGCAATCATAAATCCGACGGCCGGAGAATCTTTTCCGAATTTCGATAACAGCGAATCATATCTTCCGCCCTTTACAAAAGCATCGCCAACTCCGTAGGTGAAAACTTTAAAGATGATTCCCGTGTAATAATTGAGTTTGCTGACCATACCAAGGTCAAAAGAAACATACTTGGAAACACCCATATCGCAAAGAAGCTTATAAAGGTTCGAAAGACGGTCAAGCTCACGAATTACTCTCTCAGACTTAACCATTCCTTTGAATGATGTCAGAAATTCATCATTATCGCCCATATCTCCCAGCTTAAGAAGAGCTTCAAGATAAATGTCATCAACCTTCCCTGTAAGAAGCTCTCTTGCGCCAAAAAAATTCTTAATTGAAACGCATTCCCTGAGTGCTTCTTTGATATCATCCTTTACCCCTGCTTCTTCACAAAGAGCGCGGATAAATTCAATACTTCCGATACAAACCTGAAAATCACTTATTCCTGAGGCAAGAACGGCTTTGGTACAAAGTGATATCAGCTCGGCATCGGCATAAATAGAATCATCGCCAATATATTCAACGCCCATCTGCGTTCCTTCACAAGGCTTACCCTGAAGAAGCGAACTGTTAATGAAGGCATTTCCCTTATATCTGAAACGAACGGGAATATTGACGTCCATATAATACTTTGCGGCGCATCTTGCTACTCCAGGTGTAAAATCAGGTCTGAGCGCAAGTGTGTCACCTTCTTTATCAAAAAACTTATAAAGATCGCGCGAAGGAGTTGTACCTATTTCATTACTGAAAATATCAAAGTATTCAAAGGTCGGTGTCTCAATATCATGGAAGCCGTAGGATGAGAAAACCTTCTCGATTTTCTTCATTGTCTCAGATTTAAGAAGTAAATCATTTCCGTATAAATCTCTTACTCCATCAGGAGTGTGTAATAATTTAGATGTCATATTAAATCCTTTACTTTACCACGTTGAATTGCTAATTCGCTAATTGGTTAGCACGATAAAACAAGTTAATTAAAACCTATATTATAATAATTGTCAAGGACGTTCTGATAAATCCTTCGAAATCATATTCAGAAACGGAACAAGAATACCTTTTTCCTTCGGAAGAAAATACTCGGGATTAAGTTCGTCAAATGTAAAGCTTTTTCTACCGCCTGAAAGACTCCTGTCCCAGAAGAACTTAAGATGTTCGAACGGAAGGTAATAGAATAAATCTCTTTTTGTATAATATATAAGAAAAAAACTAATCCCCTGCTGTTTCTCAAAATCCTCCATAAACTTAACCTGATGTTCATGTATATTATGAAGCGCAAATGTATCACCGGCGCATTCCTTTGCATCAAAGCATACGGGAACGCCCTGCACAACGCCGATATAATCAACAGTACTTTGCTTGTCGAAAAAGGCGAGTGTAATCTGGTGCTTCTCTTTATCAATTTTCATCGGGGTAATCGGAGTGGGAATTTTCTGGATGAGAGCAAGGTTATGTTCCCTGTAAACTTCAATCGATCTGTTAATCAGATCCTCCAGAGTTGACCCTCTCAGTCCTCTTGAATTCCATGTTGCCATTTTACGTCACCAAAAAGTGTTTTGAATATTATGCCGGGTTCGCAGTAAACTTTTTTCCCGGATAAAGCATTCTCGCTCTTTGGGAAAACAAGTTTATAAGCATGCAGTGCCTGGTATTTCAGTTTAAACTCTTCCTTAAAGAACTTGTTTCTTTTCGCGCTTCCATATTTACTGTCACCAATAATAGGAAATCCCAGATACAAGAGATGCGCCCTTATCTGATGCGATTTCCCGGTATACAGCCTTACAAGAAGAAGCGAAACAGAATAAGTATCGTTATAGGAAAGAGGAAAGAATGCGGTATGTATCTCTTCTGCACCATCAAAAAATGAATCACTGATATGTGAAACATTATTTCCTGTATCTTTCTCAAAATACAAAACAGAATCCTTATTTTCCTTAACCTTACCGCTTACTATAGCAAGATAATATTTCTCAAGATTATGTGCCTTCAGAATATCCGAAAGAAATCTCGCCCCGTAAAGCGTCTTGGCACAAAGTATCATTCCGCTTGTATTACGGTCAAGCCTGTTACAAACCGAAGGATTGTAACCATTCACGGCAAAACCTTTTTGAGAAAGATACTCTCTCAAATACTCATTCATACTGTAATCATTGTTATCTGCCTTCTGACTTAAAACGCCCTGCGGTTTGTTGAAAATAACAATGTCCCCATCTTCATATATGACAGGAATGTCAGGAAAATCAGATGGCTTAACACATTTAATTTCTTCCTTCACAGCCATACTGAATTTATCGTAAGTCTCGTCAGAAAAGAAGATTCTTACGGCTTCGCCTTCTTTAATCAGTTCCCTGCCATCTGCTTTCTTACCGTTTAAGGTAATATTCTTATTTCTAAGCTGCTTATAAAGAAGCGGGGAAGGAAGTCCCGGAAGCAGCCTCATTATGAATTTATCAAGTCTTTGACCGGCTTCATAACCTTTAACAATAATTTCTTTCATATAACCTACAGCGAGATATCAAGAAGAAGCTGCAATGCTTCCTCGTTTGCTTTTTTCTCTGTTTCCGAAAGCTGGATGATTCTGTTTTTGTATTTCTCAAAATCATCAAATATCTTTACAGTGTATTCTTTATGACCGTTCTGTGTAAGCATCTGGTTAATATGTTTTTCAAGGTCATTTAATTTCGTTTTGGGATTCGAAGAAAAACCGACAACTGTTTTCTCTTTCATTGCAATCGAATCAACCTGATAAGCTCTCTCGTAAGCAGTAATCTGAAGATCATAGAAAATATCAACATTTTCCTCATAAGCTTCAAGAGTTTCTTTAACATAAGCGGGGCAAGACTTTGCTTTCAGGAACATTATCATGTTAACACATGCTTTAGCTGCGGGAAGGCACCCGAGAACTGCAAGAATCGTAAAGAAATTCTTCTTGGTTCCGAGAATTATATAGGCTCCGAAGAATATAGACAATGATATTCCGAAAAGGGCAGCCGTAAAAATAACTGTTTTGATCTTACTGCTCTTTATATATCCGTAAGATCCTTTTTTCTTAAACTTCTTCATTTACGTGCAATCCTTTCCATGAACTTAAGAAAACGCATTCCGATAAGGAAAAAGAAAGTCGGAGTAGTCTCGCTTGCAAGATAAAAAAGCTTCATGGGAAGGCTGTAGATACTTACGCGCTTTTTCTTATAGGAGTCACGGATTGCGAGATTAACAACATCTTCGGGATATGACATAAACTTATCTTTAATATCAAGCGTTTTACCGAATTTCTCCGCCCTTGCAAAAAAGCATGTATCAACAGGGCCCGGGCATACGCTGGTAACGTATATATGTTTCTTTCTGAGTTCTTCCGAAAGAGCATTGGAAAAACTGAGTACATAAGATTTGGTTGCGGCATATACGGCAAAAGAAGGCTGCGGTATAAATGCTGCGCTTGAAGCAAACTGAATAATTCTGGTATTCCTTACCATATAAGGAAGAACCATAAGCGTCATTCTTGTCAGACCTTCACAGTTAACACGTACCATTTCAGTCTGGCTTTTTACGGGAATCTCTGCGGCTTCTCCCATATACCCAAATCCGGCAGCATTTACAAGAAATCTTACCCTGGGCTTTTCTATTTTGAGTATATCTTCAAACTGTTCAAAAGAAGAAGGCACAGTAAAATCCATGGAAAAAATCTTGGAATTATTACGGATTCTGTTCTTTATTTCGAGAAGCTTATCTGTATTTCTACCTATAAGCCAGAATTCATCTGTCTTTTGAAATACTCTGTCAAGTTGGAGTGCCATCTCATATCCCATTCCGGAGCTTGCACCTGTAATAATAACAATACTCATATATTTCCTCTCTTTTCCTAAAATAAGCCGCACCTTTCGGTACGGCTTAATCACCTATACGTTAATTTATTCTTCTTTCGCTTCAATCTGATGAATTTCAGGTTCATCACTTGCTTCAAGGTATGTATCGTTTACACCGATTTCCTCAACCGAAGGATAAAGCTGTTCTCTGTTGGCTTTAATTACTTCATAATATCCTGTTAAGGATTCAAGAAGATTCTGATAATGTGTATTGGCTTCACGGATCGAATTCTCAAGTATATCCTCTATAGAACCAAGAGAATCATCGGTATACTGGATTGCCTGTGCCTTATAATTGTTGGCCTGAACCATTGCGCTGTCCAGTATCTCCTGTGCCTGTCTTGTAGCCATCTGTACAATCTCATTGGCTTTTGCATAAGCCTGCTGCATAATCTCATGCTCATTAATAAGTTCGTTCGTCTGAGCAGTAGCTCTGTCAATAAGATCCTGAGCCTTTGTCTTGGCATCATCAAGAATCGCCTGCTTATTGCTGATAATCTTCTGATAATGCTTGATTTCTTCGGGGGTCTTCAGTTTAAGCTCACGAAGAAGCTCTTCAATCTCCTCTTTATTAACAAGAATAACTGTGCTGGATAAAGGTTTAAATTTGCATCCATCAATATATTCTTCTATTTCTTCTATCATTTGTTCGATTCTGCTTTTCATGTTCACCTCGAAGCGATTATTTTTTCGCAAATTTCTCCATCATTTTCTCATTAACAGAACTTGGAACGCATTCTGTAATGTCTCCGCCGTATAAAGCAATTTCCTTAACAACGCTTGAACTCAGGTAAGCATATTCAAGGCTTGTTGTAAGGAACATTGTATCAAGCTGTCCTTTACTGAACTTCTTATTGGTCTGTGCAATCTGAAGTTCATATTCAAAATCCGTTACAGCTCTGAGTCCTCTGATTGATACATGAATATTATTTTCTCTCGCATAATCAATCAAAAGACCTTCATACATCTCGACCTTAACATTCTTAAGGTCTGATATGGAATCTTTAATCATTTTAACACGTTCACTTGCAGAAAACAATGGAGTCTTGGCCGTATTGTTCATCACAAGAACCGTTACTTCTTCAAAGGCAAGAGATGCTCTTTTTATTATATCTATATGCCCGAATGTGACCGGATCAAAACTTCCGGGATATACTGCTGTTTTCACTTTATGATCTCCTTTCATTTAAGCTTAAGAAAATAATGCTGATTCGATTTGTATTTCTTTACCTTGATTATTTCATAGCCGAGACTTTCTGCACCTAATTCTGTTTCAAGAGAAGCTTCAACAATAAAAAGAGTATCTTCGGAAACAAGCTTTCTGTCTGCTGCAAGAAAAGAAAGTACCTGCACTTCAAGTCCTTCTCCGTACGGTGGGTCCATAAAAATAATATCAGCCTTATCATGAATCTGTGCACTTAATGCAAACATTACATCACTTTTAAGGTATACCGCCTCATCAGCAAATTTTGTCGTCTCGATATTCTTTTTTATACACTTCTCACAGTCTCTGCTGTTATCGACAAGATATGCTCTCTTGGCTCCCCGGCTTAAAGCTTCAAGACCGATTCCGCCGGAGCCTGCAAACAAATCAATAAAAACACTTCCCGGAACATCATTCTGAATAACATTGAATAAAGTTTCCTTAATTCTGTCCTGTGTCGGCCTTGTTCCGAGTCCCTCAGGCGTAACAAGCTTAAGACTTCTCCTTGAACCTGCAATTATTCTCATGTTCTTACTTTTACTCCTTTTGTATCACGTGACTGAAGCTTAAGTGCATTAAGCTCAATTATTTTCCCGTTATAATCTGTCTCCTGTTTTTCGGCGTTCTTTACATAGAATACTTCCTCAACAAAATCCTTTGCACCAAGTTTCATTCCGCGCACACCGACTGCCGTTTTCTTCTTCTCCGGAATTTCATCAGTAGAAAACTTTAGGAAATAACCATCTTTGGAACGAAGAACCATATTTCTGGGTTCAGTAAGAGGATATACGCTGACAACTTCATCACCGTCAAGGAGCTTTGTTGCTGCAACTGTTTTCTTTCCGACATCAAACTCACCGCCGTCAACAATCTTAAGCATCGAAAGCTTTGTAACAAAGACAAGACGGTAAAGATTTAAGTCTCTTTGAGACAAAATACCGATAATATCCTCTTCCGAAGAGTTGAAATTACTTACATTGTCTATCGGAACACCTTTATCCCTGAGTTTTCCCAGGGGGAATGCAGAAATCTTGACCGTATGAAGAAGTCCGGTGTTCGTAAAGGCACAGATTCTGCCTGTATTCTTACAGGGAACAACATATTTGTTCTCGGTAAGAACAGTATCTTTGTTTCTTTCGAATGTATTCTCATCAATTACCTTTGAATATCCGAAGCGGTCCATAAGGAAGTATACATTTGCCTCTTCAACTTCCTTTTCAACAAGAACAATTTCTTCTGCATTATCAATAACGGTTCGGCGCGGTCTTGAAAATTCTTTTTTAATCTTATCAAGGTCCTGAATGATTACCTGCGCCATAGAATCTCTTCTCTCGAGAATATCTTCATAGATATGAATATTCCAAAGAGTTTCCTCATGCTCCTTAATAAGAGCATCAAGTTCAAGTCCGATTAATTTATATAAACGCATCTCAAGTATTGCATCTGCCTGTCTGTCAGTAAAACGAAGCTGAGAAGCCATTACCGCGGATTCTTTGTAACGGAACTTAATTCCGTCGGTAATACCGTCAACAAGGCAAGCTTTAGCCATCTGACGATCCTTGCTGCCTCGTAATATTTCAATAATAAGATCAATTACGTTGCAGGCCTTAATCAGACCTTCCTGAATTTCTTTTTTCTCCTGCTCTTTGGCAAGCATATTGGTATACTTGCGTGTATTGACCTCGTATTGGAAATCAACACATTTCTTCAGGATGGCTTTAAGCCCCATAGTTTCAGGTTTGCCGTCGGAAATTGCAAGCATATTCACGCCGAAAGTATCTTCAAGCTTAGTCTTCTTAAGAAGGAGGTTCTTAAAACCTTCAACATCGGCATCTTTCCTAAGTTCTATGACAATTCGGATACCTTCTTTTGAAGACTGGTTTGTAATATCGACAATGTCATTTGTCTTCTTTGTTTCCTGAAGTGCTGCAATATCGAGAAGGAATTTGGATATTCCGGCTCCGATCATTGTATAAGGAATCTCTGTAATAACAATATTGGTCTTTCCGCCTTTTACCTTTTCCTCTTCTATCTTACCGCGGACACGAATCTTACCCATTCCGGTTTCATAAATATCAAGAAGCTCAGCCTCGTTACATACCATGCCGCCGGTAGGAAAATCGGGACCTTTAATATAACGCATCAGCTCTTTTGTCGAGATATTCTCATTCTTCATATAGGCCTTGGTTGCATCTATAACCTCGGCAAGATTGTGCGGAGGAATGCTGGTAGCCATACCGACAGCAATTCCTTCTGCGCCGTTAATAAGAATATTCGGAATGGAACACGGAAGAACTGACGGTTCTTTCTCTGTTTCATCATAATTAGGTATGAAATCGACAACATCCTTATCAAGGTCACGAAGAAAAGCATCCATTGTAACCTTTGCAAGTCTGGCCTCCGTATAACGCATCGCAGCCGCGCCGTCACCTTCTATGGTACCGAAGTTACCGTGACCGTCAACAAGCGGAATTCCTTTTTTGAATTCCTGCGTCATAACAACAAGCGATTCATAAATGGAACTGTCGCCGTGAGGGTGATATTTACCCATTGTATCGCCGACAATTCTTGCACTTTTCTTATAAGGCTTATCCCATTTGATACCGAGCTGATGCATATCGAAAAGAGTACGTCTCTGAACAGGCTTAAGACCGTCTCTGACATCAGGTAATGCACGCGCCACAATAACGCTCATTGCATAATCAATATAAGATTTCTGCATAAGCTCGGAATATTCTGTTTTAATTATTCTTTCATCCATAACCTAACTCCGGCATTAAATATCAAGTAAAGCATCATTGGCATGTTCATAAATAAAGGCTTTTCTCGGAGGGACATCATTTCCCATAAGAAGCTCAGTTGTCTCCGAGGCCATTCTTGCATCTTCTACTTCCACAAGCTTAAGAAGTCTTCTTTCGGGATCAAGTGTGGTCTCCCAAAGCTGCTCGGCATCCATTTCACCAAGACCTTTGTATCTTTGAAGCGTAAACGAACCCTTATGGGTTTTTCTGTATTTCTCAAGCGCCTTGTCATCATAAAGATACTGTCCTTCTCCCTTGGACGGAATAACTTTATAAAGAGGCGGCATCGCTATATATACATGACCTTCAGTAATAAGATCAGGCATAAACCTGTAGAAAAGAGTAAGTAACAGAGTCGAAATATGAGCTCCGTCAACATCCGCATCGGCCATTATGACTATTTTGTCATAACGAAGACGAGAAATATCGAAATCATTGCCGTATCCTTCGGAAAAACCGCATCCGAAAGCATTAATCATCGTCTTAATCTCGGCATTTGCAAGAACCTTGTCTATTGAAGCCTTTTCAACATTAAGAATCTTACCTCTGATAGGAAGAATAGCCTGAAACATTCTGTTTCTTGCCATCTTGGCGGACCCCCCGGCGGAATCTCCCTCTACAATAAAAATCTCGCATTTTGAAGCATCTTTACTTTCGCAGTTAGCAAGTTTTCCGTTTGAATCAAAAGAATACTTCTGTTTTGTAAGAAGATTTGTCTTTGCTTTTTCTTCGGTTTTTCTGATTTTTGCTGCTTTCTCAGCACAGGAAATTACACTTTTAAGGCTCTCCAGATTCTTATCAAAGAACCTCACAATTTCTTCGCCTGTAACTTTGGATACAGCTTTTGCGGCATCCTGATTATCAAGCTTGGTCTTGGTCTGTCCTTCAAATCTTGGATCGGGATGTTTTACAGATATTACAGCAGTCATTCCGTTTCTGACATCTGCGCCTGTAAAATTCACATCCTTGTCTTTGAGAATTCCGAGTTCTCTTGCATATGTATTAATAATATTTGTAAAACTCGATTTAAATCCGGATATATGAGCTCCGCCTTCTGCATTGTAAATATTGTTACAGAAGCCGAGAACCATTTCATGGAACTCGTTTACAAACTGAAAAGCAACTTCAACAGTGATTCCTTCGCTTTCACCTTTATAGTAAATTACATCACAAAGTGTCTCTTTTGCTCCGTTAAGTTCCTTTACGAATCCGATAATTCCTTCCGGTTCGTGGAATTCAATAAATTCGTTTAATCCGTCTCTCTTATCGGCAAATTCTATTGTAAGTCCCGGATTAAGATAGGCAGTTTCATGAAGACGCGATTTTACATCATCAGCTTTGAATCTGATTTTCTCAAAAATCGTATCATCGGGAAGAAAAGTTACCGTAGTTCCTGTTTCTCTTGTTTTCCCGACAACAGGTAAAAGACCGTTCTCGAGTTCAACAGTGGGAACGCCCCTTTCAAATCTGTCTTTATATATTTTTCCGTCCTGTTTTACCGTTACTTCAAGGAATGTAGAAAGAGCATTTACAACACTTGAACCAACACCGTGAAGACCACCGCTTGTCTTATAAACGGAATCATCAAATTTACCTCCGGCATGAAGTGTTGTAAATACAAGACGCTCTGCGCTCATGCCTTTCTTATGCATGCCCACAGGTATACCACGGCCGTTATCCGAAATTGTAGCTGTGCCGTCAGCATTCAGACTGACACTGATCTTCGAACAAAACCCGGCCAAATGTTCATCGACTGAATTATCAACTATTTCATAAATTAAATGATTAAGTCCCTTAGTTGATAGAGACCCAATATACATACCCGGTCTTTGTCTGACCGGTTCAAGACCTTCAAGTACCTGAATACTCGAAGCATCATAACCGCCATTTTCTTTTGCCATAAGTATCGACCTCAAAAAACAATATATGGTACTATACAAATATATAATATACCACATTTATTTTATCGTCAGATACTTCTAAAGTCAACCTCCAAGCCTTCATCTTCTATAATTTGAAGAGCTTCTTCTTTTCGGTTCTCAAGTATCATCGAATCGGCACATTCGGAAGCCTGTGAAAGAATTTCACTGTCTTTATATATATCACTTATTTTGAAATCAAGAACACCGCTTTGTCTTATACCGAAAAGGTCACCCGGTCCTCTTGTTTTCAAATCCTGCGAAGCAATGTAAAAGCCGTCAGTGCTCTTTACAAGAACCTCTACCCTTTCCTTTGATTTTGCACTGTCAGTACCAAGAAGGTATATACAGAAACTTTCAGCATCTCCTCTTCCTACTCTTCCTCTCAGCTGATGAAGGGTTGCAAGACCAAATCTTTCGGAATTTTCAACCATCATGACAGTTGCGTTCGGAACGTCAACACCAACTTCAATAACAGTCGTAGATACAAGAATATCGATATTCTTATCAAGAAAAGAATCCATAATTCTGTTCTTCTCTTCATTTTTCATTTTGCCGTGAAGGAATGCAGTCTTTATTCCTTCCGGAAGTGAATTTTCAAGCTTTTCAGTGTATGTAATTACATCCTGAAGGTCGTTTTCATCATTCTCATCAACCATCGGACAGACAATATATGCCTGATGCCCTTTTTGTACCTCTTTAAGAACGAAAGAAAGAGCACTTCCCCTCTTCGATTCATCAAGCATACAGGTTTTTATTTTTTTCCTGTCTGAAGGATATTCATCTATGACGGAAACGCTCTGCTCACCGAAAAGTATTATTGCAAGAGTTCTCGGGATTGGTGTGGCCGACATTACAAGAATATGCGGCATAAGTCCTTTCGCGGCCAGAGTCTCTCTCTGCCTTACGCCAAATCTGTGCTGTTCATCCGTAACAACAAGAGCAAGATTCTTATAAACGGCTTTTTCCGAGATAAGTGCACTTGTTCCGATAATCAAATTGTATTCGCCAAGCTCTATCTTCTTTTGAACTTCTTTCTTTTCTTTGGCAGATAACGAACCGGTAAGAAGAACAGGCTTAAAAGGCAGATGATATTCCTTCGTGAGGCTGTTTATTCCCGCATAATGCTGACGCGCAAGGACCTCGGTCGGAGCCATAAATGCCCCCTGAAAGCCGTTTGCCACACACATAAGAAGCGAAAGTACGGCAACGATTGTTTTGCCGGAACCGACATCGCCCTGAAGCAGTCTGTTCATCGAATAGCCCGATGCCAGATCCTTTTCTATATCATTAAATACCTTAAGCTGCGCAGATGTAAGCCTGTAAGGAAGTGCTTCAATAAGTCTTTTTGTATCCGCCACCTCGATAAAAGGATACGGACTTTCCGCTCTTTCATGACTGCTTCTTCCAAGCCTTGTTTCAAGAAGAAAAGATAGAAATTCACGAAAAGCAAGACTTTTTCTTGCATTCTCATACTCAGATACATTTTTCGGAAAATGTACGCATTTCAAAGAGTCTGACAGATTAAGAATTTTATAGCGTTTTATAATATCTTCCGGAATGTTGTCGATTATTTCGGGATTATTTTGGAACACTCTGATAAGAGCTGAAGTGATGGTTTTGTTCGTAAGCCCTTTTATCAGCGGATATTTTGGATTAAGGATTTTTCTTTTTTCTTCATACTCATCAATCTTATAAAAAGAAGGCTGCTCAATAACGAAGCCCCTTTCCCCTGTGCACTTCCCGTAATATACATATCTTGCACCGTTTTTAAGTGTTTTCTTAAGATACGGCATATTAAAAACCGTAACCTTGCATTTTCCTGTGGCATCACCGATCACAAAACTGATAATCGAAAGTTTTCCGGCTCTTCTTTCGGAAATGTTTCCCATAATCATTCCGTAAACGGCATTTTTTATTCCTTCTTTCAGCTCACATATAGGAGTGATTTCGGGAAATTCTTCATAAGAGACCGGAATATAGCGAAGAAGGTCATAAACAGTAAAGACTCCGATTTTATTAAATAAAAGCGCAGTCTTATCACCTATTCCCTTTATTTCGTTTATTCTTCCGAAGATATCCATATAAATCCTTTAAAAAAGGCCTGCAGGAAATGCAGGCCCAAAAAACTATTCAACAGAAATAATGTAGTAATATACAGGCTGACCGCCGTACTGAACTTCAACATCGACATTCGGATATTCTTCCGAAATCTTTGATGAAACAGCTTCTGCTTCAGACTCACTTACATCTTCACCATAATACAGACTGATAAGCTCCTTGTCATCATCCATCATCTCTTCAAGAGATTTCATAACCGTCTTATCAAGGTCCCTTGTAACAGCAAGAAGACCCTTGTCACCGATTCCCATAAAGTCATTCTTGTGAATCTTCTGATCGTCAATAATTGTATCTCTTACGGCATAAGTTACTTCACATGTAAGAACCCCTGAAACAGCATCTTTCATGGCTTCTTCGTTTTCTTCGGGCGTAGCGCTCTCATCGAATGAAAGAACAGCTGTAATTCCCTGAGGAACAGTCTTTGTCGGAATAACAATTACTTTTTTGTCTTCAACAAGTTCGGAAGCCTGAGTAGCAGCCATAATAATATTCTTATTATTCGGAAGAACGAAAATTGTCTTCGCATTAACCCGTTCAACAGCCTTAAGAATATCTTCGGTAGACGGATTCATAGTCTGACCTCCGGATATTACATAATCAACTCCGATACTCTTAAATATTTCAGCAAGTCCAAAGCCGGCACAAACCGAAACAAATGCCATTTCTTTTTCTTCGCCGTCAAAATCTTCTTCCCGAATCTCTTTTGCTGACGGTTCTTCTGCTTTTGCCTCAGCCTTTTTCTGCTCTTCCATTTTGAAGAGCTTCTCCTGATGCTCAATTCTCATATTGTCAATTTTCATATTCGAAAGCTGACCATATAACAGAGCCTTCTGGATTGCGATACCGGGGTCATTGGTATGAACGTGTACCTTGACAACCTCATCATCTGCAACAAGTACAATGGAATCACCGATTGACTCAAGAAATTCCTTAAAATCTATTTCGTTTTTGATATTAAACGGTTTACTGAGAAGAATAATAAATTCTGTACAATATCCGAATTTAATCTCTGCTTCTGCCTGTGCGCGGTAACTTGCATTATTAACGCCAAGATTCATATTGTCATGATCTGTAACAGGCTTAACTTCAGTAATTGTAAAATCTATCTCTTTTCCAAGGAAAGCATCATAAACGCCGTGAAGAACCTCTATAAGACCCTGACCGCCGGAATCAACAACACCTGCCTGTTTAAGAACAGGAAGCATATCGGGAGTCTTTGAAAGAACCTCTTCACCGTACTTAATACATTCGGAAATAAATACATCAAGGTCCTCTTCACCTTCATCGCAAAGAGCATCAGCTTTCTGGGAAATACCTTTCGCAACTGTAAGAATGGTACCTTCCTTAGGCTTCATTACAGCTTTATAAGCAGTTTCAACAGCTCTGTCAATTGCTTCGACAAGAAGCGGAATATCAAGAGATTCATGCTCTGATGCAACTTTGGTAAAGCCTCTTAAAAGCTGACTTAATATAACACCCGAATTTCCTCTTGCTCCCCGGAGAGAACCGGAAGAAATCGCTTTACAAACAGTTTTCATGTCCGCGTCATCGGAAAGTGCACTTACTTCCCTTGCTGCCGACATAATTGTCATTGTCATGTTTGTTCCGGTATCACCGTCAGGTACAGGGAAAACATTAAGTTCATTTATCCATTCTTTTTTGCTCTCGAGGGATTTTGCGCCTGCAAGGAACATCCTGGAAAGAGCTTTGGAATCAATTGTAGAAAAAGCCACGACAAGTTCCTCCTTAGTCTATAACGCGAACACCCTCAACATAAATGTTGATATGTTCGATACGAAGACCGGTAAATTCTTCAACTTTATATTTTACGTTCTCAACCAGATTCTCGGAAATTGTCTGTATGCTTACTCCATATGCAACAATAACATGAAAATCAAGGCAGAGTTTATTATTAACAACGCTTACATTAATACCATGAGTAATTGTCTCTTTACGAAGAAGTTTTACAAGACCGTCGGCAAAATTAACCGAAGCCATACCTACAATTCCGAAGCATTCAACAGCAACGCTACCGGCATACTGGGCAATTACTTCATTATCAATGATAATATTTCCTATAGAAGTATTCATGGATCCTTTCATAAGAAGCACCATCCTTTCTTTCTGCAAACGCATACGACGTTATTATACACGATATGGATTAAAAAGAAAATAAAAAAATCTTTTGTAAAAATAGGTATTGCAAAGCAACAATTCTTTTGATAATATAGTCGTGTTGTGTTTAAGAATATTACAAGGGAGGTGCCCAAATGGCTAAGTGTGACGTATGCGGAAAAGGTGTTCATTTTGGAAATAATGTAAGCCATTCTCATAGAAGATCTAATCATATCTGGAATTCAAATATCAGAAGCGTTAGATGCAGCGTTAATGGTGTTTCCAAGAAAATGCATGTTTGTACCAGATGCCTTAAGTCCGGCGCTGTTGAGCGTGCCTAACCTTTTTGGTTTAAAAAAAGAACCGATTCACATCGGTTCTTTTTTTTATGCCTGTTTCATGCTTCTTTCAAATTCCTGACACAAATCCTCATATTCCCTGTTAATCATCTGCAATGTTTCTTTATCTCCGCAAAGATTATCCGGATGGAATATCTTAATCAGATCTTTATATCTTTTCTTAAGAGCAAGAATATTGTTGCAGCCCCTGAAGAAAAAAGCGACTGCCATGGCTTCTTTTCTTATATCTCTTGAATCGTACTGAAAATGCTTTTTTTCAGATTCAAATTTAAGTTTCTCTTTATCAAGAAATCTCTTTTCGCTGTCGAGCTGCATATAAGAAGCTTTCAAAATTTCAAGTTTCTGATTAAAGAGTCTCTCTTCTGCTTTGAATTCTTTCATTCTGCAATCGAGAGCCTCTTCCCTTTTCTTCAGTTCTTCTTCAAATTCCAAAAGTTCTTCTTCTGTCATTATTCTTTATCCGAAAATGCGGCTTCTTTTGCCTCGTCGTCAGTTACTTCTTCTTCCTCATCCTTATTAAGCATGCTCTTTACCTTATCAATTACATCAGGAACAGCATCTATAATCTTTGTGAGATTGTTTGAATTATTGCAATCAACAAGTTTTGTTGTTCCGTCAGGTCTGATTATAAGAACAGCGTAAGGATTCATCTTACCGTGAATACCGCCGCCACCGCCGCCATTGGCAGTGTTTCCGAAACCTGCACCTGCACCAACACCAAATGAAATGCTGACAAGCGGAACAATATAAGTATCACCTATCTGTGTTACATCCCCAACTACAGTTTTGGTAGAAAGAAAGCCCTCCATTCCTTTAAACAAAGAATTAAGAACATTCGATACGTTTGTATTATTTTCCATTATGACTTTCTCCCTTTCTTTCCATTACTTTAATAATTTGTCTGAAATTCCTTGCAACAAGAAATGTTATAAGCGACATATGGCCGTTCGCATCAAAATCCAGTTCCAGAACTTTTCTGTCATACTCCGTTTCAAAAACAACATGCTTTCCGTACAAACAATAAAACGGATATATGCTTGAAAGAACGTGACCCGTTGTAGCAGGGTCTTCAAATCCAAAATGTGCTTTAAGCATCCAGTTTCTTGGAAGTATAGCTTTTAACAGCTTCTTTGCACTGCTTTTTGCCAGTACAAAAGCATCTTTAAATTCTTTCGAGTGAAAAAGATTGTGATAATATCCTATATTATCAAAAACACTTTTTATCTTATCATATTTTCTTTTGAATTTACATTTAATCTTATGAAACAGCGAAATCTTAACCTTCGGAATTTCTTCTTCCTCTGTAGATTCTTCCTCATAAGCAGAATCTACAGAGGAATCTTCGGCATCTTCGGCTTTATCGGCCTTAATAATGTTAATTACCGTAGCTTCCTCTTTTACGGTATCTTCTTCTGTTTCATCTTTATTTACTTCTGTTTTTTCCTGTTTTACAGTCTCGGCTTCGATTCTGTCTTTTTCAATCTCTTCCTTGAGAACTTCTATTTCACTCTCTTCTTTATCAGAGACACTTTTTTTCTTTTTTTTCCTGCCAAAAGACAAATGCAGTGGAATTCCGAAAACCTTTAACTTCGTTTCAAATTTCCCGTTGTATTCAGCAACAAACGATACACACAAAAAAAGAACTTTTGCCCTGAAAAAAGGCTTATCATGATAAGACGCGTTGATATTGTACATAATCGGAGTAAATGCGATAAGTACAATAAGCACCACAACAAGGCCCAGAAGCATAAGGACCGAGAGTAAAATCCATTTTAATATAAGAAGGATAATATGAAGCATACTCAGTTAATCCCAAACCTGTTGTTAAAATATTGTTTCATCGGTAATTTTCCGTTTTTGACGCATTCTGCAATTTCGGAAACCACAAGATTATTTGCTTCCTCCTCGCTTCCTGCTATACCAACAATCATCGGAAAATGCTTTCTTAAATGCTTCTCCTTAAGAGAAGCCGCATTCCAAATGTCAAAAAGATCATCACCCTGATTCATAGTTATAACATGTACAAATACCGTTCCGGCACGGAACCTTAGTTTTCTTTTGATTTTATTCAGTTTTTTCTCATCTGCCACGGACTGCCCGATAAGCATATTTTTTGAAAACTTCATAAGAATTATAATACGGCCGTAATAGAAAGATCTTTTTCTGTACTCAGATTAATGAACTGACCGAAATCATCTTCAATAATCGGAAGCGATAACTTCTGCGGATTAATGATTCTGACAGTTCCTTCAATGTTATTATTAAGTCTTATAACTCTGCCAATCTGAGAGCAGGCAAAATGCTCGAGAATCTTACCGAGTGAATTCATATCATATTGATAAAGTCCACCTCTTTCAAAATTAGCAATAACCTGGAACGGACAAAGTGAAGCTCTCCACGTTCTGGCACTTGTCATGGCTTCATAGGAATCAACAATACCTGTAAAAAGTGCTGTATACGGAATAGAATCCCCATGAAGTTTGCCCGGATATCCTGAACCGTCGCATCTTTCATGATGCATTGAAACAGCATCCAATATTTCATTTTTGAGATTATGTCCTTCAAGAAGTTCAACACCCATTTTTGTGTGTGTCTTCATCCAGTTAAATTCAAAATCTGTAAGCCTTCCCGGTTTCCAGATAAGCTTGTCAGGAAGCTTTAACTTTCCGATATCATAAAGATATCCGCACAGAATAAGATTATTCTGAAGAGTTTCATCATGTTTGAGCCATTCAGAGAATACACCGGCAATAAGCGCAGAGTTAAAACAATGCGCATATGTCATGTTATCTTCAGTAGGAACCATACTGTAAAGCATATCAAGAAGAAGATCTCCGTCAGAAGCGGCCTCTCTTGTATCTTTGTATATTTTCAGAAGATAATCGGTATTTATCGGCATACTGCTCTCGATAAAGCGGTTTATCATATATTTGTATGCCATAAAATTATTGTGGTATACCTCTTCAAAGGCTTTAAAAGCTTTACTTGCAGCAATTTTCTCATAATGCGTTGTGGCAAAATCTTCCGGTTCCATTATGGAAACACACATAATATCAAATCGCGCAAGCTTCTCTATGGCTTCACTGTCAAGAACAGTTCTTGCCTTAAAAACCACCCCCGCCTTTGACGTCTTTATATCTTCGCCAAGTGTCATACCGGGCTTTAATTCCATTCTCGCCAAACTGAGCATTAATAATTCCCCCAAAAGAGTATATATATATTAATATTATCACGCTTTTTAAGCATTGTACATTCAATTCTCGCCAAAGTATGCATCAAGAACCTGTCTGGCAACAGGAACCGCGTAATCTCCGCCGCTTCCCATATCTTCGACAATAACCGTAACTGCAATCTCAGGATTCTCAGCAGGGGCAAAACAGGTAAACCATGAATGAGAATCAAGCATTCCTTTATGACTTGCATCTTCTGTTTCACCATATTCGGCAGAACCGGTTTTTCCGCAAACAGTATAATCATCGTTTTTCAGCGTTTTTGCGGTACCGTATTCGCATACGCCCTTCATAAGAAGAGTCATCGTATCTGCAATATCTTCAGAGAAAAGGCGTCCATACGTAACAGGTTTATTCTCTTTTACAATACTTTCATCTGACCCGCGTACACCGGTAACGACATACGGTTCCATAAGAATACCGCCGTTTGCTATCGCCATTGTAATCATATTCAGATGCATAGGTGTTATTGTAATTTTACCCTGTCCGATTACTTCCTGAAGTACATCATGGTCTGACAGGAAATTGCCCATTGAAATCTTGCTTTTTGAACAAGAAAGACTTGTGGGAAGATTACTGTTAAATAAAAGCTCAGTAAGATTCTCCCCGAATTTGTCACGATCAAGTGTCATTCCGAGATTTGCAAAGGACGAATTACAACTCCTTGCAAAAGACTGATACAGATCAAGTTTTCCGTGCGAACTGTGCCCATAGCAGTGAATGGACTCATCTCCGGCTTTATATACACCGTTGCAGTTAAAAGAGTACTTGTCAAATGTATCGGGATTTTCTGTAAGGTACTCAATTGTAGTAAATATTTTAAATGTAGAACCCGGTGCATACTGACCGTTAAGGGCTCTGTTTAAAAAAATCGTACTTTCCTCATCGTTTATTGCTTCATCCCAAATGTTCTTAATCTCATTCGGATCAAAATCTGGTTTACTTACCATCGCAAGTATTTTACCTGTTGAAGGCTCTGTTACAATAATTGCACCTCTGTATACGCCCAGCGCATTATATGCAGCCTTCTGAAGCTCCACGTTAAGACTTGTTGTTACCGTATCTCCTTTATTCTTACGGTTATTAAGATCGTTTTGAATCTTATCGGAAATACTGTCATGCGTCTGAACAAGGTAATAATTCTCAGAGTATTCTATGCCAAGACGCCCGTTTGTATTATAGCCGATAACATGAGCAAAAAGATTACGATAAGGATAAACTCTTACTTCATTACCGTTTTCATCATTGGCAGTATATGCAATCCTTGTTCCGTCTTCAGCTTCAATAGTTCCTCTGACAACTCTTGATTCCAAAATTGCCTGCCTCGTTGCGTTATACGGATTGGAAACAATCGTTTCCTTGCGAAAGATCATAAAAAAGCACAAATAACCTATACAAAGAAGAAAAACTCCCGCAAAAAACACACCAAAGAACAATATCCTGTTCTTCTCGCCCTCTTCACTTTTTATTTTTTCTTTTTCATTAATTTCCATTGCTTTTCTTTCTTAATGTTACATTCGATTTATAATCATCGGGTGAAATCAGAAGCTCATTTTCATCAAGCCGTTCAAACTTATATAAAGCTTCTTCGTAAGTTTCTTCTTCATAGTCCAAAGAGGTCTCACTCTCTTTTCTAACGGATTCATCTGAAAGCATAATCAGTTCTCCGTCTTTATCCCTTGAAAGAAGCCATATTCCCTCGAGTATGGCAAACATAATTACAGAACTTGCAATACTGCTTCCGCCATAGCTTACAAAAGGAAGCGTCACACCCGTAAGCGGAATAAACTTTGTTCCTCCTCCGATTGTAAGGAAAATCTGAAAGATGTACGTTACAGAAATTCCGAGCGCCACCAGTCTGTAGAAACGGTCTTTCGTATGATAAGCCGTAATCATTCCCATAAGGAACATGGAAAGGCACAGCATTATAAGAAACAGCGCGAATACTACACCAAGCTCTTCTGTAATTGCCGAAAAAATAAAATCCTGTTCAACATAAGGAATTGTCGAAGGCGATCCCTGGCAAAGCCCGAGTCCGAACCATCCGCCCGTACCGATTGCAAAAAGCGACTGGGCAAGCTGATATCCTTTTCCTGTAATATCACTGAAAGGGTCAAGCCAGGCGCTTATTCTTACCTTTACATGGTAAAAAAACTTATACGCAAGAAGGCATCCTCCCGAACCCACTGCGCACCCCATAAAAAGGTATAGAAATTTTCCGGATGCGGCAAAAAGAACAATCAGATATACGGCAAAAAAGATTGCTGCTGTTCCAAGGTCCTTACTGACAACCAGAATTCCTACATGAACAACACATACAACGGTTGCAAGAACAGCTGTAAGAATCGTTGTTTTTTTACTTAGGATCCCGGCAAGAAAAAGAACAAAAAGAATTTTTACAAATTCCGACGGCTGAAAAGTAATAACACCAAAAAGTGTATATGAAAGCTTTGAGCCGTTTGTTACAGATCCGAGAATATAAACTATAAGGAGTGCGAATATTCCGAGAGCCGCATACCCCCAGGTAAGTTCAGATAAAAATGTCACTTTTTTGATAATAAGAGGGATAAAAATCGAAATAAGAAGCGATACGGCGACAAAAATGAACTGCCTTACCGACTTATCAAAGGAAAGTCTCGCAAGAATTATCATTCCGATTGCGATAAACATAAACATATTGTTAAGTATTGCCTGATTTGCACCGGGGTAAAGCATTTTGAAAAGGTTTATGTATACGATAAATACTATTTCCTGAATTGTGAAGAACACAAGGTAAGAATAATCAAGAGTATGAAGCGTAAGAAGAAGGTAGCCTATGAGATGCGTCGCAAAAAGGAAAACAAACTGCATTGTATCAGCGCCGCTCTTCGTCTTCTTAAAATATCCGGGCATCATAACAAAGCTCTCTGTAACAAAGAGCCCAAGTAAAAGTGGCAATATAAATCTGGCTGCATCATATATAAGATTATCCATCAGATTACGCCTCTGCCAAAATGTCCTCCTGTGAATTCCTTGCCTTGAAGAAGTGAAACGTCCCCTTCTTCAAATGCACGAATAACACGTTCACAATCCTCAGCATTTTCATCGGAAAAATACAAAAGAAAGCTTTCCACGCCGGGAATTTTGCTTATTTTCCCCAGGTTTTTAAGAAGGCATGTCGGAACTGAATTAAATATTACATTATAACAATTATCACAGTATCTATATACCGGAAGTTTTTTCTTCTTCTGGTCTTCGATATACATAAATCCGCGCGAATGAAGACAGGAATCATTAAATGCTGTTTTATTAATGCATCCCGCAGAAACCATAAAAGGAGTGCGGCCGTAAACCGTCATCTCAAACTTCACAGGGCCTTTCTTTCTTACAAGATTGTAAATCTCACCTTCATTAAGTTCATACGGAATACTTAAGCATTCTGAATATTCGGAAAGTATATCGCACGCCACAGCGTTCATCGCATACATAAACGGTGAAAGGATCAGCCTTGTATCGTATTTTTTTGCAAGTTTAAGCGCGTCAACCGATTCAACGTAAAGACCGCTTATAAGTTCATTATCAAGAAGTTTCTCAATATTTTTCCGGCATTTATCTGCATTATTTTTTCTGATAATTCTCGGAAGTGCATAAAATGCCTTTTCTTTCGGAATAACACCTTCAAAAAGCCTGTCCATAAGTGAATCACCTGCATAAATCCTGTCAAAAAAGAATGCAGATTTAAGAACAGCTTGCAGGCTTTGATCTGTTATAACATACGCAGAATAAGAATGTGCATTGTATGCAGGAAGTTTATCACCGGTCTTTTCTTCATAAGCGGTTTCTGCAGACCTCTTCGTTGTAAATTTATCAATAAGTTCATTAAAACAGTTTCTTCGAAGCGCATTTATCTGAGAAACAGGCATGAAAATATTGCCCGAAGTAACAATATCAGTCCGGGTAATATTAAAAGGTGCATCACCGGTTTTTAGAAGCTGTTTTTCAATATTCTCCTTTGTAACAGGCGAATTCTTCGCTGTCTGAACCACATCACCCACTGCTTCTGCAGAAATATCTCCGCAGAATGCAATAAGTCTTGACTTATTTCCTTCTTCGAAAAAGCTTTTAATGCATACGTCTTTCTTTCGCTTAATTGACATATATTTCGATGAAACCTTATTCAAAACCTCATCGGAAACACCTTTGTAGCAAGGTTTATCGCCTGTTACCATGCACTTTCCGTTATGACGATTATAATATCCGTCGCAAAGAGATGACCTGACGTAAAGCTCCGAAAGAATCTTCTTCTCTTCTGCAGTCGGGCCGTTATAGGATTTGGGATCGTCATAATATCTGTTTACGTTGTCTTTATATATTCCCGTAACGCCGGCAACATATTCAGGTGCTTTCATCCTGCCTTCTATCTTAAAAGAGGAAATTCCTGCCTTTATAAGTGACGGAAGCATCCCGGCTGTCATAAGGTCCTTAAGGCTTAACGGATAACCGTTATTTGCTCCTTTCTCGCAGATTTTGTACGGTAGTCTGCAAGGCTGTGCACATGTTCCGCGGTTTCCGCTTCTGCCGCCTATCATGCTGCTGAAAAGACACTGTCCCGAATAAGAATAACAAAGTGCGCCGTGAATAAAACATTCCAGCTCCAATTCGGGAAATTTCTCGTGTATACGACTGATTTCATCAAGTGAAAGCTCTCTTGCGGGAACAATTCTGACTGCGCCGTTTTCTATGGCAAATTCCGCACCAAGACAGGAAGTAATCGTCATCTGTGTACTGATATGGACGGGAAGTTCGGGAAAATAAGTTCTTATTACTTTAAGGACACCGAAATCCTGTACAATGACACCGTCAAGCCCGTTCTCATAATATGGAAGGAGATAATCATATAAAAGCCCGATTTCACCTTCTTTAAGAAGTGTATTAACGGTAAGATATACCTTTACTCCAAGAAGATGAGCATAGCTTAAGGCATATATAAGTTCTTCTTTTTCAAAATTTCCTGCATAGGCTCTTGCGCCAAAGGATTTTCCGGCAAGATATACAGCATCCGCTCCCGCATTAATCGCAGCATAAAACGAATCCATGTTGCCTGCAGGTGCAAGAATTTCAACTCTTTTCATAAAATCTCCACTACAAAAACAGGCTGTACCCTGTAATGGGAACAGCCTTGTTATCTATTTGCGGCCTTTAAGTTCGGTCTCAAGACGTACAATTGTCTTTGCATTTTCCGCATTTTCCTTTTTGAATGTCTTAAGATTATTCTCAGCATTATCGAGCTTAAGTTGCGCTGCTATTAGGTCATGCTTAAGGTCATACAACTCGGTTTCTTTTGCTTTGATTTCTTCTTCCATAATGGAAATCTGTTTCTTGGCCTTAAAATAATCATCTGCAATATTAAGTTCAAGAAGCACATTCTGTTTATCAACAGGAAGATGTCTGAAAGCATCAATTTTCATGTAATCAGAAATCTTATTATTAATATAATTTGCTATCTTTTGCAGATAATCTTCACTCTCATATCCGCTTAAGGTATAAAGCTTACCACCAATAATTACTTCTGTATCATTCTTATTCGCCATTGCTGCCCCCTGTAAAAAAGAACCTCTATAATTATACTATTACTTATCAAAGGTTTTCAAGACTTAAATGATGATATGCATATTCTGTAACAACTCGTCCTCTTGGGGTACGATTTATCAGACCATTCTTAATTAGATACGGTTCATATACATCTTCTATGGTGCCCGCATCTTCTCCGATTGCTGCAGCAAGTGTATCAAGTCCTACAGGGCCACCATCGAATTTACCGATCATGGTATTAAGTATAGCCCTGTCAATATGATCAAGACCAAGTTTATCAACATCAAGAAGATCAAGGGCAGTTCGTGCAACTTCACCCGTAATTACTCCGTCAAAACGAACCTGTGCAAAGTCACGCACTCTTTTTAGAATTCGGTTCGCAAGTCTCGGAGTACCTCGGCTTCTTCTTGCAAGCTCCATAGCGCCTTCATCATCAATTTCAACATCAAGAATTCGTGCAGAATGTTCGATAATGCTCTTAAGTTCTTCTGCATCATAGAACTCAAGTCTATGAATCATACCGAATCTGTCGCGAAGAGGTGCGGAAAGCATTCCTGCTCTTGTTGTTGCTCCGACAAGCGTAAATTTAGGGAGATCCAGTCTGATAGACCTTGCGCTGGCGCCTTTCCCTATCATGATATCAATTACATAATCTTCCATCGCAGGATAAAGAACTTCTTCAACCTGTCTGTTTAATCTGTGTATTTCATCTATGAATAGAATATCACCCGCTTCAAGGTTGTTAAGAATAGCAGCCATCTCGCCGGGTTTTTCTATGGCAGGTCCGCTTGTAACCTTCATATGCACACCCATTTCATTGGCAATAACACCTGCAAGTGTTGTCTTACCAAGTCCCGGAGGACCATAGAACAGAATATGGTCGAGTGCTTCATTTCTTTCTTTTGCAGCAGATATAAAGACTTTAAGATTCTCTTTGGCTTTCCTCTGCCCAATATACTCATTAAGAGTTTTAGGACGAAGACTTCCTTCGATCTTTATATCCTCTTCATGTAAACTTGTCTCAATAACTCTGTTTGTCATATTTCCTCACTAAAACGATATATGCTTAAGTGCTGCTTTAAGAATATCTTCAACAGACATATCTTCCGTTCCCGAAATTGAAACTGCATGGCTTGCTTCCGTTCTCGAATAACCGAGAGCGGTAAGCGCTTCAATAGCATCATTCATATTTCCTTTGGGCATAGAAGTTACTGCAGAACCTTCTGTCAAAGCAGCTTCGACTTCTGCTCCGGCAATCTTATCCTTAAGTTCAAGAATGATTCGTTGTGCGCTTTTTGCTCCTATTCCGGGGCATTTAGAAAGTGCTTTGGAATCACTGCTTATTATTGCAAAGCGAATATTTTCGCTCGAAAGGCCGGACAAAACGCCAAGTGCTCCCTTGGGGCCTATTCCGCTAACTGTTATAAGAAGCTTGAAAAGCTTAAGGTCATCTCTTGTAAGAAAACCATAAAGCCAAATTGCATCTTCACGAACGCTCGTGTAAGTATAAACCTTTATTTCACTTCCCTTAGGCGGAAGCATATTAAAAGCAGATGAAGGCATTTTGATATTATAGCCGATTCCGTTTGCTTCCACTACAACATTATCATCTTCGTTTTCAACAAAAGTCCCTTTGATAAATGCGTACATATACTACTCCAGTTTTCTTATATGAGAACAAATCCCTTTAATTATTATACCGTTAATAAATCCCGTAATAAATCCCGCAAGAAGCAAAACAGGAAGATAATATACAATTCCCGAAACGCCGAGAACCAAAAGTGCGACAAGAAATTGTGCAATATTATGAAATACACCGCCCAAAATGCTTATTACCATAATATCTGTTTTTTTTACAAGAATGCACAGAAGTGCCATTACGGCAAAAGAGAGCACGGCTCCGGCAAGGCTGTAAATAATACCGAACAAATTTCCGAAAAGGAAGCCTGCAATCAGAATGCGACAGGCATTAACGATAAGAGCTTCTTTGTATTTACCGTAGTAAATTAGAAATAATATGCAAAGGTTTGCAAATCCGGGTTTAATTCCGGGAGCGCCGAAATAAACAGGAATCAGGCTTTCTGCATATGAAAGGGCAAGACCTGTACATATCAGCATACCGAGTATTGCTATTTTCTTAGTGGACGACAATATCAGGTCCCTCCTCTTTTCCGCCTTCTATTGTTATTACAACCTTATGCGGAAGACAGATTATGCTTTCGCCGCTCTTACTAATTCTGCCCTGTTTTATACAGTCATGACCCTTACAATCACTTTCATATACAAAAACACATCCCTCTTTAATACTTACCCTGTTAATGTGCCCACCATCGGAATAAACGTCAATATCTCTATCAATATCAATCTCATATCGTCCGAATTCTTCAAGATTAACGGTAATAACAGCGAAGGCGTCTTTATCGGAATACACAAAATATCTGATGACAAAGCACGCACCGATAATAAGAAGGAGCATAAGAGGAAGTATTAAATTCGGAATGTGTTTCTTAATCATTACTTATTCTTGTTATTAATGTAATTTACAAGACCTTCGGCATCGATTATTCTCTGCATAAATTCAGGGAAAGCCTGTCCTTTATAAGACTTGCCTGTTGTAATATCCGTAATTACTCCATCATCGAAATTAACCGAAACTTCATCACCGTCTTTAATTTCGCGTGCAGCTTCCGGACATTCAACAATGGGAAGACCTATATTAATGGAATTTCTGTAGAAAATTCTCGCAAAGGTTTCGGCAATAACACAGCTTACGCCGGATGCCTTAATTGCAATCGGGGCGTGCTCTCTTGAAGAGCCGCAGCCAAAGTTCTTGTTTGCAACAATAATATCGCCTTTAACAACTTTTTGGGTAAATTCCGCGTCAATATCTTCCATGCAATGCTGTGCAAGTTCTGCAGGATCGGATGAATTAAGGTATCTTGCGGGAATAATAACGTCTGTATCTACATTATCACCGTATTTATGAACTTTTCCAAGTGCTTTTTCCATAATTTCCTCCTAATCCAGCATGCATGGACATGCAATCTTTCCAAGAACTGCACTTGCAGCAGCCACAGCGGGGCTTGCAAGATAAATCTCGGAAGTAATATGTCCCATACGTCCTACAAAGTTTCTGTTTGTTGTCGAAACGCATCTCTCACCCTCAGCAAGAATTCCCATATAACCGCCAAGGCAGGGTCCGCAGGTAGGTGTTGATACAACAGCTCCGGCTTCAACAAATATCTTAAGAAGTCCTTCCTCCATAGCCTGAAGATAAATCTTCTGTGTTGCAGGAATAATGATAACACGAAGTCCTTCTTTAACTTTTCTGCCTTTAAGAATCTTTGCTGCAATTCTAAGATCGTCAAGTCTTCCGTTTGTACAGGAACCTATAACTACCTGATCGATATTAATATCTCCAACTTCATCTATTGTCTTCGTATTCTTGGGAAGATGAGGGAAAGCAACTGTCGGACGAAGTGTGCTTAAATCAATTGTATAGGTTTCATCATATTCTGCATCACTGTCAGCCTCAAAAACCTTATATGCTCTTGTAGCATGCTCATTAAGATATTCTATAGTCTTATCGTCTACAGGGAAAATACCGTTCTTTCCGCCTGCTTCAATAGCCATATTGGCAATTGTAAATCTGTCATCCATTGAAAGATAAGAAATACCGTCACCTGTAAATTCCATTGACTTGTATAATGCACCGTCAACACCTATCATTCCAATGATATGAAGAATTATATCTTTACCCGAAATCCATTTTGCGGGTTTTCCTGTAAGAACAAACTTAATTGCAGAAGGAACCTTGAACCAGGCTTTTCCTGTTGCCATTCCGGCAGCCATATCGGTACTTCCGACACCTGTTGAAAATGCACCGAGCGCTCCGTAGGTACAGGTATGTGAATCAGCTCCGATAATTACATCTCCGGGAACAGTAAGTCCTTTTTCGGGAAGAAGTGCATGTTCGATTCCCATCTGTCCTACTTCAAAATAGTTTGTAATCTCATTTTTTCTGGCAAATTCTCTTACACATTTGCAGTGTTCAGCAGATTTAATATCTTTGTTTGGTACGAAATGATCGGGTACAAGAGCAATCTTATCCTTGTCAAATACTCCGTCCACCTTCATTTTATCCATTTCATGAATAGCAACAGGGCTTGTAATATCATTACCGAGAACAAGGTCTAAATCAGCCTCGATTAACTGACCTGCAGTAACACTTTCAAGTCCCGCATGATATGCCAGAATTTTCTGGGTCATTGTCATTCCCATAATTATTCTCCTTTCTTAACAGTAAAATACGCTCCCATTTATTGAAAAAGGGAGCGTAATCCATAAGTTCAAGAAAATTAGTTGTTGATCAGCTTATCTTCTTCGTTATTCCAGCTATAAAGCTTTCTTACTTCCTCACCAACCTTCTCTGAAGGATGTTCAGAAGCAAGCTTTCTCATTGCCTTAAAGTGAACCTGCTTACCTGCAGGAGACATATCAAGTAAGAACTCTTTTGCAAAAGAACCATCCTGAATATCGGAAAGAATCTTCTTCATTGTCTTCTTGGTCTCTTCGGTAATAATCTTAGGTCCTGTAATATAATCACCATACTCAGCTGTGTTGGAAATTGAATAACGCATTCCTGCAAAACCTGACTGGTAAATAAGATCAACGATAAGCTTCATCTCGTGTATACACTCGAAATATGCATTTCTGGGATCATAGCCTGCTTCAACAAGAGTCTCAAAACCTGCCTGCATAAGAGCACATACACCACCGCAAAGA
>JAZLHJ010000026.1:0-23492 GCA_045616785.1 Lachnospiraceae bacterium
AGAAGAGATAAGAGAAGAGCAAACTGGAAAATGAGCGCACCTACTCTTGTAAAGTGTAGCAAATGCGGAGCACTTATGATGCCTCACAGAGTTTGCAAGAAGTGCGGAAGCTATAACAAAAAAGAAGTTATTACAATGGAATAATTCTTTTTCCGCCTGCTAAAGAGAGCACCTTTTGGTGCTCTTTTTTACTTGATTTTAATGCTTCATTTTAGTATAGTTGTAAAGGTAGTGTAGGAGAATAACCATGGATAAAGTGATTAGAGTTGCCGTGGATGCAATGGGCGGAGATTTGGCTCCTGTAGAACCGATTAAAGGTGCCGTTGCAGCCATGAATGAAGAAAAACGCGTTGTTTGTGTCTTCTATGGTAAGAAAGAAGTAATTGAAGAAGAACTTTCCAAATATACTTATGATAAAAATCAGGTAGAAATAGTTGACTGTCGTGAAGTTATTGAGATGGGGGAATCACCTGTTCTTGCAATAAGGAGCAAAAAAGATTCTTCAATTGTAAAAGCAATGCTTGATGTACATGACGGCAAGTGTGATTCATATCTTTCAGCAGGAAGTACCGGAGCAAATCTTGTAGGTGCTCAGGTTCTTGTCGGAAGACTTAAAGGCATAGAAAGACCGCCGCTTGCACCGCTTATTCCGACTTCAAACGGACCGAAGCTGATTATAGACTGCGGAGCAAATGTTGACGCAAAACCTTCTTATCTTGTTCAGTATGCAATGATGGGATCGATTTATATGAAGCATATGATGGGAATTGATAATCCCAAAGTCGGTCTTCTTAATATCGGAACTGAAGAGGAGAAAGGCAATGCTCTTGTAAAGGAGACATTTCCTCTTCTTAAGAGCCTTCCGGAGATTAATTTTATCGGAAGTGTTGAAGCAAGAGATATTCCTGCGGGAGTTTGCGATGTAATAGTCTGCGATGCATTTGCGGGTAATTTGATTCTTAAAATGTATGAAGGTGTTGGCAAAACGCTTCTTTCTGAGGTTAAGTCAACTCTTATGTCAAATATAAAGACTAAGCTTGGTGCAGCACTTATTAAGAAGGAACTTAAAAAGACTCTTATTAAGTATGATATGCACCAGTATGGATCTGCACCGCTTCTCGGCCTCACAGGGCTTGTATGCAAGACGCACGGCTCTGCAACCTCGGCGGAATTTCGTAATTCCATACTTGAAGCAGTTGAGTTCGCGGATAAAGATGTTAACGGAAAGATTAAAGAGTGGCTTTCAGGCAGAGCCGAAATTTAATTCTGAGGTAAATTTATGGAACTTGAGAAGTTAAAGCAGATTATTGCTACAGTACTGTCTGTTGATACAAAGGAAATTAAACTGGAGACTACTTTTACAGAGGATTTGGGTGCTGATTCACTTGATATGTATCAGATTCTGATAGGCGTAGAAAAAGAATTTGACGTCGAATTTGAATCGGATGATCTTGCAGGTGTTAACACTGTAGATGCTGCGCTTTCTTTATTAAAAAGTGCAATAAGAAAATAGGATTTTCATAAATGATTGTGTAAAGCCCTGATGTATCAGGGCTTTCTTTTGAGGATAAGAAGTGGAAGACAAGTTACAGAATTTGCAAAGAATAATAGGATATCATTTTTTCAATGAAGGGCTTCTTAAATGTGCTCTTACCCACAGTTCTTATGCAAATGAACGTAAAATTAATAAAGTTGAGGATTATGAAAGACTGGAGTTTCTCGGTGATGCAGTTCTTGAGATGGTTTCGAGTGAATTCCTTTACCTGAGTCATCCCGAGATGCGTGAGGGTCAGCTTACAAGGCTTCGTGCTTCCATGGTTTGTGAACCCGCTCTTGCTTTCTGTGCAAAGGATATATCTCTCGGAGAATATATCTACCTTGGAAAGGGCGAGGAGGCAACGGGAGGAAGAAACAGAAGCTCAGTTACAAGTGATGTACTTGAAGCGATTATCGGAGCAATTTTCCTTGACGGCGGAATTGAGAATGCCAAGATATTTATTCAGAAGTTCATTTTGAACGATCTTGAGAATAAAACTCTTTTTTATGACAGTAAGACTCTTCTTCAGGAGGAGATTCAGAAAAAGAGCGGAAGGATTCTTGAGTACAGGCTGCTCAGAGAAGAAGGACCGGAACATGATAAGAACTTTGTTGTCGAAGTTCTTGTTGATGGTAAAGTAAGGGCTGTCGGTGAGGGCCATAATAAAAAACTTGCCGAACAGGATGCGGCCTATAAGGTCCTTATTGAGATTCGAAAAGGAAAAGAGAACTAATGTATTTAAAAAGTATCGAAGTTCAGGGATTCAAATCCTTTGCAAACAAAATAAATTTTCAGTTTCATAACGGAATTACAGGTATTGTAGGACCTAACGGCTCAGGAAAAAGTAATGTTGCCGATGCAGTAAGATGGGTTCTTGGCGAGCAGAGAATAAAACAGCTTCGTGGCGCTTCCATGCAGGATGTTATTTTCTCGGGAACCGAGACAAGAAAGCCTCTCGGATTTGCTTATGTAGCAATTACGCTCGACAATTCCGACCATCAGCTTGCGATAGATTACGATGAAGTAACGGTTGCAAGAAGACTCTACAGATCCGGTGAAAGTGAATATCTGATAAACGGAGCTCCCTGCAGACTTAAGGATGTTAATGAGCTTTTCTATGATACAGGTATCGGAAAAGAAGGCTATTCGATAATAGGCCAGGGCCAGATTGACCAGATTCTTTCCGGAAAGCCTGAAGACCGCCGTGAGCTTTTTGATGAAGCTGCAGGTATTGTTAAATATAAAAGAAGAAAGATCGACGCCCAGAAGAAACTTGAGGATGAAGAAGCAAATCTTGTACGTGTAAACGATATTCTTTCCGAGCAGGAGAAACAGATTGAACCTCTCGAGAAGCAGGCGGAGAAAGCAAGAATTTATCTTAAGAAAAAAGAAGAACTTAAGACAAGAGATGTTAATGTATTTCTTCTTGAAAATGAAAAAACCAGAAATCAGCTCGAAACTGTAGCCGTAAGCTACAAGATTACTTCTGACGATCTTGATGAAGCAACGGCTTCTTATGAGAAAATCAAGGAAGAGTACGATAAGACGGCTCTGGAACTTGAGGAAATCGACAATATTATTAATGAAGCAAGAAAGACGCTTGAGAATAACTCTGTTATGAGAGAGAAGCTCGAGGGTCAGATTGGTGTACTTAAGGAGCAGATTCATTCAGCAGAAGGCAATCTTTCTCATTTCAGAACAAGGTGCGATACACTTAACAGTGAAATTGAGATTAAGCTCAGGGAAAAAGAAGATGCTCTTAAAGTAAAAAAGAGTATTGATGATAATGCAGAAAGCCTCGAGAAGAACCGAAGGGATGCACGAGATGAACTTACGCTTGTGCAAAGCCGTATTGAAGAGATTAACCAGGGAATTGAAGAGAAGAAGAATGCAATAATTTCCGCACTTAATGAGAGAGCTTCAATCAAGACCCAGCTTGGTCGTCTTGATTCCATGATGGAGCAGGTTACTATCAGAAAGGCAGAACTTAATTCAAGACTCCTTAGGGCCAAATCCGACGAAGCGGAAATGGATGAGACGATTGCTTCTCTTCGCACGGAATTTGATAAAGTTACAGAAGAGATTTCTGCTATTAATGAGGATAAGAAGAAAACAGAACAGAGAATAGCAGGTATTAAGGAAGAACTTTCCGAAAACGATGCGAAACTCAGAAATGCCGAAGAACTTTTCCATCAGGAGAAATCCAAATTCGATACAATAAATAACCTGACTGAGAGATACGAAGGATACAATTCCAGTATCAAGAAGGTTATGGAACAAAAGGAATCAAATAAAGGTATTGTCGGTGTTGTAGCTGATATTATCAAGGTTGATAAGAAATACGAAACCGCAATTGAAGTAGCGCTTGGTAACAGTATTCAGAACATTGTTACAGAAGATGAAGACACTGCCAAGAAAATGATTGAATTCTTAAAGGCAGGCAAATTCGGAAGAGCTACATTCCTTCCGCTTACAAGCATAAGTAATCCGCAGGAGTTCAAAAATCCCGAATCTCTTAATGAGAAGGGCGTTATCGGAATGGCTGATGAGCTTGCAAAGACCGACGATAAATATCGTAATGTTGCAAAGACTCTTCTTGGCAGAATAGTAGTTGTCGATAATGTTGATAATGCCGTAAATATTGCGAAGAAATACGACTATGGCATTCGTATGGTCACACTTCAGGGAGAACTTCTTGTTCCCGGAGGCGCTATTTCCGGTGGCGCATTTAAGAACAGTTCAAATCTCTTGTCAAGAAGAAGAGAACTTGACGAGCTTGAAAAGCATATTGCGAAATTAAAAGAAGAAATTGAGAAATATAAAGAAAGAATTGAAAAGGTTAAGGAAGAGAGAAATTCTCTTCGTGTTCATCTTGAACAAATTAATCTTAATGTTCAGAATAAGTTCATCGAACAGAATACTGCAAGACTTAATGTAATTAAGGCAGAAGAGAGAAAAGAGGAGACAACAAAGGGATACTCCGAGCTTCGTGATGAACAAAGCGGTATTGAGGAAAGAGTAAAAGAAATAGAAGACGGAAGGAAAGATATTGAAAATCGTCTTTCTGAGTCGGAAAAGCAGGAAAAAGAATTAAACGAAGCAATTTTGGCAGACCAAAAAAGCCTCGATGAACTTAGAACAGAGGAAAGCATGAAGCTTGAGGTTACAGCTTCATGGGATGTTGAAGTCGAAAAGGCTTTGCAGAAGCAGGAATTTGAACAGCTCAATGTGGATCGTATCGACGGAGAACTGCTTAAACTCAGAAACGACCTCAGAGAAGTTGAAGAAAGCCTCCACAGTAATGAAGAGGAAGCTAAGCTTCGAAAAGAGGATATCGATAAGATAAATCTTACAATTGAAGCTGCCGGTAATTCACAAAGTCAGATTATTGACAGGCTTAATGAGAATACCAGACTCCGTGAAGAATTATCTGAGAAGCAGAAACATTTCTTTGATAACAGAGAACAGCTGTCCGAAAGGATGAACCTTCTTGATAAAGAGAAGTATAAACTCGGAGCACAGAAAGAAAAACTTGAAGAGCAGATTGAGAGTAAGGTTTCGTATATGTGGAACGAATATGAAATCAGTCTTGCCGATGCCAAGAATCTCAGAAACGAAGAAATGACAGATCTGTCACTTCTTAAACGTGAAGCCGGAGAACTAAAAGAGGAAATCAGAAAACTCGGTGATGTTAATGTAAATGCAATCGAGGATTACAGGAATCTTATGGAAAGGTATACTTTCCTTAAGAATCAGCATGATGACCTTGTTGCAGCCAAGCAGACTCTCGAGGAAATTATTGTTAATCTTGACGCCGCAATGCGTGCACAGTTTAAAGAGAAATTTGCCGATATTTGTGATGAATTCGACAAAGTCTTCAAGGAACTTTTCGGAGGCGGTAAGGGTGAGCTTGAACTTATGGAGGACGAGGACATTCTTGAAGCGGGAATAAAGATTAATGCACAGCCGCCCGGCAAGAAGCTTCAGAACATGATGCAGATGTCAGGCGGAGAGAAGGCGCTTACTGCAATTGCTCTTTTATTCGCAATACAGAATCTTAAACCTTCACCGTTCTGTCTTCTTGACGAAATTGAAGCCGCACTCGATGAGAGCAACGTAGGACGTTTTGCCAAGTATCTTCATAAGCTTACAAAGCACACACAGTTTATCGTTATTACTCACAGACGAGGAACGATGGAGAAGGTTGACAGACTCTACGGTATTACCATGCAGGAGAAGGGTATATCTGCACTTGTAAGTGTAAATCTGATTGATAAGGATTTGGATGATTAATGGATAACGAGGAATTGGAAGTAAAAACCGAGAAAAAAGGGTTCTTTAAGAGACTTAAGGAAGGACTCACCAAAACACGTGATTCTTTTGTTAAAGGAATTGATAATGTCTTTAAGGCCTCTGAAATCGATGATGATTTCTATGAGGAACTTGAAGAAATGATGATTATGGGTGACATGGGCATAAACGCCACCGAATCCATAATTTCAAGACTTAAGGAACAGGTGAAAAAAGAACACATCAAGGAGTGCAGTGCCTGCAGAGATGTTCTGATTTCCAGTATTATTGAGGAAATGAATGTCGAAGAAGCCGATTATGATTTTGAGAATGAGAAATGCGTTCTTATGGTTGTCGGAGTAAACGGCGTAGGAAAGACGACTTCAATCGGAAAGCTTGCCGGTAATTACAAGAAACGCGGTAAAAAGGTCCTGATATGTGCCGCAGATACATTCAGAGCTGCTGCAGGTGAACAGCTTGAGGAGTGGTGCCACAGAGCAGGAGTGGATATGATTGGCGGTGCTGACGGAGCGGATCCTTCTGCCGTGATTTATGATGCAGTAAATGCCGCAAAAGCCAGAAATACCGATATTCTTCTTGTTGATACGGCAGGAAGGCTTCATAATAAGAAGAATCTTATGGAAGAGCTTCGCAAGATGAATAAGATTATTGACAGGGAGTATCCTGATGCACACAAGGAATGCCTTGTTGTACTTGACGGAACTACCGGACAGAATGCACTTGTACAGGCAAGGGAATTCGGAAGTGTTACAAGTCTTACGGGAATAGTTCTTACCAAGATGGACGGAACAGCCAAGGGCGGAATTGCTGTACAGATATCATCCGAACTTAATGTTCCTGTAAAATATATCGGAGTAGGAGAAAAAATGGAAGATTTGCAAAGATTTTCTCCGAAAGACTTTGTGATGGCTTTATTTGAAAAGGAAGATGAAGAAAAAGAGGACGAGAAACAATGAATGCAGAAATGTTGACAATTGAAAGATTTGAAGAAGCTTCTGAAATTGTTAAGCGCGTAACGCTTGAGACCAAGCTGATTTACAGTGATTTCTATTCTGCTTTAAGCGGTAACAGAGTTTACTTAAAGCCCGAGAATATGCAGTTTACGGGAGCATATAAGCTTCGCGGTGCATATTATAAAATGAATACGCTTTCCGAAGAGGAGAGGAATAAAGGAATCATTACGGCATCAGCAGGCAATCATGCTCAGGGAGTTGCCTATGCAGCAAAGAGCTTTGGCGTAAAGGCAGTTATTGTAATGCCCACAACAACTCCTCTCATTAAAGTAAACAGAACAAAGAGCTACGGAGCAGAGGTTGTTCTCTACGGAAATGTATATGACGAAGCTTGTGAAAAAGCTTATGAGCTTGCAAAAGAGAACGGATATACATTTATTCATCCTTTTGATGATCTTGCAGTTGCTACAGGTCAGGGTACAATTGCCATGGAAATTATCCAGGAGCTTCCTGTAGTTGATTACATTCTTGTTCCTATCGGAGGTGGCGGTCTTGCAACAGGAGTTTCTACTCTTGCAAAGCTTCTTAATCCCAAGATTAAGGTTATCGGAGTTGAACCTGCAGGAGCTGCATGCATGCAGGAATCCATTAAAAACGGTAAGGTTACAACTCTTTCAACAGTAAATACAATTGCAGACGGTACTGCCGTTAAGACTCCGGGAGAGAAGCTTTTCCCTTATATTCAGAAGAACCTTGACGGAATAATTACTGTTCCCGATGAAGATCTTGTCGCATCCTTCCTTGACATGGTAGAAAACCATAAGATGGTTGTTGAGAATTCCGGCCTTCTTACAGTTGCCGCAATAAAGCAGCTTGACGTTAAGGGCAAGAAAATCGTATCTATTTTAAGCGGCGGTAATATGGACGTTATTACAATGTCTTCCGTTGTATCTCAGGGACTTATTTTAAGGGACAGAATCTTTACTGTTTCAACGCTTCTTCCGGATAAGCCGGGTGAACTTTCAAGAGTAGCCAATGTAATTGCCGGAGAAAACGGTAACGTAATTAAACTTGAGCATAATCAGTTCGTATCAATTAACAGAAATTCTGCTGTTGAACTTCGTATTACAATCGAGGCATTTGGTACAGAGCACAAGAATCAGATTATGAAAGCTCTTGAAGAGGGCGGATATAAGCCGAAGCTTGTAAGAACCAATATTTAATTTTTTTATAAATGACAAGTAAAAATACTTGACACCTTGGTGCATATGCGTTAATATGACCAAGGTGTTTTTTTTACTGGGGTTTCTCATTGAAGGAGAAATGCTGTGGATGAGATAGCATATCAGGGTCTTTTATTTGATTTTTACGGAGCGCTTCTTACTTCGCATCAGAGACAAATATATGAGGATGCCGTGTTCAATGATATGTCGCTTTCCGAAATCGCTGATTTATATGGGATTTCAAGACAGGGTGTTCACGATCTTCTGAAAAGATGCGATAAGATTCTTGAGACATATGAAGAAAAGCTTCATCTCGTTGAAAGGTTTTCCAGAATCCGTAAGAAAATGGGAGAAATTGATACAAGTCTTGACGAACTTATTAAGACGACAGGAGATGAAGCGGTTTTATCTGCTGTAAACAATATTAAAATGCTGTCATCAAACATACTTGGAGAGATATAAATGGCTTTTGAAAGCTTAACCGATAAATTAACAGGAATATTTAAAAACCTAAGAAGCAAGGGAAAGTTAACTGAAAGTGATGTTAAAGCCGCTCTTAAGGAAGTTAAGATGGCTCTTCTTGAAGCCGATGTTAACTTCAAGGTTGTAAAACAGTTTATTTCTTCAATTGAAGAGAAAGCTGTCGGTGAAGAAGTATTAAACGGACTTAATCCCGGTCAGACGGTTATCAAGATTGTTAATGAGGAAATGATAAGCCTCATGGGTTCTGAAGTAACCGAGATTAAATACCAGCCCGGTAAATCCACAACAGTTATTATGATGTGTGGTCTTCAGGGTGCAGGTAAGACAACAGCTACGGCAAAGCTTGCTGCCAAGATGAAGCTTAAGAGTAAAAAGCCTCTGCTTGTTGCATGTGATGTATACAGACCTGCTGCAATTAAGCAGCTTCAGGTAAACGGAGAAAAAGTCGGAGTTGACGTTTTCTCCATGGGTGATTCCCAGAAGCCTGTGAATATAGCAAAGGCCGCAATCGAACATGCGGCAAAGAACGGACATAATGTCGTAATCCTTGATACTGCCGGACGTCTTCATGTTGATGAAGAAATGATGGCCGAGCTTCAGGAGATTAAGGCAAATGTAGATGTTCATCAGACGCTTCTCGTTGTCGATGCAATGACAGGTCAGGATGCTGTTAATGTTGCAAAAGAGTTTGATGAGAAAGTCGGAGTTGACGGTGTCATCTTAAGTAAGATGGACGGTGATACCAGAGGCGGTGCTGCATTATCTGTTAAAGCTGTTACCGGAAAGCCGATTCTTTTCGTCGGAATGGGTGAGAAACTTGAAGACCTTCAGGAATTCTATCCGGACCGTATGGCAAGCAGAATTCTCGGAATGGGAGATGTTCTCTCACTTATTGAGAAGGCGCAGGCCGAAGTTGATATAGATGAAGACAAGTCCAAGAAGATGGCTTCAAATATGCGTAAAGGTAAATTCGATTTTGAAGATTACCTTGAAAGTATGAAGCAGATGAAAAAGATGGGCGGACTTGCAAGTATAATGAGCATGCTTCCCGGCATGGGAGGTAAGGGCGCTGATATATCTTCGATGGTAGATGAAAAGCAGCTTGCTCATTTTGAAGCAATAGTTCTCTCGATGACGCCGAAGGAGAGAACAAATCCCAAGCTTCTTAATCCTCAGAGAAAATTCAGGATTGCAAAAGGAGCCGGAGTTGATATTGCTGTTGTAAACAGGTTTATCAAACAGTTTGAACAGAGCCAGAAGGTTATGAAACAGATGGGTGGACTTTCAGGCAAAAGAAAAGGCGGTTTAGGTGGCATGATGGGAATGGGAAGAGGTAAGTTCCCATTTTAGTCATAGATAACAACAATTTTTATTTTTTGGAGGATATTTAAAATGGCAGTAAAGATCAGACTTAGAAGAGTTGGTGAGAAGAAGAACGCAATCTACAGAGTAGTAGTTGCTGATTCAAGAGTAGCAAGAGGCGGAAAGGCAATCGCTGAGATCGGTTCTTATGATCCCAACACAGAGCCTGCAACCGTTAAGATTGATGCTGATGAGGCAAAGAAGTGGCTTGCTAACGGAGCTCAGCCTACAGAGGTTGTTGCAAGACTTCTTAAGAATGCCGGTATTGAGAAATAATTATCTGGATTTTGTTACAGTTAATTTATTCTTAAAACCGGAGGTGAAATATGAAGGAATTGGTTGAGGTTATCGCAAAAGCACTTGTTGATAATCCTGACGAGGTTGTTGTTAATGAGACAGTTGACGGTAAGAATATTACTGTTGAGCTTCATGTGGCACCCTCTGATATGGGGAAAGTTATCGGAAAGCAGGGACGTATAGCAAAAGCCATTCGTGCTGTTGTTAAAGCTGCTTCTTCAAAAGATGACACAAGAGTTGATGTGGAAATCATTTAACGTGAAACGAGCGGGCTTTGCCTGCTCGTTTTTATGATTTGGAGTATTTATGGAGAATAACGATTTATTTCGTGTTGGCTGTTTTGCAAGTACACATGGTGTAAAAGGGGAATTTAAGGTTTTTCCCACAACGGATGACCCATCGAGATTTACTTCTTACAAAGAAATTGTACTTGATAACGGCAAAATAAAGAAAACAGCCGAGGTTGTGTCCGCGCGCTTTTTTAAGCAGATGGTAATTCTCAAAATAAAAGGCGTTGATTCAATGGATGATGCTGAAAAGCTTCGTGGCTATGAGCTTTTCGTTTCGCGTGATAATGCGATTCCGCTTGAAGAAAATGAATACTATGTTTCCGATTTATATGATCTTAATGTGTTTTCGGATGAAGGAGAAGAGCTCGGAATTCTGTCAGATGTTATTCAGACAGGAGCAAATGATGTATATGAAGTTACATTAAAGGGCGGCAAAAAAGTTCTTCTTCCTGCAATAAAGGAATGCATTCTTAAGGTTGATATTCCGGCCGGAACAATGACGGTTCATTTAATGCCCGGAATACTTGATATATGATAAGGTGACTATGAATATAAAAATACTTACTCTTTTCCCGGATATGGTTCAAAACGGGCTGTATAACAGTATTCTTGCGAGAGCAATCGATAAGAAGCTGATTGATATAGAAGCAGTAAATATAAGGGATTATACGCTTGAACGTCATAAGAAGGTTGATGATTATATATACGGCGGCGGCGCAGGAATGCTGATGCAGGCCCAGCCGGTATATGACTGTCATAAAGCTGTTTCGCTTTCGATGAATCCTGAAGGGGATAAGAAAATCAGAACAATCTATGTTACCCCGCAGGGCAAGACTTTTAATCAGTCGATGGCAAAAGAGTATGCCCTTGAAGATAATCTGATTATTTTGTGCGGGCACTACGAAGGAATAGACGAGCGCGTACTTGAAGAGGTTGTTACCGATTATGTATCTATCGGTGATTATGTTCTGACAGGCGGCGAGCTTCCTGCAATGGTTATGGTTGATGCAATTGCGAGGCTTGTTCCGGGAGTCCTTAATAATGAGGAATCTGCAGTCGGTGAGACATTTGAAGATGATCTTCTTGAATACCCCCAGTATTCCAGGCCGGAGGTATGGATGGGCAAGAAGGTTCCTGAGATTCTTTTATCCGGAGACCACGCCAGGGTTGATGAATGGCGACTGAATATGTCTATAGAGAAAACAAAACTTCTAAGACCTGATTTGTATGAGAAATATATTGAGAAGCATCCTCCGGTTGTCAAAAAGAAGAGGAAAAAGTAATATTTTTGTTGCAAAACAAAAGGGTATATGGTAAAGTATTAACGTTGTGAAAAAAGATGGTCCTCTGTTACGGATGTATTATGAACATCAGATTTTATAAAGGAGAAAACAGATGAGCGACATTATTAAAGAAATCGAAGCAGCAGAACTTAAGAAAGAAGTTCCCGAATTTAACGTTGGTGATACCGTTAAAGTTTACGGTAAGATCAAGGAAGGTAACCGTGAGAGAATTCAGATTTTCGAAGGTACCGTAATCAAGAAGCAGGGTGGAAGCAACCGTGAGACCTTTACAGTACGTAAAGCAAGCAGCGGTGTTGGCGTTGAGAAGACATGGCCTTTACACTCACCTAATGTTGAGAAGGTTGAAGTTGTTCGTACCGGTAAGGTTAGAAGAGCTAAGCTTAATTACCTTCGTGATCGTATTGGTAAGAAAGCCAAGGTTAAGGAAATCGTTAAATAAATTGAGTTCACTTAAAGGCAGATACAGATTGTATTTGCCTTTTTAAGTCTTAAGGAAAATGGCAAAGAGCAAAGGTCTTCATTTTTATAAAAAAGAAAAGAAACTGAATAAGAGCGTTATTCGTACGATAGGTACATATATTTTTCTGGTGGCAATTTCTTTTTTGCTTGCAGGAGTTATCGTGTACTGCGTCGGTATTAAGACGAGCGTTATCGGAAATTCCATGGAACCTACTCTTTCAAGCGGAGAGGAAATTCTGATTAACAGAGTGAAGTACACTTTTTCCAAGCCAAAGCGCTATGACGTTATTGTATTTCTTCCAAACGGTAATACAAAGACTCATTACTATGTGAAAAGAGTTGTAGGTCTTCCGGGAGAGAAGATTCAGATTGTGGACGGAAAGATCTACGTTAACGATACCGTTCTTAAAGATGCCGTATATTTTGATAAGATTGCTGAAAGCGGAATTGCGTCACTTTCTTTTACACTTGGAAAAGATGAATATTTCGTACTCGGCGATAATGTAAACAGCTCGGAAGACTCGAGGTCGGCGAATATCGGCAATGTTAAGTTTGAAGATATTCTTGGTAAGGCGTGGTTTCGTTTCGGTACGGAGACGACTGATATGGGACTAATTGACTGATAGAGAGGTAGAATATGAACGTTCAATGGTATCCGGGACATATGACGAAGGCAAAGCGTCAGATGCAGGAAGATATAAAGCTTGTTGATGCCGTAATTGAGCTTCTTGATGCAAGATGTCCTTTATCTTCGCGAAATCCTGATATAGATGTTCTTGCAAAGGGAAAGGTCAGAATTGTTCTTTTAAATAAAGCGGATCTTTCTGATGATAACTGTAATAAAAAATGGTCTGCATATTTCCAGAACCTTGGGATAAGAGTTATGTGTCTCGATTCCAAGAATAAGGGAAGTGTCAAAATTGTTGTATCTCTTATCCGCGAAAGCTGCAAAGAGAAGATAGAAAGAGATATTAGAAAAGGTATTAAGAATACTGTAATAAGAGCAATGGTTGTCGGCATTCCGAATGTAGGAAAATCAACCTTTATTAATTCTGTTTCCGGAAAAAGCGCTGCAAAAACAGGAAATAAACCGGGCGTTACAAAAGGAAAACAGTGGATTTCGATATCAAAGGATTTAAACCTTCTTGACACACCGGGAATTCTCTGGCCGAAGTTTGATGATGAAGAAGTCGGAAAAAACCTTGCATATATCGGTTCAATTAATGATGATATTCTTCCTGTTGAAGATCTTTCTTTTGAATTTGCAGGATTTATGAAAAACAGATATTGTGACAATCTTGAGAAGAGATATGGTATTTCGGTTTCTGAAGAGACCGAAAAACTTGAAATTCTTAATATGATTGCAGAGTCAAGAAATTGCTATAGAAAAGGAACTGATATAGATTATCATAAAACTGCAGACATTATTCTTGATGATTTTAGAAATGGGAGACTGGGGAAAATCACTCTTGAAATTCCTTCATAGTGTATTAAAATAGACTCATGAGTAAAAAAGAAGAAAATGAACCTAAGAAAACCTCTTTGGGAAAAGAGATTCTTAGTACAAGCATATATTTACTGGTAGTTCTGTTCCTTACTTTTTTGTTTATTACATTTGTCGCTCAGAAGACCAAGGTTGACGGTCCGAGTATGATGCCGACACTTTATGATAAGGATCAGCTTATTGTAGACAAAATTTCATACAGATTTACCGATCCCAAGAGATTTGATGTGATTGTTTTCCCTTATCTTTATGAAGAGGATACTTATTATATCAAAAGAGTAATCGGGCTTCCCGGAGAAACCGTACAAATAGACTTTGACGGTAATATATATATTAACGGGCAGCTGCTTGAAGAAAACTACGGCGCCGATGTGATAAAGAATCCCGGTATTGCCGCAGATCCGATTGTTCTTGGTGAAGAAGAGTATTTTGTACTCGGTGATAACAGAAACAACAGTAAAGACAGCAGATCCGAAATGGTCGGAAAGATCAAAAAGGATGATATTATCGGAAGGGCAATATTCAGAATCTGGCCCTTTAGTTCATTCGGTTCAATTTCCAAGAAGGAAGATTAATCTATGTCAGTTAGTATTGCAACGATTAAAAGTTTCTATCAGGCAGCTTCAATTAAGGAGCTGCCTTCTTTTATTGAAGAATATGAAAGTGATGAAAGAGCAGCTGTTCAGGCCATTGTTGCGAAAGCAAGGAAAAGTATCGCCGGCTATGAAAAAGAAGTTGAGCGAACACGGTTAATGAAACGCTATGAGAACGAATACAGTGCATATTCATATATATGCGGAATTGATGAGGTCGGAAGAGGACCTCTTGCGGGTCCTGTAGTTGCAGGTGCGGTAATTCTTCCGAAGGATTTTGATGTTCTCTATATTAATGATTCCAAACAGCTTTCAGCGGCAAAAAGAGAAGAGCTTGCTTCAGAAATTAATGAAAAGGCTTTCAGCGTAGGAATCGGCGTTGTTTCTCCCGAAAGGATTGATGAAATCAATATTCTCCAGGCAACTTATGAAGCCATGAGAATTGCCATATCGAAACTTAAAGAAAAACCCGATATATTATTAAATGATGCAGTTACAATTCCGGGTGTTGATAACAATATTAAGCAGGTTCCGATAATTAAGGGAGATGCAAAATCGATATCAATTGCCAGTGCCAGTATTGTTGCCAAGGTATACAGGGACGAGCTTATGAATGAATATGACAGGCTTTATCCGGAATACGGTTTCTTAAGCAATAAAGGGTATGGAAGTGCTGCACATATTGAAGCAATTAAGAAATACGGTCCAACACCTATTCACAGACGAAGTTTTATAGGGAATTTTATTTGATGAATATTAATCTCGGTAATTTATTCGGCACAAGTAACGGTCAGAATATTGATAATGTAAAAACGCCTGAAGAACTCCAATTATTTGTAAAGAGCTTAGGCATTAAAAATGATGCTTTGTTTTTGCAAAATCTATCCGTCGGCGATATATTGAGAGGGACTGTTCTTGGAAAGAACGGTGACGGTAGTGTATCTGTTAAAATGTCCGGCGGCGAAACAGTAAATGCCAGAATGAATCTCGGGAGCACTCTTACTCCCGGCATTTCTCTTGATTTTGAAGTCAGATCAAAGGGCGAAAACGATATAACTCTTGCTCCTCTTTCTTCAAATTTATCTTCCGATCAGAGCATAATAAAAGCTCTTTCTCTTGCGGGTATTCCCATTAATGAGAAAACAATTGAAATGACTGATGAAATGATGAATCAGGGCATGAATATCGGCAGGGACAGTTTATGCTCCATGCTAAAGAATGTTAATTCACTTACGGAAGCATCACCGTCTGATGTTGTCCTTATGACAGGTCTTAAGCTCCCACTTACCAAAGAAAATGCGGAAGCTTTTGAGATATATAAGAATAATAAAAACGTACTAAAGGAAAGCTTTGAAGATATAAGCAGAAATTTAACTGCCGATTTGGAAACTGTCTATTCGGAAAAAGGTTCTGACGGACTTGGGAAAATGTTTTCAAATCTTGCAAGTAAGGCATTTCCGGAAGAAATCACGGACAGTAATGAATTATTCGGGAAGAGTACGTCTTATAACGAAAAAACTGAGATAAATGCAGAAACAGGCAAAACGAATTCTTCCATGACTGTTCCGGAAAATGCAGAGAAAAGTGCTGCGGATTCTTTTTTTGCTGCATTAAAGCTTACAGGCATCTCTGATAAAGAAGAAATAGCCAAAAAGGATAATATCGAAGAAAACCCCGTTTCTACAGGTGAAGAATTAAATAATATTCTTAAAGAGGCAGGAAAGGCCAAAGAAGGAGATTTTGCAGCTATAGGAGAGAAGCTTTCACGTCTTCTTAAGGAAGAAGATTTTCCGCGTGAATTTACAAAGCTTCTTATGAAGAAAACAGGTGTTTTTCCTGAAGATTTTGAGGACGGAAAAAGCATAAAAGAAGCTTATGAGAAAGTGCTTCGCGAGATAAAAAGTCTGAGTGAAGCAGTAAATCTTGAACTCAAAAATCCGCAGGCGGAAAAGCCTCTTTCTAACATGGCAAGGAATGTGGAATTCTTAAATGACCTTAATCAGGCATTTTCATATGTACAGCTTCCGATAAAGATGAACGGAGAGCATGCAAACGGTGATTTATATGTATATTCGAAGAAGAAAAGACTTACTGAAAATGACACAGATGTCACCGCGGTGCTTCATCTCGGAATGGATTTTCTCGGAAATCTTGATATTTTCGTGAAGCTTCATGACAATGCTGTAAATACAAGATTTTACCTTGAAAATGAGGATCTTCTTGATTTCATGGAAAGTCATATGGATGAGCTTGATGAGAGACTGAAAAGCAAAGGTTACAGCCTTTCTTCAAAAGTGCTTCCTGTAAGTGCGCGTGAAACAGGAACACCTTTTGATGAAATGATTAAAGACAGTTCGCAGGTAATGATGGGAAAAAGCAGCCGTGTTCTTCTTGAGAGGCAGGCATTTGAGGCACTTGTATGAAAAAAGAGACAATTAAAACAGCTATAGCGCTTGAATACGATCCGAGTGATGCGGCGCCCAAAATAGTTGCAACCGGAAAAGGCGCACTTGCCGAGAAAATCATCGAAGAAGCAAAAAAGGCTGATGTCCCTGTACATGAAGATGAAAAGCTTGCCAAAACACTTTCAAAGCTTGAAATCGGTGATATGATTCCACCCGAACTTTACAGCGTTGTTGCTGAAATTCTTGTCTTTGTCGATGCAATGGATAAAATTCGTGCCAAGATGGAAAAGCATGAGAAAGAGAATTCTTAATGGATAACAAAGCAAAAGGAAAGAACTATGAAGAATTGGCCCGTAATTTCCTAATTGACAACGGTGTCACAATTCTTGAAACCAACTACCGTTTTCACAACAAAGAAGAAATAGACATCATAGGTCGTGTTTCTGACATAGTATTCGGTAAATCAATAACCTATCTTGTTTTTTTCGAAGTCAAATTTCGGAGCTCCGACAAATGCGGAACCGCAGCTGAGCAGGTCACCTTCTCCAAACAAAAGAAAATTAGCCGCGCTGCCGACTACTACCTTCTCGAACATCATCTTCCACAGTCCACCCCAATTCGTTTCGATGTCATCGCTATCGACGGCCCTTCCACAACCTGGCTTCCCAACGCATTCATGTACGTTCCAAGATAGAGTAGGATATCGACTCTTTTGGGGCATGAGAAACATAAATCTTATAGCGGAATACCTTTTTCGACTTCGGGTGATTTGCGGTCGTTGTAGAGACGAAGGATTTCCTGGATTTTTTCGGTTGAGGTCATGGCATTGGTAAGAGAGATGTCATGGTTCATGAAGTCGATGATGCTGGCCATGAATTTACTCATGTCGGCCTCAATGTAGTAGGGACGCTTTGAAAGCTCGGGATTTCTGTAGTTTAAGTTAGTGGTGATGAGCTTGTCAAAATACATTGATTCGTAAGCTTTGTCAAAAGCGTCAAGACCGTTTGTGAAAAGTCCGAAGGTGCAGCAGATGTAAACTCGCTTTGCATGACGCTCTTTGAGCTGCTTAGCGGTGTCAATCATTGATTCACCGGAACTTATCATGTCGTCGATGATGATTACGTCTTTGCCGTCAATGTTGTCGCCAAGGAATTCATGAGCGACAATAGGGTTTTTGCCGTTAACGATGCGTGTGTAGTCACGACGTTTGTAGAACATGCCGGTATCTACGCCGAGTACGGAAGCAAGATAGATGGCTCTGTTTAAAGCACCTTCATCGGGACTGATTACGACGGTGTGTTCTTTGTCGATTATCATGTCTGTTTCACTGTGAAGAAGCGCTCTTGCAAACTGATAATTGGGTGAGAAATTGTCGAAACCGTTAAGAGGGGTTGCATTCATGACACGTGGGTCATGTGCGTCGAAGGTGATGAAGTTGTTTACACCCATTTCGGCGAGTTCTTCGAGTGCATAAGCGCAGTCAAGAGATTCACGTCCTGAACGTTTATGCTGTCTGCCTTCGTATAAAAAGGGCATTATGACATTTATTCTGTGGGCTTTTCCGTTTGCAGCGGCAATTATTCTTTTAAGATCCTGATAATGATCGTCAGGTGACATATGATTCTCAAAACCGTTCATTGTATAAGTAATGGAATGGTTTGTTACGTCACAAAGAATAAAAAGATCCTTGCCTCTGGCGGAATCCTTGAGAAGTGCTTTGCCTTCTCCGGAACCGAATCTTGGACATTCAGCATGGAAAAGATAAGAATCTTCAACATAACCGCGAAGAGCAGGATCTGATTTGTATGCGTTATTTACTGTTTTTCTGAAATCAACAAGATAGTTGTTGATTCTGCTGCCGAGATTCTCGGCACCTTTCATTGCAATAAGCTTAAGCGGAGCAACCGGAAGAGCTTTTTCAAGTTCATAAAGATTTGCCATGACAGCCTCCAAATTGTTTTTTCTACAGTCATATTTATAGCATTGACAATAGTGACACGTCAAGGAAATTCGAGTAATATAGAGGTTGAATACGAACAACGGAGAACTTTGGTTTATATGAGAGAACATTATATTAATAAAGTGCATAAGGATTCGCTTGCGGAGGAACTTTCAATCGAAGAAGGAGATGTACTTCTTAAGATAAACGATACGGAAATAGAAGATATTTTTGATTATCAGTTTCTAATGGAGGATACCTATGTTGAGATTCTGATAAGAAAGAAAAACGGCGAGGAATGGCTCCTTGAAGTAGATAAGGACGAAGATGAAGACCTTGGCGTCGAATTTGAAAACGGACTTATGGATGAATATAAATCCTGTCGTAATAAATGCATTTTCTGCTTCATTGATCAAATGCCGAAGGGAATGCGTGATACGCTGTATTTTAAGGATGATGATTCGAGGCTTTCGTTTCTTCAGGGGAATTACGTTACGCTTACAAATCTGTCAGATAAGGATATAGACAGGATTATTAGGTATAATCTGGGACCGATTAATATTTCTGTTCAGACAATGAATAAGGAACTTCGCTGCATGATGCTGAATAATCGTTTTGCCGGAGAGGCACTCGATAAAATGAAGAGGCTGTATGACGGCGGAATTACCATGAACGGTCAGATAGTTCTGTGTAAGGGAGTTAATGACGGCAAAGAACTCGAGTACAGTATCCGTGAACTTGAGAGATATATTCCGCTTCTTCAAAGCGTGTCTGTCGTTCCTGTCGGACTTACAAAGTATCGTGAAGGTTTATACCCGCTTTCGTCTTTTGATAAAAAAGATGCAGAGGAAGTTATAAATATTATTGAGGATGCACAAAAGCGCATATTCGAAAAGCACGGAATTCATTTTATACATGCTTCCGATGAATTCTATATCCTTGCAGAAAGAAAGCTTCCCGAATGTGAACGCTATGACGGGTATCTTCAGCTTGAAAACGGCGTGGGGATGCTTACTCTTTTAAAGGATGAAGTAGAAGAATACCTTGACGAAGTCAAAGATAAGCTGATAAACGGGGAATACAAAGAACGCGAAATATCGCTTGCCACCGGGCTTCTTGCATATCCTGTTATATGTGAACTTGCGGAAGAAATAAGGAAATATGCAAGGAATATTAAGATTAATGTTTATTCTGTAAGAAATGATTTTTTCGGTGAGAAAATTACGGTTTCCGGACTTATTACAGGAAAGGATTTAATTAGTCAGCTTAGGGGAAAAAGTCTTGGTGAAGCTCTTTATCTTCCCTGTAATATGCTTCGTTTCGGCGAAGACATTTTCCTTGATGACGTAAAGCTTACCGAAGCGTCGGATGCTTTACAAGTTAAGACCTTTATTGTAAAATCAAGCGGTCGGGATTTTGTAAACAGTATTGTTTTTGAGGATAGTAATGAGTAAAAGAAAACCAATAGTTGCCATAGTCGGAAGGCCGAATGTCGGTAAATCGACATTGTTTAACAGCCTTGTCGGCGAGGAAATTTCAATTGTAAAAGATACCCCCGGAATTACCAGGGACAGAATATATGCTGATGTAAACTGGCTGAATCATCAGTTTACGCTTATTGATACAGGCGGTATAGAGCCTGATTCCAATGATGTAATTCTTTCGCAGATGAGAGAACAGGCACTTCTTGCAATGGAAACTGCCGATGTTATTATTTTCCTTGTTGATGTTAAGCAGGGCCTTGTCGATTCGGATTCAAAGGTGGCTGATATGCTGAGGCGAAGCGGCAAACCGATTATTCTTGTCGTCAATAAGGTTGATAATTATAAGAAACAGGTACTTGATTCTTATGAGTTCTATAATCTCGGTATAGGCGATCCAATCAGTATTTCTTCTGCAAACCGTACGGGAATAGGAGATATGCTCGACGAGGTTGTCGCTCATTTCGGTGATATAGAAGTTGAAGAGACGGAAGATGACAGACCGAGAATTGCGATTGTAGGAAAGCCGAATGTCGGAAAATCTTCACTTATTAATAAGCTGATAGGTGAGAACCGTGTTATAGTATCCGACATTGCAGGTACGACAAGAGATGCAATTGATACTGAAGTTAAGCATAATGGTAAAGAATATATTTTCATCGATACTGCGGGAGTAAGACGTAAGAATAAGGTAAAAGAGGATCTTGAGAAATTCATGATTGTCCGTACCGTAGCCGCTGTTGAGAGAGCAGATGTCGTGTGCCTCATGATTGATGCCGAGGAAGGTGTTACAGAGCAGGATGCCAAGATTGCGGGAATAGCCCATGAAAGAGGAAAGGGCATGATTATTCTCGTTAACAAATGGGATCTTGTGGAAAAAGACGACAAGACAATTTACCGTGTTACTGAGAAGATTAAGCAGGTTCTTTCATTTATGCCATATGCTCAGATTCTTTTCATATCGGTTAAGACAGGACAGAGAGTCGGTAAAGTATATGAAACAATAGATGCTGTCGTTGAGAATCATGCAATGAGAATACAGACAGGTGTTCTTAATGAGATTATGTCAAGAGCCGTTGCAATGCAGCAGCCACCGACAGATAAAGGCAAGAGACTTAAACTTTTCTATATTACACAGGCATCGGTTAAACCGCCTACTTTTGTTATTTTTGTTAATGATAAAGAGCTTATGCATTTCTCGTATACTCGTTATATTGAGAATCAGATCAGAGAGTCGTTCGGGTTTGCAGGAACACCGCTCAGGTTTATTATCAGAGAGAGAAACGAGAAGGATCAGTAGGCAATGATTCGTATTGTATGTTTACTAATTGGGTATGTTTTTGGTCTTTTTCAAACAGCCTATATTTATGGAAAATTACACGGAATTGATATAAGAAATCATGGAAGCGGAAATGCCGGCACCACGAATACATTAAGAGTGCTTGGAGCAAAGGCCGGTCTTATTGTTTTCTTCGGGGATCTTCTTAAATGTTTTCTTGCTGTATTTCTTGTCGGTTTCTTTCTTAAGGATGATTATCCGGATATGATATATCTTCTTAAGATTTATGCCGCTGCCGGGGCGATTCTCGGTCATGATTTTCCGTTCTATTTGAAATTCAGAGGCGGCAAAGGAATTGCTTCAACAGCGGGCATGATGCTTGGGTTTCATCCGATAATGATACCTGTTGAGATTATTTGTTTTTTCGGTGTTTTTATTACAACGCATTATGTATCGCTCGGTTCGCTTGTTCTGTATGTAGGTTTTATGGTAACGCTTGTGATTCTCGGTCAGACCGGAATTATCGCCATGCCGGTGCCTGTCAGGATCGAAATGTATATTCTTGCTCTTTTGCTTATGATTCTTGCTTTTGTAAGACATAAGGATAATATAAAAAGACTTATAAACGGATGCGAAAGAAAAACCTATCTGTTTAAGAAGAATACTGAGAATATTGAACAAAATATTAAAGAGGGAGACAAAAAGTAATGGCAAATATTGGTGTTATCGGAGCAGGAAGCTGGGGAATAGCTCTTTCTGTTCTTTTATCGGGCAAGGGACACGATGTGTGTGTATGGTCGGCTATCGGCGCTGAAATCGATATGCTGGAAAAAGAGCACGAACATAAGGATAAACTTCCCGGAGTAAAACTTGCTGACAATATAACATTTTCCAAAGATCTTGAGAAAACCATTAATGGAAAAGACATTCTTGTTCTTGCGGTTCCTTCTGCATTTACCAGATCAACCGCTGCAAGCATGAAACCTTTTGTTGAAAATGGTCAGATAATTGTCAATGTTGCAAAAGGTATCGAAGAGAATACTCTTATGACGCTTTCTCAGATTATTGAGGAAGAAATTCCACAGGCTGTTGTAGCTGTTCTTTCAGGTCCAAGCCATGCGCAAGAAGTTGGAAGAGGAATTCCGACGACGATTGTTGTCGGTGCCAAGAAGAGAAATACTGCAGAATATATTCAGAATATTTTTATGAATGATGTTTTCCGTGTATATGTAAGTCCCGATGTTCTCGGAATTGAGGTAGGCGCAGCACTTAAGAATGTAGTTGCGCTTGCAGCCGGTATTGCGGACGGTCTTGGATATGGTGACAACACAAAGGCAGCTCTTATTACAAGAGGTATTTCTGAAATATCAAGAATCGGAATGGCAATGGGCGGTAAATTTGAAACCTTCTGCGGCCTTTCCGGTATTGGCGATCTTATTGTTACCTGTGCATCAATGCATTCGAGAAACAGAAGAGCCGGAATTCTTATCGGACAGGGTAAGACAATGCAGGAAGCAATGGATGAAGTAAAGATGGTTGTTGAAGGCGTCTTTTCTGCAAAGGCTGCACTTAGTCTTGCGAGAAAATATAATCTTGAAATACCCATTATTGAACAGGTAAACAGAATTCTGTTTGAGAACAAGAGTGCTGATGAAGCTGTTAAGGAACTTATGATGAGAGATAAGAAGGTTGAAAATCCCCTTCTTCCTTTCGAAGAATAGAAAATATGCAATAAAAAACTCCCTTTTGGTGGTACAAATTAGGGATTTTATATCTTTAAGAAAATCGGCATAGTTTAGTGATTACGATTACTGGACTATGCCGTTTTTATTGATGTGATGTCGGTGTTTGAAATTCACCGATACAATTCCAGATGATTTTGATTCTTTGAACTCTGTGACCATCCACACGTTCTGCCTTGTATACGATAATCTTTTCTACAAACTCCCTGATGATTTCTGCATCCAGTTCCTGTATATCAGTATATCGTCTTACCAGATCTAAAAAGTGTTTGGTATTAAGAACTATATCTTTTTCTGTTGCAAGCTGTGATTTAAGTTCTGCAATACGTG
>JAZLHJ010000027.1:0-3136 GCA_045616785.1 Lachnospiraceae bacterium
CGCCTTCTCCTCGTCCGCCATGTAGACAGTCAGCATCATCTCCGTGAACTCCTTGAAATACTCCTCCTTGTTCTGCAGGTACTTCTCGTAGGCTTTCTGCTGTGCGGGCGTGATACCCTCGTCGACGCCGCCTTCCAGCTCGATCTCCAGGTTCTCCTTCTTGCCGAAGAAGGAGTTGGTCTCCAAGCCCTTCCATGCCTTCTTGCCGTCGTGCACGAGCAGACCGAGGGTCGGGTCGTTGAGCTTGTGGAGGTTCTCCAATTGGGTCCTTGAGATTACGCGGGGCTCGGATTCCGAAAGAAGGACGGCAAGACCATTCTCTTTGTCCCAGCAGCAGCCGAAAGCGTATCCGAAGCTGCCGTCTCTGCAGATGAAAAGATACCATAGAGATACAGCTCCATTATAAAACTCTTTATCTGTTATAACATCTTTATGACAGCTTTCAGGCAATCCAGACACATTGCGTGCTATGAACTCATAGTTCCACTTGTAATGATCCAAAAGTAAATCAGTCACGCAACTCTTATACTTTTCCTCATTCTGAAGATAGGTCTTATAGGCCTCTCTTTGAACGTCTAAGATGCCTTCTTTATTGACATCATGAATACCAAGCACTAAATTTCCTTTCGAATTAAGGAATGGAATATCCATACGCTTAACCCACGCAAATTTTTGATATTTTAATTCGCCAAAAACTTCATCTTTTATTAAATCTTCCATATTTTAAAATTAATAATTTTCCCCTAGTACACTTTCTCCAGTATCACCAAATGCTCCATTACCAGCCGAAGCCGTAGTTTTCTTATTCTTATTCTTTTTATCTTTTTGCGGCATATCTTTTAGGAACACATCATTAACCTCTCCACGCACTTGGTTTTGACCTCCTTTATGGTCGATATTGCCATGTAAAATAGTCGGAACCTTATCAAGGGAAGAACCGTCAGGAGATTCATGCCACGTCATAACATGGTCTGGATCTTTCATCCACTTTTCGACATCTTCCGCTTCACAAAGGCGATATTTCCCTGACCCCGGAGGATCCTGAATTCCGCTTGGAGTCCTACTATTTAGCTGTCCCGCCATTTTTTCGCGGGCCTGTTTGAAATTCAACTCCCTATCTGTAGAATAGAAGTCTATTTCCACTTTACCAAAAGAATAGGCACTTAGGTTAGAAGATACATATCGGACTGTTCATAAAAGCTATAATTACGGCAACCGACGCTCCATTTAGAAACGCTATTGTTGATCGTTCGCTCACCCCACTTTCCATTCCGTGAGGTTTCTCTCCCGGGTGCTGAAATTCGCACCTATCTTCACCAGTGTCTTGTCTGGAGAAGAAATCTTTTCCGCATATCTTTTTTCGTCAATCTGCGATAATGCGGCCTCGGCAGATTCATCGCGCTTGCACTCGATGATATATGTGCATTTGTCGGTCTCGAAGCAGATGTCGATGCGGCCGCCCAAAACAGGATATTCAACTGAGACATCACAGCCGCAAAATCTAATTATCAAATATAGCATATTGCGGAAATGAATCTCCATCATTTTGGGTTCATTGTTTTCAAACGGGATTTGCTCGATTATATGCTTGATTTGTAACATAAATCCATCTACATTGTCGCTTTCTATATTTTCATAAAGGCTTTGCAAATCGTTGTCGAGCAAACCTCCTTTTCCCGAATATTCAGCCAACAGACATTGTATAAACCCGTCTTGCACTTCTTCATTTGGAAAACCAAGTCGATAAAACTTTCCGTTGTAGCCCTTGATCGTCAAATATCCGCTCTGATACAATGCCGCAACAATGTTATCTTCTCCATTTCCGAACGCGGCCATATTTTCAATAGTGGAAGAAATCCCATTTTCTAATTTGGACAGATCCGGTTCATTCTTCTTCAGAATTTTCACCAAATAGGTCGGAGTGCCAGTTGCAAACCAATAGTTGCTTATTTGTTTGTCATTCAGTGCATTTAACAAACTGAACGGATTATAGATATCCTCCGAAATTTCGGAGAAATGATAGCCGTCATATCTCTTTTTCAGCAATGAGTACATCTCTTCCACACTGACACTCATCTCCTCTGCAAAATCCTTAATCTCGGCATCGAAATAAGAATGGATCTCTTTTTCGGAAATACCGCATATGGACGCATATTTCTTACTCATTGACAGGTCGTTCAGATTGTTCGCCGCACTGAAGATGCCTAATTTACCATAGCGGGTGACTCCCGTCAGGAAAGTGAATTTGATGTATCGGTCTGAATTCTTGAACACTCCGTATAACCCCTGAAGGATAGCCCGGTTCGCATCTTGTATTTCTGAATCTCCGATAGCGTCTGTCAATGGTTTATCATATTCGTCTATGAGGATAACCACATTCTTACCAGTCTTTTCGCACGCTCTTTGTATAACACCCTGAAAACGAGACCCATAAGTCTCCTCACTTGGATTTTTCCCATATATACACTCGCATTTCTCCAAGAAGAGATTGACGACACTGGAAAGTTCACCGTCACTCGTATACTTATTCCCCGAAAAATCAAGATGGAACACCGGATATTCAATCCAATCCTTTTCCAACTTCTCCATCGCCAATCCTTTGAAAAGTTCCTTTTTTCCAAGGAAGTAGGATTCCAACGTGGTGGTGAGCAGACTTTTTCCGAAACGACGCGGACGGCTGAGGAAATAGTATTTCCCCTCATCCGCCAATTTATAGACAAGGTCGGTTTTGTCCACATAGACATAACCGCCTTTTATGATCTCTTCAAATGTCTGTATACCAATCGGATATTTCATCGCTTTCTTCTTTTTGTTTTCGTATTTCTGCAAATTTAGCGATTTGCGGGACAAAAAACGAATTTTCCGTCCTAAACGATTTCCTGCTGTGTGATCAATTGGATCTCACCGGTCGAGAACTCAAAAGCGAGTCCATCCTCCCTTTATCATGGAGGAACTTCCCCATATAAAGTAAACCGAGCACATTTCCCAAAGAGGAAAAGCTCGCCGTCAGATGATTTCCGGTTGCCCGATCAATTTAATCTCACCAGAAGTAAACTCAAAGCCTAGGCCATCCTCCTCATCGGTAGGCGATTCCGCAAGCCATGCGATGCGGGCATCCGTCGAAATGAAGAGTTTG
>JAZLHJ010000028.1:0-51163 GCA_045616785.1 Lachnospiraceae bacterium
TTGCAAGTGGTGCAAAAAAGAAAGTTGACGAATTGGTAAAAAAGACAGGGAATAAAGCAAAAAACAAAAAAAATGATAAAAAAGTAACGAAAAAAGTATAATTAAAAAAATTTTATAATATTTTATAAAAATACTTGACAAATTTCATAAAATTTATTATTATATTAGTGTAGTTTTGTGGCGATGTAGCCAAGTGGTAAGGCGTGGGTCTGCAACACCCTGATCGTCGGTTCAAATCCGTCACTCGCCTCTAAAAGAGATTTCTGAATGAAATCTCTTTTTCTTTTTTGCAAATAACTAATTTTAAATGCAAAACTTTATACATTTTTAACTTGTTATTGCGTTAATTTAATGGCACACTAGAAAGTGTCTTTTTGGGAGAGAAATGAAGAACAGGGGAAAAACTTTTCTAATTATCATTATTGTACTGTCATTTCTCGTCGTTGCTTTTTCTGTTTTTCTTCTTATAAGAAAAGAGAAGATGTATTCAGACGCCAGAGAAGAATATGGTGGTATTTTAGAATTTACTAAAATAGAATTAAATAATGTTACATATGAAGAAGATAAACTTTCTGAAGGGAAATATGACTCTTTATCAGAAGATGAGACTTCTTTTATGAAGGTGGATGAGAAATCCCTTATTTCCATTAATGAAGATTACAGAGGATGGATTTATATTCCGGCCCTTTCGTTATCCTATCCTCTTGTTCAGGGAAAAGATAATGATTATTATCTTTCTCATACCTTTTATAAAGAAAGAAATAATTCCGGTTCTGCTTTTCTGGATTATATAAATGCACCGGATTTTTCTGACAGGAATACTTTTATATATGCTCATAATATGAGAGATGATTCGATGTTCGGATCTCTTAACAGGTTTAAGGACGAATCGGAGCTCTGTAAATCGAATCCTTTTTTGTACATCTTTCATAACGGGAACGTATATAAATACAGAATATTCTCGTATTATGTTACGGATACCTCAAAGTACTATGAAAACCCTGCCGAAGACAGGTACAGACTTATCGGGAGAAACGGCGAAGAACTTTATAATCCTGAGTATATTTCTTATCGGGATTATGTTGATAAGGCAATAGAGCTTTCGCTTTTCGAAGGCGGGGATATCTATTCTTACGGTGAGCCTGATATAATTACATTAAGTACATGCTATGGGGCATACGGAACAGACCGCAGGTTTATTGTTCATGCTTTTTTAACAGATGACAGCATGGAATAGTGATTGGAGGTTTCATTATGGAAGAAAGACGTAGTATTAACAGAGTAGAGTACAAAGTAAACAGTGTTATTGTACTGTGTGATTCACTTAGGAAATTTTATGTTGATGTAGATAATGTAAGCCCTCTCGGTATGGGTATTACCGGACCTTCCGATATGCCGGATATTGAAGGACAGGACATAATTATTGTCGCCGATACACTTATTATGTATGCAACTGTTAACAGACAGGTGAAAAAAGAAGACGGCAGATATGAGATAGGAATTAGTGCCAAGAAGTTTACTGAGGATGTACTGAAGTACCTTTTTGAGCGAATCGGAACTGAGGAATAGTTTTTTGATGAGGTTATTATGAAAAACAAAGTTGTTACTGCACTTGGAATCGGAATTGCCGCAGCAATTACTGCGCCCGCACTGACTGCACAGGCACAGGAAGAAAACCCTGATGTTGTTCTTGGCGGAGCAGAGCACGTAGAAACCAAAACAGAATATTTCGTTGAAAATCCCGAGGATTATATTGAAGTGCCTGAAGGAACAGAAGGCGCTGTCAGAATATCCGAAACGACTACAACTGTTGTTATCGATCCGGGTGAAGGCGAAGGAAGCAGTGATTCCGAAAGTATTAAGCACCATGATGCTGAAACTCATAAGGAAACCATAACCGATAAAGAAGCCTGGGACGAGGATGACAACTACAATAAATCCGGACTTACCAAGGAAGAGGCAGATGCAATTGCCGATAAGATTACCAAAGACGGTTACAGGGATGTCGATGTATCTAAGGACGGAACGGTAAGTAAGCCTGAAGAAATGGGAAATAAGCTTACTTCCGATGAGGCAAAAGCACTTGAAAGCGAACTGCTTTCCAAGGGCTTTATTGACGTGACAATAAATGATGACGGAACGGTAAATGCCAAACTTCAGGATAATACAGGACTTTCGGAAAGTTCTGCGAAGGAATTAAAGGAAGCTCTTGAAAAGAAGGGCTATGTTAATGTTGCTATTTCTGACGACGGATTTATAAGTGCGTCGCTTAGCGATAATACGAAACTTACACAGAGTGAAGCAGATGACTATGAAAAGAAGCTTGCGTCACTTGGATTTGTAGATATTAAGCGTACCGAGGACGGCAAAATAAAAGCTGCTGTCCCGGACAGTGAGAAATTAACCGCTGATAAAGCCGAGGCTCTAAAAGCAGAACTTGAAAAGCAGGGCTATATCGATGTTGTTATTCTTGATGACGGAACTGTCAGCGCTTCGCTTACCGATAATACAAAACTCACACAAAGTGATGCCGAGAATTTAAAGGCGGAACTTATCGGTAAAGGCTATGTTGATGTTACTGTTTCAAAAGACGGATTAATCTCTGCGAAACTTACAGATAATACAAACTTAAGCAAGGAAGAGAAAGATGCTCTTATTGCTCTTCTCGAGAGCAAGGGCTATTCAGATATTTCATTTGATACAGACGGAACAGTTAAGGCAGCATTAAAGAAAAATGAGCTTCTTTCAAAAGCTGAAGCAGAGGCGCTTGAGAATCTGTTAAAGGCATCAGGTGAATATACCAATATTAAGGTTACTCCGGAGGGCATTATCACAGCCAATCTTACGAATAATACCGATCTTTCGAAAGCTGAGGCAGAGGCTCTTAAGAGCAGACTCGAGGCAGAAGGCTATTTAAATGTGGTTATTGACAGTTACGGCGGTATTAAGGCTAATATTCCGGACAGTACAGGACTTACAAAAGTTAAGGCAGAAGCACTCAAGGCGCTTCTTCTTGCACAGGATTATACGGATGTAGAAATTACACCTGAAGGAAAGGTAAGCGCGACTCTTTCAAATAACAGAAAGCTTACAAAGACTGAAGCAGATAACCTTAAGGCAGAACTTGAGAAAGCCGGATATTTTGATGTTACTGTTTCAGAAGACGGAAGTGTAAGTGCTTCTATTCCCTCATCCACAAATCTTTCAAAGACTGATGCGGAGACTCTTTCTGACAAACTTAAGGCAGAAGGATATATTAATGTAGTTATTTCCGATGATGGTAAAATCAGTGCGACTATTCCTGACGGAAAAGGACTTACCAAGGATAAGCGCGACCTTCTGATTACAGAGCTTGAAAAGGCCGGATATACAGACATTACATTTGATGAGAACGGTTCGGTTAAGGCAACTCTTACAGATAACACAGGTCTTACCAAGGCGGAAGCGGATGACCTTGAGAAATATCTTGCCGAAAACGGATATATCAATATTACACGAACCCCTGATGGCAAGATAAGCGCAAAGCTTTCAAACAATACGGGACTCTCACTTACAGATGCAGAAGCGTATAAGGCACTTTTAATTAACCTTGGATATGTAGATGTAGTTATTTCCGATGACGGATATATTACTGCAAATCTTCAGAATAATACCGGTCTAAACAGTGAAGATGCAAAGGCTCTTGCTGCCGACCTTGAAAGCAGAGGTTATCAGGAAGTCAAAATCAGTCCTGACACCGGCTTTGTGGAAGCAAAGATTCCGGACAGTACAAAACTTTCCAAAGAAAAGGCTGATGAACTTGCAGATAAGCTTGCAAAAAGCGGTTATACAGATATTACTATTTCCGAAGACGGAACAATTGATGCAAAGCTTAAAGATAATACCGGATTGACAAAGGATGCGGCAGAAGCATTGAAGAATGAACTTCTTGCAGCAGGACTTGTTGACGTTAAAGTTAACGAGAACGGAACGATTGATGCAAGACTTTCGGATAATACAGCCCTTTCGTTAAAAGAGGCAGAAGACCTTAAGGCAGACCTTCTTTCCAAAGGTTATGTTGATGTACAGATTAAAGAAGACGGAAAAGTAACCGCAAAGCTTTCCGATAATACAAATCTTACCAAAGCTGAAGCTGATGCCCTTGAGAAAAAACTTTCCGAGGATGGATATTCAGACTTCTCAAGAGATGTTGACGGGAAAACTGCTGCAACAATTCCCGAGAAATCGACAGGCCTTACCAAAGAAGAGGCAGAAGCACTTAAAAAGAAGCTGGAGAATGATGAACTTCTCATCGATGTTACAGTTTCAGAAGATGAACTTATAACAGCAAACCTTAAGGATAATACCGGTCTTACAAAGGCTGAAGCGGATGCGCTTAAAAAGAAGCTGGAAGAAAACGGATACAAGGATGTAAAGGTTAATCCCGGATCGGGAACAGTAAGTGCGAAGCTTACCGATAATACCGGTCTTACGATGGATAAGGTTCTTCTGTTCGTTGATCTGCTAAGGAATAACGGATATTCTGATATCAGTTATTCCGAAGACGGAACTACCGATGCCAAGCTTACTGATAATACAAATCTTTCAGAAGCAGAAGCAAATGCCCTTAAGTCTGAACTTGAAGGAAAAGGATTTGTTAATGTAAAAATCACTCCGGACGGAAAAGTTACAGCAGATATTAAGGATAAGACAACAGGACTTACTCTTTCCGAAGTACTTGCACTCAAGGCCGACCTTCTTGCAAAAGGATACACTGATGTTGAATATCATACAGACGGTTCGGTATCTGCGACAATTCCGAATAGTACAGGTCTGTATTATGAAGATGCAAAGGCTCTTGAAGAAAATCTGCTTACGGACGGTTACATAGATGTAACAGTATCCGAAGACGGTACCTTATCTGCCAGATTTAAGGATAAGAATACGAAACTTTCCGAAGATGCAGCTGCAGCACTTAAAGCTGACCTCGAAGGCCGGGGATATATTAATGTTAATATTTCGGATGACGGATCAATAAGTGCAAAGCTTGATCCGGATAAATCCAGAAAGCTTACAATGAGTGAAGCCGAGGCTTACAAGAAGCTTCTCGAGGATGCCGGATTTATTAATGTTGTAATTAAAGACGACGGTACTGTTGATGCTGAAGTTCCGAACGGAACAGACCTTAAGAAGGCAGATGCAGACAAACTTGCAGCTGAGCTTGAGTCAAATCCGCTCTTTAAGAATGTAAAAGTTGCTCCCGGCGGAAAAATATCTGCTGAACTTAAGAACAACGAGCGCCTTACCTTTAATCAGGCACAGGAATATGTTGATGATTTGAATAATTTCAAGGATATCTATTTCAATGTCAGATACGACAAAGACGGAACCGGCGACGAATATGATATCGGAAGCGGACTTTCCAGAGTAGAAGCAGAGAAACTGAAGAACGAGTATGAAAATAAGCGTGATACGATAGCAGAAGTAAATATGTATTCCGTTCCCGGAAGTACTGTTGCAACCGATCTTAGCTATAAGGATGCGAAGGATATGACAATCGGTGACAGGGAGATGCAGAAAGACAAGACCCTGTCTACGGTAAACGCAACAGGTATCCAGACAGAGGAAGAGGCTCTTGCAAAGAAGGCTGAGCTTGAAAAACTATATAAGAATCCCGACCAGACGATAACAATTAATGTAGAGCCGGTAGAACTATCTCTTACTGATGTTGTACCTTTCGGTTCAAATTCTGCAAGAGGAGCGTCCGATGCTGATATTCCTTATGCCAATTATTCGTACATAGCACTTCATGATGTCGACCTTAAGACACATACAAGAGGAGCTGTTCAGGCAGGCGGAACAGTAACTACAAATAATACGATTGATGCAGGTTCGTATTCAATGTCTGCCGAGGATCAGGCTAAGTTTGTTGATTACTGGAATGATATAGGTAAAAAAGCAGGTCAGTCAATTACGCAGGCTAAGGCAAATGAGCTTAGTCATACGTATGCTTCGACGATTATGAATAAGTACGGTAACGACCATGATGTAAGAACTGAGCAGATGCCGATTTATTATTATGAAGGAACCGATGACTTTACCTGGACAGGTGTATACGGTATTCTTATTGCACCGAATGCAAAAGTTATTTGTGGAGGAGCTAATGCAGCGGGATGTATTATAGCTGATTCAATCGATTCATCCTGTGAATACCATCTGTTTACAACACCCGATGTTGTATACAGCCTTGCTGTCAGCGAGCAGCTTTATAAGGTTGTTGATGTAACCTATTCACTTACAGCCAAGGATCAGCTCTATAAAGTAACAGCTGATGAGCATCTCTACAATGTTACTGCACAGGAGCAGGGGCACAAGGTCGAAGCTGACGAACAGACATATAAGGTTACTGCCGAAGAGAAGGGCTATAAGGTTACTGCAAAAGAGCAGACCTATGCATTAACTGCGAAAGAGCAGGCATACCGCGTTGATGCCGAGGAGAAGACTTATACTGTTTCTGCCAAAGAACCCGGCTACAGCGTTGAAGCCAAGGAACAGGGATATAAGGTTACTGCCAACGAGAAAACCTATACACTTAATGCAAAAGAGCCTACTTATATGGTTACTGCAAAGGAAAAGGCTTACGATGTTACTGCAAGCGAGCAGCTCTACAAGGTAACAGCCAAGGAACAGGCTTCACGTGTTGATGCCAAGGTTCAGGGTCACAGGGTAGAGGCCAATGAGATTACATATACTGTAAATGCAGATGAAAAGCTTTATGACGTATCAGCCAAAGAGCAGAGATATAAAGTAACAGCAGAGGAGCAGAGATATAAGGTAGATGCCAATGAGCAGGGCTACCGCGTCGATGCAAAAGAGAAGCTTTACAAAGTATCAGCCAAAGAACAGGCATACCGTGTTGATGCAGATGCATATACTTATACTGTTTCTGCTAAGGAGCAGGGATACCGCGTTGATGCAAATGAGAAACGCTATAAGGTAGAGGCTAACGAGAAGACTTATACTGTATCTGCAAAAGAGAAAGCTTACAAGGTAACAGCTGACGAGAAGAGATACAAAGTTGCGGCAGATAGAGAACTTTGGAAGGTTAAGGGCGTTAAGACAATTCATCATAAGGCCATAACACATGATATTACTGTCATTGACAAAGATCCATGGGATGAAGTGGTATACGAAGCCGGTGACTTTAACAAAGACAGAGGAAGAAGCTACTTCTATACTGTTACAACCTGGGGAATTCTTGGCGGCGATGTACTTGGCGCAAGAAGAGGTCCGGAGGATCCTGAAGTTCTCGGAAGCAGAAGAGATCCGCAAACGGGAGACAGCTCTCTCGGAGCACTGTTCGGAGCAATTTCATTCGGAACAGCTACGATGCTTGCAGCTTCTGTAGGACTTGTGAAAAAGAAGAAAGAGGAAGAAGAGATTTCATAACGAAATCTCTTTTTTTTCGTAGAAAAGGCAAAATGTTTAATTTTTGCTTTTTTTAATACACTTTTTTACTTGAATTTAAATATGAAAAATGGCAAACTGAATTTAGTAGTAAAACCATAATGGGGGAACTGGATTCGTGAATAATGACAGTGTGGAAAAAGAAAAAACAAAGACGGGGCTTACGATAAGTGAAGCCGAAGCTTATGAAAAGGAACTTAAAGGAAGCGGCTTTTCTGATGTAAAACGTGTGGAAGACGGCGTGGTTCCTGCGACACTTTTGGCTAATACGGGGCTTAGCAGAGTAAAGGCTGAATTACTCGAGGTAGATCTAAAAGAAAAAGGATATGTTGATATTTCCATCACCTCCGAGGGTGGCGAAATGGCAGCTGAACTTCGTGACAACAGAAGGCTTACAAGAGAGAATGCCGAAAGATATAAGGAGAGGCTTCTCAGTAAGGGGTACACAAAGATCAGCTTTGCTGTTGACGGTGCGGCAAAAGCAATTATTCCGAACAGCACAGACCTTTCCGAAAAGGAAGCAGCCGAGCTTGCCGAAAAACTGAAGTCGGTTGAATATTATTCAAATGTAAATATTGTTGCTGACGGATATGCAGATGCTTACATCACGAATAATGCCGATCTTTCCAAGGAAGAAGCTGAGGAACTTAAGAAAAAGCTTGAAAAGGAAGGATGTCCTAAGGTCGATATAGAGGAGTATGGCGGAGAAAGTGTTGAAGTACGCGGAAGCACCGGCCTTACCAGAATCAAAGCCGAAGCGCTTAAGTCTCTTCTTCTTGCACAGGGATATGCTGATGTTGTGATTACAGCCGACGGAACAGCGACCTCGAGCATGACAACGGAATCGAATCTTTCAATGGAAGAAGCGACCAGGCAGAAGGAAGAACTTGAAAGCAACGGCTATTCCGATGTTGTAATTATAGAAGACGGAAGTAAGAAAATTGATGTACCTTCAGGAACAGACCTTTCTGATTCTGAAGCCAAAGAGCTTGCCGGAAAGCTTATGAATGAAGGCTTTAAGAATGTATGTATTGAAGACGACGGAATGAAGAATGCAGACATTCCGGAAGGATCGAAGCTTAACGGCGAAGAAAGAGACAGGCTGTCTTCTGAGCTTGAAAGCAAAGGTTATATTGATATTACATATACACAGACGGGTGAAAGACCGGCAACGCTTACAGGAAACAGAGGTCTTACCGCAGAGGAAGCGGAGGCGTTTGAGAAAAAACTCCTTGCTGACGGATATGTAAGTCCTTTGCGTATTGAAGACGGTGTCAAGCCTGCTGTTCTTGGGAATAATGTTAATCTTTCAAAAGAGAAAGCCGAAGAGCTTTCTGAAAGCCTTAAAAATAAAGGATATGTGGAAGTAAAGGCAATAGATGAGGGTGTAATTAAGGCTGTACTTTTAGGGAATTCCGGTCTTAACACAGCCCAGGCAGAAGCTTATGCAGAAGACTTAAGGAACAAAGGATATCTTGATGTAACTGTTCTTCCTGATGAAGGTACTGTAGAAGCTTCACTTACCGGAAATACAGACCTGACGAAGAAAGAAGCAAGAGAACTTGCCAATTCGCTTAATGAGAACGGATATTCCGAAATCAATATTTCCAAGGAGACTACAAGAGGGGCAAGTGTTGCCGGAGGAGCAGGACTTACAAGGGAAGAGGCAGAAGCCCTTGAAAGAAAGCTTGGCATAGAAGGCCTTGTAAATATCAGCTTTATTGAAACAGGAGCTGTTCCTGTAGAACTTTCAGGAAATACCGGGCTTTCCAAAAAAGCAGCAGACGCATATAAAGAAGACCTTATTGCAAAGGACTTTACTGATATTCAGCTTACGGAAGACGGTTCGGCAGCAGCTTTCCTTACAGGAAACACAAGACTTTCCAGAACCGACGCTGATTTATATGAGAAGAAACTTGCTTCTGAAGGATATGGTGAATTCTCACGTACTGTTGACGGAGAATCAAAAGGAAGAATCGATGAGAAATCTGAAGGACTGACTTTAAAGGAGGCCGAGTCTTTAAGAAGCAGACTTCAGGCAACAGGTAATTACGAGAGAGTAGAGCTTTATAAGGAAGGTGCGATTCCTTCTGCTATTGAAGGCGGTGACAATCTTTCCAAAGAGGAAGCGGACCTTCTGGCAGAGAAGCTTTCTTCTGATGAAACGTATATTGATGTAATGGTTAATGAGGGCTCCGGTGTTGTAGATGCGAAATTAACGGATAATACGCATCTTGTAAGCGATAAGGCACAGGAAGTCGCAGAAAGCCTTAAAAGCAGGGGCTTTCTGGATATCGCCCTTTCCGAAGACGGCTCTGTCGGTGTCAGACTCGCCGGAAATGACGGCCTTTCAAGAGAACAGGCAGATGCATTCAAGATGCTTCTTGAATCAAGGGGTTACATTAATGTTGTTCTTACTCCGGAAGGTAAGACAAAGGCCGAACTTAGTGACAAATATACGGGAATTTCGCGTGCGGAGGCAGAATCTCTTAAGGAAGAGCTTCAGTCAAGGGGCTATATAGATGTTGAATGCAGAAGCACGGGCGGCACGGTAACTGCGACAGTTCCCGGAGCAACCGGTCTGTACTATATTGATGCGACCGATCTTGAAGAAAAGCTTATTAGCGAAGGCTATCTCGACGTAAACGTTCTTGAAGACGGAATTAAACCGGCCAGACTTGAGAATAACAGAAACCTGACCGAGAATTCAGCAAACAGACTTAAGGCTGACCTTGAGACCAGGGGATATTTTGATGTAAAAGTAGTTGATGACAGTTTTGTCGGTACAAAACTTGATGAGAACGAATCGAGAAAGCTCACACGTGAAGCAGCCGAAAGCTATAAAGTAAAACTTGAAGAATCCGGCTATGTAAACGTAAGTATAAGAGAAGACGGAATGATTGACGCCGAGGTGGAAAACGGTGTAAATCTTTCCAAGCCCAAGGCGCTTGAACTTGCAGAAGAACTGAAGGAGAAGAATTTCCTTGATGATATTAAGGTGATTTCTGTCGGAAGACTGCCTTCTCCGCTTGAATTCAACGAAAAGCTTACCTTTTATCAGGCTCAGGACCTTGTAAGAGACCTTTCCGAGTATAAAGACAGATATTCAAATGTACGTGCCGATAAAGACGGAAAGAAGACATATGATGTCCCGAACGGAGTCGGTCTTTCAAGAGTAGCTGCGGAGAAACTGAAAAAAGATCTCGAAAGCAAGAGAGATGTTGTATGTGACGTACTGACAAGAACCGTTCCGGGAAAGACTTTATTTACTGACTTAAGTTACAGGGAAGCAAAAAATGCTTCAATCGGCGACCGTGAAATGCAGAAGGATAAGACCCTTTCCACCATTAACAAGACCGGTATCAGAAGCGAAGAAGAAGCATTTGATATAAGGAGCGATCTTGAAGCAAAATACAGGAATCCCGATCAGAACGTATCTGTTCTTGTAAACAGCGCCAATATCCCTATTTCCAATGTTGTGGAATTTGGTCAGAAGTCGGCAAGAAAAGAGGCAGATGCTGATATACCGTTTGCAAGTTATGCTTATATTGCACTTAATCAGGTGGCCCTTTCAAGCCATAACAGAGGTGCTGTAAAGGCAGGCGGACTTATATCAACCACCAATATCATTGACGCGGGTGATTATGAGATGACACCTGCTGAGAAAGCCAATTTCGTTGAGTACTGGACGGAAATAGGAAAAAAGGTCGGAATAAGTGTTACACAGGTTATAGCTGATTCACTGAAATTCAGTTATAACATGATTAATAAGAATTACAAAGACGATCATGCTGTCAGAACAGAGCAGATGCCAATCTATTATTATGAAGGAACAGATACTTTGAACTGGACCGGTATTTACGGTGTTCTTATTGCTCCGCGTGCAAAGGTTGTTGTTGATAATTGCAATGCCGCAGGATGTATTATAGCTGATTCTATTTCTTCATCCGGGCGTTATCATCTTTTCGATATGCCTGAAACGGTTTATGCCCTTTCTGTATCCGAGCAGCTTTATAAGGTTGTTGAGGTTTCATACACTGTAACAGCCAATGAGCAGCTCTATACTGTAACAGCATATGAGACGCTTTACAATGTAAAGGCCAAACAGAAGGGATATGTTGTTGAGGCGGAAGTAAAACTGTATCAGGTTGAAGCAAACGAAAAAGCTTTCAAAGTACTTGCACGTGAAAATGCTTATGAAATAATTGCTTTTGAACCGGCATATCGTGTTGACGCAGACGAAAAGACTTATACCGTTCTTGCCAAGGAACGCGGATACAATGTGACAGCCAAAGAGCAGGGCTATCGTGTAGTCGGAATCGAGGATACTTATACGGTATCTGCAAAGGAGATGACCTACAGAGTTGATGCAAAGCAGAAGACTTTTGATGTTACCGCCGAAGAGCAGTTATTCCATGTTACGGCAAAAGAGAAAGCTTCAAAAGTCGAGGCAAATGTCACAGGATACCGTGTTGATGCAGGTGTTAAGACTTATACAGTCAAGGCAAATGAAAAGCTGTATGACATAAAGGCACTTGAGAAGAAGTACAAAGTAACTGCCGAAGAAACGACCTATAAAGTCGGAGCAAAGGAGCAGGGTTATCGCGTAGATGCCAAGAAAAAGCTGTTCAAAGTTATTCCGAAGGAGCAGGGATACAGAGTTGATGCTGATGAAGAGACCTACACGATAACAGCATTCGAACCGCATTACCGCGTTGAGGCAAAAGAAAAAACCTATACGGTTTCGATTTAATTAAATAGAAAAAGGCAAAAGATAAGGATGGTTCGCACCATCCTTATTTTTTCCATAAATGAATTGTGTTAAGCACCTTCATCTTTACCTCATCAGGCAGGTCCTTCAGCGCTTCGAGTATTTCTCTGTCGAGTGAGGTTGCCCGGTATTCCGGCTCAATCTGACCGATTAGTGAATCTACTGAGACATGCATCATTTTGGCATAATAGGTGAGGAGCCTGAGGGACATTGCAGTACGTCCCTTTTCGATGTTGCAGATAAAACCCGGTGTAACATTGAGTGCTTCTGCGACCTGAACCTGGGAAAGACCGTTTCTTGTACGGAGTTCCTTCGCAAGTTCACCGAATTTCGTGTCATCCATAATAGTTACCTCACTTTATGATATACAGAGAATATAAATCATAAACTTAAAAAAAGCAATATTCATATTTGATGAAATTAATATTTTCTTGAAAAAAGCTAATATTTGGAGAATAATTATCGTATTCGATTGAAGGTTATGGGGGTAACGTATGATTGACGACAGTTTTTTCTTTTCGCATGCCGGAGGAACGAAAATACACCTGAGAAAATGGTATGATGAAAGACAAAAAGAAATAAAAGGTGTTGTTGTTCTGGTTCATGGTATGGCCGAGCATATCGGAAGATATGATGAATTTGCGAAGTTTCTGATAGCAAAAGGCTATGTTGTATTCGGTGCAGATCATCTTGGGCATGGCCAGTCTGTCAGCAGCGACAAAGAACTCGGTTATTTCTGCAGTAAAAAGCCGGCAGAAGTACTTGTTCTTGATGTTCATACGGTTGTGAAAATTGCTGAGCATGATTATCCGGGAAGCGATGTATTTATTCTTGGACACAGCATGGGTTCTTTTGTTGTAAGAAATTATCTTTGCGACTATTGTGACAGTGTAAAGGCTGCAGTTATAGTGGGAACCGGAAGCCAAAGCGGTATTGTGCTTCTTGGCGGGAAAATAATCACGTCCGTTATTTCTTTTTTCCGTGGTGGTCATTATTACAGCCCGTTTGTAGAAAAGATGGCTTTTGGTCATTATCTCGACCGAATTGAAAACCCGGTGTCCGGATATGACTGGCTTTCGGAAGATAAGGAGAATGTGAAGAGCTATCTTGAAGATGACAGAGCGGGAATAGATTTTACCGTAAACGGTTATAAGACATTGTTTACACTGATATCAAGGTGCCAGTCAAAAAGTCGTGTCGAAAAGATGGATAAGAAAAAGCCGATACTTATTATATCCGGAAAAGAGGATCCTGTCGGAGATTACGGAAAAGGTGTTGCGGGACTTGTTTCATTATATAAGAAACACGGACTTTGCAATGTGCACTGCAGGCTTTACGATAATATGAGGCATGAAATTCTGAATGAAACAGAAAGACACAAGGTGTATGATGATGTGTATAAGTTTATCCTGAAAAAAGCCGGAAAGGAGAAAAGGAGTGAAGAATAAGGGAATTACTTACAGAATGGCGTATCGTGACGAGTGGAAGGAAGCAATGGGTCTTGCCTGGAAGGTATTTATGAAATTCGATGCTCCTGATTATTCCGATAAGGGAATTGAAAGCTTTAGGGAATTTGTTGAAGACAACGGCCTTTACAGAATGTTTATAGTAGGCAGCTACCAGCTTTTTGTTGCGATAGACGGTGACAGGATTATCGGAATTCTGTCGCTTCGAAACGAAACACATATTTCGCTTTTGTTTGTTGATGAGGAATATCAGCGAAGAGGAGTTGCGAGCGACCTTATTGAAGTTGCCGGAGATTATGTAATGCGTGAACTCGGCGGGCAGTTTCTTACGGTAAATGCATCTCCCTACGGAGTTGTTTTCTATCATAACCGTGGTTTCAGGGATCTTGGAGACGAAGAAGAGACAGATGGTATACGTTATACGCCCATGGTGTTATATCTGTAGGGCAAATTGTACACAATAGCGACAAAAAATGTACAAAATGGCCTGTGTTTATTTTTTTTTTACATATTAAGAGCAAAATTTACAAAAGATAAAAGATAAAATTGTATAGACTGGGCATAGAAAACAACAGGGAAAAAAGATATACTAATCCTTGGTGGGGCACAGTGCTCCTTATATAGCAAACAATGTGGAGGCATGAAAAATGGCAAGTTTATCACTTAAGAACATTTGCAAGGTTTATCCTAACGGCTTTGAAGCAGTTAAGAACTTCAACCTTGAAATCCAGGATCAGGAATTCATTATCTTCGTTGGTCCTTCAGGTTGTGGAAAGTCCACAACACTTCGTATGATTGCAGGTCTCGAGGATATCACATCCGGTGAGCTGAGAATCGGCGACAGAGTAGTAAATGATGTTGAGCCTAAGGACAGAGATATCGCGATGGTATTCCAGAACTACGCTCTGTATCCTCATATGTCAGTTTACGATAACATGGCATTCGGCTTAAAGCTTCGTAAAGTTCCTAAGCATGAGATTGATAAGATGGTTAAGGAAGCAGCTAAGATTCTTGACCTTACAGCACTTCTTGATCGTAAGCCTAAGGCTCTTTCAGGTGGTCAGAGACAGCGTGTAGCTATGGGACGTGCTATTGTTCGTAATCCTAAGGTATTCCTTATGGACGAGCCTCTTTCAAACCTTGATGCAAAACTTCGTGTACAGATGAGAATTGAGATTGCTAAGCTTCATCAGAGACTTGGCACAACCATCATCTACGTAACACATGACCAGACAGAGGCTATGACTCTTGGTACAAGAATCGTAGTTATGAAGGATGGTGTTATCCAGCAGGTTGATACTCCTCAGAACCTTTATGAGAAGCCCCAGAACCTTTTCGTTGCAGGATTCATGGGATCTCCTCAGATGAACTTCCTTGATGCGGTTGTTGAAGTTACAGGAGATATTGCAAACCTTAAGGTTGCAGGACATACAATTCCTCTTCCTCCCGCTAAGTCCAAGAAGGTTATCGAAGGCGGTTATGACGGAAAGACCGTTACATTCGGTATTCGTCCTGAGGATGTATATGATTCTGAGATGATGATTGAAGCTGCTCCTTCAGCAGTATTTGAATCTACTATCAGAGTATACGAGCTTCTTGGTGCTGAAGTATTCCTTTACTTCGATCTTGAAGAGTTTGCTATGACTGCAAGAGTAGATCCCAGAACAACAGCAAGACCCGGCGATGTTGTTAAGTTCGCTATTGATGTTGAGAAGATTCACGTATTCGATAAAGAGACAGAGTGCATTGTCACCAACTAGGTTAGATTAATCAGAGGGTGCAAGCTTGCAAAAGCTTGCACCTTTTTATTTCATATTTGGGATATGGGGGAAAAGAATGATTACAAATCAGGTTATTGAAAGATGTCTTGGTGAATTATCGCAGCTTACGAAGGTTGCATTTGCGGTATACGAGGTATCAGGTGAAAGGGTGATGGCGACAGACCCTTCCGTGCAGCTGTCTGAAAATGTTCTTTCATCTTTTGTACAGTCACCTGCTGATTCTCAGATTATCGGAGACTGTCATCTTCTGAAAGTTCTCGATGACGGTGATGTGTCATATGTTCTTGTTGCAAAGGGAAGCGGAGCAGAGACATATACTCTTGGAAGAGTTGCTGTAAGCGAGTTACAGAATCTGATAGTTGCATATAAGGAGAAACTGGATAAAAATGTTTTTTTCCAAAATCTTCTTTTGGATAACCTGCTTCTTGTCGACATATACAATCAGGCAAAAAAGCTTCATATTGTTGAAGAGGCGCAGAGATGTGTATATATCCTGGAAATGAGAACGGATATGATAGAAGAGGGTGCCGAGATGCTCCGAGGATTGTATTCATCGCATTTCGGGGACTATGTTACAAGTGTTGATGCCGGTACGCTGATACTTGTCAAATCACTTTCTTCCGATAATATAACTGAAGAAATGGGAAAGGTGGCATCAACAATTGCCGATATGATGAATACAGAGGCGATGGTTGACGTACGCGTAGCGTACGGAACGGCTGTCGGTAATCTGAAGGATGTATCACTTTCCTACAAAGAAGCAAAAATGGCCCTTGAAGTAGGAAGAATTTTCTATGAAGAAAAGAAAACAGTTTCCTACGCAGCGCTTGGAATAGGAAGACTTATCTACCAGCTTCCTGTTAATTTATGCAGAATATTTGTTAAGGAAGTATTCGGTGAAGGAACAATTTCCGAGCTTGACGATGAGACTCTTCATACTGTAAGACGTTTCCTTGAGAATAACCAGAATGTTTCTGAAACAAGCCGTCAGCTTTACATTCACAGGAATACACTTGTAAACAGAATAGAACGTCTTCAGAAAATTACCGGACTTGATATCAGAGTATTTGATGACGCCATGACTCTTCAAATAGCGCTTATGGTTGTTAATTATATGAAATATCTGGAGAAGACCGGAGAATGATGGATAATGATTTGAAATTCATGAGAGCGGCTTACCGCGAGGCCATGAAGGCGCTTTCGCTCGGCGAAGTACCCATAGGCTGCGTAATTGTGTATGACGGAAAGATTATCGGAAGAGGTTATAACAGACGTAATACAGACAAAAGTACTCTTTCCCACGCAGAAATAACCGCTATCAGGAAGGCCAGCCGTAAGATGGGTGACTGGCGACTTGAAGGCTGTACGATATACATTACGCTTGAACCCTGTCAGATGTGTGCGGGAGCAATCGTGCAGGCAAGAATAGACCGTGCCGTAATGGCGTGTATGAATCCAAAAGCCGGGTGCGCCGGTTCAATTCTTAATGTTCTTGATATGACTGAGTTCAATCACAGAGTTCAGATTACAAAAGGTGTAATGGAAGATGAATGCAGGGCGCTTCTTCAGTTGTTTTTCCGGGATTTGCGCGTGCGTAATAAGCTTGAGAAAGAGAATAATACAGTAAAAAAAGAATTCGATGAATAATCGAATTCTTTTTTATATCATTTGTTCGGCAAGCTCATTTTCTGCTTCATGCACGAGTTTCTTAAGTTTGAATATGTTCCAACTCTTATTCTCATCATTTCCTTTGATTGAAGAATACCTGCTTCTGTACCTTCGACACTCGCTGACATAGAAGATAAGAAAAACAGCAATAATTATTATGAGCATACCTATGATAGTCACCGGAAAAAACGGAAATGTATTTTCCGGTGCTGATGAAAGCGGAACCGCTTCATCGCTGATTGTAACAAAATCTACATTCATTGATTTCACACCCTTCAAAATGTAAGACAGACCCGGGTCTGCAAACAGTTCAAAATAATGAATTCTTTAACTTTTCTGTCAAAAACAGTATAATAAAAATAGTACACAAAATTCGGGAGGAATTCCATTATGAATATGAAAGAATCGGAAAAAAAGTTTGCCTCTTTCAGAAAATTTAAAATTGTTCAGGCTGTAGTTATGGTTCTTCTTGAAATCGGATTTATCATAATCCTTGTTGCGGACCCCGTTTTCAGAAACAGTCTTTACAGTAATAAAACTCTTTTCATTCTGTCTGCGATGATGTGGATTCTTATGCTTTTCTCCCTTATATGTATATATATTGACATTAAAAAAATGGAAGTTTTATCCAAAGATAATGCCGGACTTGTTCGAATGCTGAATGACAAAATGCAGGAATAGTATTATTGATGAAGGAATTGGATCACGGCTATATAGCAAAGCTTGTCGTACTGGCCCAAAGCGGTGACACGGATGCATTCGCCCAGCTGTATGCCCTAACCTACAATAAAATATACAACTATGCCAGAAGATATCTTCGTGATGATTATCTTGCCCAGGATGCGGTTTCGGAAGTCTATATATCCGTCCTTAAGAAGATAGGAATGATAAAAGACCCTACACTTTTCGTGGCCTGGCTTAATCAGATTGCCTTTCATACCTGTTATGACATGAGTGTCAAAGAGAATTCGGGCAGCCTTCAACCTCTTGATGATGTTCTTTCAGAGATTCTTCCTGACGAAAGAGTGAATCCGGAAGAAGAAATAGTCTCAAAGGACGAAAATCTGAGACTGAAAGAAGCGGTAGACAAGCTCCCTTTTGATATGAGGCAATGTATTGTTATGAAATATTATAACAATATGAAAATCGATGATATTGCTGCAGCAACAGGCGTGAGCAGAAGTACCGTAAAAAGGTATATTGCAAGCGGCGAAGCGCTGCTCAGACAGTATATGAGGTAGGCGCGTATGGGAAACAAAAAGAATTATAAATTGGATACAGATACAGCAAATGAGCTTTTGAAAAATGTTTTTGCAAAATCCGGGAGAGAAACAGAAAACTTTGATGTAAATAATCTGAAAGATGAAATTAGGCCTTATACCGCAAGGTACCGCGTCGCGAAGATTACTGTCGGAATCCTGATTATACTGACATTTCTTGCTCCGCTCTTTTTTCCGCACCCGCCGATTATTATGAAGACGGGAACGCAGGGACCGGAATTCTTTGAAATGAACAGTAATTATGTAATAAACGGTAATATATACCTTTCATTTGTCGGAGAGAAGCTTGACTGTAAGAAATGCATCATGTCAACGGACAAGAGTATGCTTTTCATCCCAACAAGTTTTGATGAAGAGAAGAACCTGATATCATTTCCTTACGATGAGAACAGCTTTGATGAAAACGCAAATATTAAACTTGAGAGTGAAAACGGCTCTGTTGTAACTCTTGTCATTACAAAGAGAAAGAAAGGATAAGCTTTTGAAAAGAAGGAGCACAAACCGGATTCATCTGAATATGTTTATATTTCTGGTTTTAATGATTCTCGGTCTTTGCGGCTGCAGCGAAACCCTGGCAGAAACGGTAACGTATGCTGACAGGGAGACTGACCCATCTTTGCAAAAAGGAACAAGAGATAATGAGGCCGTTGTGCTTATTCCCGATAAAACCGGGGAGATTCTTTCCTGCCCTTCTTGTGATATCGATCTTGGCGGAATGAAGGACGGATATTTCTCTGCTTTTTATCACGGCGAGTGCAGCAAGGTAAAGCTTCAGGTGACGGGGCCGGACGGTGTTACTTATACGTATGATATAAGGCCCGGCCAAAAAGAAATACTCCCCTTTTCTGCAGGAAACGGCAAATACACTGTCGGGGTGTACGAGAATATCGAAGGAACGGCATATTCCGTGGCACTTTCCGAAGAAACAGACGTGGATATTGAAAGCGAATTCGGGCCTTTCCTGTATCCGAATATGTATTGTATGTTTGACGGAAATACCTCTTTTGTCGGAAAAAGCGAAGACCTTGCATATCCTGTTAATTCCGACCTTGAGCTCGTAACAAACATATTTAATTATGTAATTAAGAACATGACATATGATAAAGAGAAAGCAGAAACAGTCGAAAGCGGATACGTCTGCAATCTTGATGAAACCTATAAATCCATGAAAGGAATCTGTCTTGATTTCTCGGCTGTTATGACCTGTATGTTAAGAGCGCAGGGAATACCGACAAAGCTTGATGTCGGTTATGCAGGAAAAGCTTATCATGCCTGGATAAGCACTTATATAGAAGATGTGGGCTGGGTTAACGGAATTATTGAATTCGACGGTGAGAACTGGTCACTTATGGACCCGACCTTCTCCGCAAGTTCCGGTACAGATGAGCTTGCGAGCTTTATCGGGGACGGTACGAATTATACCGTTAAGTATGTATATTGATTAAGGGGCTGCCTATGAAGACCAAACGAAAACTTTCAAATGCGGAAATCGCTTCATTTTGCGACCAGACGGCAATCATTCTTGACGCAGGTGTGTCGGCTGTTGAAGGTATGCGAATTCTTCTGTCTGATACCAAAGATGAAGCCGGTAAAGATATCATTCGCATAATACTTTCGAGCTGCGAAAAGGGCGAATATCTCTGGATTGGAATGAACAAAACAGGTGTTTTTCCCGATTATGTAATTAACATGGTAAGACTCGGTGAAGAATCGGGATGTACAGATAATGTAATGAGATCGCTTGCAGATTACTATGAGCGTGAGGATATTATCGCGGAGAATATAAAGAGTGCCCTCAGATATCCGCTTATTATGATCGGAATGATGATGGTTGTAATTCTTGTTCTTATTATTAAAGTTCTTCCGATTTTCAATCAGGTTTTTATTCAGCTCGGAAGCGAGATAACAGGATTTGCCCGCTCGCTGATGAGCCTTGGCGATACGCTTAAGGATTATGCGCTTGTATTCGTAATTATACTCGGGGTAATTCTTCTTGTGATTCTTTTCGCGTCCAAGACGCGTGTCGGGAAAAAAATATCATCAGGAATTCTGTCTGTATTTCCTGTAACCAGAGGATTCTACGAACAGGTTGCAGCCGGACGTTTTGCAAGCGGAATGGCAATGACCCTTGGAAGCGGACTTGATACCTACAGAAGTATTGAACTTGTATCAAAGCTTGTTGAGAATAAGACTGTTGAAGCAAAGGTTCTTTCTTGCAAGGATATGATTCAAAAGGGAGATAATCTTGCGGAAGCCGTTGTTAAGAACAAAATATTCTCAAATCTTTTCGCCAAAATGATTGCGGTCGGATTTAAAACAGGAAACGTTGATGTTGTTATGAAGAAAATAGCCGATAACTATGAGAAGGAGACAGGGGACAGGCTGTACAGAATAATTTCCGTTCTTGAGCCTACGCTAGTTATTGTGTTGTCTTTAATTGTCGGCCTTATTCTTCTGTCGGTAATTCTTCCTCTTATGGGAATAATGTCCACAATAGGGTAAAGCTATGAACAGATTCAGACATGGAAAAATTCCGTTTATTTTTAAGAAGGTGCATCTGGCTGTAATTGCCTTTATTGCAGCTGTTGTTCTTGTGCTTTATGGTCTTTCGGAGATATCAAAGACAACTGACGGAAACAGGAGAGAAAGTCTTGAAACTGCGATAAGGCGTGACGTAATGCACTGCTATGCTGTGGAAGGAATGTATCCGCCGAGTCTGGAATATATTAAAACACATTACGGCCTTTTATATGATGAAGATGAATTTTTCGTTGATTACAGACCGATAGGCGGAAATCTTATGCCTGACATAACAATAATTGAATTGGAATAGCGTATGAGAAAAAGACGAGAGAAAAGGCATATGGTTGATGTTCTTTTCGTTGTAACGCTTTTCGCCGTATTTGCAATCTGCGCACTCATGCTTGTAATTATCGGCGCTGACGTATACAAGAAAACAGTATCTTCCATGGATACCAACTATGCCTCAAGAACTGCATATGCGTATATTTCTGAGAAGATCCGTCAGCTTGATGAAAAGGATGCTATAGAAGTATGTTCTTTCGGAGACGGAGATGCAATTTTTATCGAAAGAGATATTAAAGACAGAAAATTCTATACCTGCCTTTATCTGTATGACGGAAGCCTTATGGAGCTCTTTACCGATACACCTGAGCTTCTTGGGCCCGAGGCCGGAAGCAGGATAATGGATATGACCTCTTTTTCTGTAAGTAAAGAGGGAAATCTTTACTATATCCGTATGACAGATAGTAGCGGAGAAGAGACCGAAGTATATGTAAGTGAGAGAACCTAAAAAGGGAGCTGTATGAATAAGAGACTGTCCGGAAGATCCGGTCTGTTCCTTTTGGAACTGATTATTTCAATATTGTTTTTTTCCCTTTCAAGTGCTGTGTGCATAAGACTTTTTGTTACGGCACATACTACGGACAGGGAGAATTATGCCCTTTCGGAGTCTGTTAAGCTTTGCACAAATTATGCCGAAATATATACCGCCGGAAACAGAGACCGGGTGAGGAAGTTCTATGATTCGCGCTTTGAGGAATGTAGCGAGACAGTGGCTTTGTATCAGCTGAGTCTTACAGATGCGGTTTCTGATGTAGAAGGCGGAGGGAGTCTCAGATACGCAACGGTTTCTGTAAGAGACCTTGAGAAAAACGAGATAATATATGCATTTCCGATTACTGTTTATGACAGTGAGAAAGGAGATGCATAATGAAAAGACGATACGGAATAAGCATAGGAACATCATCAATACTTGTTATTTTCGTTGTTGTCTGCCTTGTTGCTTTCGCAGCATTATCCATAGTAAGTGCTGTTTCCGACAAGAAGCTTACAGAGAAGCTTGCAGACAGGGAGAAGGCGTATTATGAAGCCTGTAATGAAGCTAACGAAGATATTGCAAAGCTTGATGTAAATCTAAGGGTACTACGTAGCGAAGCATCTTCGGAAGACAGATATAATACGGAAATATATAACCTGAACGGTTATGATGAAGCTTTGGGCGAAGTAGTGAAACTGTATGAGATTTCGGACTCGCAGTCACTTATGGTCAGAATCAGGCCTGCATCCTACGGTGATGAGACGGCGTCAAACTATGAGATTTCTGCCTGGGAGATAATAACCACCGGGATGGAGGAGCTTGACGAGAGCCTGCCGGTAATAAAGTAAAGGCTCTTCGGAAAACCTGCACACGTTACCTTTACAGCCGGCTCAGCCCAGGCATCCCTGCGGCACATGGGAGATTCTACTTAGTGCTGCTTTGTTCCCAACCTGACACGATTCGTAGTTCCCATTGCGCAGGACCCAGACGTCAACGCTACTTATAAAGGGCGGCTATGCAGGCTTTCCGAAAAGCCTTACAACAATGGTCAGTATATAGGAAACAGCTCTTCTTGTCAAATATCCGGCAAGTTGATAATATACAGATATAACATACCTTATGGGGAAAAGAGGTTAAATAATGAAAGCAATTAGAAAACTTGTAACTACTGTTCTGGCACTTTGTGTTGCCGCGGGACTTTTCTCGGCAATGCCCATTAATTCGAAAGCAGCTCAGGGGACGGTTGTTTTGTCTACAACAATGGAGTGCTCGGTCTGGTCAGCTCCGGCAACTGTTGAAGCAAACCGTGTGAAAAAGATTCCTGCAGGTTATCAGGTAACAGTAATACCAAGCGTTGTTGCGAGTACAATCGGTGACGGAAAAACCTTCTATCAGACGGCAAAAGGATGTTACATTCTCTGCAAATGCTTCGGCGAAACCGAGCAGATTCAGCCGGCTCCTTCGACCGATCCGTATTCGCCGGAGAATATTTCAGCAACGCTTCTTGCATATAAAAACGTGTATCCGGAAGGAATGAGATGGACAGGTAATGAAAATGTTTATTACTGGGATTCAAGTATTCTTGGTTACGGATTATACGGATATGACTGTGTTGCTTTTGCAATGATTCTTTCTGACGGAGTGTTCGGAAAAAATCCTGCTATCGAATACAAAGAACCTGGACTTATAAGGACGGGCGATATATTAAGAATTAGTAATGATTCTCATTCCGTTATTGTTACAGGAGTTAATGCAGACGGAAGCGTAAGAATCGCCGAAGCCAATTATAACAAATCTGTTCACTGGGACAGAGTATTGTCAAAGGAATATCTTGACAAAAACCTTAATTACGGTTGGACAAGATATTAATTAATTTTACATGGATGGAGTATTTCGCAAGGATGCGAAATGAGGAAAAAAATGAATCAGATTAAAAAAGGGTCAATCGTATATACAACGGATGCATGTAACGGCTGTAACAAGTGTACTTCCGTATGTGAAGTATTCGGGGCAAATGTAACCTCTGCTTCGGAGAGTAAAATTACAGTTCAGACGTCCTCCAAATGTGTGAACTGCGGAAACTGTATTAAGGCCTGCCCTCATAATGCGCGTGCATACAGAGATGACACACTTGTTTTTATGAAGGATCTTGCGAATAAGAAGAATATATCTCTTCTTGTGGATCCCGCATTTTACCTTACATACGGTGACAAGGCGGAGCAGATATTAGGCTACCTTAAGGAGAAGGGAATAAATTGTATTTACGATATTTCTTTTGGAGCCGAGCTCTCGATGTGGGCTCATGCTTCATATCTTAAAGGCGGCAGGGAAGGTGAGAATAAAGCTTATATTGCCAACTCCTGTCAGGCGCTTATCAGAACCATAGAATTTCACTATCCGTTTCTGTTAAAGCAGCTTATTCCTGTTCACAGTCCGGATGTATGTACTGCGATATATGCCAAAAAATACCTTGGTGATGATTCTCTTTTTGCGTCTCTGACTCCATGTGTTGCACAGATTAGCAAAAGCAGCGAATTTGAGAAAGAACGGATAATTTCATATACGATTACCTTTAAGGGAATCATGTCCTACATCGGGGATATTGATTTCTCTGCGTACAGTGCAAAATCAGATTTAAAAACGGACGGAATCGGTAACCTTATATCGTATTCGGACGGTTTTCTTCAGGGAATAGGCAGATTCTTCTCTCCTGACAACATGATGATTCATTACAGCAATCCCAGGGATGCACTTATGGTTAACGCTGTCAGAAATCTTGATTCGGGGGCGGTGATTCATAAGCACCCGCTTCTTGTTACCCTGAGTAACTGTTCTCTCGGATGTTTACAGGGACCGGGAGTTCCGATGGATGTCAGAAACCATGATGATTCACTTAAGTATTACAACATAATGCGCAAAAAAGCATATGCAATGCTCGGTACCGATTTATCACCGGATGAACGGTTTGAAAGAGAATGCAAACGTTTTGAGAATGTCGATGTAAACGATTTTGTAAGAGAATATCGAGATTTATCGCAGAAGGAAGATGACATACCTGAAGAGCAGATTCAGCAGATCTTCCGTGAGATGTATAAGGTTACACCCAGTAAACAGGTTATGGACTGCGGTGCATGCGGTTACAAGACCTGCAGGGAAATGGCAATAGCTGTTGCAAGAGGTTATTCCAAGAAGCAGAGCTGCGTTCATTTTATGAATGATGATATCAGAGAGAAAAGCTTCTATGATATGCAGTTTGGAATCTTAAATTCTGCCGGATATATGAGAAATACCGCCATGCTTCTTGCGCAGAGCGGCGGAAGAATAAAGTATGTTGTTGCATTTGCCAATATCAGTAAACTCCGAAATGTAAATGAGCTATACGGTAAGTTTGCCGGTGACCGTGTTCTTAGGTTTATTTCCGAACAGTTCATGGATTTTATCGGTACAGACGGAATCTGCGCCCGAATGGGAGGAAGTATTTTTGCTCTGTGTTTCCCGTATTCCGAAGAAAGAATGCAGCTTCTCATGAGCAGAAAGAATTTTGATTTAAAGACGCTCGGTATAGATTTTCCGCTTACTATGAAATGCGGACTTAATTTCGTAAGACCCGGTGCCGATATCAATCATCTTGTTAACGAAGCAAGCTATGCATCCGAGCAGGCAGTTGATACGACAAGAAACAGTTACATTTTCTTTGATGAAGAAATGTCTGAAAGAATGTCGACAGACCTTCTTGTTACTTCGGAAATGAAGGGAGCTCTTGAGAGAGAGGAGTTCCAGGTATATTACCAGCCGCAGTATAATTATGCGACAGGTGAAATTGTAGGAGCCGAAGCACTTTGCAGATGGAAAAAGGCAGACGGTACCATACTTAAGCCGGGGCAGTTTATTCCGATATTCGAGAAAAACGGATTTGTATGGAACCTTGACAGATATGTATGGGATAAGGTTTTTGCGATGGTTGTCCGTTGGCAGAATGAAGGCAGAAGCGTCCTTCCCGTATCTGTTAATATTTCCAGAATCAGTCTTTCTGACGAAAATTCGATTGAAAGACTCGAAAAGCTGGTAAAGAAATACAATATTGACACAAGCCTGATTTGTATAGAAATAACTGAAAGCGCATATATAGAGAATAACAAGCTTCTTGCAGACAGAATAGAGAAGGTAAGAAGTATGGGCTTTAGAGTTGCAATGGATGATTTCGGAAGCGGTTATTCATCACTTAACCTTCTCAAAGATATTCCGCTTGATAAATTGAAGCTTGATATGGGCTTTTTAAGAGGAGATGTGAATTCCGGACGAGGATATGACATTATTTCGCATATGATTAGAATGGCCGGAACACTCGGACTTGAGGTTGTTGCAGAGGGTGTTGAGAATAAGGAACAGGCAGATGTTCTTTACGAAAACGGCTGTGAGGTAATGCAGGGATATTTATATGCAGAGCCCATGAGCGTTTCCGAATATGAAGAATTACTTAAGGAGAGAGACAGAAAATGAGAATCGGTATTATCGGTGCGATGGAACTTGAAGTAAATGAACTGATTTCCAAAATGGATATTGATGCTGTTATTCCTTACGGCGGCAGAAAATTCTATGTCGGAGACATAAACGGAACCGAAGTGGTTCTTGCAAGATGCGGAGTCGGTAAGGTAAATGCCGGAAGCTGCGTACAGATAATGGTGGACAAGTTTGAAATTGACGCAATAATCAATACGGGAGTTGCGGGCTCTCTTGACAGTTCGATAGATATAGGTGATTTTGTTCTCGCAACAAATGCGGTATACCATGATCTTGAGGCTACCGGCTTTGGATACGAAAGAGGACAGGTTCCCCAGATGGATATCTTTGAATTCCCGATGAGCGACAGACTGATTAATATTGCCGAAAGTGCTTGCAAAAAAGTTAATCCTGATGTAAAACTGTTCAAAGGCAGAGTTGCGTCCGGTGATCAGTTTATCTCTGCAAAAGAAATAAAAGAGAATATCAAGAAATGGTTTAGTCCTCTGTGCGTTGAGATGGAAGGTGCCGCAATGGCGCATGTTGCTTATCTAAACGGCATTGAATGTCTGATTATACGTGCAATTTCCGATAAAGCCGATGATTCGGCACAGGTTGATTATCCTGTGTTTGAGGCAAAGGCAGCAGCGGACTGCGCAAGAATGGTTCTTGAGATGATGGACGTTCTTGGCAAAGAGGAAGAAGAGTAGTCAGAGTCAGGAGTTTAATATGTCAGCATTGAGTCTTAAGAAAAAGCTTTTTGGTGATAAAGCTTTTTACAAGATGGTGCTTCTTGTAGCCGTTCCGATAATGATTCAGAACGGCTTCAGTAATTTTGTCAGTCTTCTTGACAATATTATGGTGGGGCGCCTCGGAACAGAAGAAATGAGCGGAGTTTCCATTGTTAACCAGCTCCTTTTCGTATATTTTCTCTGTCTGTTCGGCGGGCTTTCGGGAGCAGGAATATTCACAGCACAGTATTATGGGCAGAATGATGACGAGGGCGTCAGAAATACATTCAGATTCAAGCTGTGGATGGCCTTTATTATTACCGTTGTCGCATTTGCTGTTTTTGTTTTCTTCGGTGAGCCGCTCATCAGTTATTACCTTACTGATGCTGAGGACGGAACAGACATTGCCGCTACTATGCGCTTCGGAAAAGAGTATCTGAAAATAATTCTTATTGGTCTTCCGCCGATCATGATAGTGAACGCCTATGACAGTACACTTCGTGACTGCGGGGAGACAATTCTTCCGATGAAGGCAGGAATTGCTGCGGTACTTGTGAATCTTGTGCTTAATTATCTGCTTATCTACGGTAAATTCGGATTTCCCGAACTTGGAGTATCGGGTGCTGCGATAGCAACAGTAGTATCGCGTTATGTAGAAGCGGGTATTGTTGTTATCTGGTCTCATCTGCACAGCAGGGAAAAAACATATATTAAGGGGCTTTATAAAACGCTCCGCGTTCCGAAATATATTGTTCAGAAGATTATGATTAAGGGAACCCCTCTTCTTATCAATGAAACTCTTTGGGCGGCAGGTATGGCAATGCTTACCCAGTGTTATTCGACGAGAGGGCTTAATGTAATAGCCGGAATCAATATTTCGAATACTCTTAATAATATTTTCAATATAGTTTATATTGCGATGGGGGATGCCGTTGCGATAATTGTAGGCCAGCTTCTTGGTGCGGGCAAAAAAGAAGAGGCCAAAATTACGGCGACAAGAATTATTACCTTTGCGGTACTGAGCTGCCTGCTTCTTGCAGGACTGATGGCGATTGCAGCGCCCTTCTTCCCGCAGATATATAATACAACGGATGAAGCCAAGGAGGTGGCGACAAGTCTGATTCTGATAATATCGGCCTTTATGCCTTCTGCGGCATTTATGCATGCATCGTATTTCACATTAAGGTCGGGAGGAAAGACAATAATTACTTTCCTTTTCGACAGCTGCTACCTCTGGGTATTATCGGTACCTGTAGCATATGTCCTCAGCAGATTTACCGATATGAACATTATCCTTCTGTTTACGGTTGTTCAGTCGCTTGACCTGATTAAGTGCGTTATCGGTTTTATCCTCGTGAAAAAGGGAGTCTGGATTCAGAATATTGTAAGTGAACCGGCAAAATCGGGAATGTAAAAAGTCATTCTTTTTCCGGTGGACGGATGAGTAAAAGAGAGTTTGAAGGCAACAAGGCATAGTCCTGTCTTGCCTGTCAGGCTCTTTTTATTTTGTGCTTCGCAACCGCCGTATTTGGAATCGCCGACAATGGGATGTGACATCCCGGCACACTGAAGCCTTATTTGATGGAATCTTCCTGTTTCGAGAACAACCTCAATTTCCGTTACATCGGTACATTGATTGTACATTATGGTTTTATAGGAAAGAGTTGCACATGCGCTGCCGGGAGTTCCATTCGGTACAATTTCCCCGAGACCGGCTTTCTTTTTTATCATATAATCGGTAAGTGTTCCTTCCTTCGGAAGAACTTCGCCGCAAACGAGCGCGCGGTACACCTTCTCCATGCGTTTGCTTGTAAGCTCGCTGTTTAGAGCGGCAGCAGCTTTTTTCGTCTTTGCAAACACAAGGACTCCGCTTACCGGCTGGTCGAGCCTGTGAATGATATAGACATTTCCGTGCAGGTAGTTTCTGAGCTCGCTTTCCATGTCGCTTTCGCTTACTTTCATGCTCTGAACGGCAAGTCCGCTTACCTTGTAACATACAAGTATTTCGTTGTCTTCATAAATTATCCGGGTTTTCATGTGAATAATGATAGAATACGGGCAGGAAAAGGTCAAACTGTCTTTACTTTTTTTTAATAAAGAATACTTACGGAGTTTATGGAAAGACTGAAACAGTCAGTATATAATCGAGGGTGGGCGTTTATATGTTCGCCCTGTGAGGATTAACAATGAAACTAAAAACAAGGCTCAAAATAGCCTTTCTTACAATTATTATTTTACCGATTCTGCTTGTGCTTCTCATATACGGAATCCTGAAAATTACAATGAAGGGAAGCTTTAGGGAGAATTACGGAACGGAATGGCTAAGCATCGAGCTTCTTGCCAATCCGGTTGAAGGCTATGGGCAGCTGACAGGGGAAGAGTATTCGGAGCTTGAGGAAATTGCTGTTTCCGATTCCGGCGAACTCGAGAAGATTTTCTTCCTTGACATGACTTCGGAGAAGTTAAAAGAGAAAGCTTCCGACCTTCTCATTATTATTGACGGAAAAGTGTTCTATAACAGCGGCGTGGACCGCAGTCTTGCACTGTTTCTTGCGACGAATGAGGAAACGCCGGAGATAAGTAAGAAAGGAATCTATCTTTCTGAATACAAATCCATAATCAAATCGCTTGTGTTTCCGGCCTCTGACGGATCGCTCGGAGAACTGTTTATTGTTACGAAGGTTACGGCGTTTATGACGGCGAGAAAGCTTATCGGGGTTCTTGCTGCCGGAATTCTGATTCTTGTTGCGACGTCGCTTTGTCTTATTATCTGGATCAGAAAAGCAGTTTTCATGCCGGTAACAGAGCTTAATGAGGGCATGCAGAAAATCGCGGAAGGAAATCTTGATTTCGTTCTTGAACCAAAGGGTACAGGTGAAATTGCCGATTTGTATGAGAACTATAATCAGATGCGGCTGAGGCTTAAGGAAACAGCGGAAGAGAAAATTCAGATTGATAATCAGAACAGAGAGCTTGTCAGCAATATTTCGCATGACCTTAAGACACCGATAACTTCGATAAAAGGCTATGTTGAAGGAATTATGGACGGTGTTGCGGATACTCCGGAGAAGATGGATAAATATATCAGAACCATCTATAACAAAGCCAATGATATGAACAGGCTGATTAACGAGCTTACTGTTTATTCCGGAATTGATTCGAACCGGATTCCGTATAATTTCCACAAACTGAATGTGGCTGATTATTTCGGGGACTGCGTTGAAGAGGTCGGACTTGATCTCGATGCAAAAGGAATAAAGCTTAATTACATGAATATTGCTCCGCCCGATACTGTTGTTATCGCTGACCCGGAGCAGCTTAAGAGAGTAATCAACAACATAATTAATAACAGTGTGAAATATATGAATAAGCCGGACGGTGTTATTGACATCAGAATCCTTGATGAACCCGAATCTGTAAAGGTTGAAATCGAGGATAACGGAAAAGGTGTATCGTCGAAGGAAATCGGACACATATTCGAGCGTTTCTATCGAACGGATGCTTCACGGAATTCCGTTCAGGGCGGAAGCGGAATAGGACTTTCGATTGTTAAGAAGATTATTGAAGATCACGGCGGATATATATGGGCAACGAGTAAGCTTGACGAAGGAACCTGTATGCATTTCGTACTGAGAAAATATATTAAGAATGAAAACCCGGAGGTAGAAATATGAGTAAAATACTGATAATTGAAGACGAACAGGAAATTGCAGACCTTGAAAAGGATTATCTTGAACTGTCGGAGTTCGAAGTTGAGACGGAGGGGACAGGAGACGGCGGTCTTAAGAAAGCACTTGAAAATGACTATGATCTTATTATTCTTGATCTGATGCTTCCGGGAATGGACGGTTTTGAGGTATGCAGGGCCATAAGAAAAGAGAAGAATATCCCGATTCTCATGGTATCTGCCAAGAAAGACGACATAGATAAAATCCGCGGACTCGGACTCGGAGCAGACGACTATATGACAAAGCCCTTCAGCCCGAGTGAACTTGTGGCAAGAGTAAAAGCGCATCTTGCAAGATATGACAGACTTGTTGGTTCCGGAGTTAAGCAGAATGACATTATTGAAATCCGCGGAATCAAAATTGATAAGACGGCGAGACGCGTGTATATAGACGGTGAGGAGAAAACCTTCACAACAAAGGAATTTGACCTTCTGACTTTCCTTGCGGAAAACCCGAATCATGTATATACAAAAGAAGAACTTTTCAGGGAAATCTGGGATATGGATTCAATCGGTGATATTGCAACTGTTACGGTTCATATTAAGAAGATTCGTGAGAAGATTGAGATAGATACTTCTCATCCGCAGTACATTGAGACAATATGGGGCGTAGGCTACAGATTTAAGGTGTAAATCCTTATTTGACAAACAATGTGCCATGCAATAGAATTGTGAGGTAGTTGGCGCGATGCGCCGGAAAATGTGTAGGTGATTATTATGGCAGACAAGAAACTTGTAGAAGCAATTACCTCTATGGAAGAGGATTTTGCACAGTGGTACACGGACGTTGTCAAGAAAGCAGAACTTATCGATTATACAAGCGTTAAAGGCTGTATGGCAATTAAGCCCGCCGGATATGCAATCTGGGAGCTTATTCAGAGTCAGCTTGATGCAATGTTCAAGGAAACAGGGGTATCAAACCTCTATCTTCCCATGTTTATTCCGGAGTCCCTTCTTCAGAAGGAGAAGGACCATGTAGAAGGTTTTGCCCCCGAAGTAGCGTGGGTTACATACGGCGGCGGTCAGAAGCTTCAGGAAAGAATGTGTGTACGACCTACTTCAGAGACTCTTTTCTGCGATTATTATAAAGGTGTTGTTCATTCCTACAGAGACCTTCCTCAGGTATGTAACCAATGGTGTTCTGTAGTACGTTGGGAGAAAGAGACAAGACCGTTCCTTAGAAGCCGCGAATTCTTGTGGCAGGAAGGTCATACTGCTCATGCTTCCGCAAAAGAGGCAAAAGAGCGTACAGAACAGATGCTCAATGTCTATGCAGACTTTGCCGAGAATGTACTTGCCATCCCTGTAATAAAGGGACAGAAGACTGAAAAAGAGAAATTTGCGGGAGCAATAGCAACATATACAATCGAAGCGCTTATGCATGACGGCAAAGCACTTCAGTCAGGTACAAGCCATAATTTCGGTGACGGCTTTGCCAGGGCTTTCGGAATTCAGTTTACAGACAAGGATAATACACTTAAGTATGTTCATCAGACCTCATGGGGAATGACAACAAGACTTATCGGTGCCATTATCATGGTTCACGGAGACAATTCGGGACTTAAGCTTCCTCCGAGAGTTGCTCCTGTTCAGGCAATCGTAATTCCCATCCAGCAGAAGAAGGACGGAGTTCTTGATAAGGCTTATGAAATCGAGAAGGCTATTAAAGAGGCAGGTGTCCGCGTTAAATGTGATGATACCGACAAGAGCCCCGGCTTTAAGTTTGCTGAGCAGGAAATGCGCGGTATTCCTGTTCGTATTGAAATCGGACCCAAGGATATTGAAGCAGGAAAGTGCATAATCTGCAGAAGAGATAACGGCGAAAAGATTGAATGCACTATTTCTGAAGTGGCAGACAGGGTTGCAGCACTTATGGATATTATCCAGAAAGATATGCTTGAGAAGGCGAGAGAGCACAGAGACGAGCATACATATTCAGCTGTTAATTATGATGAGTTTACCGAAATCTTTAATTCAAAGTCAGGTTTCGTAAAGGCTATGTGGTGCGGTAATCAGGAATGCGAAGACAAGATTAAGGAAGACCTTGCCGTAACCAGCAGATGTATGCCTTTTGCGCAGGAGAACCTTTCCGATGTATGTGTATGCTGCGGAAAGCCTGCACAGAAAATGGTATACTGGGGCAGAGCATATTAATCAATTTCGTGCATTACATGAATTATTCGGGCAGACATTTTTTGATGTCTGCCTGTTTTTTTTCTTTTACTTTTTATGAAGCTGATATATAATGAAAAAGCTGAATAAATTCGTATGGAAAGGGAGTGAATTACATGGACGTTGGAGATAGTAAGGGTCATACGTGTGTAATTCCGTATCCCTGTCTTAAATAATCCCGGAATATTGAATTACATAGGTTTGGCCCGTTTTCATCAGATGCGATTGCTCGTGTCTTCTTGTTGTGCAAAATTACAGGATAAGAGGGTAAAACCATGGAAGAGAATGAATTTCAGGAGGTAATTCCGGAAGAAATCCCGGAGAGACCTGACTACGAAGAAGAGCTTATTCAGATAATCAACAGCGGACTTTCGGATGCAGAACTCAAGGAAAAACTGAGCGATTATCATGAGAATGATATTGCATCCATTCTTGCCGAGCTGTCTCCCGAACGCAGAAAGCGTCTGTACCGTGCACTCGGCGTAGATGCGGTTTCAGAGATTTTCACCTATCTGGATGATGTCGGAACCTATATAGAAGAACTTGATGCCGAGAAGGCTGCGGACATTCTGGAAAGCATGGATGCGGACGATGCGGTTGATGTTCTTGATGAACTCGAGGATGATAAGAGTAAAGAGCTGAAGGAACTCATGGATGAAGAGTCCCGTCATGACATCGATCTTATTCTTTCCTACGAGGAGGATGAAGTCGGTAGCAGAATGACTACCAATTTCATCGTGATTGAGAAAACAATGTCGATTAAGGCCGCAATGAAGAGTCTCGTCTCACAGGCCGGTGAAAATGACAATATCACAACGCTTTTTGTAGTTGACGAAGATAAGTGCTTCTACGGAGCAATCGATCTTAAGGACCTGATTGTTGCGAGAAAAGAGGCCGTGCTTGAGGAGCTGATATCGACCTCCTTCCCTTATGTATATGCAAAGGAAGCAATCAGCGAATGTATAGAAGAATTAAAAGATTATTCCGAGAACTCGATTCCGGTACTTGATAACGATAAACATATTCTCGGTGTCATCACATCTCAGGACATTGTCGAGGTTGTAGATGAAGAGTTCGGAGAAGATTACGCAAAACTCGCAGGTCTCTCTGAAGAGGAAGATCTGAAGGAGCCGCTTAAGGCCTCTATCAGGAAAAGATTACCCTGGCTGACTGCACTTTTGGGACTCGGACTTCTTGTATCGACCGTTGTCGGTATGTTTGAATCTGTTGTTGCCGAACTTACGATTGTTGTTTGTTTCCAGTCACTTATTCTCGGTATGTCAGGTAATGTCGGAACCCAGTCACTTGCTGTTACAATACGTGTGCTTATGGATGAAGGCGTCGGATTTGCCGAGAAAACAAAGCTTGTCTTTAAGGAAATGCGAATCGGTTGCGTTAACGGACTGATTCTGGGAGGACTTGCGTTTGCCTTTATCGGTTTGTACATTTATGTAATAAGAGATAAATCATTGTTTTTTGCATATTCCGTTTCCGGCTGTATAGGAATAGCAATGTGGCTTGCAATGATTATTTCAAGTCTTACGGGAACTCTGATTCCGCTGTTTTTTAACAGAATTCATGTAGATCCCGCTGTAGCATCGGGACCGCTTATATCAACTGTTAACGATCTTGTTGCTGTTCTTGCTTACTATGGGCTTGCATGGCTTTTGTTAATAAATACACTCCATCTTGTGGAATAAACTTGAACCTGTTGACCACAAAAAGGTGTCTTTATTTATGAGAGAATATGTATGATACAACTCTCATCGAGGTGCTTATGAAGAAAAGGTTTGCAGCAGGTCTTGCCCTGCTTATGATGATAATAACTGTTATGGGATGCGGACAGGAAGGCGGAATTGATAATCAGGCCGCTCTTCGTGCGTATGACCCGAATGATACGACGGTTTATATTGTAGATGAAGGCACAGCGCTTATCGGTTCGATTTATGATGCTTCAATGACTGAGGAAGAGATTCAGAGATCGGCTGAGCTGAGAGCGATGGCTGTTACTGCCTTTGAACTTTGTAATGCAGAGAGAGTTAAGGCGGGGCTTCCGGCATATGCATGGAGTGACGATCTTGCAGCAGCTGCAATGGTAAGAGCAACAGAGATTGTCGGAACATTTTCTCATACAAGACCTGACGGTACGGATTACTGGACTGTAAACGGTAATATTATCTATGGTGAGAATCTGGCAAGATATTTTAATTCCGCAGAGGGCTGTGTAAACGGATGGATGAATTCAATTACGCACAAAGCCAATATTCTTGATAATAGTTTAAGAACAGTCGGAATTGCCATTTATGAAGACACCGATGGCAGACTTTACTGGGCTCAGGAGTTTGGGTATTAATGGAACCGGTAAGTGACAGTCTGTATATTGTAATGCCTGCTTATAATGAAGAGGCAAATATTGAGGAAGTTGTAAGAAGCTGGTATGCAAACCTTGAAGGAAAAGGTGAGGGTAGCCGGCTTCTTGTTGCGGATAGCGGAAGTACTGACAGAACGCATGAAATCCTGGTCGAAATGGCAGCATCAATGCCAAAGCTTGTGGTTTTATCGGGGACGGATAAAATGCATGGTCCGAAGCTTATGGCAATGTATGATTATGCGGTAAAACAAGGAGCCGATTATGTTTTTCAGACAGATTCAGACGGACAGACAAGCCCGGACGAATTTGCCGGTTTCTGGAATCGCAGACATAAGTATGAAGCGATTATCGGTTACAGACCTGTGCGGGGTGATGGGAAAAGCAGAGCATTTGTTGAGGATATTGTCTGTTTCATGCTTTGGATTATCTTTGGAGTGAAGGTAAAGGATGCAAATGCTCCCTTCAGACTTTTTAGGACAGATGTCCTTTCGGAGTATATATCAAGGCTTCCTTACGATTATGCACTTCCCAATATCATGCTTACTGCGTACTTCGTATATTATCACAGAAAAACTGCTTTTCATGAAATATCTTTCAGGGAAAGACAGGGCGGTAAGAATTCAATTAATATTTGCAAAATCATCAGAATCGGTTTTAAGTCGGTATTTGATTTTATTAAATTCAGAAGAGAAATGTAAAAAGGAAAGCCAATCGGCTTTCCTTTTACTATTGCCTGTTATAATAAGCTATACCGTCATCAGGAAGAAAATAAGTTCTTATATATCCATCTGTTGAAAGAATAACAAATTCATTTGTTGCCTGGAGATAGTATACATAGTCACCGTCTTCTTTTTCTGTTTTTGAAAGAGAATTCGGATTGTTTATTACGTCGCTTGCGGCTTCCTCGTAGCTTTCTTCGCTTGCAAATCCCATATCGATTCCATGCTTTTTATAATGATCGGAAAGAAGTTTTTCATTTCTGAAATGATACTCCGTATATGAGGAAATCTCATTGGGTTCCGAAAAATCCGGGATATCAATCCGGGGAATATTTACTTCGGGGAGATTTATTTCCGGAAAATCAATGTCTTCAAGGTTAATATCCGGTATCTCAATATCCGGCAAATCTATATCAGAATAATCAATGTCAGGAATATCAATTTTGGAAGTACCGCCATCCGGGTTGATAACAGGTATCGAACATCCTGTAAGACCGACAAGAATAAGGAATGACAATATTAATGAAGATATTATTCTTTTCATGGAAGAGTCCTTTCTTATGAATATAGATTATAGAATAAACTTGCTTGATTATAAGGTCAAGGAAAAAGTATTTGTCTTTACAATGGTGATGTTATAAAGTATTAAAGTGTAATGCGTTATTTTTAGAATATTTTGGGGGTTTTATGGAAAAGTTTAATGAGGCGCTTCCGAACCTTGTTGCTCTGTTTGCGTTAAGCGGTGTTGTTGCGGCCGAGACCAAAACGTATATTGACAGCGTGCGAAAGAAAAAAGCTTCCTGACATTAATAGAATTAAAAAATTCAGAAAAAATATTTTGAACCTTTTTCGATTTTGTAGTAGTCTTAATAAATGACATAGAAAATGATGAGGAACGCCCGTTACAACAAGCCTTATTATTAGAGAGTTTTCTTCCGATATATTATCCGGGAAGAATATTCTCCAATGATAAGGCTTTCTTATTGGAGTAATTTAAGAAGGCGGATCACAAGAAGAGGGGAAAAGAAAATGATTAAAAAAGAAATGATTGGAAGAAAAGTAATTAAGGCAATGAGCATTGCTCTTGCAGCAGCAATGGTAAGCGGAACTCCCATGACAGTTCTGGCTGCAGGAAACGGTGGCGCCGGTAATGAAGATCCTGCAGGAAATCTTCCTACAGGTGAGAAGGAAGACGAGGCAGCAAAGGAAGCGTCAGAAACTGTTGACACGGATGCTGCAGGTATTAAGGAAAGTGTTGAAGATCTTCCTGACGGATATTCAAATAATGATATCGAGACAAGTGCTGAAGGTTTGGCAGAGAGCAGTGCTACAGAGAATTTGGAAAAGGTCAGTATTGAAGAAATCGAGAATCTTTCCGATGAAGTCGGAGCTGATCTTGGAGATGCTTCTGAAATAGCAGATAAATTTGAGGCAGTTGTTAATGGTTTCAATGGGACCGCTGATAAAGCTGTTTCCGATATTGAAGAGAAAGAGGCAGAAATCTCATCTGCAAGCACCATTGCCGAGGCACAGGCTGCGTACGAAGAGGCAGAAGAGATTGCAGCAAATGCACAGCAGGATTATGAAGATGCGAAGACTGCTCTTGATGATGCCAAGACCGATTATGAAGAAGCTGTAAAGGCAGTAGAAGAAGCAAAGGCAGCATATGAAGCTGCAATTAGAACTGCTGACGGTAATGTTGCAGAAGCAAAACTTGCATTGGACCAGGCAAAGGGATATGCTTCGGATCTTGAGAATGCACTTGAGACTGCACAAGCAGACGTTGAAAACAAGAAGAAAGAGGCCGGTGAAGCTCTTGCAGAGGCCACAAAACTGAAGGATAATGCAGAAGAATTGTATACTGCTGCTCAGGAGGATGAAAAAACAGCAGAGACCGAGAGTACTAATGCAGACAGTGTATATACAGAAGCACTGGAGACTGAAAAAGCAGCAGAGACCGAGAGTACTAATGCAGACAGTGCATATACAGAAGCACTGGAGACTGAAAAAGCAGCAGAGACCGAGAGTACTAATGCAGACAGTGCATATACAGAAGCATTGGAGGCTGAAAAAGCAGCAGAGACCGAGAGTACTAATGCAGACAGTGTATACACGAAGGCACTGGAAGACGAAGAAGCTGCAAAGAAAGCTGCTGAGCAGGCAAGCACAGCTCTTGAGAATTACAAGAATGCAGATAATTTAAATAATTCAAAAGCATTCAAAATGATAGATGATATTAAAGACCAGCAGGATGAGGTTGATGATATCTGGTATGTTACAGGTATAATTTTTAATGATGAAGTTGCAAAGCTTGCGGAAGATTATATTGAGTTTATTTTATACAGTAACGGAGCCAATAATGTAAAAATCGAAAAAAGTAACCATACGAGATTGGATACCGATAATAATTATATACAGGTTTCTGTATCTTATCCCGGCAAAAAACCTGAAACATTATATTTTGATTATTCATATGATTCGAAAAATCCTTCATCCGACATTACTGTATTACAGAAAACTTTAAAGGACGATCCATGGTATTCACTTCCGAAATTTTACGGTAAAGGAGATTATTATACCAGTACTTCAGTAATAAATACAAAAATTGAAGAAATGAAGAAATCCGTAACCGAAGGAACAGCCGGTAAGGATAAAAAACAGCTTGAAAAAGATGCAAGAGAAAAAGCAAGTGCGTATGAAGATGCCCAGAATAAGACCAAGGAAGCATTAAATACAAAGACAGAGAAGAATGCGGCATATGGAGATGCCCAGAATAAGACCAAGGAAGCATTAGATACAAAGACAGAGAAGAATGCGGCATATGAAGATGCTCAGAATAAGACCAAGGAAGCATTAAATACAAAGACAGAGAAGAATGCGGCATACGCGGATGCTCAGGCTAAGACAACAGAAGCATTAAATGCAAAGACAGAGAAGAATGCGGCATACGTGGATGCTCAGGCTAAGACAACAGAAGCATTAAACGCGAAAGACGAGAAGAATAAGGCATATGAAGATGCCAAGAGTAATACGTCTACAGCAAAAGGTAATTTGGATTCTGCGGTGACAGAGGAATCTAATAAGAGTGCTGCTTATGAAGCAATTGATGAAAAAGCTTATAATGCTCTTGTTACAGAGGCCAAGAAGGCTTCAGATGATGTAGCTTCGGCTCAGGCGAAGCTTGAAGCTCTTCAGGCAAAGCTTGATGCTTACAAGGATTCTGACGGCAATATCAAGGATCTTACAGGAGCTTCACTTCGTGTTCTTATGGACCGAATTGAAAAGGCTCAGAGTGATTTGGCTGATGCGGAAGAAAGACTTGATGAGGTTAATGAAAAGCTTGAGGATGCAGAGAGTGCTCTTGACAATGCAATAGAACGTCTCACACCCAAGCCGAATCCGAATCCGGATCCCGATTCGAATAACGGAAATAACAACAATAATAACGGTAATACGGATCCCAGGGATAACTATGAAGAAGTAGACAATATTGCAGATAATGATATTTATCCCGATGCACCTGAGGGTAATAATACCGAAGCACCGGAAGGTGACGTTCTCGGAGCAAGAAGAAATAATTCTGCAAATACAGGAAGAAGAAACTATGCCGATGCAGAAGATGATACGGCTGTTGCTGCAGATACTGCAGATACTGCCGAGGTAGCTGTTCCTGCAGAAGAAAACAACATTGCTTTGGAAGCTGATGAAGAAAAGCCCGAAACAGGAGATGTTGTTATTTCTGAAGAGAAGAAAGAAAATCCTCTTGAAGTAGTAGATATTGAGGATGAAGAAGTTGCTCTTGCAAGTGAACTTACAGAAGCCGAGAAAGCCGGAATGAGCTGGTGGTGGGCTGCAGTTGTAGCAGTACTTGGCGCAGCCGGAGTTGTTCTCTACAGAAAGCATCTTGCCAGGAAGAAAGTAGAGAAATAATATTTTTCAATAAGAGATTAAGGAGATGGCCGCAGTGTTATCTCCTTTTTTTTGGTAGAAATTCCATTTGAAATAAGGAACTGTTCGGATATAATTATAATAATATGAGCAGATTATTTCGAAAACAAATCAAAATAGATGACGATACTCTTTTGTATTTGTCGCTTATCTATATGTATATTCCCATAGTGATTTTTCTTCTTATGTGGACGAAACCGTTAATTGGCGCAGTGATTCTCCTTGTTTCCTGCGTCTGTCTTGTTGCGCTTGTAAATGACACAAGAAAGAGAAGGGAGAAGCTTCCTGAAGGTCCAAAGCTTCAGACAGAGCTCCGGCTTTTCGTTTTGCTTATTCTCGCTCTTCTTATCTTCGGATATTATATGGGCTGGTCAGGCGGAGCTCCGCAGACAGGTGACTGGAACAAGCATAACGCCGTCCTTCATGATATGGTCAAAAAAGACTGGCCTGTTTACTACTTTTACGGCGAGTATTCGATGCTCACGTACTATATTGCCCAGTATATTGTGCCTGCGCTTATCGGTAAACTGTTCGGCGGTTCGTTCCTCGCTGCCCAGATAGGTATGTATATATGGAATATGCTCGGGCTCATTCTTGTATTCTTCTGGCTGCTCGTGGTTACAAGGGCTGTTTCAAAGAAAAGACAGATTTTTACTCTGCTTTCTCTTTTCTTCTTCGGAGGAATGCTTCCGCTTGCGCAGTTTCTTATGACGTGCTGCAACAAGGTTGGTTTTTTCAGTCAGTTTGATTATTACAGATTCCTTAATACTGACAGTCTGTTTCTGCAATACAGGACAAATTACACTTCCATGAGATGGGTTTTCCAGCAGTGCCTTGTACCGTGGATTTCAGTGCTGATGTTCCTGCATTACAGGGAAGAGAGAAAACATTATGTCACAATGCTTCTTCCTTCTTTTCTGTACGCGATAATGTCATTTGTCGGAATAGTATTTCTGGCTTTTTCGTATGCGGTTGTAAGACTGATAACGGGTGAGAACAGGAAGAAAATCCTGTTTGAGATAATAAGCCCCTACAATATAGCGCTTGCGGCAACACTTGGAACGGTAATTCTTATCTATTACTCCGGTAACGTGTTCTCCGAGAAGCCTGACTGGATAACGCTTTCTTTTGCGGTAACAAGTGCACGCGAACTGGTCGGTCTTGTTCTTTTTGAAATTTTTATGTTTGGAATTCACTTCCTTCTGATGAGGAAATATTACAGGAAGGAACCGCTGTATTATATTACGCTTGCGACGCTTATTATCATTCCGTTTTTCAAGATGGGCATGTGGAACGACTTCTGTATGGGCGTATCCATTGCGCCTCTGATGCTGTTTATGGTGCTTGTAATAAGATATTTGTTTGATAACAGAAAGTGTGCAGATGAGCGCATAAGAATAGGAATAATGTATTCTGCGCTTTTTGTAGGTGCACTGTACCCTGTCATGGATCTGTCTGAGGTAATACGTGCCGACTCACTTTGCGAGCGGGAGACGATGGACCAGTTTGGCTCGATGCGTCAGTATGCATGCCGTGATAAAGAGAATGTCGGAGACGATTTGATGTACAATTATTTTACGTACGATTTGGATGATTCTCTTTTTGTAAATTATATTGCGAATGAAAAATATGAGAAAATCGGAGTAATTACAGATGAAGGATTTTAAGAAAGTCATTCTGAATACATTTCTTTTTGCAGGAATAATCGCAGTCTTTGTTATCGGGTATTTTCTGCTTGGCGAGGATTTTGGCGAAATGTTCAAATACTGGGCTGTAATACTGGCGCTGACAATAGCGGTGATTCCGATTACAGGCCTTCTTTTCGGCCGTTTTACCGACAAGGGTTACATATTCGGAAAGGTAATCGGTCCGCTTCTTGCAGGTACACTTGCCTGGATACTGTCATCACTTCATATTGTTAAGTTTTCCGAAGGTCTTTGCGTTGGGGCGGCTGTAATTGTGGCTGTTTTGTCTTATATTCTGGGCTTCTTCCTTGGAAAGAGAGGGAAAAAAGTATCCGATAACAGGTATACTTCGCTTAACATTATCCTCCGGTATGAGCTCTTTTTTGCCGTATTGTTCGTAGCGTATATGTATATGAAAGGCTTTAATCCGCAGTGCTACGGTACAGAGAAGATGATGGATTACGGCTTTATGACAAGAATGATGAGAACGGACTTCTTTCCGGCAAACGATTTATGGTTTACCGGCGATAAGATGAATTATTACTATTTCGGTCAGTACATCGCAACTTTCCTCACAAAACTGTCATTTTCAACAGTGGCCTACGGGTACAATCTCGCGCTTGGTTTCGGATTTGCGGTATGTATTACCTGTTCATACTCAATCGGAAGGAACCTTCTTATCGTAAAGTTTGGGAAAAAAGGATTATCCGTTCTTGGGGGCGCTTTAAGCGCAATGTTTGTTACTTTTGCAGGGAACTTTCATTATGTTCTGATGTACAAGCTCGTTCCGATGGTGAAGGAGCTTCTCGGAATGGAAGTGACTGAATACTGGTTTCCGAATTCAACGAGATATATAGGTTATATGCCGGATGTTGCGGACAAGACAATTCATGAGTTTCCGTCATATTCGTACATCCTGGGAGATTTGCACGCGCATGTATGCGATATTGTGAACGTTCTTCTTTTCATTGCTCTTTTGATTGCACTTGTATATGAAGTTAAGAGTAAACGTGATAATAGCATTTATCCCGGCGGAAAAATCAGCCTGAAGCGTATGCCGGACATACGCATCTTTGCGCTCGGAATCCTTCTTGGAATAATTAAGATGACAAATTATTGGGATTTCCCGATATATTTTGTTGTCGCCGGAGCTGTGATTCTGATTACATCCGGAATCATGACAAATTTTACGGCGAAGGCATTTGCGATAACGGGAATTGCGGCAGCTTATATTCTTGCTCTTGCTGAGCTTATATCGCTCCCGTTTACGATTTCCTTCATTAATATGTCGAGCGGAATAGGAATTGTTGACAGGCATACGCAGTTCTATCAGTTTATGATTCTCTGGGGACTTCCGATACTTACCTTCACCGGTTATTTTGTTTCACTTATCTCGCGAAACAAAGCCTATGCCGGCGGTGGTGATGCTCCTTCGGAGAGAAAGGGGCTATGGGGTTTTCTGGCAAGAATGGAAACCACGGATTTGTTTGTGTTTATCATTGGTGCCTGCGCCGTTGGACTTATGCTTGTTCCCGAAGTCTTCTATGTAAAAGACATATACGGATATGATTTTGAGCGCGCAAATACAATGTTCAAAATGACTTATCAGGCGTTTATTCTTTTCGGCTTAATGATGGGCTATGTATTTACGTGTTTTGTATTTAAGCCCGGCACGGGGAAACAGAGAAGTTTTGGCATAGCAGGACTTGTAATTGCGCTTCTTACCTGTGGTTATTTCTTTACATCATCCTACAGATGGTTTTTTGGCGACAGCTTTTGTGCCGATAATTACACAACAATTCGCGGAGACAGATATATTTCGAATGAAGCACCGAGCGATGCGGCGATTGTTCTGTGGCTTAATGAAAATGCAGAAGATGATGAAATCATTGTAGAGAGTAACGGAAACAGTTACACAATAAGTAACAGAGTATCGGTTCTTACAGGACTTCCAACAGTGCTTGGATGGAGAACACACGAATGGCTCTGGCACAATGATGTAAGCGTCGTGGATGACAGGGCTAATGAGGTTCGCGACATATATACTTCGAACTCCGAATGGATTGCGAGATCGATTCTTGATAAATATGAGGTTGATTATATTATCATAGGAAGTTGCGAATATGAAGCTTTCTCGCAGTCGGGAATGGATGTTGAGTTCTTAAAATCACTTGGAGAGGTTGTATTCAAAGGTTATCCTGATATTAACAATCAGGTTTCTTACATAATAAAAGTAAAAAGATAATATTCAGGGAGGGGATTACATGACAGAAGAAATCGAAAAACTGCAGAAATGGATTGATGAGAGTAAGAGAATTGTTTTCTTTGGCGGCGCGGGAGTATCAACAGAGAGCGGAATCCCCGATTTCAGATCGGTTGACGGACTGTATCATCAGAAATATGATTATCCGCCGGAAACAATACTGAGCCATACTTTCTACAGAAAGAAGCCCTCTGAGTTCTATCGCTTCTATCATGACAAGATGATAATAAGGGATGCAAAACCGAACAGCGCGCATATTAAACTTGCTGAGCTTGAGAAAGCAGGAAAGCTTTCGGCAGTTGTTACACAGAATATAGACGGACTTCATCAGGCTGCAGGTTCGAAAACTGTATATGAACTGCATGGAAGTACGCTAAGAAATTACTGTGAGTCCTGCGGAAAGTTCTTCGATATTGATTATATATATGAGAAAACGGCTGTTCCCGGCGGAGTGCCCGTATGTGATTCGTGTAATGGAAGCATTAAACCTGATGTTGTTCTCTATGAGGAAGGCCTGGATGAGAGAACCCTTTCCGGTGCGATACGTGCAATTTCTGAAGCGGATATGCTGATTATCGGTGGTACGAGCCTTGTAGTATATCCTGCAGCAGGTCTTATTGATTATTTTGCAGGCGAGCATCTTGTTGTAATCAATAAAGGTGCAACAAGCCGCGATTCATTTGCTGACCTTTGCATCAAGGAACCAATCGGTGAGGTATTCTCACAAATTACAGTAAAATAGAAAAACTTGGATTTTGTGCTTGCAAAAGGTTTAAAGCCGTGATATCCTAAAGTTCCGTGATATATTTTCCTTGCTCCTTCCATAGAGAGGGGGCCAGAGACCAAAAGGAGGTAACTAGCATGAACAAGTATGAATTATGCGTTGTTGTCAGTGCGAAAGTCGAAGATGACGAGAGAGCCGCTATTGTTGAGAAGAGCAAAGGCTATATCGAGAAATTCGGCGGAACAGTTACAAACGTGGATAACTGGGGAAAGAAGAAGCTTGCATATGATATTCAGCATATGTCTGAAGGCTTCTACTATTTCATTCAGTTCGAAGCAGAGTCAACTCTTCCTGCACAGCTTGAAAGCAATATGCGTATTATGGAAAACGTCATCAGATTTTTGTGCGTAAAACAGGAAGCATAGAAAGAGAGTAGACTATGAACAAAGTTATTCTTATGGGACGTTTAACCAGAGACCCTGAAGTTAGATATTCACAGGGTGAGAATGCACTGGCGATTGCCAGATATACACTTGCGGTTGATCGCAGATTTAACCGTGGAAATGAAGAACAGTCAGCAGATTTTATTCAGTGTGTTTCTTTTGGAAAGACAGCTGAGTTTGCTGAGAAATATTATCATAAGGGCACCAAGGTAGCTGTTACCGGACGTATTCAGACCGGCAGTTATACCAATAAGGATGGCCAGAAGGTGTATACCACAGAGGTAGTCGTAGAGGAACAGGAATTTGCAGAGAGTAAAGGAAGCGCAAATGAAGGCGGATATTCCGCTCCTTCAAGAGATGCTGCTCCTGAATCTGTAAATGCGGGATTCGTTAATATTCCTGCCGGAATAGATGAGGAATTACCGTTTAACTAAGGTTTGATTAATCAGGAGGCAATATATGGCTTACAATAAGGCTGCAGCAGATAAGACCGATGCTCCTATGAAGAGACGCGGCGGTCTTCACAGAAGAAAGAAAGTATGTGTATTCTGCGGCAAAGACAATGTTATCGATTACAAGAACACTGCAAAGCTCAACAAGTTTGTATCAGAGAGAGGAAAGATTCTTCCCAGAAGAATTACCGGTACCTGTGCAAAGCATCAGAGAGCACTTACAGTTGCAATCAAGAGAGCACGTCATATCGCACTTATGCCCTATCAGCAGGACTAAGTAAAGGACATGCATGTATAAAGAAGAACCTTTCCTTACCGGAAGGTTCTTTTTTATTTGCGAAAAGACTGTAAATTGTGGTAAAATATACATTAAATTTCTATCCGTGGGGGAAAAGGATGGCAAACGAAAGAATACTTATTGTTGAAGACGATCGAAACCTTTCATTTATTATGAGAAGAATTCTTGAGAACAATGAGTACGAGGTATGGACGGCCGGTAGCGTTCAGGAGACGAACGATGTCATGGATAAGCAAAGTTTTGACCTTATTATCCTTGATATGATGCTGCCGGATGGAATGGGGACTGATATCTGCAGAAATATCAGGCTTAGTTCCGCATGTCCGATTCTGTTTGCGAGCTGTCTTAACGATAAAGATGCCAAGATTGAGGCTCTTGAGCTTGGCGGCGACGATTATATCACAAAACCTATTGATTTCGAAGAACTTCTGGCCCGTATCAGGGCAAATATCAGACGCAGTAAAAAATATACTCTCGGAAGAACCGTATCACAGGAAGAGCGGTACGAGAATATCATTATCGATAAAAACAAGCACGAAGTTTACCTGGAAAGCGAAAACGGTGAACGGAGTGAGGACCTGAAGCTGTCGCCGACGGAGTATAACATTCTTCTGTCGTTTTTTGAAAAACCGGGTGAACTCATGCTTTATCACGAGATATATAAAAAAGTATGGGGCGCCGATGACCTTGGTGATGCAAGTACTGTCATGGTGCACGTATCGAATTTAAGGAAAAAACTTGGCGAAAGCGGGAAAACTCTTTTTAAGACAGTAAGAAGCGTTGGATATATATTCGGCAAAGTCTGACAAGACGGAGGATAGTATATGGCGAGAGTTCTGGAAGATAAATTCAGAGAGAACAGAAATAAAGAGAATAAGAAGAAGAAAAATTCCGAAGATTTTGAGGATATGATACTGGATAAGGATACAAGGCAGGAACAGTGGTTTTCCGAAACAAGAAAGAAGGATGCCTTTGAGTCTGCGTTTTCCGGCGGCATTAATTCGGACGAGAGTATTTTCGACAGACAGGCTGTTTTCAGAACAAAGCAGAAGGAATAGGTAATGTGGCCTTTTAAGAAGAAAAAAGAAAATGACGAAGAGCCTTACGCAGAAATCGAGCAGGAAGTTGATCTTGAACATCCTCCGGAAGAAAGGGATGCGGCGATTGAGACAATCTGGGTAAAGAGAATGCTTTCTCATAACGTCAGAATGCCGATGGCTGTTATCTCGGGCTACGGAGAGCTTCTTAAAAAGAAGCTTCTTAGAGAAGATGAGAAAGAGCAGTGCATAATATCCATTTGCGAGAATATAACCTATATGAACCAGATTATCAAAGTCATTCTTGATGAGGAATCAGAAGAAGAGATTATTGATGTCGGTAAAATAGATATGGTTGATATCGCAATGAGGATGAAAGGCTATATAAGCGATATTGCAACGAGAAACGGAGTTAAGGTGGAAGTTGCATCTTTTAACCCGAAGCTTTATGCAAAGGGGGCGGTTATTCCACTGATGAAGATATATTATCAGCTTTTTGAGAACTCCTTCAAATATCTTAAAAAGTCAGGAAGTATCAGAATAAGGATATATCCCGAAGATGATTTTATCAGAGTCAGTTTTACGGATTCGGGTCCCGGAGTTCCCAAAGAGGATCTTCCGAGGCTTTTTGAAAAAGGATTTCGCGGCGTAAATGCAGGAAGGGCCGAAGGCTCGGGATATGGTCTTTTCAGTGTAAAGAACATTGTTGAAGGCTTTGGCGGAAATGTTGAAGCGAAATGCGAGACAGGAGAGGGATTGACGGTAATATTCAGACTTCCGGCAACAAATGTCTGACAAAAGCAGAAGATAAAGTCAATCTTTAAGAAATCTTTAATTTAGAATTATTTTATAGTGATAAGATATAACTTGGAGTACAAAACGGAGGTGCCCGGTATGAGTAATAATCTTTTATTTCCTTTTGAACGTAACAGGTATTATGCAGGCAAGATGCTGACAAGTGCCGATTTTGCGGCCGAGCAGCTGTATATGAACAACAAGAGACGATTCCTGAATAATCTTTTCTATGGTTCAGGTATTGTCTGCGGTTGTAACGTGTACAGTCTTGATGATTTGTCACTGTTTGTTGAAAGCGGATGCGCAATCGATCCTCTCGGAAGAGAAATTGTTGTTGATACATCCGTTGTAAAAAAGCTCTCCGCTATTCAGGGCTTTAGTCAGATTGAAGACAATAAGCTGACTCTCTGCCTCAGATATATGGAGGAGAACGATCATCCTGTATATTCGGCCAAGAATTCCAAGAATGATTCGGAATATGAATATAACAGAATTAAAGAAGGATACGAGCTGTTCCTTCTTAATACCGAAGAGGTTATGAGCGTTTTCGAAATGGAAACCGAGTTCATGACAAGCGGTGTTCTGTACAGGGATGACAATTACGAGATTTCGCTCAGAATGCCCGCAACAGTATGCAAGGGTCAGTACGTCTGCATGAAAGTTTCGGCAACAAAACTCTCTGATAATAATGAGCCGTTCTCTTTTAACGCCAGAGTTCAGATGCCTTCGTTCCTTTCAATCGAAGGCGGCCATGAGCAGGAGGTATGCTTTGACGGACTCCAGCTTACGAGCGGCGAAACCAAAGAGAAGGTTATCTGGGCATTTGTTCAGGAAGTGCCCGGTACAGAAAGCGTTCTTATATGTAAGAGCGATATGGAAAACGCAGAACTTTCTGCATTTTCACTTAAGATTATTCTCTCCGACATTAGCCCCGACAAACTTGTTGATCGGGAACTGGGCAAGATGAGCCTTGAGCTGCATGATATGGGAGGTCAGGTTGACTATATTCCTCTTGCAGACATTACGCTTATCAGAACCGATTCTGCATATATTATCGAACATATCGAGGAGCGTGCGGTTAAATCATATATTGAGACGCCTGCACTTGATTCCAAGAGACGTGATTATCTTTCCTATTTCCTCCCCAAGGAGGTTCCTTACAAATTCAGTCAGGAAACACAGGCCAAGGTTGATTCCGTAATGCCTTCTTATCAGAGCGGAAACAACATGCAGATTGCTTCCGGAATGCTTGAGATTCCTGTCGGTGGCAAAGTTAAGAAGGGTGATGTTTTCTATTCCGGCGAGATTATGCACGGACTTGGAGCAGGAACCGTATTTGTTGATATCGGTATGGAGTATATCGAGGATGCCGTTGTCGAGGGCGCTAATGTAAAGAGTACGGTATACGGTGATTCCGATCTTTTCAGGGAACTTGAAGGAAAGACACCGAAGCTTGAAACAGCAGTTAAAGTTCTTAACGACAAGGGAAGCTTTGTTGTTGCTGCACAGTTCGGAGCTCCCACGGAGTGTCTCATGCTGAATTTCAGATGGGTAGCCATCAAGTTTGGCAGAAACGGAGCACCCGAAGAGGAGGCAATTCAGGGAACACAGTGGATTGAGGCCGAGACACCTACAGCTGTTATGGGAACAAGAGACAACTACTTCTTCGCAGTTCGTTTCCACAATATGGAAAAGTGCAGCGTAACATATGAAGTTACCGAAGAGGGCGGCGGAAAAGTTACTTCAGACGGTGTATATACCGCACCCAATAAGGAAGGCGTATTCGAAATCAGAATCTCCTGCCTTGAGCATCCTTTCATCAATACATATGCATATGCGGTTGTTAAGAAGAAGTAATTCGTGGAGAATTAGCGGATGGTATATCAGACTGGAAAAATGATCCTGCAGGTTACTCAGGAACTTTACCGGGGCAAGGTTAACGATGTGGTTGTGTGTCAGGATTTGTCGGCAAGCATGCTTACCTACTACACACTTCTGATAATCAAGGATAACTCGGTCGCAAAGAATTTCCTTAAGGCATATGAGGAGACAGCGCCGAATGTTTCCAAGGACGCAATTGTTAAATACTTTACCTGGGAAAACAATTACATAATTGTCTTCGGATATGAGAAGGAAAGGTCTGTCGAGAAATTCTTTTCTTCCGATATCAGGACACTCTCCGACTGTGAGCAGTTATGTATGAGAATCGTAGTCGAATGTATGTCCGGCGGAATTCCTTTCCCGATACTGTATCTTCAGCTGACGCAGGACCAGATTAACATGCGTCAGGACAAGAGTGTTCATATGGGATATTGTCTTAATCTCGATGAACTCGATTTGGAGATTGAGGAAAAAGACTGCGTGCTTGTTGCGGCAAGACTTCTTTTCAGACTCCTCGATCATGTAGGTAATCTGAAGACTGCAAGCTATAAGCTTCTTGCCATGAAGAACGAGCATGGTGAATATAAGAAGTTTGTTGAACTTTACAGGGATTTGGAGGCGGCTTCGGTTCCCGTAGAGAAGGAAGGCTACAAGGAGAGAGGAAAGAAGCTTCTTTCAAAGTATAAGGATGTTCTTTTCCGTATTCTTCTTGTTGTATGTGTTATTGCCGCAGCTGTTGCACTGGTAATGCTTATATCTCAGCTTATTTTCGGAGATATTCCATTTCTCAGATTTTTTGTAAATACATTCAAACAAATAGGAACCGAATCACTGTTGCAGTGAGATAAGGACACAGAATGAGAAAAGTCAGAGTACTTATTGTGATTTTGGGAGTCCTGATAATGGGACTCTTTGTATGGGCACAGTCATCCGAATATGAAGCAGAGGGTGCGTTTGATGTGCCGGTAACAACTGAAGAGGGTTATAACCAGTTTGTTCTTCTTGAGGGGCATGGTTATCTTTTTTCGTGGAATGAGCAGACCTTTGAAAGCGGTATGAAGGAGCTTGAAGGCGACGAGCTTGCAGAAGCAACCAACAACAGGGTTGCGTCGCAGGTTTCGACGGAGCTTGAGAAACCGTGGAAAGCATTTTGCGTAAGAAAAGCATTTCTTGCGGTTGCACTTGTAGGACTTCCCATTCTTGTTGTAATCGTTGCACTGACGCTTGGTCTTACACATCAGGCTCTTGTTATCAGAATGTTCTGTATGTCGGAACTTGCGGTAGTAGTAACATTTCTTGCGCTTTCTGTTTCAATCGAAGGATATTTTGACAATGAAGTCGATGGAACTACGAAGTCTTCGCTTGTAGCAACGCTAAAGAGTATAGAAGATGACATGGGTGAGAATGGTTATGTTTCCACGGATGATCTTATCTGGTACATAAAAAGTACTGATAAAATGCTTTATGCAATTATTGTTCTTGATACGAATGATAATACCAAGGATCCGATTATTGTATGCGACAGCATGGGAAATGAAGGCATTCCGATGTCAAACCAGTATGGGCTGAAGGACCTTATTTTGAAATGTGCAGATACAGAAGAATCTGCAGAAGATTACATTTATTATTCCGGATACAGGTGTGCAGCTCTTTCAGTGTATAACT